>JAGBCY010000019.1 GCA_017937765.1 Alistipes sp.
ATTTGTCCTTATTCATTGCTGTCAATAGTTATATGACTGCAAATTTATAATTTCAAATCGTTGCGCCCGAAAAATCTCTGCAACTAACTATATTTCAATAATTTCAAAGAACATCCCCAAATTTTAATGGGACAGTAGTGGTGAGATATATGAAGAGAAACCTAAAACCCAGAGATCATTCACTTTTTCTCAAGGCTTTTCGAGTCTATCTGCAGTATATAAACTCAGGACTCTATTTCCGCAAGGAGCATATCGTAGGCATCGAGAACGTACCTATCAACGGAACCCCCGTGGTCGTGGTATCAAACCACCAGAACTGCTTGAACGACCCGCTATGCGTATGCCTCAACCTCACGGATAGGCGTATGAACTTCCTTGCGCGCGCCAACGTATTCAAGAACCCCGTGTTCAACCGTGCACTCCGCGCTATGGGCCTTCTGCCGGCATACCGTATGAGCCACGAGGGATTCGGTGCCATCAATAATAATCAAGCTACGCTCGACGCAGCGGGCCAGGCTCTCACCGATGGCGAGACCGTGATGCTCTACCCCGAGGCTGACCACCAGGATAAACGTTGGCTCGGCACCTTCAAGATCGGCTACCTGCGCATCGCCTTTGGTGCTGCCGAGAAGATGGGCTTCAAGGAGGATGTTATGATTCTCCCCTCGTGCAACCACTACTCCAACTACTTCCACGCGCGCACCGATATGCTCATCAAGTTCGGTGAGCCTATCTCGCTGAAACCCTACTACGAGCGTTATCAGCAGTCGCCGCGCGAGACAATGGTGGAGATCAACGAGCTCGTACGCTCGAAGATTCAGGAGATGATGCTCCACATTGCCGACCTCGACAACTACGAGCAGATCGACTACCTCCGCGAGACGGGCTACGGTCGTCGCTACGCTATGACCCACGGCTTCAAGTTCCGCTACCTGCCCTCGCGCCTGCGTAGCGACCAGCAGCTGGTAAACGAGCTCCAGAAGCTCACCGACGAGCAGCCCGAGCAGATGGCCGAGATCTACCGCGACACGGCACACCTCGAGGCCGAGTGCAAGCGTCTGGGTGTCCGCGACTGGCTATTCATCCACAACCCCGGCGTCGAGGCTCCCATCCTCCGCGGTTTGGGATTGTTGCTGCTGTTGCCACTATTCCTTATCTCGATTATTCCCACGGGCTTGCTCTTTATCATCCCGCGCATATTCACCAAGATACTCATCAAGGACCAGATGTTCCTCAGCTCGTTCAACGTCGCTGTGAGTGCCTTCGTATCGGTGCCCATATGCCAGCTTATACCCACCATCCTTTTGTGGATCTTCGCCGGCTTCTGGTGGGCGTTAGGATACTTCGTAGCCTTCCCGTTTATGTTTATCCTCGTATGGAACTATATGCGTCTGTGGCAGAAGTTTAAGGGCTCTTGCAACTTCGTGAAGTCGAAGAATAGGACGACTATCGCTGAACTTCGTAGGCTGCGCGAGAGCATCTACAACCGTCTCGATGCCCTTATCGACTAACCGCGCCGAGGCTGCCGTTAGCAAGGGAGCGCGGCCAAGTTACATAAAAGAGCCTGCCGACATTACGTTGGCAGGCTCTTGTGTTTTGCTAACGACTCCCCCTACTTCTTCGAAACATAAGGTTTGATAACACCTCGCTTCGAGTTGCGGATAAACTCGATGAGATAGTTACGCTCGGCCGACTCGGCGATCTCAGCCTCAGCCTTGTCGCACGCAGCCATATAGTTAAGATCGCTCTGGAACAATACACGGCAGGTGTTGTGTATCGACTCGATCTGCTCGGGCGTAAAGCCACGGCGCGACAAGCCCACCTTATTAAATCCGGCGTAGTGTGTCTCGCCGTTGGTAGCTATAATATATGGTGGGATGTCCTGCGTGACGAGTGCGCCACCCTGAACCATAGCGTGGTCGCCGATGTGCACCCACTGGTGGATGGCAGCGTGGCCACCGATAACCACCCAGTCACCAACCTCAACCTCGCCAGCCAACGACAAGCGGTTAGCAAATACACAGTGGCTGCCGACAACGTCGTCGTGAGCAACGTGAACGTAGGCCATAAGGAGGTTGTGGTCGCCAACGATGGTAGTGCCTCGCGAAGCAGTACCACGTGCGATAGTCACACACTCGCGGATATCGTTATAGTCACCAATAACAGCGGTAGTCTTCTCGCCGGCGAATTTCAAGTCCTGCGGCAGGCAGGCGATGCAAGCACCAGGGTGCACCTTGTTGCCCTTACCCAGACGCGCACCATCGTAGATGATGGCGTGGGGACCGATCCAGCAGTCATCGCCGATAACCACATCGCCCTCGATATAAGCAAAGGGTTCAATAGTAACGTTCTTACCAATCTTTGCATCGGGATGAACGTATGCTAAGTTACTAATCATAAAGTTATAATTATTTGTGTATTACTTCGTTAACGGTTCTTAGCGATCTGTGCCGTGAGGATAGCCTCGCACGCGAGCTGACCACCCACGAACGCCTTACACTCTGCCGTGACAATACCGCGACGCATATCGGTGATATGGCACTCGAGCTGCAACGTGTCGCCCGGTACAACCTTACGCTTCCACTTCACGCCATCGGCCTTGAGGAAGTAGGTGCTGTAATGCTCGGGGTCCTCAACCTGATTGAGCACAAGGATACCACAGCACTGCGCCAAAGCCTCGATGATAAGCACGCCAGGCATAACGGGCTCCTCGGGGAAGTGACCCACGAAGAAGGGCTCGTTCATCGTAACGTTCTTGATACCGGCGATATCGTTACCCTCCATATAGAACACGCGGTCGACGAGCAAGAAGGGAGGACGGTGAGGCAGGAGACCCTTGATGGCGTTGATGTCCATCAGTGGCTGCTCCTTTGCGCTATACTTAAACATCGGGCGATCGCCGCTACGACGAATCACGCGCGAGAGCTCCTTCATAAACTCCGTGTTGGCGAAGTGGCCGGGACGTGTAGCCCACACGCGGCCCTTGATACGCATACCGAGGAGCGCGAAGTCGCCAAGCACGTCGAGGAGCTTATGGCGGGCAAGCTCGTTGTTTGCACGGAGCTGCTGGTTATTCAGATATCCACCCGTGATACGGATGTCGTCCTTCTGAAATATCTTCTTGAGGTGGTCGAGCTGCTCATCCGAAACGGGATTCTCCACAACGACGATAGCGTTATCCAAGTCACCACCCTTGATGAGGTTCATATTCATCAGCGGCTCCAACTCGTGGAGGAATACGAACGTACGGCACATAGCTATGTTCGAGGCGTAGTCGGTCTCAGCGTTATATACAGCATACTGGTTACCCACCACCTTCGAGTTATAGTCGACGTGCACCGATACGGAGAACTCATCATCGGGATAGAGCACGATAGCCACGCCCTTTTCGGGGAGTGTGTAGACCTGCTTCTCGGTCACCTCGAAGTACTTACGCTCGGCACTCTGCTCAACGGTACCCACCTCAGCGATGCGAGCGGCATACTCCTTAGCCGAGCCATCCATAATCGGGGTCTCGGGGGCATTGATGTCGATCGTAGCGTTATCCACGCCGAGAGTCCACAACGCTGACATAATATGCTCGATGGTGCTCACCTTAGCTGCACCCTTCTCGATTGTCGTACCACGCGACGTGTCGGTGACATACTCACAAAGAGCTGGTACCTCGGGCTCACCCTCTACATCCACACGGCGAAACGTAATGCCGTGGTTCTCATCCGCCGGATTAACCGTCATTCTCACCTGAAGGCCAGTGTGTAGACCCTTACCCTCGAACTCAATTGTCTGGGCAAGCGTTCTCTGTTTTGTTGCCATATCGAAAAAATTTTAGGTTTTCTTTCAACATAAATAATTTAATGGCACAAATATACTAAAAAATTTAAAAAAAATCACTATTTTTGCTCGGAATATTACACAGACTATGTCCAAAGGAAGAATCGAACATCCCACATCGAAGGGAAACATAGCTCGACGCCCCGAGCGACGACGCCCTTATGTCGACCTCGGAGATACCCGTGCGGAGAGTCTCGGCGAGTGGCTATACAGCCACCGCGTGGGACTCCTTGTGGTCATAGCCGTATTTATGTTCGGAGGTGCAGTGCTTGCCACAGCGCGCTACAACGTCGATATTCGTCCCGTGGAGTACATCATCGAGTATGTTGCGGATGAACCCTCGGTCGAGGAGGTGGAGCGTCTCAGGCAGGAGCGCGACCGCGTGCAGGAGGAGATCAACCGCCGCCTTGCCGCCGTCGAGCGCGTGCAAAACCTCCAGTCTAACGACGCTGCCGACGCTGCTGGCTCGAAGGAGCAGCTCGCCTACGACAGTGATATGCAGCAGATGATGGATAAGGTTGCCGCCGATATGGCCACCAACCGTGGCGACTATGAGAGCGGCGTGCGCGAGGCTCAGGGTATCGGCGAGCGCGGTGCGGGCGGAGGCTCAGGCGCGGGAACGGGCACTGGCGAGAAGGGTAAATTCTCGGGAGCCGTGACCGTGGCGTACAGCTTCACCGAACCCGTACGTCACCACCGCGACCTCTACGTGCCGGCCTATCGTACGAAGAGCGGCGGCGTTGTTGTCGTCGACGTATGGCTCAACCGCAATGGTGAGGTGACCTCGGCACGTATCCAATCATCGACAAATCCCGAACTTAACGACCAGGCTTTGGCCGCCGCACGTCATAAGCGCACGCTGTTTCGCATCGACGGCTCGGCACCTGCGTCGCACCGCGGAACAATAACCTATACCTTTGTGGCACAATGACACTACTGAGACACATACACACCGTGCTTCTAATTCTCCTCGGCACGCTATTGCTACCCGCCACGGCAAGTAGCAGTGTGCTCGACACGGAGATGTGCAGTACCCACTCCGCAGTGTCCGAGAAGGCCGAGAGCCACGCTCCCGAAAGCGACGAGCCCGCCTTTAGTGCGAGCAGCAGCACGGTACTCTCAACAGCCCCCACGACGGTAACCGTGCCGAATGTCGTGCCCATCATCCGCACGCTATCGAGGACCTCCATCTCCGCGGAGCGTATGTTCCAGTACTCAAAGGCCGTAAGTTCGATCGACACGACGACGGCCGCATCTCGTTACGGATTGTATAACCATAAAATATTGTTTGTATCTCTCGCGCGAATCTACTACCTGAATCGCCTGATGAGATTGATTATTTAGCTGGGAGGATTACCCGTGTGTGAGCACATATACGAGGTGCTTACCCGATGCGATAGGCGCACTCGCCGATCGCTATGTAAACCATTTATAACCAACTAAATACATAAACAAACTTATGATTAAACAAGATATTTGCAAGGCACTTTACGCCTTGCCCGGCGGTGTTGTGGAGCCCCGTCGCCAGCCGATTTGTGGTCCCGTTGTCGCAGCACTCATTGGTGCAGCTCTTTTGGTAGTTAACGTTGTAGTCCTCGACGATAAGTCGGGAGCCGTGGGTATGACCCTAATGGTTGTAGGTGTAGCTATGTTGCTCTACGGAGCCATCGTTGCGTTAGTGCGCCGCTCGAGCGACGACCGCACGCCCTACCACACACCCTCGAAGGGTTACTTCCAGAGTCGCGAGCGATACTACGACCGTGCACAACTTTCGGAGCTTCAGCGCGCAATATCGCGTGGCGATAAGGGGGCAATCGACGCCCTGCCCAATGGTAACGTTGCAGCCATCACCCTCGTAGAGTGCTGGACAAAGGATCGTAGCATCGAGGCTTATGGCATCTACGAGTATGCTGAGTTTGGCTACCGCCTGATTGGTGAGGTTAAGGTTGTAACCCACAGCAAGTAGTTGCGACCCGCGAGATACCGGTCGCAATATAACAGAGATAAAATTTATAATAAGATATGCTCAACGAAAACTTTCTCCTTGTAGGAGCCCTGTTGCTCTTCGTCGCCGTGCTTGCTGGTAAGGCGGCCTATCGTCTTGGTTCCCCCGCCCTATTGCTGTTCCTTGGCGTGGGTATGCTCTTCGGCTACAACGACTTCGTGCTGTTCGACTCGATGGATCTTGCCGAGTTTATCGGTATGGTAGCACTCTGCATCATCCTCTTCTCGGGCGGTATGGACACAAAGTTTTCCGATATACGACCGGTAATGGCCCCCGGCGTGGTTATGGCCACGCTGGGTGTCATCCTCACGGCAGTTATCGTCGCGAGCTTCATATTCCTCGTTGCCCCACTACTAAACCTCAGTGTCGAGATGACATTCCCGCTGGCAATGTTGCTTGCCGCCACAATGTCATCAACCGACTCGGCGTCGGTATTCTCGATTCTCAGAACCAAGAAGCAGGGATTACAGGAGAACATACGCCCGCTACTGGAGCTTGAGAGTGGTAGTAACGACCCGATGGCATATATCCTCACCGTAGTGCTCGTGGGCATCGTCTCGGGTGGTGCCGACCTCGACTGGGGTGAGGCCATCAGCACCTTCCTTATTCAGATGATCGTGGGTGCCGGCCTCGGCTACGGCTTCGGTCGTGCGACGGTGTGGGTCATCAACCGCATCAACATACGCAGCAACCCGTCGCTCTATTCGGTATTGCTACTGGCCTGCGCATTCTTCACCTTCTCGTTCACAACGATAGCCTACGGCAACGGCTACCTCGCGGTATATATCGCGGGTCTCGTTGTTGGCAACCTGCGCATCGTTCATCGCAATATGTTGCGCACCTTCTTCGACAGTTTCACGTGGTTGTTGCAGATCGTTTTGTTCCTCATCCTCGGCCTCATCGTCGACGTTCAGGACCTGCTCGACCCCGATGTATTGTATATGGGTCTGGCCGTCGGTCTGTTTATGATCTTCGTCGCACGCCCCGTATCCACTGCCGTATGTATGCTTCCGTTCCGTAAGTTTACTACAAAGGCACGCCTCTATGTCTCGTGGGTGGGACTCCGTGGTGCCGTGCCTATCATCTTCGCACTCTACCCTCTTACGCACAACGTTGCCAATGCCGACTACCTGTTCAACGTCGTCTTCCTTGTGACCATCATTTCGCTCCTTGTGCAGGGTAACACCGTGAGCTCGATGGCCAACTGGTTAGGCCTCTCGTTCGAGGAGAAGGAGCCCACGTTTAAGCTCACCGTGCCCGACCAGATACGTAGCGAATTCTCTGAGATAGAGGTAAATAAGGCTATGATCAAGAATGGCAATACGCTCAAGGACATCAGCCTTCCGGGCCATACGCTCGTCGTTATGGTATGCCGTGGCGACAACTACTTCGTGCCGAAGGGCAAGACCGAGCTACGTCCGGGCGATAAGCTCCTTGTGGTGTCGGATAACAACGACGAGCTGATTCAGCAGGTCGAGAATATGGGCATTCAGAATATCATCAAGATGTAGCGACAGCGCGCAGCCTCTCTGGGCCGGGTGCAGCCTGACCCCGTACGACCTTGTACGACACGGAGCGACCCTGGCCAGCGAAGCATCAACCGCCCTGCCCCGACCGATAAGTGTCACTTTTTACCTCGTTAACACTTTTTGCATCAGTACTCATCACTACCGGTAAAATAATAGGGAGAGAATCGTTGATTCTCTCCCTATTACTTTGGTGTCGGACGCTAAATTACAATGCGTTAACGTGCAATGCAAGCGAGCTCTTAAGGTTACCAGCCTTGTTCTTGTGGATAATGTTGTGCTTAGCGAGCTTATCCAACATTGAGCTTACCTTAGGCAGAAGTGCCTCAGCTGCGCTGCGCTCAGTAGTGTGACGCAAAGCCTTTACAGCGTTACGTGCGGTCTTGTGATAAAGGCGGTTGTGAGCGCGCTTTGTTACTGTCTGACGAATTCTCTTCTTCGATGACTTGTGATTTGCCATAGCTTTTTAGTTTTTTGTATTTTTACTTTTATGCGTTCGTTTTCTTTGCCGACATCGTTATAAGTGCCTGTCGACCAGCACTCAAGACGGCCGTAGCCGCTTTCGGATAGGCACCGTGGCCCGCTCCTAAAAATCATCGTAACCGCACGCACCACGCCATTTAAGCGCGACGCGCCAAGTGCAGCCCGTAGGAGAGTCGAACTCCTCTTTCAAGAATGAAAATCTTGCGTCCTAACCGATAGACGAACGGGCCAATCCACTAATGCTCAGTCCATAGAGCAATTTAGCGGTGCGAAGGTACGCAAAAAAAATAACATAGCCAAAGGAATTACGAAAAAAATATATTTCCGCGCAGTCTCATCGAGAAAAAACGCCGTACATTCTCGGGCAATTCACCCATCTTCACGGCATCTACCACATCTCACGAAATAGTTTTTTGGCAAGAAACAGTGTACAACTAAAAGTCTATAAGCGAGTCACTACCGGCACACCTTGATAGAGCCCGCTGCGGAGTCAAACCTAACGTATTCGCTACTAAACAGTCGCTCGATATGGCCCGAAGAGACCATCTCAGCAGTGGGTAGATGGACGAGATTTGGCGTATCGACAAGGGCGATGCTATCGGCAAGCGACAACGCGATATCGAGCTCGTGCGTCGAGAAGATTACACACTTCGACTCCTCGTGCGCAAGGCGTCGAAGCAGCGTACATAGCTCATAGCGATTCGGCAGGTCGAGGAACGACGTGGGCTCGTCGAGGAGTATTGCGGGGGTATCTTGAGCTAAGGCACGAGCGATCATAACACGCTGACACTCACCATCCGACAAGGTCTCCACCCTACGCTCTGCCATCGCGCTGATGCCCGCAACCTTCATAGCTCGTTCTACCTTAGCCTCGTCATCGGCCGAGAGGCGACCCATCCAGTCGGTATAGGGCGAGCGGCCGATGGCCACAAGGTCGTGGACGCTGAGTGCATCGGCATCGACACGCTCGGTATTCACAAAGGCGATGCGTCGCGCCAACGTAGCCGCAGGTATAGCGTCGAGCGTCTCGCCCGCGATGCGTATCTGCCCCGCCTGCGTGCGTCCGAGGCGCGCAATAGCCCTAAGCAGCGTCGACTTACCCGTACCATTACGACCCAACAGAGCCACAAGGCTACCGCACTCGAAGCGCGCCGAGGCCTCCGAGATAAGCCTACGCTCACCAAAGGCGAGGGTTATGTCACAGAGTTCTATCATTGGCGGTTGCGGTTACGGATTACTACATATATAATAATAGGCACGCCCAAAAGCGACGTTATGGTATTCACCGGAAGCATTACGCCACTACGCGCGACAACGTCGCACAGCAACGAGCATAGGAGCATCGACACCGCACCCCAGAGCATAGCCGCAGGCATAAGCACGCGGTGGTCGGCCGTGCGGAAGGTCATACGCGCCAAGTGAGGCATAGCCAGTCCGATAAAGCCCACAGGGCCACAGAAGGCCGTGATGGTGCCGGCGAGGAGCGTCGTCGAGAGGAAGATTATGATCCTCGAGCGCATAACCTGAAGGCCCATAGTGCGGGCATAGCTCTCACCGAGGAGCAACATATTAAGCGGCTTGATGGCCACGACCGAGAGCACAAGACCAGCAATAACAACGGGGACAAGGAGGTACAACTGCTCGATAGTAACCGTCGAGAGCGAGCCCATAGTCCAAACGACAAAGGCCTTCAACGACTCGTCGGTACCCATATATTGCAGGATGCCGACAATGGCCGAGATAGCCGAGCCGAGCATCATACCGATGATAAGTATCGTATTGATATTCCTAATCTTACGCGATAGCCACATAACCAACAGAAGGATTGCGGCGGAGCCTATCCACGCCATACCCGTGAGACCAAACGACATAAGGAGTGAGGCGGAGCCCACGCCGAGCATAGGCATAGCCATCGTGAAGAGTGCCACGCCGAGGCTCGCACCCGAATTTATACCCAACACGTAGGGTCCTGCAAGCGGATTACGAAACAGCGTCTGCATCTGGAGACCGCTGGCCGAGAGTGCCGCACCTGCCGCGATGGCGACAACGACCTTAGGCAAGCGCATACGTTGCACGATGGTGGCCACGCCCTCATCAACAGCCCCACCCGTGAGTGCCGCCCACACATCGCTAAACGGCACGTGCGTAGTACCCACAAGCAGCTCGCCAATGGCAAGCGCAACGATCGCCACGACAAGCGTAACGAAGAGTATTGAGTGGAGTATCTGTCCTCGCTTTTGCATTGAGTCTCTCGTGTTACATTAATCGACGATGGTAGTAGAGGCTATCATCATCGCCACGTATAATATCGACCATATCGCGGAGCACAACATCGGGATGTACGATGGCCGATTCCCAGAAGTCGCTACCCCCAGCTGGACTCTGGCGCAAGTTATTATTATAGACCGCACCACGCTGAACGACGCCGCTTGTCATAAAGTGCGGAGCTGCCACGCGTAGCTCGTCGAGCGTGCGACACTGGCCGACGTTGAGCCATATGTCAGCCCTATTAACCAACATCAACGCCTCCTCGAGGCTTATGCCGCGCGACCCTCCCGTGGGATTCTCTCCTTTATATATATACTCACCGCCGGCATCCTCCACGAGGCGCACCATATAGCTATCATCCGAGGGCATATACCACACATCCTGATACGGCAGATTGAACATAACCTTTGGTTTCGAGCCCTCGTACACCTCGCCACGAACAGCCTCGTAGCGCGCAACGATATCCTCAAAGACCTCCACGCCGCGCTCCCGACACCCCACAATCTCGGCCAGCGCAACCAACACCTCGGCCTTACCCAAGGGCGACTGCTCGGTGTAGTCGCCGACGTATAGATATGGGATTCCTAACTCGCGCAGCTTCGACGTGACCGCCGTATTCTCTGCCGTGACGCCATACATAAGCACCACGTCGGGACGCAACATAACGAGCGTCTCGTAGTCGAGGTTGCTGTCGTAGCCCACATCCGGGACGCTCGCGTTCGCGGCAATCGCCTCGTTCATAACATACTGCTTGCCCGATACTCCAACGACCGCATCGACACGACCGATGATGTCGAGCATAGCAATGTGGCTCGTCGACATACACACAACACGGCGCGCAGGGCCAACGATGTATTGCCCCTCGTATCCCTCGGCCATCTCGCGCGAAGGGAATATCGCCAAAGTCTGCTCCTGGAGGGCTTCACCCTGCCACGGCCGCGTGATACGGACGAGCGTCGCACCCTCCTCATTTGCCATAATCGAGAAGCCTGTGGCATAGTCGGGCTCGTAAACTACGCTATCGAAGTCATTATTTATGGTCGTCGCGTTCCCTGCACAACCTACACATAATGAAATAATTACAGCGATAATATGTATTTTGGTAAAAATTTTCATACGACAAAGTTACATTTTTTTTGTAATTAATTTGCATTATTCGGAAAATTATTCCTATCTTTGCACTCGCAAACCAGTTCGGGATGTAGCTCAGCCCGGTTAGAGTACACGTCTGGGGGGCGTGTTGTCGCAAGTTCGAATCTTGTCATCCCGACTAACCGCTAAGGCGTTGAAAATCAGCAGACAATGCGGTTTCAACGCCTTTCATTTTCCCTAAAAACAGCCGTTTCGGCAATAAAAAAAACCAAAATTCTGCACAATTTCGCACTATTCGGACATATTCCGCTTAAAAATCCGTGCAAAATCCGTGCAAGTGGTTTCGACTATTACCGCTATGGCAACAATAAGCTTCTACCTCGACACCCGAGCGACAGGATGGGATAAGCCTGCGCCGCTTAAAATATCAGTCCGTCACCGCAACAAGTCAACACTTCTGCCAACTGGCATATCGCTCTTGCCAGAGCAGTGGGATAACGTCACGCGCAAGGTTGTTAACCACCCGAATAGGATGACATACAACAATGCTCTTGCTCGTCGCATCCTCGATGTCGAGAGCGAGGTACTGCGCCTCACAGAGGCTGGCGTATTATCGTTTATGAAGATGTCCGAGTTGCGCACCGCGATAATGCAGGCAATAGACCCGCAACCCGAGATTGATACATCACGACTATTCATCAACCGCTTCCGCCGCTTTGCCGAACTCAAGCCTAACCAGCGCACGCGCGAAATATACGAGGCGACGCTCGCGCGTATATATGCCTACGACCGGCGTTGTGAGCAACTCACCTTCGAAGACATCGACAAGGGGTGGCTCTCCGCTTTCGATGCGTTCCTCGCCAAGACATCACCATCGGCCAACGCGCGGTCTATACATATGCGCAACATACGTGCCGTGTTCAACGATGCCATCGACGATGAGATCACACACCACTACCCTTTCCGTAAGTTCAAGATTAAGCGCACGGCCACAGCCAAGCGTTCATTGTCGGTAGAAGCTCTGCGCGAGCTATTTGACTACCCCGTAGAGGAGCACCAACACAAATACCTCGATATGTTCAAGCTCTCGTTCTTCCTCATAGGCATCAACATCGGCGACCTGTGCAAGCTCAAGCGCATCAATGGCGGCCGTATCGACTACCAACGCTCCAAGACGCACCGCCTATATTCTGTCAAGGTTGAACCCGAGGCACTGGCTATCATTGAGAAGTACAAAGGTAAACACTGGTTGCTCGACCCGCTCGACAGGTACGACAATTACAAGCAGTACGCGCGTCGTCTCAACGAAGCTCTACAAGCTATCGGAGAAGTTGAGATAGGCAAGCAGGG
This sequence comes from Alistipes sp., assembly GCA_017937765.1. GTDB lineage: Bacteria > Bacteroidota > Bacteroidia > Bacteroidales > Rikenellaceae > Alistipes. The sequence goes on from JAGBCY010000019.1 coordinate 12,556, forward strand.
AGCCAAGACAATCAACCCGTTACACCCAAGTATCACGACATATTGGGCACGTCATTCGTGGGCGACGATAGCCGCCTCGCTCGACATCCCCAAGGAGACGATCGCCGCAGCTCTTGGCCACGGCGGTAACACCGTCACCGACATATACATCGACTTCGACCAGCGCAAGGTGGATGAGGCAAATAGGCGTGTGATCGACTGGGTGCTGTATGGCAAGAAAAAAGATGCCCCGCGTGAATAGCAACGCGAGGCACAACAACCGGTATGGGAATAGAACCCTTACCGCAACAACGTGACAAAGGTACTATATTTTCTCGACAAAACAAATTATCGGTGCAAATTATATGCACACACGACCGCATCCACGATATGTGTTGGGGTCTGGTCATCGAGGATCGTGAGTATGTTATTCATATCGTTCATCATCTAAGTCGTTACTATTTGTCACGCTTTGCGGTATATACTTAGGTGAGTTGTGCCTGTGACACTCGCAGTCGCACAGCAAGTGCTTGACTGCTGGGTATATCTCGCCGCACAGGTCGCCCACAAGGTAGGCATAATCCTCGCTCTTGACATCTATGCGTAGGCACGTGGCTATGTGTATGCAGAGGTGCGCTGCCACTTCGTGGGTCAAAGAGTTGAAGAACTCGGCAGGGGAGGTGGTGAGGGCAACAACGAATACCGACTTGCGCTGACGATAGTTTGAGTAGCATAATCCGCTATTAAGCTTACCGCTTGAGAGGTTGTCGTAGGCTTCTTTGGCTCGTTGTGCATCAACACCAATCTCCCACATACGCTCCATAATCTCATCCACAGCATACCCCGTTGTGGCGTAGTATGCGTATATCTTCCACCCGCCGTGCTTGGGGAGCGTTATTATCTGCCGTATCATAGTTCTCTACTTTATATCATCCCACTCGATGGGCTCGCCGTTGCCGTCCATCTTCGCTACCCACTCAAGGAACACGCAGTATGGGCTACAATCTACGTCGTCGATGACATCTTTAATGCCGAGCGCGAGGTGCGCCTCATCGGGTATGCTCGACTTGTACTTATCCGCACGCAACATATTGGCTACATACACGTAGTTGTAGCCGATGTTATTCTCGAGCTGCACGTTGAAACGCTTGAGTAGGTCATCCACCTGCTCTTTATTCCACGGCTCGATAGGCTCACTCTTGCCCGTGCTGGCATTTGTCTTACGCATCAGTGACACCGCCCACTCGCACGCCTTCTTACTGAATGAGTAGTCGTGGTTACGCAGGTACGCCCTCATATCATCGGGGATCGGGTCATAATCCTGTAATGGTCTTTTCCAATTCTTTGCCATAGTTCTTAATGGTTTAAGGGCAGGGCATAGCCCCGCCCTCGGTTAATTACTAATGTGGGGATTCACTAATCATCATAGTCGTCATCCCAATCATCATTGCGTTTTCTACGTGGCTCTGGGCGACGATAACCCATCTTCTTTCGATAGCCGCTATCATCGTCACGATGACCCATATCCGACTCCTCGTCGAGTGCATCAAGACACTGCATCAGCTTACCACCATAGTGCAACATCTTCTCGGCATACGCTGCAAGCTTATTACGCTTCTTCTCGTTGATTTCAATCACTCTCATTGTTTCTCTTGTTTTTCGTAGTACCGTTGTTCAAGGCTCGGAGGAAGGCATCTAACTTCTCGTCAATCCTACCTATAGAGTCCTCTATACCTCCAATCTTATCCTTGAGGTTGTTTATCTCTTCGTCTCGCTGTTGCTCCTTAGCGAGCTGAGGATTTAGTATAAGCTCCATTTCCTCGCACGCTGCAAGAGCCTCTACACTCGGCTCGTAGGCATCTACGACCTCTTGCCTTTGACGTTTAATATTGGCCACCTCGGCCAAGATGGCCTCTCGGTTGTCGCTGACCACAATATTGGGCTGACCCTCGGGAGAGCACACAGATTGGTTTGCTGGTATCTTCTTAAGTTCGGCAGTATCGTTGCCGATGCGCAATGTGAAGTCTATTACACCATCCATTGGCTGACTTATCATCGGCATTGTCGGAGTGCCATAGCGCGAGTACACATCGCTCATCTTCTCGATGATACCTACACTTAACTTCGGGACTATATTTGTTTTGTCGAGAATGTATATAGTGCCATTCTCTCGCAAGCCTTGAAACATACGATATTACATTTGGTTAATTACTTTGTTACTTTAGCCTACTAAGTAGGGCGATAGGAGTTGCAATCTGCCTCGTGCCTCCTCGTAGAAGAGGTGATATACACCTGTACCAGGAATGTCGGCTACGGTTATAGGCGTTTCGCCAAGACCTACGACTGGGACAGATGGCCCACCTGGTGAGGTGAATACGATAGGCAGTGTCGTTGTCGTTCCAGTAGGTATCGCCTGAGCAATGTAGGCATATAACCCTCCAAAGTAGGGGATGCCAAAGCCACGACGACGAGGGAACACAATCTGCACCTCCGTTGTTGTTACATTTACCGAGAGGCTCTGTATTGCCTCAGGGGGTGTTGTTCTTGACATAGTTACCTCCTTTCTCGACTATACGAAGCCGTTATTATTGAAACCCAAGTTGGGATAACCGAGGAGCTGGTATGCAAGGCAGTTAGGGATAGCCTGCGCCTCATTGAATGGCAATGTCACGGTCTTAGGCAACTTACACTTGATGCCATCCACGTCGCTCTGCAAAGCACCTACGGCTGCATAGATAGGCTGTGTAGCCTGGGTGAGCATCTGACCGAATGTTGCAGTCTGCTGTGCATTGTTGATGATGACATCCTTCTTGGCAAGCTCTCTGTCACGCTCGGCAAGGTCACGCTGAAGCTCGCGGAACTCCGCGTTGCGCTGACCCTCAAGAATGCGAGCTGTGTTTTCGTTCATAGCAGCAACAATATCAAACTTGTTGCGCTCCTGATTGAAAGCGATAGAAGAGAAACCGCGCTCCTGACCAATAGCAACATCCTTGATAGCACCCTTAACATCGCAGCAGCACGCCTGAATAGCATTGCGAATGTCGCAGCTGTTCTGTGAGAGCTGGTAAGCCAACGAAGAATCACCACGCTCAAGGGCGTTAATAATCTGCTGCTGACCGATGCCCGTCTGGTTGCTGAACTGGCAAATCTGCTGTGATAATGAATTGAGGATTGCCTGAATCTCGCCAGTCTTACAGCCGAACATATTAGCCAACTGACCAATAGCGTTCTCGTTGCGACCGATAGCCTGCATCAAGAACTCCTGACCTGCTCGGTTGTTAATCTGCGACGATAGGAACTCGTAGCCGTTGTTGCAACCACAGAAGCCACCATTACCACCAAAGCCACCAAAGCCGAAGCCGTTACGCATCCAGGCTAATAGCAAGAACAAAGGCCATAGCATATTGCCACCGCCGAAGCCGCCGAAGCCGCCACCGCCGAACATCATACCCAACAAGAGGTTGGGGTCGAAGCTGTTTTGCGAGTTACCACCGCCCTCGCCAAACACATAAGTTTTTGTCTCTGACATAATAGAATAAGGTTTAATATTGCGAGAAACACTATTGTTTCTCATTGCAAAGGTCATCATTCGTTGCACGAATCACGACTTAACATTTCCCATTATGCGGACATCATTTCCTAAAATGCGGAAATCTTATTTGATGGTTATTTTCTTGTGTGACTACAACTAATACTACAACAAATACTACAATATCCAACTGGTGATAGATTGTCACCATTTCGAGATATTGCTCGATATGGTCTTGACAAATTTCGTCAAACCGTTACAATCTGTCACGCTTTGTAGTATAATAAGAATAGAGAACTTGCAACATAAGTAGCAATATTGCAAGCAATGTTGATAGTTAAGGGTGCAAGAAAGGGTGCAAGAAAAAAGCGAGGCCTAAACCTCGCTTGTTAAGCATTGTGCATTTATTGCACATCAAGTTGTCGAGGATTACTCGGCAACTGATAGCTTCGTATGATTGAGGATATACGCTATCCTCTTGGCGCAGTATTTATAACCATCGGGGAGGCGTTCTGCTATCCTGCGGTAGATGCTTCCCCTGCCGAGCTCAAAATAAATATCTCCGAGCTCTTGGCGTAACTGCCTATCAATTAGATGTATTGTGTTGTGGTCGTCGATTGTGCGCTGAGAAATTTCACGTACACGCTTGTTATTTTTCATTTTTTATTTACCTTTGCCAAAGTTCCACATCATAATAAAAGTGCATCCCCATCGTTAGGGTATTACCCCTGCCGTGGTGTGGATGCACTTTTTCTATAATAGATGTGGAACTCTTTATAGGCGGTAGGGGTATCTTTGTACCCCAATATTTGGATTACTTTATCCAGTCATCCCAGTAGATGAATATATAATCTTGCATCATTCTTGTATATAATTTAACCTAAAAATTGTAGCCTACGGTCACACCCACGCCCGCGTATGGTTGCATACCCTTTGGTGTGATGCCATAGCCTCCTTGAATACCGACAGATACGCCCCAGCGTTTACGCTTGGTGATGGTCTCCGTGATGACCTTTGTGGCGTTGTATATATCCAGTTGTACGAGCTTCGGGTCATAGCCCTCGACGATGGCGTAATACTGCTCTGTCTGGTACTCCACACGCTCGACGGGGAGATATACCGGCACGGTGTCTACTATCGTCACCGAGTCGCGCAGATGCACCGAGGGCATAGGTGGCATCATCGCCAGCCGTGGCAAGCTCCTCACGTCGTAGCGTATGATGTTGCTTGCCGTCAGTCGTGGTGCAGTGTAACGCATAGTGTCGTATATAGTGATGGTATCACGCACAGCAGCATCGCCACCGCGTGTTGATAGCCTCCCAGCAAAGAATACCGAGAGGAGAGCACCAATCACCAGTATAGTCCACCCTACGTTACGCATCTTTTCTCGCACGGCTTGGGATGATGTACCACACCCAACCAAAGAGCTTACGTGTGGCCAGATAATCGGGGTTGTCGTCGTTCATATACGCCTCGCGCTCGAAAGCATTGTCGCAGTATGCATCCATCCATACCTTGCCGAGCCACGTGGGTACGGACTTAATCTTCCCCCATAGCGTCTTACCCTCGAAGCATATCTTGGCATTGTGGTATGGCGGAATGGTCGCCTCGACTACGAAGCCGAGGACATAGACTATGAACGGGATAACGAGCACCCCGAGCAAGTACCACCACGTAGAGTAGATGTTACATAGGATAAGTGATACCACGGCTGCCACCATCAATATCTCATACTGCTGGTAGGTGTGTGTCTGCTCGTGACGCTTCGTCTTGATGCTAATCTCGCTCTCGGGCTTACGGCTGAATACCAGCCCGAGGATGTTCATACAACCGAAGCCTGGCAACGGCAGTATGTTGTTGTGGATAATTTTCATAGCTTTCTATTTATACCAATTCTACATACGTCCCCACCAGTGCACTGAGGTTATGGCTGAGGGCCGTGCCGCTTGAGCGCGTACACTTGTATAGTACTTTGCCCTCGGTGTAGTATTTGCCCTCGAATATCTCCATCGGCGGTGTATAGGGAATCGGGTCGTCGATGTCGCCCGTATGCTCCTTGTCGATAACCTCGTAGAGCGACGCGGTGTCGAGCGATGGTGGGTACTGCGCTTGTACAAGGTGCGCCTGACGCACACGCCACGGCTTATCGTCGTGGACTACGATAGTGCCAGCCTCGAGCGTGGTGCCGATATAGCTCTCCCACTTGCGGATGATGACCATATACTCCAACGCTTCATCGTTGGTGATGTCCTTGCGCTCGTTAAACTGTTTAGTCACGATGTTCTGCACGGCTTCAAATGGTGACATTGTGCGTGGTGCGACAATTGGCACATAGGGCTGCCATCCGTGAGCTGCAAGGGTCTCATCGTTAGGGCATATAATCATCTCCTCCTCTGTGCGTATGACTATTTGGTTGCGAGCTTTAACCTCGCCATCTTTTATAAATTGCTCCATAGCTTAGAATCGTTTTTCGAAAATAGTGTTATCTCCCCAATATGCAGCGGCCTTGTATGCCTCGCCCGAGCCAATGGGTACATATATATTTCGGGACAGATCGGCCAATGCACCTGCCAGCGTAGGGGGTACTACTGCTCGGCACTCTATTCTTCTAATATTTGAGCCGCTCAGCACATTGCTACCCATAGAGGTCAGCGTCGATGGAAATACCACCTTGTAGAGGTTGCTACACCCTGCCAACGCCTGAGAGGCTATGTATGTCAATCCCTCTGGCAAGTATATCTGTGTAAGGTTCGAGCGACCACCTAAAGCATAATATCCTACAGAGGTGACTACACCATCGAAGCGCATCTTACCTATACCATCCTCTATTATCGAGTCGATATACGTAGCCCCGAAGTCCTGCACCATAGGCTCGACTATCTGTCCATCATTCGACATATACCATATCTCATTCGATGGTGGCATACCTATCTCTGTGCGTCTCTGCGCCATTATCATTCTCTTCCTCCACATAGCCTACGCCTTATAAATTGCCCAAGTAAGCAGGAATAAACTCCCGCCTGCAGCTCGTACTGTAAGTATCTCTATGGCACTATTTGGCTCAAGCTGTGGAAGCTCTCCATTAGCCCATACTCCAACAAATCCAAATAGTCCTGTAAATGATAGCTGCGGTAGAGACTCTCCGCAATAGAATCGTATTCCAGAGAGCAGTCCCTGCGTGGCATCAGTTATATTGTGATATTATGGCTTATCAGAAAGTAAGTATTCCGAAGAATGGTGATGGCGCAGGTTGCGCCACCGCCAAAGCTTCCGAGATTATCATCATTGATGTTGATGATATCAAGGAAGAGCCTACTCGTACCGTCGGCAATC
>JAGBCY010000020.1 GCA_017937765.1 Alistipes sp.
ACCACCACGAACGAGCACGATTGAGTGCTCCTGCAAGTTGTGGCCCTCGCCGGGGATGTAGGCGTTGACCTCCTTGCCATTAGTCAATCTTACACGTGCAACCTTACGCATCGCCGAGTTAGGCTTCTTGGGAGTCGTTGTGTACACACGGGTACATACTCCGCGACGCTGAGGACACGCTGCGAGTGCGGGTGACTTACTCTTCTCAACCGCGCTTACTCGACCGTTTCTTACTAACTGCTGAATAGTTGGCATCTTTAAAACGTTTTTGTCCTTTAAATTTTTGTTAATTGTTTCAATTCCCTTTTGCGAGAAATTGCCCGCAAAGATACGCATTTTTTTTCACTTACAATATATATACACACTTTTTTCGCACTGATTTGTTGAAAACTTACGATTTTGCGATAGTATTTTCTTATTCGATTTTCAAAATTATAAGCGTCGATTTATGGCAAAATATCTATATTATTGAGTATCTGCATATTGCGATTTTACCCCGATTTTCGGGGATTCGGAGAGGGGGTTTCAAAATGGCCTCTTCGCAAATAGTTGAATTTTGGATTATATTACCATTATACATCAAGATTTAAGGTTTTCTCTATGATGCTCTGCACTAAGCACAAGAGCTCATATCGGAGGAGAGAGAAGGTCTCAAACTTACGGAGCAGCGTGTGATGGAGCCGAGCCCGAAATAGATGATAGTGGGTGGTGGGTGGAGAACAATGAGAGAAAGCTGCGTGAGCCGCGGATAACGCAAGGTGGCGCGAGATAGAATACACGGACAACGTGAGACATCACATTCGGGATAGTACGCCCGGGATAGCACGCCTAAATTTCTTGTTAGAAGGTAGCAGATACAACGCCCTGCTATTTCGAGGCGACGGGCTGTACTTGGACGCACTGCCCATTGGCGAGATAATTTGTTCGTGGCGGTAAATGCTGCGTTATCACGAGAAGTTTCTTGTTATAGGGGAGGGGTAGAAAAGAAACGGCCACGGGATAGTACTTAGAGGTACAGCCCTTGGTCGTTTGCGCTTTTGTAATGTGCCGAGAATGACCTCTTGTCACAAGAAAAATGACCCCTTTCCACAAGAAATAAAAGAATTGAGGGAGCAGCGTCTTCACAGATGGCCCTCCCTCAGGTTAGTTAGGTTAATGAGAATTATTCGAGATGTGCACCCATTGTCTCCTGTTTGCAATGCAAAGATACGAACATTTTTTTGAAATACCAAAAGTTTTTGCAAAAAAATTCTATAATTTTATAACACAACCCAATAAACTGGTGGTAAAAATGCGGTTGTTTCGCATAGAAATGCAAACATACGGGAGAATATTCGCATATCGGAAATGTTCTCAAACACGACTTACGGTCTAAGAATTGGGTCTGCGCACTATGCAACGGCAACGAGGGCTGTGGCAATATAGAACAAAAAGATGATGACGGATGTGAGCTGACCCGAGCAGACGAAGAACATCGGAATCATAGGCAGCACGACAAGGGCGAGCGCGAGTATAAGTGCGGGCGAGGCGATGCCCAAGCCGAGGATCGCGCCGAGGATGACAAGGAGCGAGAGCTGGAGCAGGAACCAAATGTTACGCACGCTGCCACTGAGCGACACGCGGTTGTTGAAGTACAGCATCGTGCTCGATAGCTGGAGAAATAGCAGCGTGCCAACGAAGATAAGGCGCGGGAGCGTGAGGTAGCCTACAACGTCGTCGAGCGAGGCAGCAAGCAGCGAGGTACGAACCTCTGCAACGGGACCGAGGAAGTCGCCACCCGTGAGCCAGACGAGGTAGCAGCACACGAATAATGGCGTAGAAACTGCCACAAGAATGATAGAAATCTCACGAAGCGTGCCTCTAAGGATAATGGTAAGGAGCACGAAGATTGCGCTAAGGATGCAAAGCGTGCCGTCGATAAGAGGCAACGTACCCAGCGCAAGCATCGCCGTAAAGAGCTGATGCATACGCAGGTTCGGGCCAAAGCAGTAGAGCAATCGGCCGATGGCGTTGGCAACAAGCAGAGCAACGACAAGGAGCACGGCAAAGCCATCCGCAGGGATTGTGGCAAAGAGCGTGATGGCGGCAAGGGCGATGGCGGCAAGCGTACCTTGAGGATAGAGCGACACGCGGACCGTGACACGCGAGAGACGCAGTGCCGAGGCTACCAACAGCGGCAACACGAGGAGCGTGGCGATGAGCGGATGTTGCGCAGCAAAGCTCTGAACAAGAGAGCCGAGGAGCGGCAACGACTCCACGGGCGCAGGCTCCGTAAAGGCGTAGGACAGCCCGACCACGACAGTGGCTGCCGAGGCAAAGAGGAGGAGCAGAAGCAGCCCCTCGTAGAACTTATGGCGTGCGACGTCGAGTATCATACCGAGGTGCAAAGATAGGAAGATTTGGGATAACGACATAAATATTTCGGCATAATTTGCGGTTTCCGACTTTTTTGTATATCTTTGCGCGATTTTATATGTATATAGGTGTAACTCGCCATATACGATAGGTACGGAAAATACAAATAGACAAAAATATAGAACTATGAAGATTACAAGAGAACAGCGCGATGGCGGCATTTCAATCTTGAAGGTCGTTGTCAATGAGGCGGACTACGGTGCTGCCGTAGAGAAGCAGTTGCGCGAGTACAAGCGCAAGGCAAACATCCCCGGCTTCCGTCCCGGTATGGTACCTATGGGTGTGGTTAAGAAGATGTTTGGTAAGGGTGCCGTTGCCGAGCAGTCGTACCACACGGCTTCAAACTCGGTATTCGAGTACTTGCAGAAGGAGAATATCGACTACGTAGGCGTCGTTATCCCCTCAGAGGAGCAGGGTGCTTTCGACTTCGAGAACAACACCGAGTTCGAGTTTATCTTCGAGATCGGCGAGGCTCCCAAGATCGAGCTCGAGCTCTCATCGAAGGATAAGGTTACGTACAGCAAGATCAAGGTGGACAAGAAGATGCACAACGACTACCGCTCGAACTACTTGCGTCGCTACGGCCGTCTGGTCGAGGTTGACAAGGTAGCAAGCGACGAGGCTCTCAACGTAACACTCGACAATGGCGATATGCGCATCGAGGAGGCTTACGTAGGCCTTATCTCTATGACGGAGGAGGAGCGCAAGCCCTTCAAGGGTAAGAAGGTTGGCTACAAGACCACGGTCAACATCAACGAGCTCTACAAGAAGCCCGAGCAGCGCGCTGCAATCCTCTCGGTTAAGGAGGAGGAGTTGGAGAGCATCAAGCCCGAGTTCGAGTTGGAGATCACCAAGATCCGCCGCTTCGCTGACCCCGAGCTCAACGAGGAGTTCTTCAAGATGGCATTCCCCGCAGGTAACGTCACCTCAGAGGAGGAGCTCGATAAGTTCTTCGACGAGGAGATCGAGCGCGAGCTCAAGCGCGAGTGCGACTTTATGTTCGCCAACCAGATGCGCAACTTCGTGATGGAGAAGGCCGCTCTTCAGATGCCCGAGGAGTTCTTGAAGCGTTGGTTGTATGTGATCAACGAGGGTAAGTTCACCCGCGAAGAGATCGAGAAGGACTTCCCCGCATTCATCAAGATGTTCACTTGGAACTACTTGCAGAAGCACTTCATCACCGAGGGCGAGCTCAAGGTATCGGCCGAGGAGGCTAAGGCAGAGGCTATGACCTTCGCTCAGATGCAGTTCGCTCAGTACGGTATGCCTTCAGCACCACAGGATATGCTCGAGAACTTCGCTAAGCAGATTATGGACAACAAGGAGCAGTTGCAGAAGATCTACGAGAAACTCTACGAGGAGAAGGTTGTTGAGTACCTCCGCGGTAAGGTTAAGGTTACCGAGAAGGCTATCTCGGCTGACGACTTCGCTAAGCTCGCCGAGGAGTTGGCATAATGCAACCCGCTGGAGCGTAGACCCCAAATTGCGCGATTCCCGGGCTGCCGCTCGGGAATCGTCGTATATAAGAGAGAGGGGGCAAAAGCAACCACGCCATCCCACCACTCGCTTAAGTTATGGTGCGGGCTAAGCATCCATAGACAATACACGCGCTAAAACACTCGCACACGCATACATACGCGCATACGCGCGTGCGCGCGGCACGCAATTATAAATATGTAAAAGGTTTGCACTATGAAAGAATTTGAGAAATTTGCACGACTGCACTGCGGCATCAACTCGATGACGATGCACGACTATCGTGCCGAGATAACCAACTACGTATCGCCCACAATCATCGAGGAGCGTCAGCTCAACGTCGCCGCGATGGACGTATTCTCGCGCCTGATGATGGACCGCATCATCTTCCTCGGTGCCCCCATCTACGACGACGCTGCAAACATCATCCAGGCACAGCTCCTGTTCCTCGAGTCGGTGGCGGCGGATAAGGATATCCAGCTCTATATCAACTCGCCCGGCGGCTCGGTATCGGCCGGCTTGGGCATCTACGACACTATGCAGCTCATCAGCCCCGACGTGGCAACCATCTGTACGGGTATGGCCGCCTCGATGGGTGCCGTGCTGCTCACGGCGGGTGCCGCGGGCAAGCGATCGGCACTGCCCCACTCGCGTGTGATGATTCACCAGCCCCTCGGTGGCGTACAGGGTCAGGCTTCGGATATCGAGATCACGGCACGCGAGATCGCCAAGACCAAGCGCGAGCTCTACGAGATTCTTGCGCACCACTCGGGCCGCGACATCGCAAAGATCGAGGCCGACGCCGACCGCGACTACTGGCTCACGGCCGAGGAGGCTAAGGAGTATGGCCTTATCGACAGGGTACTCAGCCGCAGATAGTTAACCATAGAAACGACTATAAATGACACAGAAAACACGTAAATCTACGGAGCGTAAAGATAACGGCAACTGCTGCTCGTTCTGCGGCACGCCAGCCGACGAAGTACAGCTGATGTTCAACGGCGGCAACGGCGCGTGCATATGCTCGTCGTGCATCGAGCACGGCTACGGCCTCTTGGTCGAGCACGGCATCATCGGCGACGGCGGACGCACGAAAGGCAAGGGCAAGGAGGCGACGAAGTTCAAGCCCCTCACAAAGGCCGACCTTATGCGCCCCGACCGCATTAAGAGCTTCCTCGACGACTACGTCATAGGTCAGGATGCCGCTAAGCGATATATGTCCGTGGCGGTGTACAACCACTACAAGAGATTGCTCGCCAAGGGTAAGACCGAGGATGTTGAACTGGACAAGTCGAACATCGTGCTTGTGGGCCCAACAGGTACGGGTAAGACGCTGATGGCCCGCACGATAGCGCGCCTTCTGCACGTCCCCTTCTCTATCGTCGACGCCACGGCCCTCACACAGGCGGGCTACGTGGGCGAGGATGTCGAGAGTATCCTCTCGCGCCTGCTTCAGGCTGCCGATTACGACGTTGCAGCGGCCGAGCGCGGCATCATCTTCATCGACGAGATCGACAAGATTGCGCGTAAGGGCGACAACCCCTCAATCACGCGCGACGTCTCGGGCGAGGGTGTACAGCAGGCACTGCTCAAGATCCTCGAGGGCACGGTCGTCAACGTGCCACCTCAGGGCGGACGTAAGCACCCCGACCAGAAGTACATACAGGTCGACACCTCAAACATATTGTTCATCTGCGGCGGCGCGTTTGATGGCATCGAGAAGAAGATTGCTATGCGTCTGAACACCAACGCCATAGGCTACGGCACATCGTCCAAGCAGCGTGTCAACGAGCAGAACATTATGAGCTACATCCAGCCTCAGGACCTGCGCTCGTTCGGCCTCATCCCCGAGCTTATCGGTCGTCTGCCGGTGCTGACATATATGGAGCCCCTCGAGCGCGAGGCACTTCGTTCGATTCTCACCGAGCCTAAGAACTCAATCATACGTCAGTATGAGACACTTATGGCGTTAGACGATATAAAGCTCACGTTTGATGCCGAGGTTCTCGACTACATCGTCGACAAGGCTATCGAGTTTAAGCTCGGCGCGCGAGGCCTACGCTCGATCTGCGAGGCGATAATGATGGACGTTATGTTTGATATGCCCGAAGGCGAGGTAAAGGAGTTCCGCGTTACGCTCGACTACGCCAAGTCGAAGATCGACAAGGCGGCATAACCACAAGCTACACAAGCAAATAGGCTGCCCGAGGGCAGCCTATTTCTATATCTTCTACGAATCTCAGGAAACAATCTCAGAGACAATTGGTAACGGCGTAAATCGAGTCAGATGTGCAAACTTCCGCCTCAGCTTATAGCATCCTATTCCACCGTTAGCTTCTCGTATAATACCCTTAGGCCGATTGCTTGATATCTTCACCTAAATCTCTCGGGCCCGTTGCTTGAAATCTTCACCTAAATCTCTTGGCCTCAGTTATTTAAACCCACAACCAAAGTTCTCGACTCGGGGTAAAGCTCTCGGTGAAAGGCTCTCGGTAGAAAGCTCTCGGTGAAAGGCTCTCGGTAGAAGCTACCTTTCGAATGAGCACTTGTCGGGGAACATCGAGCGGAGGAACTCAACCATACGGTCACGATCCGTATCGGATGTGTACTCGCTGTCGTTCATACAGAACATCAGCGGGTTATACTTCTCAAACTCCTTCTTATAGTCGGGCGACACCAGCTTTATCCAGCGCGAGTCGGCAGCATAGTGGCCACTCATCAACGCCTTAACAAGGCTCTTGGGGTCGTTGATACGGTTGTAGCGACCAACCTTGCGCAACTCGCCCTGACCCGTGGCCACCACATAGTAGCTCACGAAGCATCGCTGCATATCCTTATTATTCCTAAAGCGGCGGAACGACGTGCGTTCCCACGCATCCTTCATCTGTGCGACGCAGTATTCGTAGTCGCTCTTGCGGTACGAGTCGAAGTTATGGTGTGGGGCGTGGCACACGAGCTTACCCCACTTCTCCTTGACGAGCTTCTGCATATGGAACAGCACGCGCGAGTAGTTACCTCCCGTACGTGCTCGGCGGCGGTTGAAGCGTGCACCCATAAGACGCACGATGGGCGAGCCATCGGGCTTGAAGAACACGTCGGGCGTGGTGGGGGCACCGAAGAAGGTGTCGTCGTTACCGAAGATGAAGTGCTCCGAGAGGCCCGGAATCTTATAGATACAGCTCTCGATGGCGTGTGACGAGAATACGGGCAATGCCTCTGCGGGGAGGATCTCCTTGTGGTCGACGATGGTGATCTTCGGATGGTCGACATTTAGCCACTTGGGGCACTGCGAGTCGGTGATGATGAATATGTGGTTGACCCACGGAGCGTACAACTCAACAGAGCGCAACGAGTAGAGCAACTCATCGTTATCACGCCAACGCGACTCACTGCGGCTCTGCGGTGAGGGGCCACTCTTTGGCCTCGCCGGCATATAACGATCTCGCTTCTCCCTCCACTCCGGGTCGCTACCATCGACCCACGCATAGACAAGGTCTATGGGAAAATCAATTCGCTCTTCGGTCTCTGACATATTACTAAATTTAGGCTACTTAGGCTACCACGACGCCACCCTACGCAGCAATCAACGGCTCGCCAATGTAGTTAAATTGATACAAAGATAGCAAAATTTTCATCTTTACAACCTATTTTCGATAAAAATTTCGCACGCCACAGCTCCTCGTCTCTCCAGCACGAGCACCCGAATCCTCGATACACACGCCCCGCAACTCTCCAAATAGCGCAAAGGATTGGTCTAAAACGGATATCCGACGCCGAAGTTCAGGGCCATATTATCCCACTTGAAGTTGTGTATCCAACGCTGGCCCTCGGGCATTCCGGGGTTGTGCAATTGTATGCCGAGGTCGAAACGCAGGACCACGAACGATACATCCAGACGCAGGCCGAAGCCCGTATTTAGTCCCAGCTGACGATAGAAGCTATCGAAGTGGAACACATCCTCGGGGTTGCTATCCTCCGTATCGCGCAGATACCAGATATTACCCACATCGAGGAACACCGCGCCATTGAATATCCACCATATCGGGAATCTAAACTCGGCATTTGCCTCGAGGCGCACGTCACCCACCTGTGCGGGGTAGGCGACATCCATAATACGCGGGTTATTACCCGGGCCTAAGGTTCGGGGGGCCCAGCCGCGCATCGAGTTGGCACCACCGCAATAGAACATACGATCGAAGGGTATCGAGCGACCCGCCGAGTTACCATACGTAACACCCACACCCGCGAACAGTCGCCCTGCCAGAGCCATATTATGGCCGAGGTCGATGTTATGGCTGGCGTTGATCTCGGCACGCACATACTGCGAATAGCGCACGCCGAGGATCTCGTAGAAGTTATCGCCCGCCACGGGATGCGAGAAGAGCGTCTCGAGGCCGTGGATAAGGTTACCCGAGCACTCGAGGTTGCTACGCACGAACGTGCCGAACTGGTTGATATCCGAGCCACGCGTATTGTAGGTGTACGATGCCGAGAGTCCGGCGTTGAGCTGCGGCTCGAACGAGGAGCGCAAGTACTCGTTACCGATATCGGCAAAGAACTGCTCGTCTACCTCCTTGACGTCGATCCAGTTGATATCCACGGGGCGGATCACCACCTTGCCATACTCACCTTGAGTCCAGCTATAAGCCCAGCGCGTAGTGAAGATATTACGGCGATAGTAGGCTCTGTTCTGGTAGTCGAAGGCCAACTCGAGGTGGGTGCGTGCCTGCGATATCTTGGTGTCGGAGGATGGGTTGACGGGGCCGAGGATGCGCGGGAACGAGAGACTCGCCGTGAAGCTGAACTCCTGAGCCGAACGTTTCTTTACATCGCGGCCATACATAAACTCATAACCGAAGCGTGCCGCCACATCCAAAGCCTCGGCACCGCGGAAGATATTTCTATTCGAGTAACCCAACGTCGCACCGATGCCGAAGAAGGTCGACGTAGACGATGCCTCGAGCTCCGCCTTGATCGACTGCTTGAGTGCCGGGCCGCAGTAAATATTGCAGTCGATATATCTCTCGCGTGTGTCGTGCATTTCGCTCGTCTCGTCGTCGACGAACGTCACGAAGGTCTCGTCGCCAGGCACACGCTCGAACTCAATCTTCGAGTTGCGGAAGAAGTCCATCGACAGAAGCTGCTGGTTGGTGTGGTCTATAAGGTCGGCGTTATAGATATAGTTGGGATAGAGCGGGATGGCACGGCGCAGCACGGCATCGCGTAGCTGCGGCGTAGAGTTCTTGTCGCGGATGATGGTGAGGCCGTAATAGTAGGTCGTATCTATCTGTGCCGTAGGGTTAAAGCCCTTAGTCGAGCGGAGCATCGGGTCGTAGGTGGGATAGACGTTGATGTTGCGCAGACGATAGACGGCGTTGTTCTCCCACACCTGCTGGCCACGCTCGTCGACGCGCACGAGCATCGGGCGGATGATCATCGTCACGTCGGCCTCCGTGGGGTGTCCCAACGTATCGACCCTGTACGATATGTTATTCACCGTGAAGTCGACATATCCGCGATTGTTCAGATTCTTCGTAATACGCTGGCGTTCAGCATCCAAGCGTGTGATATCCATAACATCACCACGGCCGAGGAGCGTAGCGGCCGTATCGGCAAGGATGATCGCTCGCAGCGACTCGTCGACGAAGTTATAGCTGAGCGTGTCGATATACGTAGGCTCACCCTGACGCAGGATATATGTAACCTCGGCACGCTTAGGTCGGCGGGTGGTGTCGACCACGCACTCGACACTCGACGAGAAATAGCCGCGCGTGCGCAGGTATGTCTCGAGGTTAATAATCGACCTCTCGGTGGCTTCGTCGTTGAGCAACACGGGCTCCTCGCCCATCTTCCTGAGCAGGTTGTTCCACCAGTTATCCTTATCGGGATCAGCCTTCTGATAGGCACTAACGTAGAAGTCGATGCCCAAGATACGCTTGTTGGGCGACTGGCGCACGTAGCTCTCCAAGTCGTCGCGATTGACCGTGATGCGCTCCTCGCGGGGCGCGGACTTATCCTCCTCGAAGGTCACCTTCGACAGCAGGAACTCGCCCTCGGGAAGTCGCTTCGTGACGTTACAGGCGGCAACCACAACCATTGCCGCAAGCATAATCACATATCTAATAACTCCCCTACGCATATCCTTTATCTGTTTAATCTATCTTTCTACTTTGCGTGCTTGGCTCCGCGCCTATCTATTTAGGCTTGCGACAAACTCCCTCCAGAGCTCCGCCTCGTCTGTCGGTCGAGTGATGTCGTAGCGCAACACGCCTTCGGTGAACTCGGCCTCGCCGATCCACTCGTAGGTGGCATTGCCCTCGAGGCGTGTCACTATATCGGGCTCGAGGCTCGTCGTACAGAATACCCTGCCACCACGGTTATCTACCCTCACACGACGGCCCGCCTCGACGATGCCGAGCAGTGCTGCCGCCGTTGCCGAGGCCGTCATCGCCGTGCCGCACGACAGCGTGATGCCCGCACCGCGCTCATACGTGGCAACAAAGATAGCATTCTCCGCACAGCGCGAATACAACGACACGTTGACCCCGTTGGGAAACAGCTCACGAAGCCCCTTCACGCGCTCGCCGAGCTGCTCCAAGAGCTCCATATCTATGTGCTCCACCGCAGCCACGATATGGGGATTACCCAAATTAAGTGCCGTAAAGCGTAGCTCATCGTCCAGAGCCTCTATAACGCGACCGACAAACCGCTCCTCGGGGGCGAAGAATGCAAAGTCGCGACTATGCAAGCGTATGGGGATATCGACAGCAAAGGCCGGAATCGAGGGTGCCACATCCGCGGCACGTGCCACACGATACTCCCTGCCTCCCGAGCGGAGGACTCCCCTATCGAGGTAGCCGCGCTCCGAGGCTAAGCGTGTCACACAGCGGATACCGTTGCCGCACATCTCGGCGTGCGTGCCATCGGGATTGAGCATATCCATACCATAGATACCATCATCGTGGCGTACAACAAGGAGTAGGCCATCGCTACCGATGCCCCTCTGGCGATCCGACACCGCACGTGCAAAAGCACTCCAGTCGACACGCTCCGACATCTCGGTCGATATCCTCGACGCGCCATTGCCCGACATCCCCGCCGACATTCCCGCCATACCATCGACCGACATACTGTCCTCGGCGCACGCCCACGCGCACTCACGCGTGATGTCCACCATAACAAAGTCGTTGCCCGAGCCGTGGCACTTGATAATCTCCATTCGCTTCATTTGTATATATATTCGGTCAAAGTTACAAAAAATTTTTACGACATCAAAATCCCGCTGCCCGAATATCAGTTTTTTCTCACCGCGTGTTGCATATATGCCATTTTTTTCGTAATATTGTGTTACGAACCGTAAATATCGAAGGCTATGATCGAGAAGTTTATTATGGCGGGAGCAACGCCAATGCACATTGCCGATACAGAAAAGGGCGAGAAGTGTGTGGTACTTTTGCACGGCTACTTAGAGTCGATGCTCGTGTGGGACGAGTTTGTGCCACTTCTGGAGAAGGAGTTGCGCGTCGTCACGCTCGACCTGCCGGGCCACGGCATCTCGACCATCGCCGGAGAGGTTCATACAATGGAGTATCTTGCTGAGTGCGTGGCTCTTGCAATGGAGGCACTCGGCATCGAGCGTTACTCTGTCGTGGGTCACTCGATGGGTGGATATGTGGCGTTGGCGATGTGCGAGAGGTACAGCGATAGACTGGAGAGCATCGTGCTTCTGAGCTCGACGACCTCGGCCGATAGTCAGGAGAAGTGCGACCGTCGTCGTCGCGAGATAGAGCTCATCAAGGCGGGTAAGAAGAATACGATGGCGCGCCTTGTGCCCCACGCAGGCTTCGCCCCCGAGAACGTGAAGCGTATGAAGGACTACATCGAGGATATCGCCGAACTGATACTCATCACCGAGGACGAGGGTGTCATCGCCATCCTCGGCGGAATGATCGAGCGCAAGGATCGCGGCGAGCTGCTACGCACCTCGGGCGTAAGACATATGTTCATCTTCGGCCGTCACGACTACTACATCCCCAACGACATAGCCGAGGAGATGATAGCCTCCGACCCCACGGCCGAGGTACTATGGCTCGAGCACTCGGGACATATGGGCTTCTACGAAGAACCCGAGCTATGTGCCCGGGCAATTCTCGATTTTATTTGCAGATAACGGCTACCGCGCGCGGGTAGCTCCATAGGCGCGACGCCACGATCAGTTCTTGAGGTCGTGGCTCGAGGGTGCCTGATACAGGCGGATGCCGAAGCGCGGCGCGAGTGCTACGACATAGGAGATCACCTCGGTTTGCAGGTGCTCGTAGGGCACCCAGTTGACATCGGCCGAGAAGAAGTATAGCTCGATGGGGAGTCCCCACTCCGACGGCTGCAACTGGCGCACCATAATCATCATACCCTTATTTATACGCGGATGTGCATTCAGATACTCCGTGATTGTGCGCATATATAGGTCGAGGTTCGTGACCCTACTACCCTCGGGCGTCGCCACAGCGATACGCTCGACATAGGGGGCGATAGCACTCTCCGCCCGAAGCTCCGCGACGAGCTCGTCGGAGGCAAATCGTACGCTCGTCATATCAACATTTAGCGAGCGTTTCACACGCCTACCACCCGAGTCGCGCATTGCCTGCCAGTTATCAAACGGCTCGCTCACAAGCAGATAGGGCGGTATCGTCTGCAACGTATTATCCCACCCCCGAATCTTAATCGTCGTGAGCGACACGTCGACCACAACGCCATCAATACCACGGCTGGGCACCTCGATCCAGTCACCCACCTTGAGCATATCGTTTGCCGAGAGCTGCACGCCCGCAACAAGACCCAGAAGCGTATCCTTGAAGATGAACGATATCACGGCTGCCGAGGCACCGAGACCCGTCAGAAGGCCTACGGGCGACATGTCGAAAATAATTGATACAATGAGGATTATGCCGACAATCGTGAGCAACACGTGCACGATCTGCGATAGGCCGTGGATGGGCTTGCCGTGCCACGCCGGACGGTCGGTAGCCAACTCAAAGACAGCCTTGGAGAAGGTGGCGAGGAAGAGTAGCGTGGTACATACAATGAATATATCTATACCCTTGTCCAACAGCGAGATAATCCATCGCGGGCGGATGTGTAGTGCCGAGATCGCCAGCGGCAACATCATATTCAGCACCAGCGGCGTGACCACGCCACAGAGCCTGCGCATCACCTTATCGCGGAACAGGATATCGTCCCACTTAACCTTCGTATGACGCACGATCCAATGGATGGCACGCACCACGCCCCAGCGAAATAAAAGGTTGATAATCAATATGAGTACAACGAGGTAGACGAGCACGACAAAACCATCGAGCTTATCGGCCACACTGCTACTAAGACCCCATCGTACGAGGAGGTCGTTGATCCACTGGCTAACGGTATGGTCAAACGGATTCATAGGTCTTTTGAGCTTAAGGGCGTGACTGCCGCACGCCGTTATTCGGGGAGGTTAGAACGTGATGCCGAAGCCGATAAACACCGACTGGTTCAGGGCCTTGCGGTTGACATCGCGCCTATCGAAGCCATAGGGCTCCTTGATCACAGGCAACGGGCTACACATCTGCACGTTATAGCCGAGCATAATATCGTACTTCATATCCGAGTCGGGCGACTGCAGGCGCACACCCACACCTCCCGAGCCCGTGGCTCCGAAGTGCAGGCCCTTGCCGAAGATGACGTTCGTACCGAGGTCGACGAAGTTGAAGAGGCAGGTCTTGCGCTTGCCGTAGTAGTAGTGGAGCGATGCAAGGATGGGCATCGTCGTATAGTTGTACTGTATCTGCGCACCCGTCTGGAAGCCTAACTTCCAGTGGTTGTCGAAGTGGTAACCGCCCGTAAGCATAATGTTACCGCCCATCTTGGCGAGGCTCTTATAGGCACTCACGGGCTTCTGACCCACGATGCGCATATAGTCCAGCTCGTAGAACACCAAGTTCACACGTCCGGCAAGACCCCACTCCCAACCCGAGTAGTGGCGCGTCTTACGCTCGATCTCCTCCGGCGTCTCGCGGCGTTTAGCCTCAGCCGTTGGGATTATCATCAGTGCCAACAGAACAAGTATCGCTATTCTCTTCATTGCTAAAAGTATATATACCTTATTAAACGACAAATACCCTCATTTATTATTCGCCTACTACTCGGATTAAATGCCACGCACGGCACGCTCCCAGGCCCACGCCGCCCTAAGCGTATCCTCCAACGCACGCTCGGCACGCCAGCCGAGCTCCTCGTTGGCAAGCGTCGTATCGGCCCACACGGCCGTGACATCGCCCGCACGACGCTCCGCAACGCGGTAGTTGAGCTTCAGATCGTTAGCGCGCTCGAAGCCCTTGACCAGCTCGAATACCGACACGGGGCGACCCGTACCTACGTTGAATACCTCGTAGCCCTGCTTCGAGCGACCCTCCGTCATACGGTCGATAGCCACCACGTGGGCACGTGCCAGGTCGACGATGTCGATATAGTCCCTCAGGCACGAGCCGTCGGGCGTGGGATAGTCGTCGCCAAAGATGCTTAGGCACTCGCGCACGCCGGCTGCCGTCTGCGTGATATAGGGGACAAGGTTGTTGGGCACGCCGCGCGGCAGCTCACCAATGAGTGCCGAGGGGTGTGCACCGATGGGGTTGAAGTAGCGCAACGCTATACCGCGCATCGTGGGGTGCGAGGCCATCATATCGCGTAGGATATCCTCCGACATCTGCTTCGTATTGCCATAGGGCGACGTTGCAGGCTTACGCTCAGTGAGCTCCGTGACGGGGAGCACCTCGGCATCGCCATAGACCGTAGCCGACGATGAGAAGAGCACGTTCCTACGGCCATACTCGGCCATAAGCTCGAGGATGTTAAGGAACGATTGCAGGTTGTTGCGATAGTACTTCAGCGGCTCCGACACCGACTCACCCACAGCCTTGAACGCCGCGAAGTGGATCACCGAATCGAAGTTGTAGGCCTCGAATACCTTGCGCATAGCCTCCTTATCGCAGCAGTCCGCCTCGACAAACTTAGGCTCCACGCCCGTGATGCGACGCACGCCCTCCAGCGACGAAGCATCGCTATTGGAGAAGTTATCCACCACCACAACATCGTAACCCGCATTGATAAGCTCCACGGTCGTATGCGACCCGATATAGCCAGCACCACCGGCAACAAGTACCATCTTATTCATAGTAATATAAATTATTCAACTTACAAAGGTAATAAAAAGTATTAAACTTCCATCACCTACTGACATTTGGGTCGTAGGGCTTTACTGGGGAAGTGCCATCTAATGATGGCAAAGATAAAGAATTTTGTTTGCATTACTCACACTTTGAGCCATTTTTTATCATCCGCCGCAACCTTTATGCCGAGGATATCAAAAAGTGGGGCTATTCAACCAACGTCGAATAACCCCACCTATGTACCGTATCGCGCTCGTCTACTTGCCGTTGTAGCTATTCATCGTGCGGTCGGCACCGACCGAGACGAACGACAGCACCGCATCGCCAAAGAGTTTTAGTCTTTCGGGCATAGCCGTCAGCTCGTCGGCCGAGAAGTCGCCGAGGACGTAGTCCACCTGATGGCCGCGCGGGAAGTCGCCACCCACGCCGAAGCGCAGGCGTGCATACTGGTTATCACCCAAGAGCTCAGTGATATTCTTCAGGCCGTTATGTCCACCCTCCGAGCCATTCTTACGCATACGGAACGTACCGAACGGCAGGGCTATATCGTCCGAGATGACGAGGAGGTTTTCGCGCGGGATGCGCTCCTGCTCCATCCAGTATCTCACGGCCTTGCCCGAGAGGTTCATATATGTCGAGGGCTTCAACAGGAGCACCGTGCGGCCACGATGTTTGAGCGTAGCCATAGCACCATAACGCACCGTCGTAAAAGAGATATTGGATGCCTCGGCTAAGGCATCCAACACTCTGAATCCGATGTTGTGGCGCGTTGCGGCATACTCCATTCCGATATTGCCCAACCCGACAACAAGATACTTCATAATCGTAGTGGTTTTAGCGAGGTTACCCTACCACACACTCACTCGACTACTGAGCGGCACGTGAAGCACGTGTTACGCGAACAGCGCAAACAGCAGTAGTTGCAGGAGTTACGAATGTGAGGTTCTCACGCTTAAGGTCGCCTACGAAGATAGTCTGGCCAACCTGCAAGGGAGTAACGTCAACAACGATCTCATCGGGAATGTACTCAACAAGACCCTTAACCGTGAGCTTACGAGCTGCGAGCTGGAGCTTACCACCGATCTTAACACCCTCAGCGTTACCTGTGAGGCGAACGGGAACGCTAACTGCAACGGGCTTACCCTCCTGAACGCGGTAGAAATCCACGTGGAGAACCTGCTCGCGAACGGGGTGATACTGTACCTCGCGCATTACTGCCTTCTCGATCTTACCGTCGATGTTGAGCTCAACGATATAAGAGTTGGGAGTGTAGATGAGCTGGTTGAGCTCCTTAGCGTCGATGGTGAATGTTACCTCCTCGCCGCCACCGTAAACGATGCAGGGTACCTGACCCTCACGACGTGCTGCCTTAGCGTACTTCTTACCGAACTCCTTGCGGGCAGTACCGTTAATCTGAATTGACTTCATAAATGTTTAAATATTAATAGTTTAACTTCGATGCCACTCAGCGGCGACAGTCAGTCGCAACCCCATAGGCATCTGCTTTGGACCGCAAAGATAGTAAAATTTTTGCAATCGCCAATCTTTTTACACTTTTTTCGTTTGTTAAGCCTCTCGTTATCAGCCTCAGTACCGCCCAACGTAGGCACTTCACAACCTCCCCGACAGGCTCCGCACCACGCCCAACGTAGGCTCCGCACACCTCCCCGACAGGCTCCGCACCACGCCCAACGTAGGCTCTGCACCCCATAGTATTGCACCCCTTTACTCGGCGTACTCGAACTTATAGGTGCAAGTGAAATATGGCTTCGTCGAGATGTTAGGATCGTCGTAGCACGCCACCTTGCAGCTTACGGGATAGCCCTCCGCATCGTACTTCCAATCATACTTCGTAGTCACGAAATCATTAGCCTCATCGCGGCTGCTAACGATATGGTTCGCACTACGCGTACCCACCGAGCCCGCTGCACACAATATGTGGGAATAGATGCTGTTAACATTAAAGTTAACGTTGTACATCTTAATCTCCACCAGCCAGTTAAGGTCGAGGTTCGTGGCGTAGTTCGAGCCTGCGTTGTACTCGTAGACCCACTTCGAATTGAACGCCTCCTCGCCCCAGGAGAGTGCCCAGATGCTCTTCTCGAGGTTCTTGTCGTTCCAGACCATTATACCCTCCTCGCTGACGGGCTCCTTGCCGTGGTAAAGCCAGTTATAGTTGTAGCTTGCAAGACGGCCAGAGGCGTCATATTCGAAGGTTGTAAACTTCATCTCCTCGCTCACAATTGCGGTGCAGTAACCCTCGGCATTAACCCTAAAGCTGTTCGCATCGAAGGGTAACTCGCGAACCTTAACGACGCCACCCTCAAGATAGTCGATCTCCGTGACGCTACTCATATCCGGCTGCGACGCCTCCATACGCACGATGCGACCAGCATCATCGTACCCGAACGTCAGACGGCTACTCACTGTCGCGCCCGTCTCGTGCTGATACTCGGTTGTAAAGCCCGAAATCACACGTGCAACCTCGGGAATTGCGATAGGCTCCTCCGTGGCACTCTTCTTAGCATCGGTGCCACACGCCACAGCGGCCAACACAAGGCCCATCATAACAATAAAACGCTTCATCTCTTAAGTTTTATTCAGTTAGTTATATATTTAATATCCAATCTATTGCTCTCACCTCGCGCTACGAAATGGCGAAGTCGCGCAGGGCGTCGTTCAGCGACGTCTTCTTGTCGGTCGACTCCTTACGGCGGCCGATGATCAGTGCGCACTGCACGCCATATTCGCCCGCGGGGAACCTCTTATTGTAGGTACCCGACACCACCACCGAGCGTGGTGGAACGTAGCCCTTATACTCCACAGGCTCCTCGCCCGTGACGTCGATGATATGCGTCGAGCCGGTGATCACCGTATTCGAGCCGAGTACCGCCTCGCGACATACGTGCGCACCCTCGACCACGATCGAGCGCGAGCCTATGAAGCAGTTATCCTCGATGATTACGGGCGACGCCTGCACGGGCTCCAACACGCCACCGATACCCACGCCACCCGAGAGGTGGACATTCTTGCCTATCTGTGCACACGAGCCCACCGTGGCCCACGTGTCGACCATAGTGCCCGTGTCGACATAGGCACCGATGTTAACGTACGAGGGCATAAGTATCGCACCCGGCGCGATATAGGCACCATAGCGTGCCACAGCGTGGGGCACGACTCGCACGCCGAGCTCCTCGTAGCCGTGCTTAAGCTCCATCTTATCGTACCACTCGAGCTCGCCCGACTGCATCGTGCGCATCGTCTGGATGGGGAAGTACATAATGATCGCCTTCTTGACCCACTCGTTCACCTGCCACTGGCTGCGCTCAAGGTCGATAGGCTCGGCACAGCGTAACGCGCCCTTATCCACAGCCTCCACCGTGCGGCGTATGGCCTCCTTAACCTCCTCGCGCTGAAGCAATGAGCGGTCAGCCCACGCCTCCTCTATAATATTTTTCTCTACTTCGTACATAGTCGTTATACGGGTTTAATATGTTTTCTCAATCTCTCAGCAACACGGCTCCCGCCCCATTACTAATTACTAATTACTAACTACGCACTACTTATTAATAAGTAATGCTAACTAAATCTCTTCGATTGCTCGAAGGAGTGCCTCCTCGTCGTAGCCGCACTCGGCATAGAGCTCCGCCGGGCGACCCTGCTCAACAAAGCGGTCGTCGATGCCGAGCGTCCTCACACGCGGGGCGTATCCCTCGCGGCCGAGATGTGCCACCACCGCCTCGCCGACACCTCCGCGGATGATGCCATCCTCGATGGTTATCACGCGCTGGAACTTCTCGCCCACCTCACGGAGCAACGCCTCGTCCAGCGGCTTGGCATAGCGCAGGTCATAGACAGCAACGCTACGGCTGCTGCGCTCGGCAGCCCTGAGCGCGACATTTGCCATAGTACCCACAGCGACGATAGCCACCTCGCTACCCTCCTTGAGTCTCTCGCCACGGCCTACCGTCAACTCCTCGAACGCCACACCGCGCCACTCAACGCCCTCGCCGATACCGCGCGGATAGCGTATCACCGTAGGGTAATCAGCACGTGAAGCGGTGTACATCATCTGACGGAGCATCAGCTCGTTACGCGGTGCTGCCACGACCACGTTGGGTACACAGCCGAAGTAGGCAAGGTCGAAGGCTCCGTGGTGCGTTGCACCATCCTCACCGACGATACCCGCACGGTCGAGACACAATACCACGGGGAGTCGTTGCAGTGCCACGTCGTGGATGACGTTATCGTAGGCGCGCTGCATAAACGATGAATATATGTTGCAGAAGGGGCGACTTCCCACCGCTGCCATTCCTGCCGAGAAGGTCACGGCGTGACCCTCGGCGATACCCACATCGAAGCAACGCTCGGGCAGCTCGCGCATAACGATGTTCATCGAACAGCCCGAGGGCATCGCAGGCGTAACACCCACGATACGCTCATCCTCGCGCGCGAGGTCCAGCAGCGTCTCTCCAAAGACATCCTGATAGCGTGCCGCCGCGTAGTTGCTCTTCACGCGCTCGCCCGTTGCGGCATCGAACCGCCCGGGGGCGTGCCATACCGCAGGGTCGGCCTCGGCAGGGGCATAGCCCTTGCCCTTCTTAGTCTTGATGTGCAGGAGCTTGGGGCCGCCAATCTCCTTCAGGGCCGTGAAGGTTCGTATCAGCTCGTCGATATTGTGGCCATCGACAGGGCCGAAGTATCTGAAGTTGAGACTCTCAAAGAGGTTACTATTCTGCAACAACCCCTGCTTCACGGCATTACCCGCCTTACGCACCAAGCGGTGCAGGGGCGGCACTACCGCGAGACCGCGCCAGAGCGTTGTTTTGAGGTTGTTGTACCAACGCGACGTAGACATATGCACGAGGTAGCGGTCGAGAGCTCCCGAGGGCTTGTCTATCGACATCTCGTTGTCGTTAAGGATGACGAGCAGGTCGGTCTCGGGCGAGGCACCAGCGTTGTTAAAGCCCTCAAACGCAAGGCCTCCCGTGAGGGCACCATCGCCAATGATGGCCACGACGTGTCGTCTCTTCGCCTGCATCTCCAACGCCTTGGCGATGCCGAAGGCCGCCGATATGCTCACCGACGCGTGGCCCGCACCGAACGAGTCGTAGCGACTCTCCTCCATACGCGGGAAGCCACTGATACCTCCGCGCGTGCGGTTGTTGCGGAAGGCGTCGCGACGCTCGGTGATTATCTTATGGGCATAGGCCTGATGCCCCACGTCCCACACTATGCGATCCTCTGGCATATCGTAGACATAGTGGAGTGCCACGGTGAGCTCCACGGTACCGAGGCTCGAGCCTAAGTGGCCGGGGTTCACGGCACAACACTCGACGATATAGCGACGCAACTCCTCGGAGTAGCTACGCAGCTGCTCACGCGAGAGGCTCTTCAGATCCTCGGGTCGATTGACACTCCTTAGGAGGCGATACTCCTCCGTTGCATTCACCTTGTCGCTCATCTGTCGGTTATGGTTATCTCTGTCTATGGTACGCCGCTTGCACACGACGATAATCATTCTACAAAAGTAGTGATTTTTTACGTAACGCCCAACTAAAAGGCAAAAACCGTACACCAAAAATCAAAAAATTAAAACTCGCGCCGAAAAGTTTGCTCATTTCGACAAAAAATTTGTATCTTCGCAAGTCAATATATATGTAATTCTATTTATGGCAACATCAAAATACCGCAGAATACTTCTTAAGCTCAGTGGCGAGTCGCTGCAGGGCGAGCAAAATTATGGTCACGATGTGAAGGTACTCGGTGCTTATGCCGAGCAGATTAAGCGCATCAAGGAGATGGGCGTGGAGATAGGTATCGTTATCGGTGGCGGTAATATCTTCCGCGGCATACAGGGCGCAGGCCGCGGCTTCGACCGCGTGAAGGGCGACCAAATGGGTATGCTCGCTACAATCATCAACTCACTCGCGCTGCAGTCGGCCTTGGAGTCGGCAGGCGTGAAGTGTAAGGTGCTTACCTCGATACGTATGGAGCCCATCGGCGAGTACTACTCTAAGGCTAAGGCCATCGAGTATCTCGAGGCAGGATATGTCGTTATCATCGGCGGTGGCACCTCGAACCCCTACTTCTCGACCGACACAGCCTCGGCACTCCGCGGCATAGAGATTGAAGCAGAGGTTATGTTCAAGGGCACACGTGTGGATGGCATCTACACGGCCGATCCCGAGAAGGACCCCACGGCTACGAAGTTCGACACCATCACCTTCGACGAGGTGTTGGCACGCCGCCTTAAGGTTATGGATCAGACAGCATTTACGCTCTGCCGCGAGAACCACCTCTCGCTCATCGTCTTCGATATGGACACCGTGGGTAACCTCGAGCGTGTCGTTGCAGGCGAGAACATCGGAACAATTGTAACAGAAGAGTAAAAACAGTAAGATATGGCAATTCAGACAAAACACAAGAAGCGCGGCTCTACGGCAATGCTCGTGGCTATGCTCATCGTACTCATCGGCCTCGTGGTTGCAATCATCCTCTGGCCCGTGGAGGCCGAGGCCTCAAGCCCCGCAGCCGTGACAGCACAGGACGACGTGAATGCAACGACGCTCGTACACGCCGGCACGATGGCTCCCGACTTTACCGTGGAGATGCTCGACGGCAAGAAGCTCACACTCTCGGAACTCCGCGGCAAGGTTGTGCTCGTGACCTTCTGGGCTACGTGGTGTCCTCCCTGTCGTCAGGAGATGGCACATATGCAGGAGGGCGTTATAGACCACTTCGCAACCGATGAGCTTCAGGTGATACCCATCTCGCGCGGCGAGGCGCGTGCCACGGTCGAGAGCTTCATCGACAAGATGGGCTACACCTTCCCCGTCGGTCTCGACGAGGACAAGGCCATCTATTCGAAGTATGCCACCAACTACGTTCCCCGCTCGTTTGTCATCAACCGCGAGGGCGAGGTTGTCTACGTAGCCGTTGGCTATGACGAGGTTGTGGGCGAGGAGATCAACGCCGCAATCAGTGCTTCACTCGCATTGTAACATAATATTTTAAAGATAAAAGTATGGATACCAAGACTATTCTAAATGAAACCACCGATCGTATGCAGCGTGCCGTTGACCACCTCGTCGAGGAGTTGCTCAACATCCGTGCAGGTAAGGCTTCAGTAAATGTTCTCAACGGTGTATTTGTTGACTACTACGGCTCGCAGACCCCCGTGTCGGGTGTTGCCAGCGTGACGGTACCCGATGCTAAGACGGTGCTTATCCAGCCCTGGGATAAGAATATGATTCGTATGATCGAGAAGGCCATCATCGACTCGAATATCGGCCTCACTCCCTCGAACAACGGCGAGCAGATCCGCCTCTCGATTCCCCCGCTCACTGAGGAGCGTCGTAAGGAGATCGTGAAGAAGGTTAAGGCCGAGGGCGAGACCGCTCGCATCAGCCTCCGTAACGCACGTCGCGATGCTGTCGAGGCATTCAAGAAGGCTCAGAAGGAGGGTATGTCGGAGGACGAGCAGAAGGATGGCGAGGCTCAGGTACAGAAGCTCCTCGAGAAATATACGAAGCTGCTCGACGTGGAGCTCGAGAAAAAGGAGAAGGAGGTAATGACCGTATAAACGGATAGCCTATCCGCACCATCTACCGCCGATGGACGGAGCCTACACTCCGCGCCATTGGCGGTAGCTTGTATCTATCCGACCCGGCCAATACCCCCGGCCACTAACTCTACACACAACCTGCCACTAACCTTATATATAAAATAGTATGAATACCGCCTATATCATAGCCATCGTCAGTGGCCTGCTCGCAGCCGTGGTAGCCTTTGTCGTGGGACGCAGGATGCGTTCAACGGGCAGTAGCGCGGAGCTTGAGGCTCTGAAAGAGTATACCAATACGCTCAACCGCACCATCGCCGAGCGCGACCGCAGGATCGACTCGCTCCTCGAGGAGACGAAGCGACTGACGGCTGAGCGCGACGTGGAGCACACCAAGGCCACGACGCGCGAGGAGCTGCTGGCTAAGGCCGAGGAGCAGCACCGCGAGGCTTTGGAGCGCGTGCGTCGCGAGACACGCGAGGCCTTAGAATCGCAGGCCGCAGGCCTCAAGGAGACGTACGACCGCCAATTGGCGCAGCTGAACCGTATGATCGAGGAGCAGAAGGAGGCCAACAGACGTCAGATCGAGGAGCAACGCGAGGCACACAAGCGTCAGGTCGAGGACCAGATGACACTCATCCGCGAGCAGATGGTCGCCACCTCCGAGCGTGTGCTCAAGGCACGACAGGAGGAGCTCGGCACACGCAACGAGGAGCAGATGTCCAAGATTGTCGACCCCATAAACTCGAGCCTCAAGCTTATGCGCGAGGCCCTCGACAACTCGCAAAAGGAGCACCACGAGGCGATGACACGTCTCGACGCCACCATCGAGGCCAATATGCGAAACAGCCGCAACCTCGGCGAGACGGCCGACCGCCTCACACGTGCACTCACGGGCGAGGTCAAGGTGCAGGGTAACTTCGGCGAGCTCAAGCTGCGCCAGCTCCTCGAGGACCTCGGCCTGAAGGACGGCGAGCAGTACACCTCGCAGCAAGCTCTCACCGACAAGCACGGCGCGCGCATCAAGAGCGACGAGGACAAGCGACTCATCCCCGACTTCATCCTCCACTTCCCCAATAAGCGCGACGTCATCGTCGACTCGAAGGTCAACTTCACCCACTACACGCAGTATGTCAACGCCACCGACGAGGCCGAGCGTTCGGCCCTGCTCAAGGATCACATCGCCAGCGTGCGCCGTCAGGTCGACCTGCTCGCCAAGAAGGATTACAGCGCATTCCTCGACTCGGGCTACTCGAAGCTCAACTTCGTCATTATGTATATGTTCCACGAGGGCGCGCTCAATCTCGCACTCCTAAACGACAGCAGCCTCTGGAAGTATGCCTACGACAAGGGTGTGCTCATTATGGGTCCGCAGACGATGTATATGAACCTCCGCGTGTTGGAGCTTATGTGGACGCAGAGCCGCCAGCTGCACTATCAGGAGGCCATCATCTCGTCGGCCGAGGAGATGATCAAGCGTGTGCAGATCTTCGCCGAGCGATTCAAGGACGTAGAGGACAGCTTCGACTCTACGCGCCGCCACTTCGACGAGCTGAAGCGTTCGACGGCAAGCGGCGGACAGAGCATCATCACCTCGGCACGACAGATCATCGCCTACGGCGTCAAGGAGAACAAGAAGAAGAAGAGCATATCGTCGATTTTTGTCGAGGACGAGGAGTCCACGATGATTGGCGACATCGAGGGCGATTCCAGCGAAAAAGAGGCTTCAGAGGGCGTTGGAGCAGCGATTTCGGATGACTGTGAAAAAAAGTAGAAAATTTTTTTAAAAATATTTTTGACTATATTTTTATGCTGCGACTCTCACCACTATACTCCACATCGAGAATATCGGCATAATCTAAACTATTAGAAACAAGTCTGTTGTCCAAATAACAGCGGGTGCAATCCAATATTAGAGGGGTGTGTGTATAGATTTGAATTATGCACATATCCCTCTAATCATAGTTTTTGCTTATGCTGGTATAAGTATTTTTAGTTTGGAGAATTAGATTTCTTGCCATATATTTGCACCAGAAAGAAATGAAAAAGGCTACAAAAGGGCGATAAAAAGCCCCGCAGCCGAGAGAAATAGAAGAACAAAAAGATAGAAATATAATAGATGTGTAAGATGTAAGCGTAAAAATTTAGTAGTGTAAAAAGTTAATAATTGTTTGTGTCCGTGCGAGCTGCCAGGTTATTTAATCTGGCAGTTCGACTTTTTTGTGCCATCGCCGCGTCGGGATGCGACAGCCTAACGAATAGACCGAACGGGGAAGGGCAACTGAACCGATTGGCCGAACGGGACACGCTCGAGCGCAGGGGTATGGTGCAGTAGGGATGTGGGCGTAGCACAGGTATGAGCACAAAAGGGATGTGGGCGCATACGCGCGCGTGCACGCGGGCGTACATTATTATGACTATAAAGGGATTGTCCTCTGGCAATGGACTGATGCAGTTTGGAAGAACGCGACGACCCCGAGGAGATTACGCAATTGCTCGAAGAGATTGCTTAACGGCTCCGAGGAGATTACACAACGGTCTTGAGAAAATTACTTAGTAGCCTCAACTTGCTTAGTATCCTCAACGAAATTACACAACTACCCTGCCCAGCCTAAATCTGCTTACGCATACGTGCCACGGGGATGTCGAGCATCTCGCGATACTTAGCAACCGTGCGGCGGGCAATGCGATAGCCCTTCTCGTTGAGGATATCCATCAGGTTCTCGTCCGTGAGCGGATGGCGTTTATCCTCCGTGTCGATGCACTGCTGGAGGATGGTCTTTATCTCGTGACTCGACACCTCCTCGCCCGACGAGGTCTGCATACCCTCGGAAAAGAGCGACTTGAGGAGTATGATGCCGAAGGGGGTCTGGATGTATTTGCTGTTCACCACGCGCGAGATAGTCGAGACATCGAGCCCCGTACGGTCAGCTATATCCTTGAGGATCATAGGCTTTAACTTACTCTTATCGCCATCTACGAAATACTCGTGCTGGAAGTCGAGGATCGTCTGCATCGTGCGCATAAGCGTGTCGTGACGCTGCTTGATGGCCGAGATAAACCACTTCGCGGCATCTATCTTCGACTTGACGAACTGCACAGCCTCGCGATCCTCGGCCTTAACCGTGCCATCGGGCGCAACCATATCGCGCATCATATCGCGATAGCGACGCGAGATGCGCACCTCGGGAATGCCGCTAGAGTTGAGTTGCAGGCGCATACCGCCATCCGTCGTATCGAGCAGGAAGTCGGGCGTGATGTAGGGCGTGGCGTCGATGCCACCCTCGGTATATAAGTTTCCAGGCTTGGGCGAGAGCGTGCGGATGTAGTCTATGGCCTCGCGGAACTCATCCTCCGTGACGCCGAGGCGAGCGATGAGACGCTCGTAGTGCTTCTTGGCAAAGGCCTCGAAGTGCGACGATATAATCCTATGAGCCAGACGCTTAGCAGGGCTATCG
The DNA here is from genome assembly GCA_017937765.1 of Alistipes sp. Lineage (GTDB taxonomy): Bacteria > Bacteroidota > Bacteroidia > Bacteroidales > Rikenellaceae > Alistipes. The sequence goes on from JAGBCY010000020.1 coordinate 26,115, forward strand.
AGCAACTGGCGGCGCATCTGCAGGAGCAGGCACTCCTCCAGCGAGCGGGCACCGATACCCGCCGGCTCGAGCTCCTGAACGATGTGGAGTATGCGCTCGAGCTCCTCGACCGAGACCTCCATACCGCGCGTGAATGCGAGGTCGTCCGACAGCGACGACATATCGCGTCTGAGGTAGCCGTCGTCGTCGATGCTGCCGACGATATATGCCGCTATGATGAGCTCCTCCTCGCTAAGCGAGCGGAAGCGCAGCTGCTCGATGAGCGACTCGCCGAGCGAGCGGCCCTCGGTGATATATACAGGGCGTTGCTTGTCGTCCTTCGAGAAGTTGTTTATGCGCGCCTTATACGAGGGAGTGTCGTCCTCCTTGCCGATATACTCGTCGACGGATATCTTCTCCGGCGTGTCGCCCTCCTCGCTCTTCGACTCGGTATCCTCCTCCAACACGATGTTCTCCTCGATCTCACGCTTGATGCGCTCCTCGAGCTGCATCGTGGGCAGCTCCAGGAGCTTAATCATCTGTATCTGTTGCGGCGAGATCTTAGTCTGCAGCGCGATAGTCTGTTGAAGTCGGTTTGCCATACTCCGCTTGTAATGTTAAAAAATGCGAACTCGGACGGGCCGTGGTTCGCATTTCGGGATGGTTTAGAACTCGGCGTTCTTCGGCGTGCGAGGGAAGGGAATCACATCGCGGATGTTACCCATACCCGTCACGAACAAGAGCAGACGCTCGAATCCTAAGCCGAAGCCCGAGTGGGGCGCAGATCCCCAACGACGTGTGTCGAGGTACCACCACAGCTCCTTACGGCTCATACCTAACTCATCGACTCTTGCACAAAGCTTGCCAAAGTCGGCCTCACGCTCCGAACCGCCGATGATTTCGCCAATCTGGGGGAACAACACGTCCATAGCGCGCACGGTCTTGCCGTCGTCGTTCTGCTTCATATAGAATGCCTTGATCTCCTTCGGATAGTTGATAAGGATAACGGGACGCTTGAAGTGCTCCTCAACGAGGTAACGCTCGTGCTCCGACTGAAGATCGCAACCCCAGTCGCAGGGGAACTCGAACTTCTTGCCCGAGGCCTTCAAAATCTCGATACCCTCGGTATAGTCGAGGCGCACGAAGTCGTTGTCGAGAACAAACTGTAGACGCTCCAACAAGCCCTTATCCCACATCTTGTTCATAAACTCGAGGTCCTCGCGGCAGTTCTCCAGCGCATAGCGGATCAAGTACTTCAAGAAGTCCTCGGCAAGGTCCATATCGTCCTGCAACTCGTAGAACGCCATCTCGGGCTCGATCATCCAAAACTCGGCCAAGTGGCGCGGGGTGTTCGAGTTCTCGGCACGGAATGTGGGGCCAAAGGTGTAAATCTGACCAAGTGCCAGAGCACCGAGCTCACCCTCGAGCTGTCCCGAAACGGTAAGGCTGCAAGGCTTGCCGAAGAAGTCCTGAGTGTAGTCTACTGTGCCATCCTCATTACGGGGAGGGTTCTGCATATCGAGTGTCGATACGTTAAACATAGCACCAGCACCCTCGCAATCCGAGGCAGTGATAAGTGGAGTATGCAAATAGTAGAAACCCTTGTCGTTGAAGTACTTGTGAATAGCGTAGGCCATAGCGTGGCGGATACGCAACACAGCACCGAAGGTGTTGGTTCGGGGACGAAGGTAGGCGATGTCGCGCAAGAACTCGAGCGTGTGGCCCTTCTTCTGCAAGGGGTATGTCTCGGGGTCGGCCGTGCCGTAAACCTCGATCTTCTCGGCCTGCACCTCGACACCCTGACCTGCGCCGAGCGACTGCACGAGCTTACCGTCGACGCGCAAGCAAGCACCCGTAGTCACGGTCTTAAGCTCCGCCTCGTCGATCTTCGCGAAGTCGACAACAACCTGAATATTAGCCACACACGAGCCATCGTTGAGCGCGATGAAAGCAACATTCTTGTTGCCACGCTTTGTGCGCACCCAGCCCTTCACGGTGATATCTCTGCCGTCACCCTCCATCTTGAGTATCTCGGCAATTCTTGTAAGTTTCATAGAGTTGTATATTATTTATTTCGTTTGTTTCGTTTATTGGTACAACGCCATAATAGGCCACAAAATTACTAAAATTTTTGCAAACGATTGCCGTCTTATCACTTTTTTGTACCTTTGTCCTAAATTAAAACTATGAAAAGAGTACTCTTATATACATTTTTGCTCCTCGGCGTGGCTATTTTCCACGTCGACGAGCTCGCAGCACAGGCACGCATCGCGCGCTCGGAGTTCATCTGCTACGACAAGCGCGAGGATGCCAAGCGCGACATCCGCACAGGTATAGACAAATATATAGCCCTCAGTCCCGAGCTGCAGTTCGAGACCGAGGAGGGTGTGGTTCGTGCCGTCTACGAACAGACCATCGAGGTGCCCGCCGCGTGGAACGACTACAACGCCTACCTCCACACCGAGAATATCGGTGCCGACTACACCATCTTCGTCAACGGCCGACAGATAAGCTCGCCCATCGACCAGTTCACCCCCACCGATCTCTACATCTCGCCCTACTTGGACCAGGGACAGAATACGGTGGCCGTGGTCATCGTCGACGAGGCCTATATGTCGCTCCTTGACGAGGGGCTCACGCAGCCTGCGCGCAAGCAGTTCGACAACTGCTATATCTTTGCACAGCGTCGCCTCGCCGTCTACGACTTCAACGTGCGTATGCTGCCCGACTCGCTCGATCGCTTTGCGCAGCTGAGGCTCGACGTCACGGCCGATAACTCGTTCTCTACCCCCGAGACAATCGAGATAGGCTACGACATCTATGCCCCCGATGGCAAGCTGATGGAGTACAGCGTCAACGACCTTCGGATGGAGGGATTCTCGCGCGACACGCTCTCGTTCGCACCCTACATCTACCACTCGAACCCCAACCGCTGGTCGGCCGAAAACCCTAAGCTCTATACACTTACGCTCTACGTCAAGCGCAGCGGCATACTCTGGGAGTACATACCGCTAAACGTGGGCTTCGCCGAGTATGGCTACAACGACCGTGGCGAGATCACGCTCTTTGGCAAGCCCCTCGCTCTGAAGAAGAGCGCGTACAACGCCGCCGCCGATCGCGTAACTACCGAGAAGGAGATCAAGGCTCTCAAGGCTAAGGGCATAAACTGCCTTATGCCGAGCTATCCGCAGCCCTCGTGGTTCTACGACATATGCGATCGCGTGGGCATCTACGTCATCGACTGCGCCGCCATATCGTCGCCCACCGATGCCACCAACCGCGACGTAGACCGTACGCCGGCAAACGCCCCGTGGCTCGAACAGGAGTATCTCCGTCGCGTGGAGACGATGTATCGCCGTGCACAGAACCACGTCTCGATCATAGCCTTCAGCCTCGGCAACACCCCCTCGGGCAATGGATATAATATGTACCGCGCCTATGAGCTACTCAAGTCATATGGCGACACGCGCGCCATCATATACGAGGGTGCCGAGGGCGAGTGGAATAGCGATATTGAATTTTAGGGATGAACATAGAGTTGATAGTTGTCGGCAAGACCGATATGCGGGAGGTCGAGGCCCTCGTCCAGATGTACACGAAGCGTCTGAACCACTACGTGCGCTTCGCCATAACCACGATTGCCGACGTGCGCAACACCAAGAAGCTATCCGAGGCCGAGCAGAAACGTTTAGAGGGTGAGGCCATCCTGCGCCTCACAAGCGACTCGGACCACGTTGTACTCCTCGACGAGCACGGCGCGGAGCTCCGCTCGATAGAGTTTGCCGACCTCATTCAGCGACGTATGTCGGCAGGCATCAAGCGTCTCGTCTTCGTCATCGGTGGCCCCTATGGGTTCTCCGATGCCGTATATGCGCGCGCCAACAGCAAGCTCTCGCTATCGAAGATGACCTTCTCGCACCAGATCGTGCGCGCCATCTTCACCGAGCAGCTCTACCGCGCCTTCACAATACTCAAGAACGAGCCATACCACCACGAGTAAACAATGAGTAATGAGTAGTGAGTAATGAGTAATGAGTAGTGCGTAATTAGAAATTCTCAATTTTAATAATACCTTATTAAATTCTAATAACACACTATTAATCAACAAAATAACAAGGCCGTTGTAGTTGCTACAACGGCCTTACCTTTACCCTCCCGCTCGCTATCGTAGGTTGCCGATAGCGCGGTTGGTCTCGCGAATAATCTCGAGCGTCGAGGCATCCTCAACAAATATCGAGTTCAGACCCTGCTGCTCCTGTGCGGGATCGCCCGTATAGTCGTCGCCCTTAGCCCAGTACTCGTGGTCCTCGACGTGGGTTACGGCATAGCCACCCCAGCTCCAGAAGTTACAGCCGGCAAACTTACCACCCTCGTTATAGGCCTCCTCGATAAGCGCGAACACGAAGCGGAAATACTCGTCGCGGCACTCCACGCCACTCTGCTTGCGGAAGTCCATATTGTCGCGCGGCATTCCGAACTCCTCGACAACCAGCGGCTTATTGATCTTCTCAGCCAGCTCGATGTGCATATCTATGTACTCCTTGGTATTCTCGCACGACTGCTCGAGGTCCTCTGTCATATGGTCGCCACGGAGCCACTTCCAGTTGTAGGGCCACACGTGACAGTTGATATACGATATCTCCTCGATGGCGTGGATGCGCTCGCACAACTCCATATCCCACTCGCAGCCGTAGAAACCCTCCGAGCCCGTCGAGATCATATGGTTGGGGTCGAGCTCGCGGATAAGGCGCGCACTCTCGGCCAACCACTCGGCGAAGGCCTCCTTGTTATCCTGCGTCTTTGAGCTGAAGGCGCGAGGCTCGTTAGATATCTGCCACGAGAAGATGGCCGGATCGTCGATGTACTTCACACCTGTATATCTATTCGTGCGCGTGATGATGTAGCGCAGGTGGTCGTAGAACATCTGCTTGGCACGCTCGTTACGTACGAACTCTCCAGCGAACTCGTTATACGAGAACCAGCCATCGACACGCGGCACAAGCACAGGCTCGTTGTTTGCCCACGCAACATACTGCGTATAGCCGCCGCTCCACTCCCAAGCATTGTTGAAATAGAGCACCGCGGTCATATCGCGCTTGCCGAGCTCCATCATCAGATAGTCGAGGCCTGCGAGCACCTCGTCGTTATAGACACCGGGCTCGGGCTGGAGGTTGGGCTCGATCTTACCAAGCAGTCCGTTCTCACCCTCGCCACCGACCAAAATGCGCAGATTATCAATGCCATTAGCCTTCATAAAGTCGAGCTCCTTACATAGACGCTCGCGGTTGCCACCCTCGCCTTCGGAGCCAAGAATCGCACCATACCAGAAGTTCGTGCCCACGAAGTAGTAGGGCTCGCCGTCGCGCATAAACTGGCCATCCTCGACGGTTATAAATTTGCTCTCCTCGGCGGGCGTCTCCTTAGGGCCACAACCCACCAGAGCGACCAGCGCAAGAGCCACACACCATAACAGATTAAATCTCTTCATCTCTTCCAAGTTTTAGTAAATTAATTTGCGACAAACATACACAAAATTTCTGAAAAAAACATTGTTTTTACATTTGTAAAATTTGCAGGGATTGTATAATTTTGTAGGGTGAAATTGCGCACATATCCCCTGAAGTCAGGCACGACAAACGCAATATGCTGAATATCTGATAGTTGTGCGGCAATTGATCACACCATAAAAGCAGAGATATGAAACGAATAATAGTGTCGGGCGGAGGTACCGGCGGACATATATATCCGGCAGTTTCGGTGGCCGAGGCCCTGAAGCGTAAGTATGGCACGGAGGTCGACATCCTCTTCGTGGGCGCAGAGGGCAAGATGGAGATGGAGAAAGTGCCGGCATTGGGCTATCGTATTGAGGGCCTACCCGTGGCGGGCTTGCAGCGCAGACTCACGCTCTCGAACCTCGCACTGCCGTTCAAGGTGGCGGCGAGCGTACGTCGTGCAAAGCGTATAATTCGCGACTTCGGTGCCGACATAGTCGTTGGCTTCGGAGGCTATGCCTCAGCCCCCGTGCTATGGGCGGCACAGAGGCTCGGCATCCCCACAATCATTCAGGAGCAGAACTCCTACGCCGGCCTTACGAACAAGCTCCTATCGAAGCGCGCACGCCGCATTTGCGTGGCCTACGACAAGATGGAGCGTTTCTTCCCCGCCGACCGCATCGTGATGACGGGTAACCCGCTACGTGGTCGCTTCACGGCCGATGGCGGCAACCGCAACGAGGCACTCGCCTACTACGGCTTCACGGCCGATATGCCCGTGGTGCTGGTTGTAGGAGGCTCACTCGGCACACGCACGCTCAACGAGATGATGAAGGCGTGGATCCTCACGCTCGGAGGCGAGGCCCCCGTGCAGGTGATCTGGCAGACGGGCAAATACTACGAGCGCGAGATGCAGGAGTTCCTCCAAGCACACCCTACGAAGAACATATGGCAGGGTGCATTTATCGACCGTATGGACTATGCCTATGCCGCGGCCGACGTGGTGCTCTCGCGTAGCGGTGCTTGCACCGTGTCGGAGCTATGCCTCGTGGCCAAGCCCACGATATTTGTCCCCTCGCCCAACGTGGCGGAGGACCACCAGACAAAGAACGCTATGGCCTTAGTCGAGAAGGGAGCTGCGGAGATCGTACGCGACAGCGAGGCCGTCGTGCGCGGTATGACGGAGGCGGTGGCACTGGCATCCGACGCTGCTCGCCTCGAGAGCCTTAGTGCCAATATTGCGAAGCTCGCCATTGCCGATTCGGCAGAAAGAGTGGTTCGCGAGATAGAAAACGAGCTTCAGAAGGCTCAATAATAGTAGCAACGTATGGATAACGCGATACGCAAAGTATATTTCCTCGGCATCGGAGGTATCGGTATGAGTGCCTTGGCACGCTACTTCCTCCACGAGGGCTACCGTGTGGCCGGCTACGACCGCACGGCGACACCCCTCACTCGCGCCCTCGAGGCCGAAGGTGCCGATGTTCACTACGAGGATGACCCCGAGCTGATACCCATCGATATGCGCTCGGCCGACGACACCCTTGTGGTCTACACCCCAGCAATCCCCGCCGACCACCGCGAGTGGGCGTGGCTTCGCGAGCGTGGCTTCAGCATCGAGAAACGATCGCAGATGCTCGGCTACCTCGCCTCGGGAAAGCTCGGTATGGCCGTGGCCGGAACTCACGGCAAGACTACAACTTCGACCCTCGCCGCGTGGCTCAACCACGCTGCTGCGGCCGAGGGCAGTGCCTTCCTCGGAGGCATATCGCGTAACTTCGGCTCGAACCTTGTGCTCGGCGAGGGCCGACGCCTTGTGCTCGAGGCCGACGAGTACGACCGCTCGTTCCTGCGCCTAAACCCCGATGTCGCGGTAATCACGGCAACCGATGCCGACCACCTCGACATCTACGGCACACCCGAGGCACTGAAGGAGGCCTTCGCCAAGTTCGCCTCGCAGATCCGACAGGGCGGTGCCCTCATCCTTAAGCAGGGCGTCGAGCTCGAGTTCGACACCACCACGCGCAACCTCTACCGTTACTCGTCGGACGAGGGTGGCGACTTCCACGCCGAGAATATCACGCTCCGTGAGGATGGCCTCTACCGCTACGACATCATAACGCCCGAGGAGCGCATCGAGGGTTGTGTGCTCGGCATCCCGGGCAAGGTGCACATCGAAAACTCGGTGGCTGCCGTGGCGATGCTATGGTGTGCTGCAAAGATCGAGGGTAAGGCCTTCGATACGGCTGCCGTGGCGAGTGCCTTGGCACGCTTCGAGGGTGTGAAACGTAGGATGGAGGTCTACATCAACACCCCAACGCAGGTCTACATCGACGACTATGCCCACCACCCCGAGGAGCTACGTGCGACGATCGAGTCGCTGCGCGGCATCTACCCCGGACGTAGGCTCACGGCGGTGTTCCAGCCCCACCTCTACACCCGCACGCGTGACTTCGCCGCGGAGTTCTCTGAGGTGCTGTCGCTGGCCGACAAGGTGATTCTCTTGCCGATATATCCTGCTCGCGAGCTGCCCATCGAGGGCGTATGCTCGGAGATGATTGGCAGGGCCGTCACCACGGAGTGGGAGCTCGTCGAGCGCGATGCACTGGCCGACCACCTACGTTGTGAGCAAACAGACGTGGTCGTGACCTTTGGCGCGGGAAACATCGACGTTGTATGTAACGACGTGGCACGTGTGCTGCGCGAGAAATTGGGATAGAGGATGCTACGAAGGATAGGCATATACGCAGGCTTCGCGCTGCTCTGGGCGTTGGTCATCGGGGTAGTCATCTGTGCCGAGAGGCTCACGGATGAGCACGTCGCCAAGACCACCATCACGGCAACCGAGATCGCCATCACGGGGGGCGGACGCAATCCGCTCATCGACCGCGAGGCAATCGAGGAGTGGCTGGCGATGAAGGGTCTCACGCCCGACGGTGGCACGATCGCAAATACCGATATCGCCGCCATCGAGCAGGCTATCCTCAGCCATAGTGCCGTGGCGAGTGCCAATGTTTACACGACCTACAACGGCCGCGTAAAGATTGATATCTCGCAGCGCGAGCCCATAGCCCGACTACGTGTCTCGGGGTACGATATGTACCTCACGGGCGATGGCTTCATAATGCCCGCGACGGATGGTCGCAGCGTGCTTGTGCCCGTCATAACGGGCGACTACAAACCGCTCTTCGACCCTGCGTTCAAGGGCTACGTGCGCGACGTCGTGCGCGACTCGATAGCGGCACTCGACCGTAGCTTCGAGGCTCTGGAGGCAGCAAAGCTACCCCACTACGAGGCTCTGCAAGAGAACAACCGCAATCTGCGCAAGGTGACATCACAGGGTGTCGAGCGCGGAATCTTCACCTCCGACGAGGAGTACGAGATTCTTGCTGAGGCACTCAAGGAGAAGAAGAGTAGCGCGAGGTTGGCACACAGCATCCGAGAGCGCGACATCCGAGAGCAGATTGCCGCCATCGAGGCACAGCAGGCCGAGGTGCGCCACACACAGAAGGAGGTGCGCCGCACGGAGGAGGACGTCGAACGACTCATCGGACTGCTGCTCCACATCCGCGAGGATAGGTTCTGGAGTGCCGAGGTGGTGCAGCTCGTGGCTACGGGCGACCTCAGCCACCCTCTGCAACTCGAGATGGTACCCCGCTCGGGTCGATTCCTTGTCGACTTGGGCACGACCGAGAGGCTCGAGGCTAAGCTCCGCGACCTGCGTCGTTTCTACTCCAACGGCCTCGATAACGTCGGCTGGGATAGGTACAAGAGCATAAGCCTCCGTTACGAGGGCCAGGTGGTGTGCCGATAGCCGGATAGGCGCGCGAGCAAGATCGTAGAGAGAGGCCGAGGGCATCGGGTGCAGAGGCGCGCAGAAAGGGCAGGCGCGCGCAGAAGGGGCAGGCGCGTGTAGAAGGGGCAGGCGCGTGCAGTGAGCGAAGGGTGTGCATAAGGCGGCACGCCGAGAATGATGAAAAAAACGAAATAAAAGATATAACGATGAAAGCTAAGCAAATAGTGGCGATTGATGTAGGATCGTCGAACGTGGTAATAGCCGTTGGTGCGGTTGAGGAGGATGGCCGTGTAGACATCCTCGGCATAGTATCGGAGCCCGTGGAGGGTATGAATGCTGGCCGCGTGGAGAACAACGAGTTGGTGGGCGCAGCCGTGCGACGCGCAAAGGAGCGCATCGAGGAGAAGCTCCACATAAAGATTACGGAGGCATACGCTGGCCTTGCGGGCGACTATGTGCGCTGCGTGCAGGTCAACGACCACGTGTACGTGCAGGATACCCTCGGAAATGGCTGCAACCAGATCACCGACCGCGACCTCGAGGACCTCGACCGCCGTATGCACAGCGTGAAGCTCCCCGACGATCGTGAGGAGATCATAGCCATCGAGCCCCTGCGCTACAAGGTTGACGAGCGCGAGGTGGCAATACCCGTAGGTGCCTATGGCCACGTGCTCGCCGCAACCTACAACTTCATCCTCGCCGACCGTGCTATGCGTGAGCGTCTGCGCCAGTGTCTGCTCATACAGAACATACAGGTCAAGGAGTTCGTGCCCAACTCGATAATCTCGCACCTGGCCGTGGCAACGACCGAGGAGATGGAGGAGGGTGTCGTGGTCATCGACCTCGGCGGCGGCCTCACGGATGTGACGATACTTATGGGCGGCAAGGTGCGCCACGCAGCATCAATACCCATCGGTGCCAAGATCATCAACGACGACATTCGTGCCTATGGCATCCCCGCAAACTACGTGGAGAACCTCAAGGTGCGCTACGGCTCGGCACTGACCGAGAAGGCCGTCGACGACAAGATAGTCTTCGCCGCAGCACGCCACGGCACCACGAAGAATATCCTGCGCCGTAACCTCGCCTCGATAATCGAGGCACGCCTCGCCGAGATTGCCGAGTGGGTGAAGAACGAGATCAAGGATGCACGCTGTGGCAGCCGCTTCTCGCCCACCGTGCTCCTGACGGGTGGCGGTGCCGAGATGCCCGACATCGAGCTGCTCTTCGCTCGCGAGCTCGGCTACGACGACGTGCGTGCCGTATTCCCCGAGTATGGCTTCACCGACACGATGACGGCACACATAACAACGTCGGCATACGCAACCGTGGCATCGCTCCTGATCTACTGCGCCAAGCGTGGCTGCTGCGCCGTGGCCGAGCGTCCGCACTTCGCACAGCGCGTAGAGCCCGAGCGTCCCACGCCGAAGCCCCACGTTCCACAGCCCGAGCCCAAGCCCACAGAGCCCAAGCACGACGAGACGATTGACGAGGAAGCGACCGTGGGAACCATACAGACCGTGGAGCCCGAGACGGGTGACGACGATGACTTCGCAGTCGAGGGCGAGCAGCAGTCGGGCGGCTTTATGGGGCGTATGATGAAGAAGATACGCAAGTTAGGCGATGTATTTGCCGGTGACGACGAGGACCCCGAATTTTAGGCTACGGGGAGGTGGGTGCAGATCGTGATGGCGATGTACTTCCCGAGTGCCTGCCGCTTTGGTATGCTGTACGGTGAATCCCGCAAGGCCGTGCGTTAGATAAAAGGGCGATGTACTTCCCGAGTGCCTGCCGATTTGGTACGCCGTACGGTGAATCCCGCAAGGCCGTGCGTTAGATAAAAGGGCGAGGTACTTCCCGAGTGCCTGCCGCGTTAGGGTGGGCCGAGGCGAGGTACGGCGACCAAGAACGAGTAGCCTCATCGTATAGAGGCCGAAGATGATGTAATGATGATGAAACAGATGTAGAATAATTGACCTTGAGATAGTTATGAATAGCAACAATAAGATAACCGACGAGTTGGCAATAGCAATCGCCGGCGACGACCTCTCGACAATGCAGTTCGATAGCGAGTCGATAATTATGGTCATCGGCGTAGGTGGCGCGGGCGGTAATGCCGTAAACCATATGCAGACGATGAACATCACGGGCGTGAACTTCGTGGTATGTAACACCGATAAGCAGGCCCTGAACAACTGCAACGTTCCTAACAAGATACAGATAGGCCCGGGTCTGGGTGCCGGTAACGACCCCGCCGTAGGTCGCAAGTATGCCATCGAGAGCGAGGAGCAGCTCAGGACACTGCTCGAGACCTCGAACGTGAAGATGCTCTTCATCGCAGCAGGTATGGGTGGTGGTACCGGTACTGGTGCCTCGCCCGTGATTGCCAAGCTCGCACACGAGCTCGGCATCCTCACCGTGGCGGTGGTGACGATGCCCTTCCGTATGGAGGGTCCCGGTCGCTACGACAGTGCGGTGGGTGGTATCAACGAGTTGAACAAGTGGGTCGACTCGCTGCTTATCATCGACAACGAGCGCATACGCCAGCTCTACGGCAAGCTCCCGATCAAGGAGGCGTTCGGTAAGGCCGACGACGTGCTCGGTATGGCGACGAAGGGTATCGCCGAGCTTATCACCGTGAAGTCGGCACTCGTGCGCGTCGACTTCGCCGATGTGGAGCGCGTGATGCGCGGTAGTGGCCGTGCCCATATGTCGGTGATGAAGGGCGTGGGCGAGAACCGCTCGCTCGACGCTGCCGAGGGTGCACTCTCATCGTCGCTCCTCGACGACAACCACATCTCGGGAGCTAAGGAGATACTGCTCAGCTTTGCCGTGTCGGACATCGACCTGCTCACGCAGGACGACGTGACGCTCGCGATGGAGTACATCCAGAAGCACGCCAGCTACACCGACGAGGATGGCAACATCCACCTCGCCGACATCATCTGGGGTGCCAGCGAGAAGCCCACGTTGGCCGACGATGAGCTCGAGTTGGTGGTCGTAGCAACGCGCTTTGCCGATGGTAACAGCCTAAATATCAAGCTCGAGTACGTAAACCCCGATGAGGACACACCCTTCGAGGAGCCTGCGAAGGAGGAGCCCGCGAAGATTCAGCCCAAGAAGCCAGAGGTTATAGCCAAGCCCCGCGAGGCGGTGACCATCACGCCGCAGCAAGACCGCTACAAGCATATCGCATCACAGAAGCGCAACCCTGCCTACGTGCGTCGCAACACGATGTTCGAGGCCGACAACGACACCTCGCGTCCGCGCACGATATACCAGAATATTGCACGCAACACGCGCATCGAGGAGGAGGAGCCCACGACGACAAACACACCCAACGGCTCGCTGTTCTAACCCTCGGCACGCCGCATAACCCCTATAACGAACGTAGATGGATGCAATAACGATAAAGGAGAGTATCGACCTCGGGGCCGTCATCGGCCTCAGCCTTCTCTCGGTGGTGCTTCTGATGCTCTCGGCGATGGCCTCGGGCTCGGAGGTAGCCTTCTTCTCGCTTACGCGCAGCGACATCGAGGAGCTCGAGTCGCGCAACGACAGCGCGGCACGACGTGTGCTGGAGTTGCTGGCAAACAGCGACCGCCTGTTGGCCACAATCCTTGTGACCAACAATATGATCAACATCTGCTTGGTAATCATCGCCACGCAGCTTGTGGACGCACTGCTCGAATTCTCGGGCATCTGGGAGTTTATCTTCAACACGGTGATTATCACCTTCTTGCTGCTGCTCTTTGGCGAGATTATGCCCAAGGTCTTTTCGCAGACACGCCCCGTGAAGATGGCGCGCCTGCTATCCGCACCGCTTAAGTTCCTGCGTTGGTTGGTCTACCCGTTGGCCTTCATCCTCATACGCACCTCGAGCCGCGTTAGCCGCTTTGCGGTAAAGAATGCCGAGATATCTATCGAGGAGCTTGCCGACGCTGTCGACCTCGCGGAGACCGGCTCGGAGGAGGAGCAGAAGATGCTCGCGGGCATCGTCTCGTTTGGTCAGACCGAGGTGGTGGATATTATGCACTCGAGGGTCGACATCACGGGTATAGAGTATAGCGCGGGATACGACGAGGTGCGTCGTGTGATTGTCGACACGGGCTACTCGCGAATACCCGTCTATGGCGACGACCTCGACGACGTGCGTGGCGTGCTATATGTCAAGGACCTGCTCCCCTACATCGGCCAGAGCGATCAGTTCGAGTGGCAGAAGCTCTTGCGCAAGCCCTACTTCGTGCCCGAGCATATGATGATCGACGACCTGCTGAAGAAGTTCCAGAAGCAGAAGACCCACATCGCCATCGTCGTCGACGAGTATGGAGCCACGCAGGGTCTCGTGTCGTTGGAGGATATCCTCGAGGAGGTCGTTGGCGAGATCACCGACGAGAGCGACGAGGAGGAGGACAAGCTCTACGAGAAGATTGGCGAGCGCACCTACATCTTCGATGCAAAGATACACATCGGCGAGTTCATCCGCGCCATAGGCTACGATGAGGATGCCTTCAGCGACGTGGAGGGCCACGCCGAGACATTGGCAGGATTGATGATGGAGCTTAAGCGCGACCTGCCGCGTCGCGGTGACGAGCTATCGTCGCACGGCGTCAAGTTCTTCATCGCCACGATGGATGGCCGCCGCGTAGATAAGATTAAGGTCGAGATTGATGGTTAAGGTCATTGTCGAGCCCATACCCCCGGTCTATGCCTGCTGCGATGCGCTAATCACCGCCGCCGATGTGGCATCGGCCTCGCGCTTCCAAAACGAGCGGCGTCGTGCGGAGCACCTCGCCTGGCGACGTGTCGTGAGGCGTGAGTTGGGACGCGGTGTGGTCATCGACTATAACGACGTGGGAGCCCCCACGGTCAATACCCCCAATACCCATATCAGCGTTGCGCACGGTGGCGGCTACGTTGCCGTTGCCATCGCGGCGGAGTGTGTGGGCATAGATATAGAGTCGGTGGAGCGCGACTTCGAGCGCACCAAAGAGCGATATATGAGCCCCGAGGAGATGGCACTCGCTTCAGACAAGGCGTGGGCCGCAAAGGTGTGGACGGCAAAGGAGGCAATGTATAAGCTCTACGGCTGCCGAGGCATCGACTTGCGTAACGACCTAAGGATTAACGATGTAGACCCCACAGGCCTACACCTCAAGGGAAAACTTGTCAATCGGTGCAACGCATTAGTCGATATATCGACGACGCGGGATAATATGATTGTTGCCGTTGCACGATTTGAACATATTTAGTACATTTGCAGCGCAAAGAACAGACGATGGCACAGGCACAGAATAACACCATATCGCTTGGCACCGACTCGCTCGGCAAGCTCCTCGCACGGTACTCCATACCGGCGATTATCGCTATGGCCTCGTCGTCGCTGTACCACATCATCGACAGCATATTCATCGGCCACGGCGTGGGTGGTGCCGCCATCTCGGGTATGGCCATCACGCTGCCGATTATGAACATAGCCTCGGCATTCGGTGCTATGGTGGGCGTGGGTGCTGCCGCACGCATCTCGATACGTCTGGGCGAGGGGAACAAGCGCGCGGCAGAGGATATCCTCGGCAATGCCGTGCTGCTAAACATAACTCTCGGTGTAGGCATAATGCTGGTCTTTCTGCTCTTCCTCGACCCGATACTCCTCTTCTTCTCGGGTGGCGAGGCAGGAGCCGAGACGTTAGACTACGCGCGTAGGTTTATGCGCATCATTATGTTTGGTAACATCATCACGCACCTATATCTCGGCCTCAACGAGCAGCTCCGCGCCTCGGGATATCCGCGCAAGGCGATGTACATAATGCTCCTCTCGATGGCACTATGTACCATCCTCAACCCGCTCTTTATCTTCGGCTTCGGCTGGGGCATCGAGGGCTCGGCAGGGGCGACGGTCATAGCCCAGAGCATAGCCCTTAGCGTGCAGATCAAGCACTACACGTCGAAGAGTAGCTTCCTGAGGTTCAAGCGTCGCAGCCTGCGATTCAAGAGCTCGATCATCAAGAACATCATATCCATCGGTATGGCACCGTTCCTACTGAACGTCTGTGCCTCGCTCGTGACGCGCTTTATGAACACCGCGCTACTGCGCTACGGCGGCACGGGCGAGTACGACATAGTCTCGGCCGCGACGTTCGATGGCAATGTGGGCGACATATATGTCGGGGCGTACGGCATTATGAACCGCGTGATACTCCTCTTCATTATGGTTGCTCAGGGCTTCAATCAGGGTATGCAGCCCATCGTGGGATACAACTACGGCGCAAAGCAGTACGGCCGCGTGATCACCGTGCTCAAATACACAATCATCGCCGCCTCGTGCGTGACGACCTTCGCATTCCTCATCGGTTTCTTCTTCCCTGCGGAGGTGGCTGCCGCCTTTGTCGACACAAGTAACGGTGCGGCCGATCGGGCTATGGTCGACGTCGTGGCTCAGGGCTTGGGCGTGGCGATGACCGTATTCCCGCTCGTGGGCTTCCAGATTGTGGCGGGTAGCTTCTTCCAATATATCGGCCGCGCGCCGCTGGCGATGTTCCTCTCGACGACACGACAGCTACTGTTCCTGCTGCCGCTCCTGCTCACGCTCACACCCCAATACGGAGCTATGGGCGCGTGGGTGTCGATGCCTATCGCCGACTCTTTGGCCGTCCTTGTAGCGGGCACGCTGCTCTTCTTCCAGGTGCGTAAGCTCCGACGTATGGAGCACGACCTCCACTTCAGCCGCTAAGGGTTAGACCCGAGGCGAGGGGGGGGGCGATGGATGCTGGCACGTGAACTGCTGCCGGGTAGGTATGGAGTGCTGAGTAAAATGGAGCGATATGGAGTGGCGGAGTAAAACACAGCCAATATATTAATATAGGTATCGCCTACGCAACACTCAACGAAAAGAATATATTATCACTATAATGGAGCTCTCCTCGGGAGGGCTCTTTTTTGTTTGATAGGCGCACTATATCGACGCTCAAAAAGATAGTTTCGGGATGGCACCGCCCGACGAAAATGGCAAAAAATGGTTGAATAATGCAGATTCTTGATTTAATATTTTGTAGTTTAAAAAAAAGTCTTTAACTTTATAATCCGCAAAGGCCATTAAGCCCCGAGGGTCACCTTTAAAGTGCGCTACGGAAGGGGGTGGCGGAGGCAGAAAAAAACCTAAAAAACTAATATATTATGAAAAACTATTCAGCAAAAGAGATTAAGAACATCGTTCTTATTGGTGCTCCCGGCACTGGAAAAACTACCCTTGCAGAGGCAATGGCTTTCGAGGGTAAGGTTATTGACCGCAGGGGTAGTATCGAGAATAACAACACGATTTCGGATAACACCGATATCGAGCACGAATATAAGCGTTCTATCTACGCTACAACCCTCTTTACAGAGTTTATGGATCGTAAGCTCAACATCATCGACTGCCCCGGTTCGGACGACTTCTGTGGTTCGCTCTTCTCGGCATTCAAGGTAGGTGACGTGGGCGTTATGGTTCTCAACGCACAGAACGGCTGGGAGGTAGGCTCTGAGCTTCAGTCGCGCTACGCTCGCATCCTTAACAAGCCCCTTATCGGTGTTGTTAACCAGCTCGATGGCGACAAGGCTAACTTCGATGCTACGCTCGAGGGTATCCGCGCTAACTCGTCGGTTAAGCCCGTTGTCGTTCAGTATCCCGTAAATCAGGGCACTGGCTTCGACTCGTTCATCGACGTGTTGATGATGAAGATGTATAAGTTCGTCGACGAGAATGGTAAGCGCGAGGAGCACCCCATTCCCGAGAGCGAGATGGAGCGCGCTAACGAGCTCAACCAGGAGCTTGCGGAGGCTGCTGCCGTTTACGACGACGCTCTTATGGAGCTCTACTTCGAGAAGGGCTCACTCACGCAGGATGACATCCGCGCAGGTTTGAAGCTCGGCGTTTCGAAGCGCGACATTATGCCCATCTTCTGTGCATCGGGTAAGCGCGACATCGGTACTAAGCGTCTTATGGAGTTCATCATCAACGTTGCCCCCGGCCCGTTGAAGGCTCCCGCATTCCTCTCAACCGAGGGTGAGGAGATCCTTGCTAACGCCGAGGAACCCGCAGTAGCATTCGTATTCAAGAGCCAGATCGAGCAGCATATCGGTGAGATCACCTACTTCCGCGTAGTTCGTGGTAAGGTGACCGAGGGTATGGAGCTCGTGAACTCACGTACGGGTAATAAGGAGAAGCTCTCGCAGTTGTTCGCCGTTGCCGGTAAGAACCGCGTTAAGGTTACGGAGCTCTCAGCAGGTGATATCGGTTGCACCGTGAAGCTCAAGGGTACACGCACGAACGACACCCTCGCAGCTCCCGCAGCACCTATCGCTGTTGAGCCTATCGTATTCCCCGAGCCTCGCTACCGCGCAGCCGTGAAGGCTAAGGAGCAGAGCGACGAAGAGAAGCTCGGCAAGTTGCTGAACGACGCAAAGTATGAGGATCCCACAATCCTTGTTGAGTACTCTAAGGAGCTCAAGCAGACCATCATTCAGGGTCAGGGTGAGCACCACCTCAACATCCTCAAGCAGCGTCTCTCTACCGAGAACAAGATGGAGATCGAGTACTTCGCTCCCAAGATTCCATATCGTGAGACTATCACTAAGGTAGCTCAGGCCGACTATCGTCACAAGAAGCAGTCGGGTGGTTCAGGTCAGTTTGGTGAGGTTCATATGGTCATCGAGCCCTACTACGACGGTATGCCCGAGCCTACGAAGTATAAGGTTAACGGTCAGGAGATTGCCGTGAGCGTTAAGGGCAAGGAGGAGTACGACCTTCCATGGGGTGGTAAGCTTCAGTACTACAACTCTATCGTTGGTGGTGCTATCGATGCCCGCTTCATGCCCGCAATCTTGAAGGGTATCATGGAGAAGATGGACGAGGGTCCGTTGACAGGCTCTTACGCCCGCGACATCCGCGTTACCATCTACTACGGTAAGATGCACCCGGTAGATTCAAACGAGCTCTCGTTTAAGCTCGCCGGCCGTAACGCATTCAAGGAGGCCTTCCGCAACGCAGGTCCTAAGATTATGGAGCCTATCTACAACGTCGAGGTTCTCACGCCGAGCGAGTATATGGGTGCCGTTATGAGCGACCTTCAGAACCGCCGTGCTATGATTATGGGTATGGAGTCAGATAAGGGCTTCGACCGCCTCAACGCACGCGTGCCTCTGGCAGAGTTGTACCGCTACTCTACATCGTTGTCATCGTTGACCTCGGGTGCTGCGACCTACACTATGCAGTTCGCATCATACGAGCAGGTGCCTGCCGATGTTCAGGAGAAGCTTCTGAAGGAGTACACCGACACCGACGAGGATTAGTTTCTTGTGATAAGGGGTCATCTGCGACCTCTCAATCAAAAGCCCGAATGGGAAATACGCTAAGTATGTCCCATCCGGGCTTTCTCTTTATCGAGGCCACAGTTAACCCCTTCTGACAAGAAACTGGTACAACCCATCGGTGGCATTTTTGCCGATAGCACTCGCGTGGCGTATGCGCCACGCTAAGTCCCCCTTATCAAAGGGGGATTTAGGGGGATTGTAAATATAATCCCCTATTATTACCTCAGTCAATATTTTGCACGTTTCAACTATTTTTCGTAACTTTGCTTGAAATCTCACATTAAAAACTCTATAAGTATGAATCGAGAGTTAGCACTGAATCCCAACAAGATTGTCTCTTTCTTGGGAAAGCCGGCCCGAGAGTTCACAAAGGCCGACATCGTGGAGTATATCACGAAGAACGAAATCCGTATGGTAAACTTTATGTACCCCGCGGGCGATGGTCGACTCAAGACCCTAAACTTCGTAATCAACAACGCCGAATACTTAGATACGATACTCACCTGCGGTGAGCGCGTCGATGGCTCGAGCCTCTTCCCGTTTATCGAGGCGGGCAGTAGCGACCTATACGTCGTGCCACGCTTCAGCACCGCATTCCACGACCCCTTTGCCGAGATTCCCACGCTCACGATGCTCTGCTCCTTCTTCAACAAGGATGGCGAGCCGTTGGCCTCAGCTCCGCGCTACACCCTCCTCAAGGCCCTCAACGCCTTCCGCGAGGTGACGGGTATGGACTTCGAGGCTATGGGCGAGTTGGAGTACTACGTCATCGCTCCCGACGAGGGCCTCTTCCCCGCAACCGACCAGAAGGGCTACCACGAGTCGGCACCCTATGCCAAGTTCAACGAGTTCCGCACCGAGTGTATGGCCTACATCGCTCAGGCGGGCGGACAGATAAAGTATGGCCACTCGGAGGTGGGTAACTTCACAATCGACGGCCGCGTGTACGAGCAGAACGAGATAGAGTTCCTCCCCGTGGCTGCGGCCGATGCTGCCGACCAGCTCGTCATCGCCAAGTGGATAATCCGCAACCTCGCCTATCGCTACGGCTTCGACATCACCTTCGCACCGAAGATTACGGCAGGCAAGGCGGGCTCGGGCCTCCATATACATATGCGCATCGTCAAGGATGGCAAGAATATGATGCTCGACGGTGGTGTACTCTCGTCGACGGCACGCCGCGCTATAGCCGGTATGATGGAGCTCGCACCCTCGATCACGGCATTCGGGAACACCAACCCCACGTCCTACTTCCGTCTCGTTCCGCATCAGGAGGCACCAACGAACGTATGCTGGGGCGACCGCAACCGCTCGGTGCTCGTGCGTGTGCCCTTAGGCTGGACCGCCAAGAGCGATATGTGCCAGATTGCCAACCCGTTGGAGAAGGCTCACAACTACGACACATCGCAGAAGCAGACCGTCGAGATGCGCTCACCCGATGGCTCGGCCGATGTATATGAGCTTATCGCTGGCCTCGTTGTTGCGTGCCGCTACGGCTTCGAGCTCGACAACGCCCTTGAGATTGCCGAGCGTACCTACGTCAACGTCAACATCCACAAAAAGGAGAATGCTGACAAGCTCAAGGTGTTAGCTCAGCTGCCCGACAGCTGTGCCGCCTCGGCCGACTGCTTGGAGCGTCAGCGCGCCATCTTCGAGTCACGCGGCGTATTCAGCCCCGCGATGATCGACGGCATCCTCAAGTCGTTGCGCGCCTACGACGACCGCACGCTGCGCGAGGATATAGGCAACGACCGCGCCCAAATGCTGGCACTCGTCGAAAAATACTTCCACTGCGGATAACAACCATCGTATAACGAGGCCGACCCCACGCGACGCCTCGTTATACTTATTACTATATGACCTTAGAAGATTTAGCCCTGCTGTTCGTTAGGGGCATCGGCAGCCGCGGAGCGGCGCATCTTGTCGACCACTTTGGCTCGGCCGAGGAGGTCTATGCCGCGCCACGCTCGGCACTCATCGACGACGCACAGCTGAGCCCTAAGCTCGCCGACCTCATCCTCCGGGGTGAGGGCCTCAGCGAGGCACGCGACGAGGTGGAGTACTGCCGCCGCCACAACATACGCGCCATAGCCGCCACCGACGCTGAGTACCCCGCGCCTCTTGCCGAGACTTCGGATCGCCCGCACGTCCTCTTCGTGCGCGGCAATGTCGACGCTCTCAGTATGCGCACGCTCTCGTTCGTGGGCACGCGCGAGATATCACCCTCGGGGCTCTACATCACCGATAGGCTCATTGGCGACCTTGCAACCCAGATCGACGACCTCGCGATAGTGAGCGGTATGGCCTACGGTGCCGATGGCGCAGCTCACCGCGCTGCACTTAACCACGGCATCGCGACAATCGGTGTCGTTGCCAGCGTACTACCCACCGTCACACCCACCTCACACCGCGCTCTCGGCGAGGATATCATCCGTAGCGGCGGAGCCATAGTCTCGGAGCTGCATTCGCGCACCAAGCAAAACGGCAACCTGTTCATCGCGCGCAACCGCATAATCGCGGGCCTAAGCTCGGGCCTTGTCGTCGTGGAGTCGCCCGCAACGGGAGGCTCGCTGGCCACCGCCGAGCAGGCCGACAGCTACGGGCGTGTGGTTATGGCTGTGCCCGGCCGCCTGACGGATACCACATCGTTTGGCACTAACAACCTGATACGCAGCGGAAAGGCACGTCTGATACTCTCGGCTGCGGATATAATCGAGGACCTCGGCTGGGAGCGCATTCAAAAGAGGCGCGCCGAGGAGTCAAAGCCTGCCGAAGTAGAAGAGCTTACACCAGCACAACAGCTGATTCTCAGCGCATTCGACCGTGCTGCAACACCCGACTACCCCGAGCTCATCGCTGCCACGGGACTCTCGCTCGGCGAGCTCGCGATGGAGATTATGGAGCTCGAACTTAAAGGCCTGATACGCTCGCTACCGGGTAAGCGTTACGAGCGAGTATAGACGGCTATAACATTGATAATATGATAGATACACATTCACACATATACGCCGAGGAGTTCGACGGCGACCGTGCCGAGGCACTCGCACGTGCTCGTGCGGCGGGCGTCGAGATGCTTCTACTCCCCGACATCGACTCCGAGAGTCGCGACCGTATGTTTGACCTCGCACGTCGCGAGCCCGACTACTGCCACCCGATGGCGGGACTGCACCCAACCTCGGTGAACGACAACCCGCGTTGGCGCGAGGAGCTCGATATGGTGGAGAGGCTGCTCGGCAACCCGCCAATGGACCTCTGTGGCGTGGGCGAGATAGGCCTCGACCTCTACTGGAGTCGCGATTTCTACCGCGAGCAACGCGAGGTATTGCACGCCCAGCTCGAGCTCGCTCTGAAGCACGATATGGCCGTGGTGATACATACACGCTCGGCCTACGACGAGATGCTCGACGCCGTTGCGACGTACCGCGGGCGTGGCCTAAGAGGCGTGCTTCACGCCTATGCCTCGGATGCCGATATGGCACGTAAACTACTGAAACACGGCGACTTCGTATTTGGAATCGGAGGCGTGGTGACGTTCAAGAACTCGGGTCTCGATCGAGTTGTTGCGGAGCTCCCCACGGAGCTTCTCATCCTCGAGACCGACTGCCCGTACCTCACCCCCGTACCCCATCGCGGCAAGCGCAACGAGTCGGCATACGTGGAGTATGTCTGCCGCAAGGTGGCCGACATTCACGGTCTCACCGCTGAGCGTGTCGACGAGATTACCACCGCCACAGCACGACGACTCTTCGCCCTTTAGCCGAGAGCCCGCAGAGGGAAATATTGCAGTGCGAGGATAATTTTTACGTATAAAAGTTCGCTATTCGCATTTTTTTCGTACCTTTGTAAAGATATGTGCAACACTAAAGCTGCACGGCGTTCGTTTATGAAGCGATCATCAATACTAATTATATATACCGGTGGTACCATCGGTATGAAGACCGACGAGGCCACAGGTGCCCTTGTCCCCTTCGATTTCAGCGGCATTTACGAGGAGTTCCCCTCGCTTAAGCGACTCAATGTAGACATAGAGGTTTTGACCATAAAACCACCTATCGACTCGTCAAACGTCTCGATAGAAAACTGGGTTGTTATGGCGCGACTGATTCGCGATAACTACACGAGGTACGACGGCTTTGTGATCCTTCACGGCACCGACACGATGTCGTACTCGGCTGCTGCTCTGAGCTTTATGCTCGAGAACTTGGCTAAGCCCGTGATCTTCACCGGCAGCCAAATACCCATCGGTATCCTGCGCACCGACGGTCGCGAGAACCTTATCACGGCCATCGAGATCGCCGGCGCACATAACGACGAAGGCGCGCCGTTAGTGCCCGAGGTCGCACTCTACTTCCAGAACCGACTCTTCCGCGGCAACCGCACGACAAAATTCAGTGCCGAGGCACTCAACGCCTTCGCCTCGTTCAACTACCCCGCACTGGCCGACGTGGGCGTCAACATCCAGTACAATATGTCGGCCATAGCCCCCTATGCCCCCGATTTCTCGGATGAGTTCCGCATCAGCGAGTCGCTCTCGGACGAGGTCGTCGTCGTGAAGCTCTTCCCCGGAATACGCCCCGCGACGCTGCGCGCAATGCTCATCGACAGTGGTGCCCGTGGTGTGGTGCTCGAGACCTACGGCGCAGGAAATGCACCCACGTCGGAGTGGTTCGTGGAGCTGGTGAAGGAGGCGATACAGCGCGGTGTCGTTGTTGTCAACGTTTCGCAGTGTAAGGATGGTGCCGTGCAGATGCACCTCTACGAGACAGGATTGGCCTTGCAGGAGGCTGGCGTGGTGTCGGGTCACGATATGACGATCGAGGCAGCAGTGGCAAAACTGATGTACGTTTTAGGCAAAAATTTGCCTCTTTCGGAAACACTTAATTTAATGCGCCGACCGTTGCGTGGCGAATTTACTTTGTAAAGCGTTGCACTTTTCAGAAATTATTCGTATATTTCGCACTGTAAATTGTTTCAAAAATAGGGATCAGAAAATAAAAATCCCGTTTTTGGAGATGTAAAGTTTTGATTGATACTAAGTTTGCAGCATATATGGGGGCATTATGCGCCAATATGGACATAAAAGATTGCAAAACTAAGAGCCAAGACAATAGATGAAAATGTTTCATTTAAACAAAAAATAAGAGATAACAACTACTAAAAATTACAAATTTTAACTAACAAAACATTATGAAAAAATTATTTTTGGTTTTGGCAGCTGCCACTCTCTCATTCGGCGCTGCTTATGCACAGGAGGAGGCTCCCGCACAGGAGGCTGCAGTAGAGCAGGTTGCACCCGAGGCTGAGGCT
Source organism: Alistipes sp. (assembly GCA_017937765.1). GTDB lineage: Bacteria > Bacteroidota > Bacteroidia > Bacteroidales > Rikenellaceae > Alistipes. The sequence continues at coordinate 50,037 of JAGBCY010000020.1, forward strand.
GAGGAGTTGGCTGGTGAGCCTATGCACTTCGCCCTTATGAAGAAGTTCTTGGAAGGTGGTTGGGAGTGGATGCTTCCCGTACTTGTCTGCTTGGTTCTCGGTTTGGCTATCGCTATCGAGCGTATCCTCTATCTGACTATGGCACAGATCAACACCAAGAAGTTCGTTGCTCGCGTTGAGGAGTTGCTCAACACCGAGGGCGTTGACGCTGCTAAGGAGTACTGCCGTAACACACGCGGTCCTATCGCATCAATCTACTACCAGGGTCTTCTCCGTTACGACCAGGGTTTGGAGGCTGTTGAGAAGGCTGTTGTATCTTACGGTTCGGTTCAGCAGGGTCACCTCGAGTCAGGTCTCTCTTGGATCTCGTTGTTCATCGCTTTGTCTCCTTCACTCGGATTTATGGGTACCGTTGTTGGTATGATCCAGGCATTTGATGATATCCAGGCTCAGGCTACTATCTCTCCCGCAGTTGTTGCCGGTGGTATTAAGGTGGCTCTTTTGACTACTTTGATGGGTCTTATCTCTGCCGTTATCCTTCAGGTGTTCTTCAACTACATCCTTTCGAAGATCGAGGGTCAGGTAGTTAAGATGGAGGATACTTCAATCTCCTTGATTGATATGCTCACAGCATACAACAAGCGATAATTAAGACCAACTATTTTTAAGAAACAGTCAATTATGAGAAAATTACATAGTTACGTATTCTTGGCTTTCGCCTTGGTGTCGGTAGCAATGGTTGCGTGGGCTATCGTAGCAGGTTGGAATGCTCCCGACTCTGCAAAGATTGCCACAAGCACACCTCTTGTGCAGAAGTTCGATGCTAATGGTGTTGCTGTGAATACTGAGGATGACCAGCCCGTGCCCGTAGAGTCGGCACAGGAGGGTATCGATGCGCTTGGCATCATCTTTGCCAACCAGCTTGATGAGGGTATCCTTACATTGGATGCTATCGAGGCTGAGGAGGAGAAGCTCGCAAATACAATCAACAAGCTTATCCCCGAATATGAGAATAAGGTAAAGGCTGGTACCGAGGCTGCTTTGGCTGCTAAGGCTACCATTGAGGAGCTCAAGGCTAAGAAGAGCCTTAACGCCGCTGACAAGCGCGCTTTGGCTGAGGCTGAGAAGGTTCAGGCCGACTTCAAGGCATTGAACGATACTCTCAACCAGCACAAGGAGAACGTTACCATTATGGAGGAGAACATCGCTGCCTCTATCAAGGCAAACGAGGTTGCTAAGGTTAACGCAGAGAATATGGTTGCTCTTGCAACTGCTATTCACTGGAACCTTATGTGGTTCTACTTCTTGATGGTATTCGCTGTTTGCTTCATCGTTATCAGCGCAATCTGGAATATGATGCTTAACGCTGGTGGCTTGAAGAAGACCATCGTGTCGCTCGTTGTTGTTGTTGCAGTTGTTGCAATCTCTTACGTCCTTGCTTCTGGCAACGGTTGGACCGAGGGTGCTACATTGAAGGATGCCGCTGGCTACGACCTCGGTATCGGTACTGATCCCGCAACACGCACAGTATTCGGCACATTCGAGTACATGATTGCTGACACAAGCATTTTGGTAACTTACATCACATTTGCCGGTGCTGCCCTTGCAGCCATCTTCTCGGCTATTCGTGGTATTTATAAATCGTAGTTTATGGCAAAAGCTAAGAAAAAGGCTGGAGATATCAACTCCAGTTCAATGGCGGATATCGCGTTCCTGCTGTTGATATTCTTCTTGGTGACAACTACGATGGATGTCGACACAGGTATGAAGCGTACGCTTCCGCCTTGGATCGACCCTACGGAACAACAGAACGATGTTGACGTAAACGAGCGTAACGTACTCAAGGTAAACGTATCGCGTAGCGGTGCAATTATGGTGGGTACCGAGGAGTACCGCTCAAGCGACTTGCGTCGTAGCGGCGAGCACTCACGTCTTTCACGCGAGGTGTACTTCTTCCTCGTTGATCCCGAGAGATCAAACAAGAAGGCTACCGAGATTGACGGTGCTACGTACAACGTCAGCGAGGGTCTGGTGTCTCTAAAGGCCGATGACGAAACAGAGTACAAGGTATATCTTAAGGTGCAGGACGAGCTTACTCACGCCTTCAACCTCTATCGCGACGATATCTCTCGTCAGGTATATGGCAAGGCTTATGATGAGCTTGACGACATCCAGGCTGGTAACATCCGCAAGGCTGTTCCTATGAAGATATCTGAGGCAGAACCTAACGATCAAACAAAGAAGTAGTTATGGCAGTAATGGCAAAAAAGGGCAAACGTGAAGTGCCCGCAATGTCGACTTCGTCACTTCCCGACATCGTGTTTATGCTTCTGTTCTTCTTCATGGCAGCAACAACGATGCGTGAGGTAGATCCATTGGTATCGGTGCAGATGCCCGAGGCTATTGAGATCACTGAGCTCGACAAGAAGAATCTTGTAAATATTTGGATGGGTAAGCCCCTTGGCGCAGCTAAGGGCGAGGATGCGTTGAAGATTCAGCTCAACGACCAGACCCGTGAGGTAGAGGATATCCGAGACTTTATCTCGGCAACAACGGTAACTAAGGGCGTAGGTCCTAAGGATATCGTGGTTAACCTCCGTGTGGATGAGGGCGCAACCGTAGGTAAGCTCACTGCTGTAAAGCAGGAGCTCCGTAAGGCTGAGGCACTTAACATCTCGTATGCAGCACGCGCTGCCGAGACACACTAATAGGTGTATCCAACATTTGAAAAGAGAGGCTCGCAGCATTGCGAGCCTCTCTTTTATTATAAACGCAGGGGATTACAACTCCGTCTTCCATAGGCCGTGCAGGTTGCAATACTCGTAAACAGCCACAGGCTTGTCCTCGCCAATATAAATCTCAGCAGTCGGCACATCGGTAAGGTCCACGCGAATACCACCACGCTCAGTCTCAACATATACAAAGGCGATATGATGCTCGTCGGTCATCGGATGCGGCACACTACCTACATCCACCCTGATGCGGCCATCGCCGAGGAGAGTGACCACGGGCACGTGCTTCTCGCCACTGGCATCAACCGTGTTCGGCACAAGCTCCTCCATCTTTTGTCCGCAGCACACTACGGGCACCTTAGAGTCCACAACCTTATGAATTACATTACCACAGATGTTACATTTATAAAATTTCGTTGTCATATGTTCTTACTTTAATAGTTGTCTTAGTTATTACGTCACTGCAAAAGTATGATAAAAAACCACACGTGTCAAGCTAAAAATTTTTATATAGATATAAGCAAGACCTATGCCAAACTGAATTGACATAGGCCTAATATATCGAAATTCGCGGCAGGGACTGCTGCTAACTAATGGGCATCGAGCCAGTTATCACCGTAGTTCACCTCAGCGATAAGCGGGACACGCAGCGTTGCAACGCTCTCCATCGCCTCCTTGACAATGCGCCTAACAGCATCGAGCTCGGAGCGAAGGGTGTTGATTACAACCTCGTCGTGCACCTGCATAATCATCCTCGAGCGAATACCCTCGGCAGCAAAACGTCGCGCTATCTCGATCATCGCGAGCTTCATAATATCAGCAGCCGAGCCCTGAATCGGCGCGTTGATGGCGTTGCGCTCGGCAAGACCGCGCACCGTACGATTCGAGGAAGTGATGTCGCGAAGCATACGACGACGACCAAACATCGTCTCCACGTAGCCCGCCTCAGCTGCCGCACTCACAACACCATCCATATAGCTCTTAATTGCAGGATAGGACTCGAAATAGTTATCAATTAGAGCCTTAGCTTCGCGGTTAGGGATATCGAGACGCTGTGCAAGGCCGAATGCCGAAATGCCGTAGATAATACCGAAATTGGCAGTCTTGGCGCGACGACGCTCGTCCGAAGTCACTTCATCGGCCGACTTGTGGAAGAGTCGCGCTGCTGTAGCAGAGTGGATATCATCGCCACGCTTGAAGGCTTCGATAAGTGCCTCATCTCCCGATAGATGGGCCATCAGTCGAAGTTCTATCTGCGAGTAATCGGCCGCGACCAACACGTGGTCTGCATCCGAGGCGATGAAAGCCTCGCGGATAGGCTTGCCGAGACTATCGCGGATGGGGATATTCTGAAGATTGGGATTCGTTGACGAAAGTCGTCCCGTTGCTGTAACTGCCTGATTATATGAAGTATGAATACGTCCAGTAGTTCGATTTACAAGCTCTGGTAACGCGTCGACATAGGTCGACAACAGTTTCTTCACTCCACGATATTCGAGCACCTTACACACAATCGGGAAGTCGTGAGCGAAGCCTTGAAGATACTCCTCCTCTGTCGAAAACTGCTTCGACTTAGTCATCTTGGGCTTATCCGTGATGCGCAACTTACCAAAGAGCACCTCGCCAAGCTGGCGCGACGAGTTGATGTTCAATTCCGGCTCCCCGGCCATCTCACGGACCTCACGCTCAAGGTTTTGCAAGAGTTCGCGGAGAACAACAGAGTAGTCACGCAACCTCTCAGAATCGATACGCACGCCCTGCAACTCCATAGCCGCGAGGACATCAATCATAGGCTCCTCGACGTTGAAATAGAGGTCGCGCATACCGAGACTCTCAACCTCTGGATACAACACCTGCTTGAGGCGCAACGTGACGTCGGCATCTTCGGCAGCATACTCCGCAACACGCTCAACGCCAATCATATCCATCGTCAACTGCTTGGCTCCCTTGCCGATGAGAGTCTCGATGGGTATGGGCTCATACTCGAGGTAACGCTCGGCGAGGAAGTTCATATTATGTCGCGACTCGGCATCGAGAAGATAGTGCAAGAGCATTGTATCAATCTTTCGGCCGCGCACCTGAATACCTAAACCACTGAGAATCAGAATATCGTACTTAATATTTTGGCCGATCTTAACGATGGAGTCGTCAGCAAAAATCGGTTTTAGAACCTCGATATAATTCTTACGCTCTGAGGCATCCGCAGGGAACGGCAGGTACCACGCCCTAAACGGCTCTGCCGCAAAGGACATACCCACAATCGAGCTCGAAATGGGATCAACACCCGTAGTCTCAGTATCGAAGCAAAACTCCTTAAAACCAGCAAGATACGAGCACAACTCACGAAGCTCATCGACATTATGAACTATGCGGTAGTCGTGCGGCGTATTAGAGATATTACCCATTCCAGTAACAGGCTCACAGTCAGATGTTTCAGTCGGCACAAGCTCTTCAGTTGTGGACATTGGCTGAGGCTCAGACATCATAGCAAAGAGGTCGCCTTGGCCCTCGAGACTCTGACGACGCTTCTCGGCGGCCTTAGCGCGCGCAACCTCTTGAAGCTGAATCTGTGGCTCCTGCTTTGGACCCTCGCGCACGGGCTCCACTGGGGCAACATTCTCCAAATCACGCAGGAACGACGAGAAATTCAGCTCGGCATAAAGGCCGCGAAGGAGCGTATAGTTTGGCTCCGAGATGGCGAGGTCGGCCTCGGCAAACTCCACAGGCACGTCCAAACATATCGTCGTTAATCGCTTGGCGAGCAACAGTTTATCACCCCACTCGGCGATATTCTTTCCAGTCTTGCCGCCAATCTTCTCGGCATTAGCGAGGATGTTTTCTACCGTGCCCCACTCCCGGACGAGCTTCGAGGCACCCTTCTCGCCGATGCCCGGGACACCAGGAATATTGTCCGACGAGTCACCCCACAGGGCCAACACGTCGCGCACAAGGACAGGATCCGCGAAGCCATACTTTGCCTCGATGGCGGCACGATCGACAATCTCTCGTTCGTCGCCCTTCTGCCTGTAGATCACGCAGTTATCATCGACAAGCTGACCATAGTCCTTGTCGGGCGTGACCATAAAGACGCTATAACCAGCCTCGGCTCCACGCTTCGCGAGCGTGCCGATGACGTCGTCAGCCTCGTAACCCGCAACCTCCAAGATGGGGATATTCATCGCCTCCAACAGTCGCTTCACGTAGGGTACCGAGAGCTTGATATCCTCGGGCGTCGGCGGGCGGTTGGCCTTATACTCGGGGAACACGTCGCGGCGGAAGCAACCTCCGGGAGGGTCGAACGCCACACCAATAAGGTCGGGCTTCTCGCGGCGCAGGATGTCGCGCAGGAACTTAGTGAAGCCAAAAACCACGGAGGTGTTCAGTCCATCGCGGTTGCGCATAGGACGTCCCATAAAGGCGTAGTAGTACTTGAATATCAACGCATAAGCGTCGATAAGATATAGTGTTTTGCGCATAGCGAGCGTTGTTTAAAAGTTATCCGACGCGTACCACTCGGCAAACGACGTGGCCGTCTCGTGGAGGCGCAACGAGCAGAGCTCCACATCCTCGGGCAGTGCGCCGAGGAGACGCTCTGCAAAGTCGGCGAGCATATTCTCGCACGTGGGTTGGTAGTCGGTCAGCACTATCTTCGAGAACTGCATACCGAGAGTCTCGGTGACCTCCTCGGCGCGCTCCGAACGACGCATCATAAAGGCGTGGTCGAGACGGTCGACAATCTGCTGGCCGACGATGCGCTTGAGGATGCCGAAGTCCAGAACCATACCGAGCTTCGGCGACGAGGGGTCGCTCTCGGGCTTGCCCTTGACGGTGACAAAGAGGCGATAGGAGTGGCCGTGAATCTCACGACAGAGGCCGTCGTAGCCCTCCAACATATGCGCAGCCTCGAAGGTAAACTCCTTAGTAAGTCTTATTACCGACATAATTATTTGGTTTGAAGGTTATAAATCACTCAATTCTAATACCACAAAGGTACGAAGAAATTATGAAACATCCATCACTCGAAGGGCAAGATGTTGTAATGTTTGTCGCGCTCGGCAAATTTCGAGGCGATGGGCTGTACTTGCGGTACTGCCCATTGCTAAGATAATTTGTTAGCAGTAGTAGATGCTGCCTTATCACGAGAAACTTCTTGCGAGAAGGAACCTAATTTGGTGCAGATAAAGAGAAAGCCCGGATGGGACATACTTAGCGTATTTCCCATTCGGGCTTTGGATTGAGGTGCCGAAGTAGGCCCCTTATCACAAGAAATTACTTGAGGACGCCCAACTTACGACCCACCTTAATAAACGCCTCAACACAACGGTCGAGCTGCTCGGTGGTGTGGCCAGCAGATACCTGAACACGGATACGTGCCTGACCCTTAGGAACTACGGGATAGTAGAAGCCTGTCACGAATACACCCTCGTGCTGCAACTCTGCGGCGAAGTCCTGAGAGAGCTTTGCGTCGTAGAGCATAACGGCGCAGATGGCCGACTGCGTAGGCTTGATGTCGAAACCTGCGGCGATCATCTTGGTGCGGAAGTGCTCGACGTTAGCTACGAGCTTATCGTGCAGAGCATCGCTCTCCTCGAGCATCTTGAACATCTCGATAGAGGCACCCACAACGGCAGGGGGCAACGAGTTAGAGAAGAGGTAGGGGCGTGAACGCTGACGAAGCATATCGATGATCTCCTTGCGACCCGTAGTGAAGCCACCAACAGCACCACCAAAGGCCTTACCGAGAGTACCAGTGAGGATATCAACCTTACCACGGAGGTCGAAGAGCTCGGTGATACCGCGGCCAGTCTTACCGAGAACACCTGCCGAGTGGCACTCGTCAACCATAACGAGGGCGTCATACTTCTCCGCGAGCTCGCAAATCTTGTCGAGCGGAGCAGCGTTACCATCCATCGAGAATACACCGTCGGTAACGATGATGCGGAAACGCTGTGCCTGAGCCTGCTTCAAGCACTCCTCGAGCTCGGCCATATCGGCATTAGCATAGCGATAACGCTGTGCCTTGCAGAGGCGCACGCCGTCGATGATAGATGCGTGGTTGAGGGCGTCAGAGATGATGGCATCCTCGGCCGTGAACAAAGGCTCGAATACACCACCATTAGCGTCGAAACAAGCAGCATAGAGGATGGTATCCTCAGTGCCGAAGTAGTCGGCGATAGCCTTCTCGAGCTCCTTGTGCATATCCTGGCAACCGCAGATGAAGCGAACAGACGACATACCGAAGCCACGCTCGTCCATAGCGCGCTTAGCGGCGTCGATAAGACGCTGGTTGTCCGAGAGGCCGAGGTAGTTGTTGGCGCAGAAGTTCAACACGGGGCGGTTAGCCACGTCGATCTCTGCACGCTGGGGCGACTCGATAATACGCTCAGTCTTGTACAAGCCGGCAGCCTTAATCTCGGCCAGCTCGTTCTGCAAATGCTGCTGAAATTTTCCGTACATTGTCTTAAATAGTTTTAGTTGTTTGATATGTTGTTGACTATTTTCCTCTGTTCGGGTCGGTTGGCGCACCCACCACGGCGCACTACCAGACACATTATGTTACAAAGATATTCATTTTTTGGGAAATATACAACACCCGAAAATAAATTATACAACTAAGTGCAGATGCATAGTGCGCCCTTGCCGGCCCGCAACCAAAGAATAAGAGCCGTCGGCACAGACACAAAAGACCCAGAGACACACGGTCCCTGGGTCATTATCTGTTATGCAAGGTGGAGCAAGAACGACTTACAAATTGCGCCTAAACAAGATGCAACCAGCATCCCTATCACGCTTCGGCAACACGAGAGATAATCCGCACTACGCCGCGACAAAGCGACAAGCCAATCTTCGCCTCTCCTCTACCGCCTCGCTAACTCTCTTGCACCGAGCCAATTACATATTATAGTGGTAGCGGCCGTTAGAGTCGGCAAAGAACCACGAGTCGCCAGCGATCTTCAGACGGTAAACATCGAGCGTCGTATCGCTGAGGGCTGAGGTGAGGCTCTCGGGAATCTCGCCCAAAAAGCGGAAGCCACCCTCGTAAACAGCAACAAGCGCATCGTCGGTAACGCAGGCAGCCCACAGCTTACCATAGTCCGAGAAGCCCTCGGCCAACCACTCGCGGATCTCCCTATCCGAGGCCTGAACGTGGTCGGTAGAGATGATGATCCAGTCGCCGGCGTCGTTGAACGTAACCGAGGTTACGGTCTCACCCGCGCTGTTAAACTTATCGAGAGCCTTCTCGAGGCTTGCGCTGATGCCGCGATAATAGAAGCCGTTATCGCCATAGAGCACGAGCCAGTTGCCAGCCTCCGTGAGCTGGATATCGTCGATATACTCCTCCGCAGCATTAAGCTCGGTGAGCACCTCATCGAGGTCGGCGGGGATGCTCTGCATAGCAACGCCATTAAGGCCATAGAGCGCGATATCGCCATTATACTTCGTGATGGCCACGTTGCGGCACTCGCCCCAGCGGTCGATAGCATCCTTGATGTAGTAGCGGCTATTCTGGGCACTTGCCTCGGTGGGCATAAACATTACTGCAGCAACGAATGCCAAGCAGATGGATGTAAAGATCTTTTTCATATTACTCATATTTTAATTAGTTAAATCTTCGGTTATCTCTTTGCATTAAAAGAGTTCGCTTTAGGAAAAAGTCTATCACAAATATACAACATTTTTTTTATTTCCGCAAAATTTAACGTTCTATCTATCACCCCAAGACACTACGTCCCCGCACACACAAAGCCACGGCCGCGATAAAAAAGAAGAATATTGGCTAAAAAAATGACAAAAATGGTTGTATTTAGCACGAAAATATCTATATTTGCAAGGTGCAAGGTGTGATAAAGCTATTCAAAAAACGAAATTTTATAGACTTCTCACCACGCAACAAGGGATAGAATAGGTTACAGCGGGCAGCATCCCGCACGATAAAGAATAAATTACGAAGATTCGAGATGAGACCATTTGGCGACTTTACCCCCGAAGAGATGTGCTACGAGCGCGCAGCCATAGCCATACTCCCCGTACCATACGACGGCACAAGCACCTGGATCAAGGGTGCCGACCGCGGACCCGAGGCGTTGCTCGACGCATCGTTCAACCTCGAGTTCTACGACATCGAGACCCAGACGGAGATCTATCGTCGCGGCATCGCCACGCTCGAGCCCGTCACCGAGAGCAGCTCACCCGAGGCTATGGCCCGAGAGGTGGAGCGTAGGATCGCTGAGATACTCGACGATGGCAAGTTTCCCGTCGTTATCGGTGGCGAGCACTCGGTGTCGATAGGAGCCTTTCGTGCCGTGGCACGTCGCCACCCCGCGCTCTCGATACTCCAGCTCGACGCCCACTCCGATATGCGCGACGAGTATGAGGGCTCGACACACAACCACGCCTGTGTGATGGCACGCGCCAAGGAGCTCACGCCCCACATCACACAGGTGGGCATACGCTCGTCGGCACGCGAGGAGCAGCACAACATCGACCCCAAGCGCACGTTCTACGCCCACCGCATCGCCGAGGATGAGGAGTGGCAGGAGAGGGTGTCGGCACAGCTCGGCGAGGAGGTCTACATCACCATCGACCTCGATGTCTTCGACCCCGCCTTCGTGCCCTCGACCGGAACGCCCGAGCCCGGAGGTCTCAACTACCGCGAGGTTATGAGCCTGCTCAGGCGCGTCATTCGCGAGCACAGGGTCGTGGGCTTCGACATCGTGGAGCTATGTCCCAACCCCGCGGCTAAGGCCTCGGACTTTCTGGCCGCGAAGCTCCTCTACCAGATGCTGAGCGAGATATATGCCGAGCGAGAATAACCAACGAAACATAGATAACGAGTCCGCAGGGTCCTCCATTCTGTACCCTGCACCTTAATAACCTAATAACCTAAATGTCAAAAGTTTTAATTATTGGTGCCGGTGGCGTCGGAACAGTGGTGGCACACAAAGTAGCAGCAGATAGTGCCTTTACCGAGATTATGCTGGCAAGCCGTACGAAGTCGAAGTGCGACGATATTGCGCGCGCCGTGGGTGGCAACCGCATACAGACCGCACAGGTGGATGCCGACAGCGTAGAGGAGCTTGTGAGCCTGATGAAGGCGTTTCAACCTGACATTGTAATTAATGTCGCTCTTCCGTATCAGGATTTGACGATTATGGATGCTTGCCTTGAGTGTGGCGTAAACTACCTCGACACGGCCAACTACGAGCCTAAGGACGAGGCACACTTCGAGTACAGCTGGCAGTGGGCATATCACGACCGCTTCAAGGAGAAGGGCTTGATGGCCATCCTCGGCTGCGGCTTCGACCCCGGTGTGTCGGCCATCTTCACGGCCTATGCCGCCAAGCATCACTTTGACGAGATCCACTACCTCGACATCGTGGACTGCAATGCCGGCAACCACGGTATGGCCTTCGCCACGAACTTCAACCCCGAGATCAACATCCGCGAGGTGACACAGAAGGGTCGCTACTGGGAGAATGGCGCGTGGGTGGAGACCGCTCCCCACGAGATTCATAAGCCGCTGAACTACCCCGAGATCGGCGAGCGTGAGTCGTACCTCATCTTCCACGAAGAGCTCGAGTCGCTCGTGAAGCACTACCCCACGATTAAGCGCGCACGCTTCTGGATGACCTTCGGTCAGGAGTACCTCACCCACCTGCGCGTGATCCAGAACATCGGTATGGCGCGTATCGACCCGATCATCTACAACGGCGTGGAGATCGTGCCCATACAGTTCCTCAAGGCCGTACTGCCCGACCCCAAGTCGCTCGGCGCGAACTACCACGGCCAGACATCTATCGGCTGCCGCATCCGCGGTGTGAAGGATGGCAAGGAGCGCACATACTATATTTATAACAACTGCGACCACGAGATCGCCTACCGCGAGACCGGCACCCAGGCCGTGAGCTTCACGACGGGTGTCCCGGCAGCCCTCGGTGCTTCGATGTTTGCACGCGGCATCTGGAAGGGTGCGGGCGTATTCAACGTCGAGCAGCTCGACCCCGATCAGTTCCTCAAGGAGCTCGGTGAGCGTGGCCTGCCCTGGATCGAGAAGTTCGATATCGACCTCGAACTATGATAACGAAGGATAATATGCTTAGGGTGTGGGACCTGTCGCAGGCCCCCACCCCTGCATATATCATCCACGAGGGTATGCTCCATAAGAACCTCGCCACCATCGACCGCGTGCGTCGCGAGGCGGGCGTGGAGATTATCGTCGCGCTCAAGGCCAATGCCACGTGGCATATCTTCGATGAGCTGGCAGCGCACTCGGACGGAGCCACAGCGAGCTCGCTTGCCGAGGCACGCCTCGTTACGGAGTATATGGCAACGAAGGCTCACACCTACGCCCCCGTCTACACCGAGGAGGAGATCGACGCCATACTCGATGCCTCGAGCCACATAACGTTCAACTCCTTAGGTCAGCTTGCGCGCTATGGCGAGCGTGCTCGCGCGCGAGGCATATCGTGTGGCCTGAGGGTAAACCCCGAGTACAGCACCGTGGAGACCGACCTCTACAACCCCTGCATCCCCGAGTCGCGCTTGGGCGTCCGCGCCACCGACCTCGAGGCTTGGCCCGAGGGTGTCGAGGGTCTCCATTTTCACTCGCTCTGCGAGTCACGCCCCGCGGACTTGGAGGCTACACTCGCGGCCGTCGAGGAGCGTTTCGGCCGCCACTTCGACCACCTCAGGTGGATAAACTTCGGTGGCGGACACCTTATGACACATCGCGATTACGACGTCGACCACCTCATCTCGATCCTCCGCTCGTTCCGCACGCGCCATCCGCATCTGCGCGTCATCCTCGAGCCGGGGAGTGCCTTCACGTGGGATACGGGCGTGCTCGTTGCCCGCGTCGAGGACGTCGTTAGGAACGGTGGCCGCGGCACGCTGATGCTCAACGTCTCGTTCGCCTGCCATATGCCCGACTGCTTGGAGATGCCCTACAAACCCACGATACGCGGTATGCACGACCCCGAAGCGGAGGAGGTGGCGTGGTGGATGGGCGGGAACTCCTGCCTCGCGGGCGATATGTACGGAGCGTGGACCTTCGACGATGGACACACGCCCGAGGTGGGTGAACGCATCGTATTCCGCGATATGATACACTACACGATGGTTAAGACCACGATGTTCAACGGCGTAACACACCCCGCCATACTACGATACAGCGACGAGCGCGGCTTCGAGACGCTGCGCACGTTCGGCTACGACGACTATAAACAACGTATGGGATAGCACCCTAAAACCCAAGACCTAAACGAAAGATGAGAAAGTGGAAGGTGGACGACTCTATCGAGTTGTACAACATAAATAGCTGGGGCAAGGACTACTTCTCGGTGAATGCCGAGGGTAACGTCGTTGTGCGCCCGACGGAAGGCGGCCCCGAGATCGACCTGCGTAAGTTGATGGACGAGTTGCAGCTGCACGACATATCTATGCCTCTGCTGCTGCGCTTCCCCGACATACTGAACAACCGTATCGCCAAGATATCGAAGTGCTTCTCGCGCGCAGCAAAGGAGTACGACTACAAGGCCGAGAGCTACATAGTCTACCCCATCAAGGTCAACCAGATGCGCCCCGTTGTCGAGGAGCTCATAAGCCACGGCAACAACTACCACGTAGGCCTCGAGGCGGGCTCGAAACCCGAGCTCCACGCCGTCCTGTCGCTCAACTTCGACAGCGACTCGATGATCATCTGCAACGGATATAAGGACGAGAGTTACATCAAGCTCGCACTCTTGGCCCACAAGATGGGGCGCAAGATATTCCTCGTGGTGGAGAAGATGATGGAGCTGCGTACCATAGCGCGCCTGGCGAAGGCTATGCACATAAAGCCCAACATCGGCATACGCATCAAGCTCGCAAGCTCCGGAAGCGGCAAGTGGGAGGAGTCGGGTGGCGACATCTCGAAGTTCGGTCTCAACTCCTCGGAGCTTATCGAGGCACTGGAGCTATTGCACCGCGAGCAGCTGGAGGATTGTTTCAAGCTGATACACTTCCACATAGGCTCGCAGGTAACCAACATCCGCCGCATAAAGACCGCACTAAAGGAGGCCACGCAGTTCTACGCCCAGCTACGCAAGGGCGGCTACAACATCGAGTTCGTCGACATTGGCGGCGGCCTCGGCGTCAACTACGACGGCTCGCACTCCTCGACAAGCGGCAACAGCATAAACTACTCGATTCAGGAGTATGTCAACGATGCCATCTACTCGATCGTCGACATCTGCCAGAAGAACAACCTCGAGCAGCCCAACCTCATCATCGAGTCGGGTCGCTCGCTCACGGCACACCACTCGATACTCGTCTTCGAGGTGCTGGCACGCACACAGCTACCCGCCTTCGGCGAGCAGGAGGAGATCGCCCCTGATGCCCACGAGCTCGTACGCGACCTCTACGACATATGGAATAAGCTCACGCCAAGCCGCCTTATCGAGCAGTGGCACGATGCGTTGCAGGCACGCGAGGATGCCCTCGAGCTCTTCAACATTGGCCTTGTGGATTTGGCCACGCGCGCCTCTGTCGAGCGACTCTTCTGGACCATCGCCCGCGAGGTTAACTCTATGGCGGGCAAGAGCAAGCACGCCCCCGAGGAGCTGCGCACCATTGCCCGCAGCCTCCCTGACAAGTACTTCTGCAACTTCTCGCTGTTCCAGTCGCTGCCCGACTCGTGGGCCATCGACCAGGTGTTCCCCGTCGTGCCCCTCGCGCGTCTCAACGAGCCACCCACCTGCTCGGCAACGTTGCAGGATATCACCTGCGACTCGGACGGCAAGATCGACAACTTCATCTCGACATCGAACAACGCCTATCACCTCCCCGTCCACGAGCTTCGCGATGGCGAGCCATACTATATCGGCGTCTTTTTGGTGGGTGCCTATCAGGAGATTTTGGGCGACCTGCACAACCTCTTTGGCGATACCAATGCGGTGCATATCTCGGTCAAGGATGGCGAGTATGTGATCGACAAAATCATTGAGGGTGAGACTATTGCCGACGTGTTAGACTATGTTCAGTTCGACCACAAGCGTATGGTTCGTGCTATCGAGATATGGGTATCGAAGTCGGTAAAGAGCGGCGTGATCACATTAGAGGAGGGCAAGGAGTTTATCTCGAACTACCGCTCGGGCCTCTACGGCTACACCTACCTCGAGCCCGCACAATAGCCCCGCCGACCGCAACAAAGAACCCCGAGCGAGGTCTCGACCGACCCGCAACAAAGAACCCGAGAGTGCTTATGCCACCCTCGGGTTCTTCTCAACTAATTACTATAATGCTTAAGGCGTTTCGGTTGCGACTACATATTGTAGTGGTAGTTGCCATCGCTGTCGGCGAAGAACCACGAGCTGCCGGCAATCTTCAGACGATATACGTCGAGTGAGCTCTCGCGCAATGCCTGCTTAAGGCTCGAGGGAACGTCGCCCCAGAACTTATAGCCACCCTCGTAGACTGCTACTACGGCCTCCTCGGTGATACAAGCGGCCCAGAGCTGACCATACTCCTCGATACCCTCACCGAGCCAATCCTGAAGTTCAGAGTCCGAAGCCTGGATATGCTCGGTAGAGATTACGATCCAGTCGCCATCGTCGTTGAACGTAACCGATGTGATAGTCTCGCCGTCGTCGTGGAAGTCGGTGATTGCACGCTCGAGGCTCTTGGTTATGCCGCGGTAGTAGAGGCCGTTATCGCCATAGATAATGAGCCAGTTACCATCCTCCGTGAGCTGGATATCGTCGATATACTCGCTGCGCTCGTGGAGCTCCTTGATGGCATCCATCAAATCGTCGGGGATGTTCTGTGCCGAGTAACCGTTACGGCCATAGAGCGCGATGTCGCCATTGTACTTCGTGATAGCCACGTTGCGGCACTCGCCCCACTCGTCGATGGCATCCTTGATGTAGTAGCGGCTGTTCTGAGCACTTGCCTCGGCGGGCATAAACATTACGGCTGCAACAAAAGCCAAACAGATGGTTGTAAAGATCTTCTTCATAGTGTGTAAGTTTTAGTTAGTATTTTAGTTATTTATGTCTCGGTACTTGGGATCCGTTCTGGATTTCCGTTCTGGATTTCCGTTTTGGGTCTCCGTTATGGGCCTCCGTTTTGTATCGTTGTTTGTAGGTAAAGAGAACGCTTTTTGCTATTATCTATCAGCGGCGTGTAATTTTTTTCTTTTTTCTTTTTTTGCCCCTGCGTTTGCGTTCGCGTTACCGATACTTGTTTGATAGTAAGGAGAGTGGCATTGGTAGGTATCTATCAGTTGAGGCGGAAAATTTTTTCTACCTTTTAAATATGTTCCGAGAAATAGCCCCTTACGCAGGAAATTTCTTGGGAGAAGGGGTTAGATGTGGCCTATCTGAGAAGAAGATCCTCACGGTATAGTACTTTGACGTACAGCCCGTGGGGTCTTACTTTTTAGATAGGTCGCAGATGGCCCCTTATCGCAAGAAAGCCTTTACTTCCTCGGCCACCGTCTTACCATTATATCCAAACTTCTCGTCGAGAACCTTGAAGGGGGCAGAGTAACCGAAGTGGTCGAAGCCGTGGATGAAGCCACGCTCGCCAACAAGACCACGAAGATTTGCTGAGAGACCTGAGGTCATACCGTAACGTGGGAGGTTACCGAGAACGGCCTCCTGATACTCTGCGGGCTGGTCGCGGAAGAGACCCTCGCTCGGGATAGATACCACGCGTGTAGCGATGCCCTCGGCAGCAAGCTGCTCGGCACCCTCAACAAGAGTAGATACCTCCGAACCAGTAGCCACGAGCGTAACCTGTGCGTTGGGAGCCTCCATAACTACATAACCACCGCGCTCGGCCTGCATAGCCTCCTCACGACGTGAGCGGCCAGCAAGTGCGGGCAACGACTTGATGTTCTGGCGCGAGAGGATGAGGGCAACGGGACGCTGCTCCTCGAGTGCCATCTTCCACGCTGCAACGGTCTCCTCAGAGTCGGCAGGACGGAGTACGAGCATCGAACGCTCGCCCGAGTGGTTGTGCACCTGCTCCATAAGACGAATCTGAAGCTCGTGCTCGACGGGCTCGTGGGTAGGACCATCCTCGCCTACGCGGAACGAGTCGTGAGTCCAGATATAGATAACGTGCTGGCGCATAAGAGCCGAGAGACGCACGGCGGGCTTCATATAGTCCGAGAATACGAAGAACGTACCACACGCGGGGATGATACCGCCGTGGAGAGCCATACCGTTCATCACGCAGGCCATCGTAAGCTCGGCAACACCTGCCTGGAAGAAGTTACCCGTGAAGTCGCCCTTAGTGAAGGCCTTGGTCTTCTTGAGGAAGCCGTCGGTCTTATCCGAGTTAGAGAGGTCGGCCGAGGCAACAACCATATTCTCGACGTGCTCTGCGAAGTAGCCGAGCATCGTAGCCGAAGCGGCACGTGTAGCCTGATCGGGCTTAAGCTCGATCTTCGAGTAGTCGATCTCGGGGAGCTTGCCCGAGTAGAAGCCATCCATCTTCTCGGCCAGCGCGGGGTTCTCCTTACGCCAAGCAGCCTCAACAGCCTGCATCTCCTTTGCCCACGCGCGAAGCTCCTCGCGACGTGCTGCGTACACCTCCTTCGACTCCTCGAATACGGCGAAGGGCTCGTCGGGGTTACCACCGAGGTTCTTGATCGTAGCGGCGATATCGGCACCAGCAGCCGTGAGAGGCTGACCGTGGGTCGACACCTGATTCTCGAAGCTCGTGCCATCGGCCTTGCGAGCACCGTAGCCCATAGTGGTCTTACCGATGATAAGCGTAGGACGCTCGGTCTCGGCATTTGCAGCCTTCAACGCAGCACGAATCTCGTCGATAGACTGGCCATTCACGGTGATGACGTTCCAATTCCACGCACGATATTTCATAGCGATATCCTCGGTATCAACCTCGTCGCACTTTGTCGAGAGCTGGATATTGTTCGAGTCGTAGTACATAATGAAGTTCGAGAGGCCGAGGTGACCAGCGATACGGCCGACGCCCTGCGAAATCTCCTCCTGAACGGCACCGTCCGAGATGAAAGCGTAGGTCTTGTGCGCCATCCACTCGCCGAAGCGTGCCACCATAAAACGCTCTGCGATAGCAGCACCGAGAGCCATAGCGTGACCCTGACCCAGAGGTCCAGAGGTGTTCTCCACGCCACGCATAACATCTACCTCGGGGTGACCGGGCGTAACGCTACCCCACTGGCGCAACGACTGAAGATCCTCGGTCGTGTAGGTACCTGCCAACGAGAGCACGGCATAGAGCATAGGCGACATATGGCCGGGATCGAGGAACATACGATCGCGATGGGGGTAAGCCATATTATCGGGATCGTAGCGAAGGAACTCCGAGTAGAGCACGTTGATGAAATCAGCACCACCCATAGCACCGCCGGGGTGACCCGACTTTGCCTTCTCGACCATCGAGGCAGCCAAGATACGGATGTTATCGGCTGCGCGTTGAAGTTTGTTATTCTCCATAGTAATTAAGTAGTATTATTTTAGTTTAACTTATTGTTCTTGTCCCGTGGCGAGGGCCGAGGCCCCACCCCATACATCATACAAAGGTACTAAAACTTTCCTAATAGATGCCCATATCGACCCATTTTTTTACACTATTTCACGTTTATTGCAGATGAAAGCTGCGCGGGCGTATAATAAATTCGAGATTCGCGCATTATTACAATAGGTATAAATCGTAATTATTAAAAATTTTTAAGTACCTTTGCCGCATAATTAGACGTTAAACTAAAAACTATAATAGTATGTTTGCAATCGACAATTACAATTTCTCAGGCAAGCGCGCTATCATTCGCGTAGACTTCAACGTGCCCCTCAACTCGGAGGGTAAGGTTACCGACGACACACGTATTCGTGCCGCTATTCCCACTATTAAGAGGGTATTAGCAGGCGGTGGTTCGGTGATCCTTATGTCGCACCTCGGTCGCCCCAAGAAGAATCCCGATCCCAAGTACTCGCTCGAGCAGATCATCTACGCCATCGAGGAGCGTCTCGGCGTAAAGATCGCATTTGCGGGTGATTGTATGGGTGAGAAGGCTGCCCAGATGGCCGCAAACCTCAAGCCCGGCGAGGTGATGCTCTTGGAGAACCTGCGCTTCTATGCCGAGGAGGAGGGTAAGCCCCGCGGTCTTGCGGAGGATGCGTCGGACGAGGAGAAGAAGGAGGCTAAGAAGGCCGTCAAGGAGTCGCAGAAGGAGTTTGTCAAGCGTCTCGCTTCGTATGCCGATTGCTACATCAACGACGCCTTCGGTACGGCACACCGTGCTCACGCCTCAACGGCCCTTATCGCCGACTACTTCCCCGAGGATAAGATGTTCGGCTATGTGATGGAGAACGAGCTCAAGGCTATCGACGGCGTTATGCAGAACCCCGCACGCCCCTTCTGCGCAATCATCGGCGGCTCGAAGGTATCGACCAAGATCACCATTATCGAGAAACTTATGGAGAAGGTCGACTCGATCATCATCGGTGGCGGTATGACCTACACCTTCGCTGGTGCCGAGGGTGGCAAGGAGGGTAAGTCGATCTGCGAGCCCGATATGTTCCCCGTAGCTCTCGAGATTCTGAAAAAGGCCGAGGAGCGCGGCATCCAGATCCTCCGCTCGCCCGACGCACTCATCTGCGACGACTTCGCCGAGACGGCCAACACACAGGAGGCTCCCGCCAACAACATCCCCGACGAGTGGGAGGGTGTCGACATCGCATCGCAGGGCAAGGCTAAGTTCCGCGAGCACATCCTCGGCTGCAAGACCATCCTTTGGAATGGCCCCGTAGGCGTGTTCGAGATCGACAAGTTCTCGACAGGCTCACGCGCTGTGGCTGAGGCTATTGCCGAGGCTACGGAGAAGAACGGCGCATACTCGCTTATCGGCGGTGGCGACTCGGTTGCGTGCGTCAACAAGTTCGGCTTGGCCGACAAGGTGTCGTACGTATCTACCGGTGGCGGTGCTCTCTTGGAGTATATGGAGGGTAAGGAGCTGCCCGGCGTAGCTGCCATCCGCAAGTAAGCCTAAAATGGAAAAACCTAAACAATAACTAACCTATAATGAAAAAGTTAACTTTTATCCTTGCGACTGCACTTATGATGACAGCTTACGCAACGAACACAGCCGAGACGGGCGACGCAGTACCCGCCATCGACAAGAATAACTTTGACGAGTCGATCAACCTCAAGGACGACTTCTACCAGTGGGCTACCGGCGGCTGGCAGAAGAACAACCCGCTCAAGCCCGAGTACTCGCGCTATGGCTCGTTCGACGTCCTCCGCGAGAACAACGAGATTCGTATCAACGACCTCTTCAACGAGATGACGAAGTCGGAGGCCGAGTTCGGCACCATCGAGCAGAAGATCTCGGACCTCTACAAGATGGGCCTCGACGAGGAGCGTCTCAACCGCGATGGTGCCGAGCCTATCCGCGCTAAGGTGGCCGAGATCTTGGCTACCACCGACCGCGAGGCTCTCATCGCTTCGATCCCTGCGCTTCACACCGATGGCATCGGCGTATTCTTCGCAGCCTATCCCGCTGCCGACCTCGCCGATAGCAATATGACTATACTCTACCTCGAGCAGGGCGGCCTCGGTATGGGCAACCGCGACTACTACGTCGACGAGGCTAACAGCGACAAGAAGGCTGCATACCGCACCTACCTCACAAAGATCTTCACACTCACGGGCATCGAGGGCGACGTGGAGAAGATGGCCGATGACGTTATCGCCATCGAGGATCGCATCGCCGAGAAGTCGTGGTCGAACGTCGAGTGCCGCGACATCCAGAAGGGCTACAACCCCTACACCGTGGAGGCTGTTCGCGAGACGTTCAACACCGTTGACTGGGATGCTTACTTCGCAGCTATGAAGATCGAGGGTCTCGAGAAGATCGTCGTAAGCCAGCCCTCGTCGTTCGCAAACATTATGGATGTCTTGGCTACGGCCGATGTTGAGGCTTTGCGTGCATATGTTGCTGCTCACTACATCGACGCTGCTGCCGGATATCTTAGCGAGGAGTTCGCCCTTGCATCGTTCGAGTTCTTCGGCAAGACAATGTCGGGCACCGAGGAGATTCGTCCCCGCTGGAAGCGCGCTATGGGCGTGCCCAACTCTATCCTCTCGGATGCCGTAGGTCAGATCTACGTTGCCAAGTACTTCCCCGAGAGCGAGAAGGCTCGCGTAGAGACTATGGTTGCCAACATCCAGAAGGCATTCTCGAAGCACATCGAGGCTCTCGACTGGATGGGCGAGGAGACCAAGGCTAAGGCTCAGGAGAAGTTGAGCGCCTTCACCGTGAAGATCGGCTACCCCAACAAGTGGAAGGACTACTCGACCCTCACCGTCGACCCCGCAAAGTCGTACTGGGAGAATGTCGTAGAGGCTAACCGCTGGTACACCGCCGACTCGATGTCGGAGGTAGGCAAGCCCGTAGACCGCGAGAAGTGGATGATGCCTCCCCAGATGGTTAACGCCTACTATATGCCTACGACCAACGAGATCTGCTTCCCCGCAGCTATCCTCCAGCCCCCCTTCTACAACCCCAATGCTGACGACGCTGTAAACTATGGTGCTATCGGCGTGGTTATCGCTCACGAGATGACTCACGGCTTCGACGACCAGGGCTCGCAGTTCGATAAGATGGGTAATATGAACGACTGGTGGAGCACGGAGGACCGCGCAGCATTCGAGGCTAAGACTCAGGTGCTTGTTGATCAGTTCAACGCCATCGAGATCCTCCCCGGCCTCTTCGCCGATGGTAAGTTCTCGTTGGGCGAGAATATCGCCGATCAGGGTGGCTTGCGCCTTGCGTTCACCGGTCTTACGGACTATGCGTGGGCAGAGGGTCGTCCCGAGGATATCGACGGTTTCACAGGCGAGCAGCGTTTCTATATCGGCTACGCTACACTCTGGGCACAGAACATCACCGACCAGGAGAAGGAGCGTCTGACGAAGGTTGACGTTCACTCACTCGGCCGCAACCGCGTAAACGCAACATTGCGTAACATCCAGTCGTTCTACGACGCCTTCGGCATCACCGAGGAGGATGCTATGTTTATGCCCGCTGAGGAGCGCGTGGTGATCTGGTAGTACTACTCCAATTCGATTGAGGGGTTGTCCAATAGTTTTTTTGGACAACCCTTTTCTTGTTAATAGATACCACGTTAGATAAAAAAGTGTATCTTTGTAGAACTATACAACCTAAACAATGATTACGCACATCGCGAGAATAACCCTGCTCGTCGTCGTGGTACTCTTCGCAAGTACCCACCTTTGCTATGCCCAGACAGCCGAGGACGACTACTTGAAGTATAAGTTCTACGACGAGGATGACACCGACAACGACTGGTGGCTCGAGGCTGTGGAGCAGGCTGTCGAGGGTATCGGCTCGCCCGCAACGCGCACATCGACTCGCGGCACCTCGGCCGACTACGCCCTCTCGGCTGTGAGATTCTCGCGACGAGGCGTAGGCTACGACGAGGAGCGATATCGCGCCGGAGGGCTCACCATAGACTACACCACGGCACGTATGCTCGCGCGCTTAGGTCATAGGGCCACAACGAGCGTCGGTATCTGTACGCAAGGTCTCGCGGGTGCCACGGCCGAGACTCACAGCTATCTTACGAGCGACGATGCCGCGCCCTTCGATGGTCACTATCTACGTGCCGAACTTCACGGGCGCACATACCTCGGTGGCATCAGTTATCGTGGTAGCTATACCCCTGCGACCGAGGGTGTTATGCTCAAGCAGGGGTGGAGCTTCTCACACGCGCTACGTGCTCGCACGGGCCGCGATGCCTACGTCGAGGGTGTCTTCGGCAGTAGCGTGGAACTCGCCGCCGAGGCGCGCTACTGCGACCGACTTAACAAGCTCACAATCACAGCTATGCTTCCCTGGTCGGAGCGTGGCCTCAGGCAGTCGTCCGTGGCCGAGGCCTACGACCTTGTGGGCAACAATCTCTACAACCCCGCGTGGGGTCGGCAGGGCGACAAAATACGCAGTGCTCGCGTGGCCCACACGCTACGCCCCGAGCTTTTAGCCTCGTGGTGGCGACGCCTTACGGCCACGACCGACGTGACCATCACCACGAACCTCAGCTTCGAGCGCGGAGGCTACACATCGTTGGCGTGGTACAACGCCCGCACCCCTATGCCCGACAACTATCACTATCTGCCCTCCTACTTCGCCACCGATGACAAACGGCGCGAGGTGACCGACGCGTGGCAGGCTAACGACCTGCGATACACACAGATAGCCTGGGATGACCTCTACCACACCAACGCCCTGCAACCCGACGGTCACGCACGCTATGCCGTCGAGGATCGCCGCACGAATAGCCTGCGCACGGCACTCGCGGCAGCCTTTTGCAGTCGCATCGGGAGCGTCGAGGTGGACTATGGCATCGAGCTCTACTACCGCACCTCTCGCGAGTTTAAGGTTATGGACGACCTCTTGGGTGCCACCCATATCATCGACATCGACTACTATCTCGTCGACGACGCCACGATGGCTAACTCGCTGCAAAACAACCTCCAACACCCCAACCGCACAATCCTCGAGGGCGATCGTTTCGGCTACGACTTCCGACTCGCGCGACTTGGTGTATCGCTCTACGGATCGGCACACAGACGCTGGGTGTCGATGTCGCTCGATGTAGGGCTGCGCATCGGCTCGGAACGGACCTCGCGACGCGGCTACTACGAGAAGGAGCTGTTCGCGGGGAGCGGCTCGCTTGGACGTTCGAGGAGTATCAAGGCGCACCCCTATCTCTTCACGGCGGCGTGGAGCTATGAACTTAGTGCTCACACCTTTACATTCGCAACAATGCTACGCGGCGAGAGCCCCGCAGCCGAGGACCTATTCCTACAAACGCAGTACAACAACCGCACGGCAGGGCCCGCCAAATTAGCTACAACCTTTGCTGCCGATGCCACCTACCGTTACCGCTCACCGCGGCTGAACATCGCGGCTACGCTCTTTGTTGCGACCGTGGCCAATGAGCAGCACGTCATCCACTACTACGACGACCTCGCTGGCCTCTACACCAATGGGGTCATCTCCGATGGCCGTCGCGCACACTTCGGCCTCGACGCCACGGCCGATATCCTCTGGTCGCAACACCTCTCCTCGACATTTGCACTCACGGCCACACGCAACCGCTTCACGCGCGACAGCAACGTTGCCCTCTACGACGACTCGACGAACGACCTGCTGTCGCTATCGCGTGCCACGATGGAGGGCTGCAATACGGGAATGCCCGAGCTCGCACCCTATGGCGACATCGCCCTCCGCCACTCCGGCTGGTTGGCACGCTTAGGGCTCAGCTACTGGGGAGCGCGCTACGTGGAGCCTTCGTTTGTGCGCCGCACCGCACGCGTAACCTCCTATGCACAGTCCGCAGAGGAGGCTGCAACACTCGCCACACAACAGCGACTAAGGGACGCCGTAAGCATCGACCTCGCCCTCTCGAAATCGTTACGTATCAAGGAGTTCGCAACGCTAAATCTCCAGTTCGAGATACGCAACCTCTTGGGCAGCAGCATCCCCTCGCACGCACGCGAACAGAACCGCATCCGTCGCACCGTGATTCAGGGTCGTACCCACGTCGCACCCTTTGCCGACCGTCTGACCTACGCCTATCCGCGCACCATAGGCCTCTCGGCATCGCTCTGGTTTTAGGTCATATCTTACCGCCAGCGTAATTCTTTTTGTGTATCGCTTTTCATTTTTCACTTTTTTTCGTACCTTTACCCCGAATTGTATATATATAATACCAAGCAATGAGTTGTAACAAGAAACATATACCCGAGATCGGCCGCGGCTGCATCTTCTGCGACTGTGGCGACGAGATCGAGGCAAGAGCTTCGGAGGGGTGCTACAAACTACACGAGACAAACTGGCTCGAGGAGTATCCCGACAATATACCTACCGACATCTACGAGGTGCGCTTCAAGAACACGCGCCGCTCGTACTATCAGAATGTCAACAACTTAGACCTCAAGCGTGGCGACATCGTGGCCGTCGAGGCACAGCCCGGACACGACATTGGCATCGTTTCGCTCACGGGCGATATGGTGGCCAAGCAGATGCGTCGCGTGGGCTTCAATCCCCACAACGGCGAGTTCAAGAAGATATATCGCAAGGCACGCCCCTACGACATCGAGCGTTGGCAGGAGGCCATAGCCCTCGAGCACGAGACGATGATCGCCTCGCGACAGATCGCTGCCGATATGGGTCTGAATATGAAGATCGGCGACGTGGAGTATCAGGGCGATAAGCTCAAGGCGATATTCTACTACATCGCCGACGAGCGCGTCGACTTCCGCGAGCTTATCAAGGTCTTTGCCGAGAGGTTCCATATCCGCATCGAGATGAAGCAGATCGGTGCTCGTCAGGAGGCGGGCCGCATCGGTGGCATCGGTGCCTGCGGCAGAGAGCTATGCTGCGCGTCGTGGATGTCGAGCTTCTCGAGCGTGACGACAAATGCCGCACGTATGCAGGAGATATCGCTCAACCCGCAGAAGTTGGCGGGCCAGTGCTCGAAGTTGAAGTGCTGTCTGATGTACGAGTACGACGTCTACGCCGATGCACGACGCACAATACCGCGCCTGCGTGAGCCGCTTCAGACGCTCGATGGCGAGTACTTCCTCATAAAGATCGACCCGTTAGCGGGCACTATGTCGTTCTCGACAAGCAAGAACAGCATCGCTAACCTCACCACGCTCCCCGTGAGCCGCGTGAAGGAGATCATCGCCCTAAACCGCGCAGGTCA
The DNA here is from genome assembly GCA_017937765.1 of Alistipes sp. Lineage (GTDB taxonomy): Bacteria > Bacteroidota > Bacteroidia > Bacteroidales > Rikenellaceae > Alistipes. The sequence goes on from JAGBCY010000020.1 coordinate 75,532, forward strand.
GAAGGCCGAGACCCTCGTTGGCGAGGGCCAGGAGGAGGTTGTCGAGGAGCCGACGTATCGCAGCGAGGAGGATAGCATCACCCGCTTTGATAACAAGTCGAAGCGCAGCAAGCGCAACAAGCGTCGTGGCGACAAGGAGAGCAAAGAGGGCAAGAAGAGCAAGGAGAACAAAGAGGGCAAAGAGGGCAAGGATGCGAAGGAGGTTGCCGATAGCAAGGAGCCCAAAGAGGGTAAGGATGCTAAGGAGCCGAGGGAGCAGCGCGAGCCTAAGGAGGGTCGCGAGAAGAGAGAGGGTCGCGAGCCTAAGGAGAGTCGCGAGGGTCGTGAGAAACGACAGCCGCGTGAACCAAAGCAGCCTCGTGAACCTAAGGAAAACCGTGAACCCCGCGAGCCTAAGGAGGGTCGCGAGCCGAGAGAGCGTCGCGGACGTAATGGCCGTGGTCGTCGCAATGGTGGCGAGCGTAATGGTGAGCAGGGCAGAGAGCAAGGCAGAGAGCAGGGAGGCGAGCGAAACACCGAACGAAACACCGAGAGAAACGCTGAGCGCAATGCTCAGGGTGGTAACACCGCAAACAAGGAGTAGGCAACAATGGCTAAGTGTATCGTAAATAGCGCGTGGATGCTGATCGTGGCCCTCGCCGCAGTGTCGTGCCGAGGCACGGGACAGAGCGTCGAGATGCACGACACGGAGCAGTCGACGTGGAGTCGTAGCGAGGAGTTCGTCTACATCAACGAGGACTCCGTGTCGCAGCGCGACATAGCCCTCGTGGTGCGCTACGGCAGTGGCTATGTGGCTGATTCCGTGGCATTAACAATCCTTAGCATCTCGCCCGACTCGATGGTTGTCGAGGAGCCTTTCACGCTCCACATACCCCATCTTGGCGATATGCGTCCGGCCGAACAGAGATTCACCTATCGTCGTCGTGTGGTGCTCGGCCATAAGGGCGAGTACTTGTTCCGCCTGAGCCCCACAGTCCCCGTCGAGGGCATAAGCTCGGTGGGCATAGCGATCACCGAGCCACAAATAACCGAGTAAACTACAACCCTATGGGAAAAGATAAACTGAGAAAATTTGCCGAGAACCTCACGTTCAAGTGTATGGTGCAGCCCGAGTTCGAGGATATATTCCACAAGGATCATCCGCTCAAGGGGCAGTGGCACAAGGAGTTCTTCCACAACGACAACCCCATCGTTTTGGAGCTCGGCTGCGGCCGTGGTGAGTACACCGTAGCCCTCGCCGAGCGTAACCCCGACAAGAACTACATCGGCATCGACATCAAGGGTGCGCGTATGTGGCGCGGAGCAAAGACGGCCACCGAGCGCGGTATGACAAACGTGGGATTCGTGCGCACGCGCATCGAGTTCATCCGCTCGTTCTTCGCCGAGGGCGAGATCGCCGAGATATGGATCACGTTCCCCGACCCGCAGCTCAAGAGCCGCCGTGCGAAGAAGCGTCTCACCTCGCCGCTGTTCCTGGCCGACTACAAGCAGATGCTCGGACGCGAGGGTGTCATCCACCTCAAGACCGACTCGCAGCACCTCTACAACTACACCGCCGCCGTCATCGACCGCCTCGGCCTCGTGGTGGAGGAGCAGAATGGCGACATCTACGGCTCGGGAGCTGCCGACGAGGTGCTCTCGGTAAAGACCGCCTACGAGACGAAGTTCGTGGCGATGGGTCTGCCGATCACCTACACGCGCTTCCGTCTGGGCGACTGCACCGCGTTCGAGCACTTCGACTGGGAGGGCGACGACATCTTGGAGAAGGATGCCGAGGAGAACCGCACCAAAGCATTTTAGTAAGTGGGGAGGGTGTGCAGCCCGAAAACGTAGCTGTTACCCGTAAATGTGGCTGAGAACGTGACCGCAACCGACTATCCGTAAACGCAGCTACAAACTTAACCCGCAACCTTTTATAAAACAACAACTTAATCCACAGAGATGGGAAAGAGAAGAAAGGATTACCCTCTGATCAAGGGACTACATATCACGACACTTGCCGCCGAGGGCAAGGCTATGGGCAAGCACGACAATCAGGTGGTCTTTGTGCCTATGGCCGTGCCGGGCGATGTTGTCGACGTGCAGATTCGTAAGCACCACCGCCGATATATGGAGGGCACGATCGTGCGTTTTGTCGAGCAATCGTCACTGAGAGTTGCACCCTTCTGCGAGCATTTCGGCGTGTGTGGCGGCTGCAAGTGGCAGAACCTACCCTACGAGGAGCAGCTCAAGCAGAAGACCACACAGGTGGTGGATCAGCTCGTGCGCATCGGCCACCTCACCATCCCCGAGGTGCGCCCCTGCTTAGGCTCGGCACGCACGCGTGAGTACCGCAACAAGCTCGAGTTCACGTTTGCCGACAAGCGATGGCTCACCTACGAGGAGATTGCCGAGGGTGGCGACATAACGGCCACGCCCGCCGTAGGATTCCACATTCCAGGTTGCTTCGATAAGGTGCTGGATATCAAGAAATGCCACCTTCAGATCGACCTATCGAACCGCATACGTCTGGCGACTAAGACCTTCTGTCTCGACCACGGCTACACGTTCCATAATGCCAAGGCTCACGAGGGCTTTATGCGCACGATGGTCATCCGCACCGCCTCGACGGGCGAGGTTATGGTCATCGTCGTCTTTAACGCCAATGACCCCGAGCGTATCAACGCCCTGATGTCGCACTTGAGGGATGAGTTCCCCGAGATCACGTCGCTCATATATATGGTCAACGAGAAGTGGAACGACTCGCTCGGCGACCTCGAGCCCGTATGCTTTGCGGGCAAGGACCACATTATCGAGGAGATGGAGGGTCTGAAGTTTAAGGTGGGTCCCAAGTCATTCTACCAGACCAACTCGGAGCAGGCCTACGAGCTCTATAAGGTTACGCGCGACTTCGCCGACCTCAAGCCCACCGACGTGCTCTACGACCTCTATACCGGCACGGGCACCATTGCCAACTTCTGTGCTCGCCGCACGGCGAAGGTCGTGGGCGTGGAGTATGTGCCCGAGGCTATCGAGGATGCCGTGATCAACTCGCGCCTGAACGGTATCGAGAATACGGTATTCTACGCCGGCGATATGAAGGATGTGCTTAGCGACGAGTTTGTCGAGCGCAATGGACAGCCCGACGTCATCATCCTCGACCCACCACGTGCGGGCGTCGACGAGCGCGTGCTGGAGGTCATCAAGCGTGCAGCTCCCGAGCGTATGGTCTACGTTAGCTGCAACCCCTCAACACAGGCGCGCGACCTCGCACTGCTCGATGATATGTACGAGATCTTGGCCGTGCAGCCCGTCGATATGTTCCCACACACGCATCATGTGGAGAACGTCGTCAAGCTCCGCCGCCGAGCATAACGCGCTGATACATAGACGCAAAAAGAGGGTACCCTGCGGGGTACCCTCTTTTTTATTGTTTGAATCTCGCGGCTACTACTCTCGGTAGCTACACCGCCCCGTCGCTACTACTCCTCGTCGTAGTCCGCCGGGCTCGTGAGGTTCGGAGTCGCTGGCAGTCCCAACTTACGGATGTGCCTGTGCACGTCACGCTCGCTGCGGTGCAGCCTACGCGCGATGGACTCCGTCGTGTGGCCATCGACGACCATAAGCATCAGCCGCTCCTCATCATCCGCACGCCACGGCCCACCATCACGCTCTGCCGTGAGGGCATCGCTATCATTGGCATCACGCAACGTCGAAGCATCAATTCCCACACGCTCACGATTCTCCTTGTGCTGCTCCCCGGAGCTAAGGGCCGCGCTCAGCAACTCCCCAAGCTCGGGGATAACGCCACTACCCAGCTCGAGGCTCAGAGCGATATTATAGTGCGCCACATCACCCGCGCCGAGCAACAGCCACTTGGCACGCTCGAAGGCTGCATCCCCGCCCGTAGCGATGAGCGTGGGGCTAAAGAGCAGGCGGCCACGCTCGACAGCTCCGCGGAACGACACAGGGTCGATGGCAGAGGCGGCAAAGATCACCGATAGTAGCGCGAGCGGGAAGTCGTCGATATGCTTATCGAAGCGTGCGAGCTCGCGTTTCGGATGGCAGAACTCGGGCGTGCCGCACTCCTCGACATCGCTCGGGTCGAACTCCTCGCGCCACGCCGCATCCATATCGACAAGCCGAAGGCTACCGTCGTCACGCACAACTATATTCTCGGGCTTGATGTCGCCGTGGGCATACTCCTCCGCGAGCTGGCGGAGGGCAAAGGTGTCGAACGCACGGCTGAGAACCCGAAAATCGCACTCCTCACGACCGACATACCTATCGAGCGGCACGCCGTCGATCCACTCCGTGAGGGCCACGTCGACAAGCTCCTTACGGCCCTCAATCGAGTAGATGGCCATCTCCCGCGGGTAGTAGCTCGCGCCGTAGAGCAATGGCGCATTACGCCGCGGACGGAAGTAGCACTTAATGAGTCTGTCGCCCTCGATGCCATTGATTCGGCACCGAGCGGCGACAGCACTATTACCCACACATATAGTGTCACGATAGATCGTGATGGGTCCAAAATGCTCGAGTGACACAGCGGAGTGGCGCAACGCATTGACTATACTAAGCAGACCTGCCATAGCCCCCCCGCACGTAATCACTTAGGCGATACGCTTGAGCAACTCGACGAGTAGCTTCCAGAACTTATCCACCGTGGCGATCTCCAGACGCTCGTCGGGCGAATGTACGCCACGAAGCGTGGGACCGAACGATACCATCTCGAGGTGGGGATACTTCTCGAGGAACAAGCCACACTCCAAGCCTGCGTGGATGGCACGCACCTTAGGCTCCGTGCCGAAGAGGTCGCGGTAGGCCTGCACAGTCTCGGTGAGGAGCTTCGACTCGGGGTTGGGGGCCCAACCGGGATAGCCATCCGAGTGCTCGACATCGAAGCCCGAGAGGAAGAATACCGACTCGATAGTCTGCGACGCGTAGAGCTTAGCACTCTCAACCGACGAACGCTGCGAGGTGGTAACCTTGATCTCCTCGTTCTCGGTATCGAACTTAACAGATGCGAGGTTCGACGATGTCTCCACAAGGCCGGGCATAGCGAACGACATACCGAGGACGCCGTTAGGAAGGCCTACGAGCGTGAGCAGCAGGTAGCAGAGGTCGTCGTTCGACACAACCTTCGCGGGCTGCGTGTCGACATCCTCAACAGCGAAGCGCATACGTGGCTCCGTGTGCTTGAACTCCTCCATCATCATCTGGCCGAACTCCAAGTAACGCTCCTCGAAATCCTCCTTCTCCGCAGCGGGGACACCCACGATGGCGTATGCCTCGCGAGGAATGGCGTTGCGCAGGTTGCCACCATCCATCTCGGCCAACACCACCTGGAACTTGTCGATAGCGTTGTAGAGGAAGCGAGCCATCAGCTTGTTAGAGTTAGCGCGGCCCTTGTCGATGTCGTCACCCGAGTGGCCACCGAGCAGGTCGCCGATCTCGAGGCGCACGAAGGCATAGCCCTCGGGCACCTCCTCAGTCTCGTAGTCGAGCGTAGCCACCGTGTCGATACCGCCGGCACAGCCGATGAAGATCTCACCCTCGTCCTCCGAGTCGAGGTTCACGAGGTACTTACCCGTGAGCATACCCTCGCCAAGACCGAAGGCACCCGTGAGGCCTGTCTCCTCGTCAACCGTGAAGAGTGCCTCGATGGCGGGGTGCTCCAAGCTATCGTCGAGCAACACGGCCAATGCAGCAGCCATACCGATACCACAGTCGGCACCGAGCGTCGTACCCTCGGCACGTACCCACTCGCCATCGACCTTAGTCTTGATGGGGTCGTTCTCGAAGTCGAACTCCACGTTCGAATTCTTCTCGCAGACCATATCCATATGCGACTGGAGAATCACCGCGGGGCGATCCTCGTAGCCTGCCGTCGCTGCCTTGCGCATAACGACATTGCCGGTCTCGTCGGTCTGATACTCGATATTGTGCTTCTTGGCAAACTCAACAAGCCACGCGATGATCTTCTCCTCCTTCTTCGAGGGGCGAGGCACGCGTGTGATGTCGTCAAACTGCTCCCAAATGAGCTTAGGCTCTAAATCTCTAATTGTCATAGTATTACGTATTTACGGTTAATAGTATTCTATCTCTTATCGCTGTCGCGCTCGAATAACGCCACGCCACGCAGCAGCGGGTTCTTGCGGCCGAGTACCAGCATCTCCACCACCAGCAACACGAGCGCAGCCGCGAGGAACCACTGATACTGCTCGTCGTACTCCTCGAAGCTGATGACCGAGAGTTTCGTAGCCTCTAACTCGTCGAGGTACTCCACAATCTCGCTGAGTCCGAAGGAGTCGTTCTGCGAGCGCATATACACGCCGCCCGTAGCCTCGGCAATCTGCTGAAGCAGCGGCTCGCCGAGCTTCGTGATGACCATCTTGCCATCCTCATCCTCGATGCGGGTGCCGTTGATGCTCAGGGGCACACCCTCGGGCGTACCGATACCTATGGCACAGACCATCACACCCTCCTTGCGGGCACGCTCGATTACGGCCTCGGTATCCTCGTTGTGCGACTCACCGTCGGTGATGAGTATCGCCACACGGCTATTCTTGTTGTGCGTGCTGGTCGTGAACGACATAAGTGCCACGTCCAACGCCTTAGCGATGTCGGTACCTTGATGGGCAATGAGCGAGGGCGAGAGTCGCTTGACCATCGACTGCGCCATCTTGTAATCTCCGGTGATGGGCAGCAACACCTCCGCCTCGTCGGCAAAGGCCACGATGCCCACGCGGTCGCTCTTCATACTCTCCACAAGGCGGGCGATGGCGTAGCGCGTACGCTCCATACGGCTGGGCGACACATCGTCGGCGAGCATCGAGTTCGACACGTCGACGACCAGAACTATCTCCCTACCCTCAGTCTCGACACTACGGAGCTTCGAGCCCGTCTGCGGGCGTGCCAGAGCCAGGGCCATAAAACCCACGGCAAGCGACAAGAGAGCGATCTTTATCCAGCCACGCACCGGCGAGCGGTCGGGCATAAGTCCGCGGAGCGTGCGCTCGCGACCAAAGGCGCGGAGCTTATGGCGAGCATAGAGGCGCAAGAGCCCGTAGCCAAGCGGCAGAAGCACGACGGCCGAGAGCAGCCACAGCCACTCGGGCGATGCAAATTCAAATATGTTAGTCTCCAACATTATCCTCTTCGTTTTTTTGTTACGGTATGCGGTTAAGTACCACACGCTCAACGACAAACTCCGCAGCAAGGAGCAGCAGTGCGAGCACCACCCACCACACGTAGAGCTCCTCGTACGAGGTATAGTTCGTCACCTGCACCTCGCTCTTCTCCAGCAGGTTAATCTCGTCGTAGATGGCTCTCAGAGCCTCGTTATCCTCGGCACGGAAATACTCGCCGCCCGTGGTCTTGGCTATCTTACGCAACAGCGGCTCGTCGATCTCGACATCGGCCATAACGAAGGTGGTATTGCCAAAGACATCGACAGCCGGGAACGGAGCCTTGCCCCTGCTACCCACACCGATGGTATAGACCTTAATGCCGAGGTCGCGGGCGATTTCGGCAGCCATCGTGGGCGATATCTGTCCGCGGTTGTTCACACCGTCGGTGAGCAGCACCACGACCTTCGACTTAGCACCGCTCTCTCTTAGGCGGTTGATGGCCGTGGCGAGGCCGTTACCGATGGCCGTGCCGTCGTCGACAACGCCACTACGCAGGCGCGCAAGCATAGTCTCCACCGAGGCCTGATCCGACGTCAGCGGGCACTGCGTAAAGGCCTCACCGGCGAATGCCACGACAGATATACGGTCGCCCGTGCGGTTGGCGACAAACTCCGCGGCGAGCTGCTTGGCGGCAGTCAGACGGTCGGGTTCGAAGTCGCGAGCGAGCATCGAGCCCGAGATGTCCATCGCTAAAACGATGTCGATACCGTCGGTCGTCGACTCACTCTCGTGGTGCACCTCGACAGGGCGGGCGAGGGCTACGATCGTAGCCGCGATGGCCGCGAGGCGTAGCACGACGGGCAGGTGACGCAGCCAGTAGCGCAGCGTGCGCGGCACACGTCCCGAGCCGAGGGTCGACACCTTAAGCGAGGCACCACGGCGTGCCACCAAGATATAGTAGGCGGCAAGCAGCGGGACGACCACGCCGAGTATCAATATATATGGATTTAGAAACTGCATACTCCAAACTTAACGTTACCAATTCTTCTTGCCGCGGACGATAATGGCCTTCTGGCCCTCCTTCAGCTTATCCTGAGTCTTATCCTCCTCGGCCTGTATGGCGTTGAGCATAGCCTCCTTTTCGCTGCTCAGCTCCTCGGGACGCGGGGCCGGAGCCTCATCCTCGCCGTCGCCGTCGGGCTCATTCTCGCCGTCGGACTCATTCTCGCCCTCGGGCTCATTCTCGCCTTCACCCTCGGGCTGCTCCGGTTCGTTGGGCTTGTCACCCTCGGGCTCATTGGGCTGCTCGGGCTTATCTCCATTATCGCCCTCACCTTCAGGAGGTTGCTGATCCTCGGGATTCTGCTGCTGGTTCTGATTCTGCTGATTCTGGTTCTGATTCTGCTGATTCTGGTCCTGATTCTGCTGCTGGTCCTGATTCTGCTGCTGTTGCTGTTGCTGGGCGGAACGCTTCTGGTCGACGATGCGCTTCGTGAGCACATAGTCGTACTTCGTCTCCCGATCATCGGGATTCAGCAACAGCGACTCGCGGAAGGCGTTGAGCGCGGCCTCGTAACGCTCCTCCACAAAGAGGCTCTCGCCGAGGTTTCTAAGCACCTCGGCACGCTGCTCAGTGCTGAGAAGCGAGTCGGCTGCAATCTGCTCGTAGTTGCGGAACGTGGTCTCGGCCGTGTAGGTCGAGTCCTCGGGCGTCGTCTGGCGCGTGTGGTGGTAGGCATTTGCGCGGTTATAGAGTGCCTCGTAGCTTGTGGAGTCGTGCTCCAGAGCCTCGTTATAACGGTTGAGGCTCGAGCGGAAGTTACGACGCTCGAACAGGTCGTTGCCATCGCGCACCAAGCCTCGCTCCTTGTAGTACTGCGCCGAGGCCGAGATGCTGTACATAACGCACAACACCATATTTATCAACCACTTATAGATTAATTTACTCTCTCTCATCACTCCCCAATTTTCGTGTCGATGGTAATCTCCTGCTTATCCTCGTTCAGCGTAACGCTCTGCTGCTTGGTATTCTCGACGAAGTAGTAGGCCTTAGTGAAGTTATCCTCGTTCTCCTCGGCGGCGGGCTCGGCCTTGGCGAACTTAACCATATCGGCCGTGCGCATTATGGCCACGAGGTTGGCGCGGCTATCTATCGAGAGCTCGACGTCGCGGAGCGCGGCAATGATCTCGTCGGTGGTCATCTCCATAGCACCGACACCCCAGCGGCCCGCGATATAGGCACGCAGGATATCGCTCAGCGACGTGTAGTAGAGCTTATACTTGCCATTCTGCCATAGCTTGCGGTGGCCCAGCTCCTCGAGGGCCTTGATGGCCACGACGTGTGGCGGGATCTGCGGGCCGGGCTTCACGACAACACCACGGAGAGCCTTATAGCGGCGCACGTACCACACCACGAGCCACACCACAAGGGCGAGCAATATGAGTGCGATAGCTCCGTAGGCCACGTAGTCGCGCACCTCGGCAAAGATAAACGGCAGGTCCTTCTGCGAGTGGATGCCCTCGTCGCGGAGCATCTCCGATGCCAACTCACCGTCAACCCCAATGCCCTGCTCCGACGTGGGGTCGGCCTTGAGGAAGAGCGTGGTGTCGAGCTCGGCATACGACGCAACGTGCAGATAGAGCGTGTCGGCCGAAAAGAGCGTGTCGGCGACGTCGCGGTTCTTAGCGTAGTAGGCGATGGCCGGCAGCATAGGTATTCGTCCCGTCTCCATCACCGCAAGGCGGTAACGCTTGCGCAGATGCAGGCGGCGGCCGTCGATCTCGACGGTATCAATCGGGAAGTCCTCGATAAGTTCGTAGAGGTCCTCGTCGTACTCCTCGTAGGTAGAGATCTGTCGCTTAGCCTCACTCCTCTTCTTGGCCTCCTCCACAGTGAGCATATCGCCAAAATAGGGGGCGAGGATCGTCGTGGCACGGTCGGCCTCTATATCGAGGATGAAATCCACCCTATCGCCCACCTCGATGCTATCCCTCGAGAAGCTGCCGCGGACCGTGGGCTCCTGAGCATAGGCTCCGAGGGCCGAGACCGCAAGGACCACAGCCACGACCATACGGCGTATGTAGTGTTGGATACTCATCGTTGTTTAAACATCTTTATAAGTTCTACGACATAGTCGCCATCGGTGGCAACCTCAGCGATATCTACACGGTTGTGTTTCAGAAGGTTAGTCATAGATGCGTGACGCTCGTCGTAGCTCGCACGCCAGTAGTCGCGCACGCGACGCGACGAAGTATCGAGCCACGCGCGGCCACCCGTCTCAGCATCCTCAACCTCGATGATACCCACGTCGGGCAGCTCTCTGTCGCGCTCGTCGTAGACGTGGATGGCCATAATGTCGTGCTTCGACGAGGCGATCTTAAGCGCATCCTCCAACTTAGGCATATCGGCAGGCGAGTTCACGAGGTCCGAGAGCAGGAACGTCGTGGCGCGCTTCTTATTCACACCCACGAGGTAGCGCAGTGCCTCGGATATATTGGTAGCGTGGCCCGTAGGCTGGAAGCTCACCAACTCGCGGATAATCATAAGGATATGGCTGCGACCCTTCTTTGGCGGGATAAACTTCTCGACACGGTCCGAGAAGAGTATGCACCCCACCTTATCGTTGTTCTTCGCTGCCGAGAATGCCAACGTCGCCGCCACCTCCGTGATAAGGTTCTTCTTCGTGAGCTCCTTCGAGCCGAACATACGCGAGGGCGAGACGTCGACGATGAGCATCATCGTCAGCTCACGCTCCTCCTCGTAGACCTTGACGTGGGCGCGGTCCGAGCGTGCCGTCACGTTCCAGTCGATATCGCGCACATCGTCGCCCACGCGGTACTCCCTCACCTCGGCAAACGACATACCGCGGCCACGAAAGGCCGTGTGGTACTTGCCTGCGAAGATCTCGTCCGAGAGACCGCGGGTCTTAATCTCTATGCGGCGTACGCGCTTGAGTATGTCCTCGTCGTTCTGATACATTAGGGAACAATGACGTTATTCAGGATGTCGGTAATGAGCTGCTCGGTGGTAATATTCTCAGCCTCAGCCTCATACGTAAGGCCGATACGATGGCGCAATACATCGTGGCACACGGCACGCACATCCTCGGGGATGACATAGCCTCTGCGCTGGATGAAGGCATAGGCGCGTGCCGCCTTAGCCAGTGCGATGCTGGCACGCGGCGAGCCACCGTAGGCAATCAGCGGCTGGAGGTGCTGCAAGCGGTATTCGGCAGGCTCGCGCGTGGCGAAGATGATGTCGATGATATAACGCTCGATCTTCTCGTCCATATATACCTTATTCACCACCTCGCGGGCGCGCATAATATCCTCGGGCGAGATGACCTTGCGCACCTCGGGCATACCCTGACCCGAGAGGTTCATACGTATGATGTCGAGCTCCTCGGCGCGCTTCGGGTACGAGATCTTGGCCTTGAGCATAAAACGGTCGACCTGCGCCTCGGGCAGAGGATAGGTACCCTCCTGCTCCAACGGGTTCTGCGTAGCCAGCACAAGGAAGGGCTTAGGCAGCGCATAGGTGGCATCGCCAATGGTCACCTGCTTCTCCTGCATAGCCTCGAGGAGTGCCGACTGCACCTTCGCGGGCGAGCGGTTGATCTCATCGGCGAGGACGAAGTTCGCAAAGATGGGACCACGCTTGACGGTGAACTCCTCGTTACGCTGCGAGTAGATGAGCGTACCGATAAGGTCGGCAGGCAAGAGGTCGGGCGTAAACTGTATGCGTGCAAACTTAGCATCCACGGCCTTCGACAGCGTGGTGATAGCCAGCGTCTTAGCCAGACCAGGGACACCCTCCAAGAGGATATGGCCATCCGAGAGCAGACCGATAAGCAGTGTGTCGATAAGGTGCTGCTGACCCACAATCACGCGCGATATCTCCTTACGCAGCGTGTCGACAAATACAGACTCCTGCTCGATATGAGCATTGAGTTCCTTGATGTTAACTACCTCATTCATTGTTATATATCATTTTATATTTACTCCATCCATCGCCACGACGCCACTTCCGCCGCGGCCCATACGTTTGAGACGAAACGCCACCAAACTTCAAATTATTGCAAATTTACAAAATTTATTTGATTTGCAGATGCTTTGCGCCACGAACTTACTCCTCCGAGACATAGTTGCGCACTCCGACAAACGGACGGTCGACCTCGAGGGTCGTAACGGGCACCACGCCACTGCGCGTGATCTCCACCGCCGACGTGCTCACCCTACGCCCCGTAACCGAGGCAACAGCCGCAGCGAGGGCTATGTCGTGGTTGATATCGCCCCAAGCGGCACGCGGTATGGGATAGTGCTCATCCGAGACGCCGATGCTATTCTTCGCCGTGAGGTCTATATCGGGTACGAGGCCCTCGCCCCACGCACCGAAACCCTTGGCATTGTAGCACATAAAGGTGATCGGGGCGTACTCGAGGTAGGTGCCCTCGATGGTCCTGCGCGTGACGTCCATACCGCAATTCTTACCCTCGGTTGTCGAGCCGATGAGCGTCACGGGGATATCCAAGCCGCGGAGGCCCGAGACCACAAGCTCCGAGGCCGAGGCAGTGTACTCCGAGCAGATGACCGTCACCTCGTCGATATCGAGGTTAAGGCCCACATCCTCTAACGTGCAGAGCGTGTTGCCGAGGCCCGACTTATTGCGTGGGTTACGCCTAAGCTCGCAGAGCGTGGCATCCACATACTCCGTGCCGAGCAGTGCCGAGCAGAGCTTCACGGCCGACTCCACGTTGCCGCCGCCATTAACCCTCAGGTCGAGGATGAAGCTATCGACGCCCTCGGCCGCAAGCTCCCTGAGGGTGTCGAGCAGGGTCGCGTCATACTCTTTGTCGAACGAGGTATAGACGAGGTAGCCGATGCGCTTATCGCTACCCGCGATCGTAATCACGTCGTAGTACGCCACGGGGCTCTCGTCGTAGGGGGCAGCCGCAAGCGTCACCACCATCGATGCATCGTTAGCATTGGCCACCGTCTGTCGCTCGAGCATAAGGCGAAGCTCCGTGCCGGTGTTATGCTCCACGGTGTTGAACAACGACATATAGTTCTCGTGCGATATCTTCTTACCGTTGACACTCAGCACTATATCGCCACGGCGGACGTCGGCCTCGGCAGCCGGCGAGCCGGGATAGACGTTCTCGATGACAAAGCCATAATCGTTCTCGCCCATAACGAGGATGCTATAATGCAGCGCGATGCCGAAGCCCACGTTCTGCGTCGCACGTGTAGAGCCTAATTCGCGGATATAGGAGTACAACACGCGCTGACCCTTAGCATTCACATAGCCATCATCGGCATTGGTCTCGAGGCGTTGCAGCGAGTTTGGCAGATACTTCTCCCACGCTAAATAGCGGTCGAACCAGGGGCTGAGCTCCTCAACCTCGTCTAACCAGTAGTACTCCTCCGTGAGTCGCTTGTCGATGTAGTCGACAATCGCGGAGTTGGACTCGGGCGGCTGTGTCGAGGGGCGGTCGATCGTGGAGTATGAGGGCGAGGTGCACCCCACAACAAGGAGTGATAGTATGACAATCAGACGTCTCATTTCGTTTCGGTTTTCGGTTTGTTATTCTCGGTATAGTAGCGGCACACATCCCTAAGGCCACAAGCCTCGCACTTAGGCTTACGCGCGATGCAGGTATAGCGGCCGTGGAGTATCAGCCAGTGGTGGGCGATGGGCAGCAGCTCGCGGGGAAATCCGCGCTCGAGCTGACGCTCCGTGGCCAGCGGCGTGCGGGCATTGCGGCTCAGTCCTATGCGCGCCGCAACACGAAAGACGTGCGTATCGACGGGCATAACCTCCCTGCCCCAGAGCACCGCACCCACGACATTTGCCGTCTTGCGACCCACGCCTTGCAACGACTGAAGGTCGTCGGGGTCGGTGGGGACCTCGCCGCCGAAGCGTTCGACTATCTGGCGCGAGAGGGCGGCAAGGTGCTTGGCCTTATTATTCGGGTAGGAGATGCTCTTGATATAGTCGTAGATCTCCTCCGCCCTAGCCTGCGCCATAGCCTCGGCCGTGGGATAGGCCTCAAAGAGTGCCGGCGTCGTCATATTCACACGCTTATCGGTACACTGCGCCGAGAGCACGACGGCGACGAGCAGCTCGAACGGATTACGGAAGTTGAGCTCGCTCTCGGCCGTGGGCATAGCCACGCTAAAGTACTCCACCACACGGCGGTAACGCTCCTTTGTTGTCATTATCTCTTCGATTTATGCCACATACGCCAAAATACCTTCTTGGCAAAGAGGCCGTACGAGGCGATGTTCTTAATTAGCGGACGGTACTCCCCGACATCACGCCACCAACGCTTGACATACTCGCCGATGGTGCCGTTGTACGACAGCACCCAGAGGGCGGTGTTATGCTTCGCGAGTGCGAGCTCGTGGTGCAGGCGGCTGGCGTTGTAACGCTCATCGTACCAGATGCTTATATCTGCGAGCGAGTCGACGAAGGCTATCTTTCGGCCATACTCGGGGCTATGGCTCACGCTCTCCCTAAGCACACGGTGCACGGCCGTCGGGCAGTCGATGGCGCGGTACTTACCCGTCGCGGCGAACCACAACCACATAGGCAGGTCGTCGGTACGCCACTCGGGGTGCTCCTCGGGGCGTATCTCGCGGTAGTATCTCTCGACGAGCTCGCGGCGTGCCACGACCGTACAGTTCTCCGCAGGGTTGCGCCTAAGCATCGCCTCGAAGGTCGTCTGGCACTCACCCTCGGGGTAGAGCGTCGTGTTACCCACCTCGTCGACCCTCTCGGAACGCGTATAACACATACCCGCCTCGGGGTCCGACTCTAAGAGGTCGACCTGCATCTGCAACTTCTTGCGGTGGGTGAAGTAGTCGTCGCCGTCGAGCAGGGCGATATAGCGGCCCCGCGCTGCGGCGATTGTGCGGCGGTAGTTCTTGCGCCAGCCCACGTTCTCCTCCGACGTGACGATGCGTATGCACTCGGGGTACATACGTTGGTAGTCGCTGACGATGTTCAGCGTGCGGTCGGTGCTGCAATCCTCGCCGATGACGATCTCCACGCGGAACGACGTCTGCTGGCGAAGCACACTCTCGATGGCCTCGGCGATATAGCGTTCGTGGTTGTAGGTGGTCATTACGACCGATAGCATCACCTCCTCCATAACTCTATGATTTCGTTAGTTTTGCGAACTTTGCAAGCAGCGTCTTTGAGCCATACTGGTCGAACTGAACGACGACCTTATGGTCCGTAGCTAACGGCTCGATACGCTCGATGGTACCCGCGCCGAACTTCGGGTGCGTGACGCGCTCACCAACAGCATAGGCACACTCACCCAACGCTGCCGATGGCGTCGACTCACCCGGACGCACACCCACCGAGCGCATACCCGCACGACGTGGGTCCACAGGCGGAGGTGTCGTTATCACCTCGGGGCGCGGACGCTCCGTGCGCGGACGCTCCGCATAGTCCGAACGCTGACGTTCCGCACGGCCACCGAAGCCACCCTGCTGTCTCGCACCATAGCGGCTCTTGAGCGACTCGAACGTGGGAGGCTCGTCGTCATCCCTCAGGCTACGCTCCCAGCGGTTGCGGCCGCTGAGCTCCTCGAGGTCGAAGTTGGCGTCGAGCCACTCCTCGTCGATCTCCTTCAGGAAGCGGCTCGGCGAGGTATTCTCGGTCTTACCCCACACGCGGCGCATCTCGGCAAACGAGAGCATCGCCGCACGCTTGGCACGCGTGATGGCCACGTACATCAGACGTCGCTCCTCCTCGAGCTCCGTGAGCGACTCGGCCGAGCGGCTCGAGGGGAAGAGACCCTCCTCCATACCTACTATATATATATAGTCGTACTCCAGACCCTTAGCCGAGTGCACGGTCATAAGCGTAACCTTGTTGCCATCATCCTCGGCATCCTGATCGGTCTGAAGCATAATATTCTGCATCCACTCGTCGATGGTGGGCGTCAGCTCCGCGTCGCGCAGGCCCTCGTCCATCTCGCGGTTGCACTCATCCTCGTAGGAGCTCATCATCGCCAGCAGCTGGTCGAGGTAATCCTTCGCCGTGTCGTTCTCGGGCTTCTTCTCGGCCTCCAACTGGTGGAGGATTCCCGAGCGTGTCATCACCTCCTTCGCGAAGTCGCACACGCCCATCTCCATACGCATTGCCGCGAGCTCGTTAATGAGCTTCACGAACTCCGCAACCTTACGCACAACGACCTTCTCCACCGGATCCAGAGCCTCGGCCGAGGCCACAAGCTCCCTCACGGCGTGCCACATAGAGGTGCCCTTGCGGCGGGCGATCTCCTCGATGCGCGCCACGGTGGTGTCGCCGATGCCACGCGCGGGGTAGTTGACGATGCGCTTGAACGACTCGTCGTCGTTGGGGTTGAGGATGACGCTCAGGTAGGCGATCATATTGCGCACGTCCTTATGGTCCAAGAGCGACATACCCTTATACACGCGATAGGGGATGCCGCGACGCGTCAACGCCGCCTCGAACAGACCGTGCTGCTTGTTGGTGCGGTAGAGGATGGCGAAGTCGCTCCACGCAGCACCGTCGCGCGCCCTATCCTTGATATCCATAGCCACCTCAACAGGCTCATAGCTATCCTCCAACACACGTACGAGGCGTATCTTCTCGCCGCGCTCGGCAGCCGAGAAGCACTTTTTCTCCAGACGGCGCGAGTTGTGGGCGATGAGCGAATTGGCAGCCTCGACGATGGTCTGCGTCGAGCGGTAGTTCTGCTCGAGCTTATAGACGCGCGTCGTGGGATAGTCCCTCTGGAACGAGAGGATATTCTCGATCTTGGCACCACGGAAGGCGTAGATACTCTGCGCATCGTCGCCCACGACACACACGTTCGAGTGCTTGAGCGCGAGGCGACGCACGATGACATACTGCGCCATATTCGTATCCTGATACTCATCCACAAGGATATACTTAAACTGATTCTGGTAGTGCTCCGTGACCTCCGGGACGTCGCGCAGGAGGATGTTCGTCTGCAACAGCAGGTCGTCGAAGTCCATCGCTCCATTACGCTTACAGCGTGCACAGTACTCGTTATATATATCTCCCACCTCGGGCATCTTAGCCTCGCGGTCCTCGCCCGCAAGCACCGCATTGGCGATATAGGCTCCGGGGGTTATCAGGCAGTTCTTGGCCATCGAAATACGTGCGGCCACGGCCTGCGGCTTATATTGCTCCTCGGGGAGGTTCTTATCCTTGATGATGCTCTTAATGAGGTTCTTAACGTCGTTGGGCTCGTAGATCGTATAGCTCTGCGGATAGCCTATGCGCTCGGCATTCTCCCTAAGTATGCGGGCAAAGACCGAGTGGAACGTGCCCATACGTATATAGCGGGCCCGCGGGCCGACGAGCTTCTCGATACGCTCGCGCATCTCGCGCGCCGCCTTGTTCGTAAACGTGAGGGCGAGGATCGACGCGGGGTCGACACCCTGACTAAGCATATAGGCGATACGCGTGGTGAGCACGCGCGTCTTGCCCGAGCCAGCACCCGCGATGATAAGCGAGGGACCTTCGTAGTTTAGCACAGCCTCGCGCTGCGCAGGACTTAATTGTTGCAATATATCTTCGTTCATCATTCTCTTTCAGTAGGTTAGAAACCATAAATAACCACTCCCGCGATACCGGCAAGCAGGATAAGCAGTATGGGGTTTACCTTGCGCCACGACCCTACGAGCGTGAGGCCGAATATCGCCCAGCTCCAGCCGTCGATAAAGCTACGACCCTCGGCCGAGTGGGGAAAGATGAGCAGCAGCGCAGCCGAGGCAATCATACCGATAACCACAGGGCGCATACCCCCGACAACACCCCGAACATAGCGATTATCCCTCAGTCGCAGGAAGAAGCGCGTGAGGAGTATCATAATCGTGAGCGCGGGGAGCGAGACCGCCGTCGTGGCAACAACCGAGCCCCAGAAGCCCGCAACCTCGTAGCCCACGTACGTCGCCGAGTTGATGGCGATAGGTCCGGGGGTCATCTGCGAGATGGCGACGATGTCCGAGAACTCACCATTCGTAAGCCAGCCGTTGCGCACGACCACCTCGCTATGAATGAGCGAGAGCATAGCATAGCCACCGCCAAAGCCGAAGAAGCCGATCTTCAAGTAGCTCACAAACAACTGTATAAGCACACCCATAGTCTATGCCTCCTTTCTGCTAAATGCCGCCCAAAGCGCACCACCCACAGCTCCCGCCAAGAGGAACCACACGGGCGAAAAACCAAAATACCAGACCGTGAGGGCCACGGCCGCCGAGATAGCTAAAAGCCAAGCCCGCATACCGCGCGTGAGGCCCACAATCGGCGCAACGATAAGGGCCACAACCGCGGGGCGCATACCTCGAAACGCCGCATCGACCCACGCATTGTTACGCACGTCGGCAAAGAACATCGCCACCAAGAGTATTATCGCAAACGAGGGCACCACAATGCCCATAACCGCGGCGAGCGAGCCCCAGTAGCCGCGCTGCTTATACCCCACGAACACCGCCGTATTGAGTGCGATAGGTCCGGGGGCGGCCTGAGCCAAGGTCAAAAGCTCGACAAACTCTCCCTCCTTGAGCCAACCGTGGCGATGGATTACCTCGTGTTGGATGAGGGGTATCATCGCGTAGCCGCCACCAAAGGTGAAGGCGCCGATCTTTAGGAACGACCAGAATATGTTGCAAAGCTCGCGCATCTACTTAAGTGTAACTCTCTATCTCTTAAAACGATAATAGGTACCGAAGGGTATCTGCTTCGCACTCATATCCTCGAAGTACAGCTCGCCCATCTGCTCCTCGCGCGGCGAGCCAAAGGCCTGATGTACCGCCGTGCGTGCTACGATAGCCGAGAGGCCCATAGAGTACAAATTAAAGACGAGGAAGGCGTGCTCGCGCTCCAAGAGCTTAGCACAACACTCCAACATATTGGCGATGTCGTCCTCCAACACCCACTTCTCGCCATTGGCACCGCGACCGTAGGCCGGAGGGTCAAGGATGATGCCGTGATACCTGTTGCCGCGGCGCACCTCGCGCTCCACAAATTTTGTGGCATCCTCCACAATCCAGCGTATGCCGTCGAGGGCCGACGACTCCATATTCTCGCGCGACCACGTGACAACCTGCTTCACCGAGTCGACGTGTGTAACCTCAGCCCCCGCGGCACGTGCCGCCAGCGACGCACCTCCCGTATATGCAAAGAGGTTTAAGACGCGCGGGCTCTCGATGCCCGACTGTTGTAGCTCCTTGATCGTGTCGTAGATAAACTCCCAGTTTGCCGACTGCTCGGGGAAGATACCCACGTGCTTGAACGACGTGAGCGCGAGACGCATACGCAGGTGCATATCGCGATAGTTGAAGGCTACCATCCAGCGCGAGGGCATCTCGGGCTTTAGTCGCCACTCGCCGCGCTCCTCGCTCTTCGTGTCGCGCAGGAACGAGGCATCGGCCTTGAGCCACTCCCTTTCCGCAAGGCTCTTGCGCCAGACGGCCTGAGGCTCGGGACGGCGCAACACGTAGCGACCGAAGCGTTCGAGCTTCTCGCCCTCGCCCGTGTCGAGGAGTTCGTAGTCGGGGATGTTGGGTGTAAGTTGCTTTATCATCGTAGTAAGGTTTATTCGTTTGTGCAGTCAATGAGCGACATACGGCACTTCGCGCAGTCGAACTCCAAGCGATAGCGATGGCGACCGTGCTCCAAGTAGAGCGTATCGCGTAGCTTTGTCCCCTTCTTGAGGCACTCGCCAATCTCGCGACGCAGGCAGTAGCTCGACTCCATAACGCGCTCGCCCACGGTCGTGGCCCAGCTATCCAGGCCCTCGACGATATGCTCCACGCCGTGACGCTTATAGAAGGCACGCGAGAGCGAGTTGACGACGTTATGCTGCGGTGAGAGCCTGCGCTCGGGGTATTGTGCCGTGCCGTCGTCGGCGCGGATGTCGTGCGGCAGTTGGCGCGCAGCACGCTTCGAGGCCAACAGCGACAATGCCTCGCGACGAATCTCGGCAAGGAGCTTCGCCGTGGCAAACCACTCAGCCCCCACAACCTCAACGCGTGTGACACGGAAGATGCTGTCGCCACTCTTGGCCATCTGCTCCTCGGCCACCGCTCGCATCTTCTCGCTACTCTTCGCCGCATCCAACCCAGCGTCGCGCGAGACCGTCACGCTCAAGCCCTCGCAGTCGGTATATTCGGCGCGTATGCTATCGCTCGCGAGCACGATACGGCACTCGGCATCTATCGTTCGGCGCGTGCGGCTACGCTCCACACTCTGCGTGAAGCGGTGGTCGTAGTTGCGATATACCTCCATACCCGGGCGGATGCCATCCATACGGTTGGGCTCAATGGTCGTGCCCTCCACGCGGTTGATGTTCGTGCCGACGATGCCATCCTGCGTGACGAAGCAGAGGCCATCGCCCGCCGACACCTCGCGACGTCCCACCAAACGGAAGCTGCGTCTGTCTATCGTCGCCACCGAGCCGATATACTCGCCCACAGCCTTAGGCGTGAGGAACGAGGCGACACCTGCGCGCTTGCCCGAGTACATATACTCGCCACCATCGCGCGTGAAGCTCTTCTTCGGGTCGGGCTGAAACTCCACCTCCGAGCGACCTACCGACAGGCGTCGGCAGTCGGGACGCGAAGCAAGGGCCTCGTCGATCTTACGACGGTAGTAGCTCACGACATTCTTGATGTAGTTGTCGTCCTTGAGGCGACCCTCGATCTTGAACGACATAACGCCCGCGTCGATAAGCTCGCCGATGCGCTCCGAGAGGTCCATATCCTTGACCGAGAGGAGGTGTTTCCCTCTTATGAGCTTCTCGCCACGCTCCGTGACAAGGTCGTACGTAAGGCGGCAGGGCTGCGAACACTCACCCCTATTTCCCGAGCGCGACGACTGCGAGCGCGACAGATAGCACCTACCGCTATGACCCACGCAGATGGCTCCGTGGATGAAGCATTCGAGGTCGACGGTCGTAGCCTTACGTATAGCCTTAATCTCATCGAGCGACAGCGCACGCTCCAGTATCACGCGCGTAAAGCCGCTATCTTCGAGTAACTTAGCACCCTCGGGCGTCATATTGCACACCTGCGTCGAGGCGTGCAGCTCGACAGGAAGTCCCATCTCGCGATAGGCCATATCTTGCACGATGAGAGCATCGACACCCACCGATATAAGCTCGCGTGCAAGAGCCTCGGCGCGCTTGAGTTCGCTCTCGTAGAGGATGGTATTAAGCGTGACGTATACCCTCACGCCGTAGAGGTGGGCATAGTCCACCACGCGTGCGATATCCTCGGTGGTATTCGTTGCGGCACGGCGTGCGCCAAAGCCCTCGGCACCGATATACAGCGCATCGGCACCGCAATCCACGGCAGCGATGGCAGCGCGGTAGTCGCGTGCAGGACACAGCAACTCGATATATCTCATATTTTCGGTCATTACATATATGTATATAATTGTGCAAAGGTACGAATTTTTAATTAGTAATTAGTAATTAGTAGGGAGAAATTAGTAATATTGAGTGCTTCAGCACTTCGGCCGATGGCCGATATGTTTCTACGACTTCCTATAAGACACTATGAGGCTGGAATTATCCTCGTTGTCCCCATAATCCCACAAAAAAAATTACTCTTTACGAATTAAACATTACTTATTACTAATCAGTATTTGAAAAAAATTTGTACCTTTGTGAGTTGAATACGAAAAAAACTGATTTCTATGCTTACACTAAAGCAATTGCGCGATAACAGAGAGGAGGCTATTCGCCGACTCGCTAAGAAGGGCGTGGACGCCGCCCAGATCATTGACCGTATCGAGGAGCTCGACGACCGTCGTAAGGCCTTGCAGGCCGAGCTCGATGGTTGCCTCGCCGAGCAGAATGCCGCTGCTAAGCAGATTGGTGCACTGATGGGCAAGGGTCTCAAGGAGGAGGCCGAGGCCAAGAAGCAGGAGGTGGCAGCTCTCAAGACCCGCTCGACAGAGCTCAAGGAGGAGTCCGACAAGGTGGCAGCAGAGCTCCAGAACGAGATAGTAAAACTCCCCAACTTCCCCGCCGACATCGTCCCCGAGGGTCGTACCGCTGAGGATAACGTCGTCGTTAAGCTCGTGGAGAACTACACCGAAATTCCGGGTGAGGCGTTGCCACACTGGGAGCTCGCCAAGAAGTACGACATCATCGACTTCGACCTCGGCGTGAAGCTCACGGGTGCCGGCTTCCCCGTGTACAAGGGCAAGGGTGCTCGTCTGCAGCGCGCCCTCATAAACTACTTCCTCGACTGCAACACAAAGGCTGGATATCAGGAGGTTGAGCCTCCCATTATGGTGAACGAGGCCTCAGGCTTCGGCACAGGTCAGCTCCCCGATAAGGAGGGTCAGATGTACCACGCCACGGCCGACGGCTACTACCTCGTGCCCACGGCCGAGGTGCCCGTGACCAACATCTTCCGCGACGTGATCCTCGAGCAGAGCGAGCTGCCCGTGAAGATGACGGCATACACGCCGTGCTTCCGTCGCGAGGCGGGATCGTATGGCAAGGATGTTCGCGGCCTGAACCGTCTGCACCAGTTCGACAAGGTGGAGATCGTGCAGGTGTCGCACCCCGACAAGTCGTACGAGGCACTCGACGCTATGGTTGCCCACGTCGAGAGCATCGTGGCATCGCTCGGCCTGCCCTATCGTATCCTGCGTCTCTGTGGTGGCGATATGTCGTTCACATCGGCGTTGACCTACGACTTTGAGGTATATTCTGAGGCACAGAAGCGTTGGTTGGAGGTGTCGTCGGTATCGAACTTCGAGTCGTTCCAGTCGAACCGTCTGAAGCTCCGCTACCGCGACGACAACCGCAAAACTCAGCTGTGTCACACGCTGAATGGCTCGTCTCTTGCACTGCCCCGAATTGTTGCGGCACTGCTCGAAAACAACCAGACGGAGGATGGAATTCGCATTCCCGAAGCATTAATTCCGTACACAGGGTTTGATTTTATAAAATAATTTGTATATTTGCATTGTCAAAGGTGGCAAACTCCCGCCAAGTGGCCAGGCTGAGAGGTGGTTGTGGTGCAAGGCGACGGACTGAGGTGGCTGTTGTGGTGCAAGGCGACGGGCTGAGGAGGCTGTTGTGGTGCAAGGCGACGAACAGAGGTGGCTGTTGTGGTGCAAGGCGACGGGCTGAGGCGGCTGTTGTGGTGCAAGGCGACGAGCGATATTAAGGCGGCGAGGTTTGCTACTTGGATAAGAACAGAATAAATCACTCATTAAAACTATAAGTTATGGCTTACAAAATTTCAGATTCTTGCGTTGCATGTGGTACATGTATCGACGAGTGCCCCGTTGAGGCAATTTCAGCAGGTGACATCATGGTTATCGATCCCGATAAGTGCATCGACTGCGGTACTTGCGCAGGCGTATGTCCTTCAGAGGCTATCGCTCCTGAGGCTTAATCGATAGGCAAGATAAGAACAGCCCGTCCGACCAACGTCAGACGGGCTGTTTTTTTATCTGCGGACTTGCGCGTAGCACTCAATAATCTTTCCACACCGCGCTAAAATATCTGCGGACTTGCGCGCTATGCGTTGTGCTTCGGAGCCTCGCACGCCACACGACTAAAACGTTGCGCCGAGCTCGACATAGAAAGCGTTGTTGCCCGCCTTAAACATCGTAACACCCTCGGCATCAATCCACTCGAGATTCTGTGACGCAAGGCCGAGACCGAGGTTGAAGTTGGCGAT
The DNA here is from genome assembly GCA_017937765.1 of Alistipes sp. GTDB lineage: Bacteria > Bacteroidota > Bacteroidia > Bacteroidales > Rikenellaceae > Alistipes. The sequence goes on from JAGBCY010000020.1 coordinate 99,360, forward strand.
ATTAAGGCCTGCGCCGAACTTCATCAACAGACCACCGCGTAGCTTGCCGTAGCCCTCCTCGGAGAAGTTAGAGGTGGCAACAACGTGGCCACCGATGCTCACCGAGATATATGGCTCGACGATCGAGCGCGTGGGGATATAACCGCGCACATTACCATAGATGGGGATGCTCACCGAGCCCCACGTTTCGGGCGCACCCTTGTGTGAGAGGTCGGTTGCGAGCGACACCAGACGACACTCACCGTAGGCATACTGCACGCCCGTACCCACGCCCGCAAAGAGGAAGTCGCCGAGGCGCACACCACCCAAGAGCTCGAGGTAGGGACGCGACAGGTTGGTCTTAACCTTCTCGTGGTTCTGGATCTTGGTCTTTAGTTTGCCGCCGGTGATAAATCCGACGTTCACTTCGAACTGAGGCTTGACGTCCGTCTGGACGCGGTCACGACCATAGAGCTCTTCGTCGTAGCCACCGGCAGGACCCGAGACAAAGGTCGGGATAGCCATCACAAGGGCGAGTAAAAGGATAAGTGTTCTTCTCATAGTTTGCTCACTTCTTAATCAACATCATCGGCAACACATTCGAGGCGTTGCACGAATCAGGGTGTAAAGATAAGAAAAATTCCATAAATGACAAATTTTTGCTGCTGTCGTGTTTTAGCGGCCTGCGTTTTTGCTAAAAGAGAAAATAAGAGTTAAATTTGTGCGAATAATATTATTATGAAACATTGATGCCGAAATTAACTAAACGCTATACAATTATGAGACTACACACTCTTATCGCTCGTGCTACCGCCGTGGTGGCAGCCATAGCAACAATCGCCTGCTCGTCGAACGAGCCAGCAGAGGACAATGGTAAGATCCCTGAACAGCCAAACGTAGAAACACGCATAATATCAAAAATAATTGTAACCGACGAGGCAAACAGTTGGTGGTATTCATTTACGTTGGACTACGACGAAGAAGGTCGTTTTAGGAGTATCACTCAGGCTGATGATTACAGCTATACTGTGACAGATATGGAGTATACCGACAACACCATAGAGCTAACAACTCATAACAGCTTAAATCATACCGAACAAAAAAGTTGGAGACTAAACGATTGGGGCTACGTCACATTCATCACACACTCGTGGTATACTGAGGATTACGATGATGCTGGCGAACTTAAACAGAGTTACGAGTACGACGATAACGGCTACATAAAGGTGTCTACAACCAATACAGTTAAGACCTATTATGGAAACCACTATGACGAAGTAAACAATATAACTTACACCTGGAGCAATGGCAATATAGTAGGCAGTAGGTATACTACAATATCGAATGGAGTGACTACCAATAACGTGTGGAACACAACATACGCCTATAACGACAAGCCGATGAATGTTGTCAACCTCGACATCAATGCCATAGTTGAGTGCTCGAACTACGATATCCAGATTTGGAATTCCCCCAGATACGGCTTAGACGTAGCAAATGGACTATTTGGTAAAACCAATAGCAACTTTATCACCAAGACTACGAGCGAAGCAGTGTATGGATTTAGATACGATGTCGAATATGAGTGGACCTACGATGAGGAAGGATATCCTACCAGTTGCAAGGTTGAATATTCCTCGGAAGATACATCGGGAGAAGAGTCCGAAGAAACGTACCTCTACAAGTTTGAATATCTCGATTAACGCAGAAGTATAAATGGATTCTAATACACGTGATAGAGAGATATTATAAATGGATAAATATAAACACCATACGATTATGAGACTCAATAGTTTTATTCAGCAAGGTATAGCACTCGTGGCAGCCATAGTAACAATCGCCTGCTCGTCGAACGAGCCAGCCGAGGAGAGCGACACGATCCCCACAACACCCATTAACGAGATGGCGTATACGCCCGAGGCGACGACGTTCGAGCTATGGGCCCCGACGGCCGAGGCGGTCGCCGTGCGTCTCTACGAGGGTGACACCCTCGCCGAGGAGGTGGCTATGACCGTAGCCGAAGATGGACTCTGGAGGGCGCAAGTGAAGGGTGATAAGCGCGGTATGTACTACGCCTTTCAGGTGACAATCGACGGCAAACCGCTGAAGGAGACTGCCGGAATCTTCGCCCGCGCACTCGACGTAAACGGCAATCGCGGTGCTGTCATCGACCTCGAGCGCACCAACCCCGAGGGCTGGGAGTCGGACCGTGCACCCGAGATACCAGCCTCAGAGATAGTGATTTACGAGATGCACTACCGCGATATGACGGCACACGCCTCGGCAGGCGTGAAGCATCCGGGTAAGTATCTCGGTATGGCCGAGCGCGGCACACGCTCCGAGGAGGGACTGGCGACGGGCCTCGACCACCTCGTGGAGATGGGCGTAACGCACGTGCACCTGCTCCCCACGGCCGACTTCGGCTCGATAGACGAGTCGCGACCTACCGACCAGTATAACTGGGGATACGAGCCCAAGAACTACAACGCCCCCGAGGGTACCTACTCTACCAACGCAGCGGACCCCGAGGCGCGCATCCGCGAGCTTAAGACCCTCGTCAAGGCGATGCACGACGCCGGCCTTGCCGTGGTGCTCGACGTGGTGTACAACCACACGACCGTAGCCGAGAACTGCGGCTTCGAGCTTACGGTGCCCGGCTACTTCTATCGTATGCGCGAGGATGGCACGTTTGCCGATGGCTCGGGCTGTGGCAACGAGACGGCCAGCGAGAAGCCGATGATGCGTAAGTATATGGTCGAGTCGCTCGAGTACTGGGTCAAGGAGTACCACATTGACGGCTTCCGCTTCGACCTGATGGCCATCCACGACATCGAGACTATGAAGCTCATACGCTCGCGCCTCGAGGCCCTCAACCCCGACATCTTGCTCTATGGCGAGGGATGGGCGGCAGCGGCTCCGCTCTACGACGAGTCGAAGCTCGCATTCAAGCGTTACACCTACCAGATGCCCGGCATCGCGGCATTCTCGGACGACATACGCAACGCACTACGTGGCACGCTCGACCTCTCGCAGGGTGGCTTCATCCACGGCGTCGAGGGTAACAAGGAGGCTCTGAAGTTCGGCATCGTGGGTGGCGTTGAGCACCCTGAGGTAGAGCACACGGAGGCAGCTTGGTGCGCAGCTCCCACACAACATATCAGCTACGTGACGTGCCACGACGACCACAACCTCCGCGACCGTTTGGAGCACCTCTCGCCCGAGGCATCGGAGGAGGAGCGTCTGAAGATGGCGAAGCTCGCCCACCTCGGCGTATTCACGTCACAGGGCATACCCTTCATCTTCTGTGGCGAGGAGATGTATCGCACGAAGCTCGGCGAGAAGAACACCTACAATATGCCCGACAAGTACAACGCCATAGACTGGTCGCTGAAGCACACCTATGGCGACCTTGTGGAGTACGTAAAGGGTCTTATCGCGCTGCGTAAGGCACACCCCGCATTCTCGCTCGGCACGGCCGAGGATGTACGCAACCACCTGTCGTTCATCGACATAGACAACGAGGCAGCTGTGGGCTTCCTGCTCCACGACCTCGAGGGTATCGACACGGCGAAGAACATCGTGGTGCTTATGAACGGCTCGCGCGACTACGTGGAGTTTGACATCCCGGCCGGTTCGTACAAGTGGATTGCCGATGGCGAGAGCATCATCCCACGCGGCATTGGTCGCTACGATGCGGTTGATGGCAAGATTGCCGTGGCACCCATCTCGGGCGTGATACTTATGCAGGATTAACACTCTGATATACAATACGTTTCAGTATTAATAATATACCGAGCGATCCCAACACAAGCCATTAGCGCATCTTAAGGAGTGAGAGTAGAGTTTGACATAGCACGACGACTGTCGAGTCGACGCGAGGGAGCCAAAGCCGGCGTTATGGAGCGCGTGGCCACCATAGCCACGGCCGTGAGCACCGCCGTCATCATCATCACACTCTCGGTGGTCGTGGGCTTCAAGCACGACCTGCGCGAGCTACTCTCGGGCGCGGGGGCCGACATAACGGTGACAGCACCACAGAGCGGCGGCGTGGTATCGGGCGTAGGCATCGAGCGTAGGGCCGAGGTCGAGGCACTCCTCGGCAGTGGCGACATCGCCCACTTCTCGCCCTACACGGCTAAGGAGGGTGTGCTCAAGAGCGACGACAACATCTGTGGCGTGCTGCTCAAGGGCGTCGATACGCTCTACCGCACGGCGTTCTACGACGCACGCATCAAGGAGGGCAGCTTCCCGCGCATAGGCCTCAAGCCGCGAAGCAAGGATATACTCATCTCGCGGAGCGTGGCACGCAAGATGGATGCCACGGTGGGCGACCGCATAGAGATGGTCTTTGTCGACGGGCGAGGCGCGGTGCTCCGCGACCAGTTTGCCATTTGCGGCATATATCACACGGGGGTGGATGTCATCGACAACGGCTTCGTACTCACCGATATGCGCAACGTGGCACGCCTATACGATGGCGATAACGACATCGTCACGGGCTACGAACTATGGCTCGCCGACGGCGTAGATGGGTGGATGGTGGCCGACAGGCTGAACAACGCCTTCTACGATATGTACCTCGACATAGGCTTTGAGGCTGAGGCATTTACCGAGGAGCAGATATTTCCCGACATATTCGGCTGGTTGGAGACGCACAACGTCACGGCCTTAGCCGTGGTGGTGATTATGATTGTGGTGGCGTTGCTCAATATGACCACGTCGCTTCTGATCATCGTCCTCGAGCGCGAGCGTATGATTGGCGAGCTCAGAGCTATGGGTATGCGGCGCGGCGCGGTGGTGAGGATCTTCCTCTTCAGGGCACTATTCATCCTCGGACGAGGTGTCGCGTGGGGGTCGATTGTGGGAATAGGACTCGTTGTCGTGCAACACGTGTGGGCCGTGGTGCCACTGCCCTCGGAGGGGTATCTGCTCGAGGCGGTACCGGCGGCATTGTGCTGGGGATGGTGGTGTGTGGCGATTGTGGGCGTAGTGGCTATGACGACGCTCGTGATGCTGCTGCCCGCGACATTCTCGGCAAAGATATCGCCCGCCAAGATTATGAGATATGAATAAGATTTGATTTAGATATGAAACCGTACAACGAGAGTCAGACAAAGAAGGAGCAGGTGGAGGAGATGTTCGATAACATCGCCCCGACGTACGACAAGCTAAACCATATAATGTCGCTAAACATCGACCGCATCTGGCGCAGACGCGTGATGCGCATCGTGCGACGCGCTAAGGCTCACAAGATTATGGACGTGGCGACGGGCACGGGCGACCTGGCCATAGCGATGGCAAAGAGGGTCGACCGCACACAGATTCTCGGCATCGACCTCTCGGAGGAGATGCTTGCCGTGGCACGACAAAAGATCCTGAAGCAGGGACTCGAGGAGCGAATAATGATAGAGAAGGGCGACGCCGAGAACCTCGATATGGTTGCGACCGACTCGATAGATGCCGCCACGGTGGCCTTCGGCGTGCGTAACTTCGAGAATATGGAGCGCGGTCTCAGCGAGATACGCCGCACGCTTAAGCCCGGCGGTAAGCTCGTCGTGCTGGAGTTCTCGATGCCTAAGAACCGCTTGATACGCTGGATATATTCGCAGTATGCCCACCGTCTGCTGCCACGCATCGGTGCCGCCGTATCGAAGGATAGGCAGGCATACACCTACCTGCCCGACTCGGTGGAGGAGTTTCCCTCGCCCGAGCGTTTCTGCGAGATACTTCAGGGCGTGGGCTTTAGCAACGTGAAGCGTCGCTCGCAGAGCTTCGGCATCGCGTACATCTACGAGGCAACGAAGTAACGGCCGAGGCTATGTCGCGACTGCTACCCATAATGCTGCTTCTCGGCGTGCTTCTCGGCGCATCGCCCCTCTCGGCACAATGCCCGGAGGAGGCACGCGAGCTACGCATCGAGGGCATCACACGCATAACACACCTCTCGACAACGGGGGCGAACCTCTACGTGGAGGTGGACAACACCACACGCCGACGCTTGGTAGTGAAGAGCTGCGAGGTAGAGATCGCTGTGAGCGGAGTTCGCAAGGTGACGCTATCGCTACGCGACCGAGTGGTAGTACCTAAGTGTCACAGCGCGGAGCTGCTCCTGCCGCTGAGGTTTCGGAGTGCGGGCACGCTGAGCACCGCGGCGATACTTCGGCGCATAGCTGCGGGCGACTATGCCGACATAACCGTCACGTACCATCTGCGTGGCGGCACGTGGCTCCTCAGGCGCACTTTTTCGGGCGAGGACATTGCCATATCGGAAATTTTCGATAACTTCGCTCTCTCGAAGCGTCTCATCACCGAGGCCGCCGCGCTCGTGGAGTAACGGCAGGGTGGCAATATTTAGGCGGGGCGGACGTTAGCCCAAAAGTATAAAACGGATAAAACTGAAGGATATATGGCGACACGCATTTTACGATTCACACTCGCCCTCGTGGCGATAATCACTACGCTCGATGTCTCGGCACAGAGTATCGAGTCGATGCGCTCGACGCTCGCGTCGCGCACGATGGATGGCACCTACGTTCGTGTCACAGAGGATGGCTCGACAAGAGAGGCGATCGCCTCGGTCGAGGCACAGACACGCCCCAAGCAGGTGAATGGCTACCGCGTGGTGATATTCTCGGACAATGGCCAGTATGCGGGTGACAACGCCAAGAAGGTACACTCGACATTCCAAAAGAGCTTCCCGCACATCAACTCCTACTTAGTCTACGAGAGCCCCTATTTCAAGGTATCGGTGGGCGACTGTCTGACGATGGAGGAGGCGCAGATTCTTATGGCAGAGTTAGCGAGCCTCTACCCCAAAGCATTCCCCAAGCGCGAGGTGATCAAGCTCACCGACCTGCAAAATGCCATCGCCGAGGAGGGTGCTCCGCGCGACTCGATAACGCATAAATAGGCGCAGGCGAGCCCCTACTTACCAGCCGTTTATGAATTTTTTTGCAACATATATAACATTTTATCTACAAATTGTTGCTCAAATAAAATGTGTTTTATAATTTTGCAGTGACAAAAATTACGTAATTTAAACTTTATAGCTATGAAGAAGATTTTTGCATTTGCAATTTTGTTTGCTGCTGTATCAATGGTTGCTTGCGGTGGCGAGCAGAAGAAGGCTGAGGATGCTCAGGAGGAGGCTCCCGCAACTGAGTGCTGCGCAGAGTGCGAGGCTGAGAAGGCTGAGGAGTGCTGCGGCGAGTGCGCTGAGGGCGAGGAGTGCTGCGGCGAGTGCGCTGAGGGCAAGGAGTGCTGCGGCGAGTGCGCTGAGGCTGAGGCTTGCTGCGAGGGCGAGTGCTGCGCTGAGAAGGTTGTTGCTGAGTAATTACTCGGTCCTAACACCGATTAAGGCCGAGTAAGGAGTCCGCGAGGGCTTGTTAGTCGGCCTTGTTGTATATATATGTATAGCGTGGCGGGAGGAGAGAAAAGAGAAAAATATTCGGGTCGTGTGTTAGATTTTTGCAGATATCGTACTCTATAATTACAGAAAGCCTGATGAACGAGGCTACAACAAACAACCAAACGTTAAACTTAAAACACTGCGATTATGAAGAATATTTTTACTATCCTTACAGCCACGGCACTCCTCTTCACGGCTCAGAACGCCGAGGCCGCAACGACGGCAGACGACAATAACACCGAGACTCGCATCGAGAGCGTGGAGCACGATAGCGATACGGACCGCGTAGAGGCCGGCAAAATTACCTACTACACCTACCACGCCCGTGCTCTGAAGCCCGCAAAGGTGGTGGTGATTGGCGATGGCGACACCGATCTGGACGTATATATCTTCGACAGCGATGCCAACGTGATTGCCGAAGATAGCGACGAACTCGACGTATGCGTTTGCGAGTGGATACCGAAGCATTCGGGCGACTACATCATCGCCATCAAGAACTGGGGCAACGTCTACAACGAGTTTACAATCACCGTAGAATAACGACCGAGACTCATAGGGAATGAATTGTTAGTTAATTAGTTTGTATAAGGGGAGCGGCTGGACACAACATAGTGGTCAGCCGCTCAACAATTTACTCGAAGGACTCTCGGCGTGAGGGTAACGGTGCGGGTTCGTCAGGGTCATTACCCCACCTTGCGATGCGCTTTGCAACACCCCATCGCGCGCTATTCGTCCCAGCTACGCCCTCTATCGCACGGGCTTAACCTTATATCCTGCCTCCTTGAGCAGAGCGATAACGCCCTCATTGCCAGGCAGATGTCCCGCACCAACAACAAAGAGCGTCGGGGCCTCGCGCATAACCTCGGGCATAGCCTCAACCCAGCGGCGGTTACGGTCGGTGATGAGCTCCTTGAACTCCTCAAGCGTCATATCGCCATTGTGGAGCTCGCGCTCCGTGAGGCTGCGGATGCTCTTCATATCGAACGAGAAGTAGGCCTCGGTCATCTCCTGCATCGTGGCGAAGGTCTCGGCATTGTTATCCACCAACTCGAGCAGCTCGTCGCGCTCCTCCTCGTCACTCTTCTCGCCATACAGCAGCTCCATCTGGAACTCCACGCTCTCGAAACCTCCGACACGCTTACCCACCTTGTGAGCCTCCTTCTGGAAGTACTCGTCGATGAGGTTTGTGGCATCAAAGTCGGGCGTAATCTTCATATACTGAAGCATCAAGAGCTGCACGGCGAGCACCGAGGGGCGCATACGTCCCAACTGCTCGGCCACGAACGGGTTGCTAAGGTCGACGCCCATAACCTCGCGAACGTAGGCATTGATGCGCGACATCTCATCCTCGGTAAACAGGTCGGCGATACGACGGCCCTCGGGCAGCATCATAGCCTCGAGCATAAGCTGCTGGGCACGGTCGAGATTCTCGGTATCTACCTCGCCGTACACCTGCTCGACAGCGGCCATAGCCTCGTGCGCACCGCGGATATCGTCGACAAACGATGCAGGCGCAAGATGGTAAGTACCAATAATATACGATGGCTCCTCGAGGCCGTTGCCCGACACACGATAGAGCAGCTGAGCATTGGCCGTGCCGATGAACGATATGGCCAAAAAGAGTGTTCCAAAGAGTTGTTTCATCTTCATATCTAAGACTATTTTGTGCGTACGAAACGTAGTGAGTGTGGCGTTGTCTGCTTGATGATGATGCGCTCGTCGAAGGCGTAGCGGCGATAGAGCTCGTCGTTGTAGTAACGGATGGTTACCATCTCGACATTCTCCATCTTGTCGACATCGAAGCCCTCGGCACGAAGCTCCGAGATGGCATCGTCGATATGCCACGAGGCATCGACAGCCATATAGAGGTTCACGGCCGAGTTATGCACGAGGTTGATGCGTATGCGGTGGCTGTCGAACGTTGTAAACACCTTGGCGAACTTCTCCTCCAAGACGAACGACAGGTCGCGCGAGTGGAGGTTCAGAAGCACCTGATTGCTCTTCTGAATCATAATGGGCTCGTAGGCACGCTCCACGTCGCCCGTGATCACCGAGCCCGGCGCGGTCTTGTCGCCAAAGGGTCGCACGTAGAGCGGTATGTTCTTCTGCTGCAACGGCTTGATGGTCTTGGGATGGATGATCTGCGCACCGCTATATGCCATCTCGATGGTGTCCATATAGTTCAGGCGATCGAGCTTCTTGGCATCGGGGAAGATCTTGGGGTCGGCATTGAGGATGCCGTCGACATCCTTCCATACGCTCATCGACTCGGCATCGAGGACGTTGGCAACGATGGCCGCCGAGTAGTCCGAGCCCTCGCGACCGAGCGTCGTCGTCGTGCCATCGGGAGCACCGCCGATAAAGCCCTGACCCACGAATACCGACACCTCGCTATCCTCAATCTCGCGCTTGAGGCGCACGGCAGTAGCCTCGATATTGACGTTGGCGTCCTTGTGTCGCTGCTCGGTGAGGAAGGCGCGGCGCATATCCACCCAGCGGTTGGCGACGCCGTGGCCGTTGAGGTAGTTCGAGATGATGGTCGTAGAGACCAACTCGCCGAAGGCCACGATGGTGTCGTACCACAGCTCGGCATCCGAGGGGCGGTAGATGGTGTTGCGCACCGTGTTACGCAGCTGCTTGAAGAGGAGGTCGACCTGCTCGATGGTGACATCCGCACCCATAAGGTCGTCGATGATGCTGCGGTGGTAGGCATAACTCTCGTCTATACGCTCCATAGCCAGAGGCTCGTTGCCCTGCTGCATAGCTGCGAATACACCCTCGAGGGCGTTGGTGGTCTTGCCCATCGCCGAGACGATGATGAAGAGGTCCTTCTCGCCGCTCACGATGTTATGTAGGTTGCGCACGCCCTCGGCATTCTTGACCGAGGCACCGCCAAATTTATATACTTTCATAGGCTGAATATTTTATCCTTGTTTTATGGCTACAAATTTATAAAAAATTTTCAAAACAACATTATCTTGATTTCATATTTTCATAGACTGACATATAAAAAATTCGACGGACAGCCGTAGCCTCCGTCGAACTTCTACTCTATGCTCACCCCTCTGGTAAGCAGCCCTACCTCTCGGGCTTGATATCCTTGACTCTCAGCTGTTTGCTGACAGTACCGCGGTAGTGGTTCTCCACGATCTGGTAGCACACCGAGATAGACTTCCCGGCACGGACCCACTCGTAGTGCGTGGGCTGCTGGAACGCAATAGCCGGAATCGTCGTATGCGGCTTCTGACGCTGCATAAGGTCCATACGCAGGTGGTCGCACTCGACGCCAACGAGCTTAGCATCACCGCGGTTGCTAACGCCACGTGTCATAAACACCGGCGCAGGATTTCCGGGACCGAACGGCTGGAAGCTGTTAAGCTGGCGGTGGAACTCGTCGGTGATCTCCGAGAAGAGCAACTCGCAGTCGATATCCACCTGCGGCACGAGCGTCGTAGGGTCGATGCTCTTCTCCACATAGTCGTTGAAACGCTGTGTGAAGGCTGCAACGTTCTCCTCCCTCATCGTAAGACCTGCGGCGTACATATGGCCACCGAAGTTCTCCAGAAGGTCGGAGCACGACTCAACGGCCTGATAGAGGTCGAAGCCCGCAACCGAGCGTGCCGAGCCCGTGACAAAGCCGTTAGACTTCGTGAGCACAACCGTAGGACGATAGTAGGTCTCGATAAGGCGCGAGGCCACGATACCCACGATGCCCTTCATCCACTTGGGGTTATAGATAACCATACTCTTGCGCGCCTTGAGCTCGGGGTTGGCCTCGACATAGTCGTGGGCCTCCTGCGTGACGTTGCGGTCGATGCTCTTACGATCCTGATTATAGGAGTCTATAACCTCGCCAAACTTCGCAGCCTCCTGCTCGTTACCCTCGATAAGGAGGCTCACAGCGGCGTGGCCACCCGAGGGTGCGGCATTCTCGTCGTCCTCGTCCATACGCATACGGCCGGCGGCGTTGATGCGCGGGCCAATCTTAAAGACGATGTCGTCGATGGTTATGTTATGGCCCTCGAGGCCACAAATCTTGATTATCGAAAGCAGACCCTTCGACGGCGAAGAGTTCAGCTTACGCAATCCGTAGTATGCCAAAATGCGGTTCTCGTCCACAAGAGGCACAATGTCCGAGGCGATGCTCACGACCAACAAATCCAACAGATGCTCGATCTCCGAGAACGGGATGTTGTTGCGTCGTGCATACGCTTCGACGAGTTTAAATCCCACGCCACAGCCCGACAATTCGTCGAACGGATAGGTACAATCCGTGCGCTTGGGATCCAATACAGCCACTGCCTGAGGGATCTCCTCGGCAGGTAAATGGTGGTCGCAGATGATGAAATCTACGCCCTTTTGCTTGGCATAGGCCACCTTCTCAACGGCTTTGATGCCGCAGTCCAGTGCAATAATCAGCTTTACGCCCTTACGTACAGCGTGATCGATGCTGCGGATAGATATGCCGTATCCATCGACATATCTGTCGGGAATGTAGAACAACAGGTTCTTGTGTCCTATCTGGCTCAAGAACTTGTAAACGAGCGATACAGCCGTTGTGCCATCTACGTCGTAGTCGCCATAGATCATAACTGTCTCCTGCTCCTTCACTGCCTTCTCGATGCGTGCTACCGCGCGGTCCATATCTTTCATTAGGAACGGATCGTGCAAGTCGCGAAGCGCGGGCGAGAAGAACTTCTTGGCCTTCTCCACGGTGTCTATGCCCCTCTGAACCAGTAGGTTGGTAAGCACTGGCGACATACCGAGGCGTGAGGACATAGCCTCCACCAGGGTGCGCGCGCCCTGTGGCTTGACAACCCATCTTTTCTCTATGGGCATAACGTTTATTTTTTATATTTAACATTTAAATTTTTCGTTAAGTGGTTGATAAACTTGGGCTTAACCTCATCCATCGTAACCTCGCGGCCGGTGAGCGTCGTAAGCGAGCAGACGCCCCTATCGGTGAAGCCGCAGGGGTTGATGAGGTGGAACCAGTTAAGGTCGGTCGAGACATTCATCGCAAGACCGTGCATCGTGACGCCGTGTGAGGCACGCACGCCCACGGCACACAGCTTCTCGAGGCGCGCACCACGGGTGATCCATACACCCGAGGCACCCTCCGAGCGGTGAGCCTCGATGCCATACTCCGCCGCAAGGTCGATGACGCTCTGCTCCAGGGCATCAATATAACGTCGGATGCCCAAGCCTATTGCGTCGAGGTCGATAATCGGGTAGCACACAAGCTGCCCGGGACCGTGGAACGTGATGTCGCCACCGCGGTCGATATGGTAGAACTCCGCGCCGAGAGCCTTCAATCGCTCCTCGGTGCAGAGCATATTATCCTCGTTACCGCTCTTGCCTAAGGTATAAACAGCAGGGTGCTCGACAAGGAGGATGGTGCCACACGTCTCATCGCCGGCATCTTCCTTTGCGAGCTTCTTCTTACACAACGCGTCGAAGAGCGAACGCTGCAACTCCCAGCACTCGCCATACGCCATACTCTTTAAATCTCTGATCTCTACCTCCTGCATACCTTATTTACAGCTTCAAGTGCGGCATCGGCCAAATACGACGAACGCACAAGAGGTGCGCTCGCACAATAGCTGAAACCCATCTCGAGAGCTGCAATGCGGTACTCTTCGAACTTCTCAGGAGTGATATACGCCTTGACGGGATAGTGCTCCTTAGTAGGTCGGAGATACTGGCCGAGGGTGACGATGCTGACACCCACCTCGCGCAAATCGCGAAGCGTCTGCAGCACCTCCTCCTCGCTCTCGCCAAGACCCAGCATAAGGCCGCTCTTGGCCACCGCCCCACTGCGTGCGATGTGCTCCAACGTACGGAGCGATGTGCGATACTTCGCACGTGAGCGCACCTCAGGGGTCAGTCTCTCGACGGTTTCGATGTTGTGTCCCACGATATCGGGACGCGATGCCAGCACCACGTCGATAAGTTCGGGGCGGGCATCCATATCGGAAATAAGGAGCTCTATTGTTGAATTGGGATTATCCCTGCGGATGGCCTCCACCGTGCGGGCCCAGATGCGGGCACCGTGGTCCTCGAGGTCGTCACGCGTGACAGATGTAACAACAACGTGCTTCAGGCCCATCAGCTTCACGCTCTCGGCAACCTTATCTGGCTCCGCCTCGTCGGGGGGCAGGGGGCGGCCGGTCTGCGTGGCGCAGAAGCGACAATTGCGAGTGCAGATATCTCCTAAGATCATAAACGTGGCTGTACGACGGCTCCAGCACTCCGCCTTATTCGGGCACATACCGCTACTGCATATAGTATGCAGGCAGCGACCCTCGACGATCTGCTCGACGTCCGCTGTATCAGCCGTACTCCTTAGGCTTATCTTCAGCCATTCGGGCTTTCTCAGATACTCGAATTGTTCACGTACCTTCGGCATTTTAAGTTCACTTTTTTCCAATTGATGCAAAATTACAAAAAATTTCAATGATTGCAAATTTTTATTGAAAAAAAGTGGCAAATAGGCGATATTTATCTACTTCGCGCCACGACGTCGCAACTCGACATACTCGGTGTAGACGAGCTCGGTATGGGGGTTCGACGACCATATCTCCTGGCGTATGCCCTTAGTGCCGTAGCGAAAAAAGAGGAACCGTCGCGGCACGCGGTGGACCACCTGACGGAGGGTGTCGACGCTGCTAAGGGAGTAGCTCAGGCTGTCGCCGCGGATGGCTCCAGCGACGTTGCTCCACGCGTCACCATCGGCAAAGAGGCGCACCGTGTCGCGGATCGTGTCGCGGAGGATGATGGTGTCGCGCAGGGCGACGGTGGCCTCATAGCGGCTCTCCGAGGCGGTCACGGCGTAGCTCTCGGCACGACGCAGACGTACCCCAAGCGAACGGATCTCCTCGGCATCGCGAGCTCGGAATTCGCGAAATTCCACAACCTCGAGCTCGAGGGCCTCGACACGTGCAGCCGATGCTCCCGCCTCGGTGCGGTAGAGTGTTACGCTCTGAAGCAGAGCGTGTTGGTTGTTGCTAAGGCGACGGTTCTCCTCGAGGAGACGAGCCACCCAGATGAGCGACACGACAAGGGCAACAAGGAGAGCCGCAGCTCCCCAGATAAGTGTTTTCTTCATAGCGTAAAAAATGATAGTACCCCACAAATATAGTATCTGTGAGGTACGTCATTTTCTACGTTTTTTAGAAACTTAGGATGCCGCGATTGCCTGTTAACGGCTGCCGTGGTTTGCGGACACGGTGACGAGCCGCTATGCTACGGGCTTGTACTCGATGCCGAACCACTCGTTGAGCGTCTCCTCGACCTTGGCGTTGATCTCGGGCGTGATGCGGTTCTTGATCTTCTTGTAGACGTAGAGCATCGCAACGCCGTCGTCCAAGACACCCAAGAGCTTATACGCCACGCGCGGGATAAAGTCCACGGGAACGATCGTGTAGATGATGGCGGCATAGATAAGCACACGATCGAGCGTAGAGGTGCTGTCATCGTCCATAACGTAGTAGAACTGCAACAGCGGGCGCGCGGCCACACGACCAGCCTTAAGTGCCCACGGGCGAAGCTTGTCGAGAAGGGCATTGATCTTTGCGCGCCAGTCCACGCTCTTGACACGCTCAAGAAGGCTCGTGACATCCTTACCCAAGACACAGTAGGCGAGGATGATAAGTGAAATCAGAATCAACATAGTTTTATAAATTTTAAGCGTTAGTTTCTCCTTGCGGCCCGCAACCGCCGCAGGCCTCGCTTATATAGAGCCCTCGGACAACGAGAATCTATCTCGCGCGCCAAATTTTTTCGCCAAGTCTACCCGTTGCGCACTACCTGCCGCCGATACCCGCGGGACGTGCACAGGAGTAACGCTCGTACCACTGATGTTTCTCGGGGGTGTCGATGGGGTCGTACTCGCTGATAACGCACCCCGTCGCGAGGTCGTCGGCCAACGCGAGGGTGATATCGGAGAGCTCGAGCGTCGCCTCGAGGTTGCAGCCCTCGGGGCAGAAGAGGTTGCGATTCTTGATATGCTCGTAGCCATAGATCGCACCCATAATGTTACCGCAGATCGAGCCCGTAGAGTCGCTATCGCCGTCGTGGTTGACCGAGGCGATAATCGCATCCTCCACGCTCGCGAAATGGCGACTCGCGCAGTAGATAGCGATGGCAAGGGCCTCATCGCCCGTCCAGCCCTCGCCCAACTCGCGGATGGCCTCCACGTCGGAGATATCCTGACGCGCCAGCTCCAACGCCCTGAAGATCATCGTCTGGAGCTGAAATCTATCTTCAGAATCGGAGAAGACAATAAGATAGTGGACAGCGGTGCCAACTATATGTTCAAACTCCATTCGGTCGATTTCTTTGTACAAGGAGCGTTCGACAATCTCGTAGATTATGTGGGCGAGTAGCCCTGCCGGCAACCATCCCAACGGATGCTTGTGGGTAATCTTCGCACACTCCGCACCGAGCGTAAATACGTCGCCATCCCTCCACGACCGGCCACAAGCCACCAACTGGCTCGCAGCGAACAATCCGACAGGTGCCACACGCATAACACCGCCACAACCCTTGCTATTGTTGCACGGCTCCGCTCCACGGCTGATTGCGCCGAGGGCCGACATACAAGTATTGCCCGGAGCTCGTAACGAGTGTAACGCCTTAATCTCGCCTATCCAGCAGTTATTTATTCCGTTAGTTTTGCCACCCTGGGTGTGGTACCACTCTATGTATGCTTGCGTAACGGCATTTTGCGGCTCTACGTGTAGATAGCACGAATTGATTAGGCCATTGGCCGTGAAGAGCGTCATTTGCGTGTCATCGCTAATCAGGGCCTTACCGTGGTGGAGTGCGAACCTTGTGATGCCCCGCTCACCATAGCGCGCAAGGATTGCTCGACGGCTGAGAAACTCCACCTCGTAGCCGAGGGCATCGCCCGCAGCACCCGCCATAAGCGAGCCGCGAATCTTATCTTTCACAATACGCTCACTCCTCGCTGCCACGATGATTTTCACGAAACTCAAAGGCAGGATGATATTCTCGACGTCGAGGGCCGCGTCAAAGAGCGGCGCAATCTCCTCCTCGCGAAAGCCCGCAATGCCACAACCGATCTTCGTCACGAGGAACTGAAGCTCGAGGTTCCTCGTGGCAAAGGCGATAAACTCGTCGACATAGGGGCGTATGGTCGCAACGCCACCCTGCATCGTGGGTATGGCGTAGCTCTGGCCCTGAAGGCCTACACCCTGACCCCACACAGCACCGAAACACTTACGGGCGATGCGTGCCGCACCACCTCCGTGTGCTCCCTTGAGGCTGGAGCCAAATACAAATATCTCGTTCTCCGCGAGGGCGGAGATTATTTCCGGAGTAAATCTTCTATTGTACATATTATAGGTATTATTTTATGGTATGGTTGGATATTGTTTGAGGGTACTCTTTAGAGGACCCGTTTAAAGGACCCGTTTAAAGGTATGTGATAAGCACTACCTAATAACTAAAACTCCAGTCTGAAGCCTTTTTGTTTTAGTTCGGCGTACTTCTCGGCGTTGAAGCGATACTTCGTCGGCGTGCGACGCGCAGCTCCATCGGGGCGCGGCTCCGTCTCCATAAGGATGCCGAGCTTAAGCATCTTGTTGTAGAAGTTGCGGCGGTCGAACGTTACCTCCAAGATGGCCTCGTAGAGGTTCTGCAATTCGGTCATCGTAAAGACCTCGGGCAGTAGCTCAAAGCCGATGGGCTCGAAGCAGATGCGCTCCTTGAGGCGGTTGAGGGCCATACGCAGGATGCGGTCGTGGTCGAAGGCGAGACTCGGCACCTCGTCCATCGCAAACCAACGCGCCGAGGCGGCATCGTCGCCACCCTTGACCTCCGAGAGCTTTACGAGGGCGTAGTGTGCCACGGTGATCACTCGCTCGCGCGGGTCGCGGCGCACATCCGAGAAGGTGTAGAACTGCTCGACCGAGGCATCCCTCAACCCCGTCTCCTCCTCCAACTCGCGACGTGCACACTCCTCGGCCGTCTCGTCCATATTCATAAAGCCTCCGGGGAAGGCCCACTTACCCTTGAACGGCTCGACACCGCGCTCGATAAGCAACACCTTGATACTCACGCCATCAAAGCCAAAAATCACACAGTCGGCCGTCACCGACGGGTGGGGATACTTGTAACAATAGTTCTGTTCGCTCATACCTTATTGCGTTAATTTTACGCAAAGGTATGGAGGATTTTTCAATTCTCCAAATTTTTTGCGTGTTTTTTACGCAAACACTTTTTGCGGGCGGTAGCGTGATGGTGGTGCGATGGCAGCCGTCGAGCTGCCATCACGAAGCTGCCATCACGAAGGTGCCATCGCGAGGGTGCCATCACGAGGGTGCGTAGACCTCGCGGCATTAGGAGCGAGACTTCTGCTTTCTCTGCATATATATCTGGAAAAGTTTATCGCCCGAGGGGTCGATCTCAAGCGTCTGGATCTCCTCCCTAAACTTCTCAATCTTGGGCAACAGAACAATATTAATAACTGCCTCGGTGAGACGATGACCTCCAAAGAATTTGCCGAAGTGGGTATAGTGCTGCTTGTACTCCTCCGCGCAGTTGACCACGTCGTCTGTCACGCCGAAGAGTCCGATGGTGATCTCACGCTCCTCGTCGGTGAGACCATCAAACTGATCGCGCTCCAGCTCTTCGTATCTGTCGCACAGCTCCTCGGTAATCTCGTAGTGCGTTGCGCCATCGGCACGTGGCGAGAAGAACTCGTTGACGCCCAACTTATCGCGCATAGAGCGCGAGACGTGGAACGACGGGTTGACTAAAATCTTCTTGACGCCCCTCAGCTTCTGGGCAAACATTGCACCCATCGAGGTGCCAATGGCGATGTCAACCTGCTCGCGCTCGACCAACTCACGAAGCATCTTCACGGCCTCCTGCGGATCGACAGGCAGATCGGGCGAGAGTATCGTATCGTCGGGCAGGAAACCTCGTAGACTTTCGGCCGTGGCCGAGGAGCCCGAGGATGATAATCCGTGGATATATAGTATCCTCAAAGGCTGGTGGTACTTCAGGTAGACCTCGCGGTCATTCTCCGACCAATAACCCAAATCCTCAACGAAATAGTAGCCCTTCTGTCGTGCTCGCTCGCGCTGGATGGAAAACCACTCGCCACGCGTAATCTTAACAATCTTTGCCATAGAAATACAGATATTAATTTGATGAATCTTGATGAACAACCCCAACGGCTGTGTCGACTCACTATAAATATAGAGACTCGTTGCAGGAGATTTCTATCGGCTGATGGCGAGATCCATATACTATATTATTAGTCGGGGCGGCGGCGCGGGTGGCTCGCGCTTGGGTTGGGTTGGGTTGGGTGCGGTGCGGGTGGTGCAGGTGGTGCAGTGGCGGGTGGTGGTCTTGCGGTGGCTGTCTTGGGTAAATAAAAAATCCGTTGCGGCCGAAGCCACAACGGATTGATCGAAAATCGAAAACGCGAGCTTACTCGGTCTTGATATCTGTATTTACGTTCTTCGAGCCTACCAATGCGTAGTAGAGCAGGTATGCGAGGCCGGCAACGATAACCCAGTAGCTTGTAAGATAGCTACCCGTCCAGTCGACGATACCGTTCTGCAAGAGAGGAAGGATACCACCACCGCAAACCAAAGCCATAAAGATACCCGAAGCCTTCTCGGTGTACTTACCCAAGCCCTCAACAGCGAGGTTGAAGATACCGCCCCACATAACCGATGTGCAGAGACCGCACAACACCAACAGAGCAGCGTTGATGGGCACCTCAGCCATACCGAAGCCATCGGTTCCCTTGAACACGGGGAGGTTAACGCTGATGGCCGGATCGAGGAACATAGCTCCAAGAACCAAGCAGAGGCCTACGAGCGACACTGCGCTAAGCATAGCCTTAGCCGACACCTTAGCACCGAGTGCAGCACCTGCCAAACGACCAAAGAACATCAACAACCAGTAGGTAGCAGCAACCGTAGCAGCGATACCCTCGGCACCTGTCTCGACGCTGAGGCCGCCATTCTGCAACCACTTCTGCAACACGTTGGGGATACCTACCTCAACACCTACATAGATGAAGATGGCAACAGCACCCAACACGAAGTGGCGGAACGACATAGGACCAACCTTCGAGTCGCTCTTCTTCGACTCCTCGGCAGCAATATTCTCGGGGATGTGCGTAAAGAGAATAACGACGAAAGCGAGGGCAAAGATAGCCAAAGCGATGAACATCAAGGGGAATACCTGCTTAATCTCGGCATCGGCGATGCTCGGTACAAAGACACCCGTGAGGAAGATAACGGCAGTACCCATAAACGAGTTGAACGAGCCACCAACCTGCAAGAGCTGGTTACCGCGGTTACCACCGCCAGCGAGCTTGTTAAGCATAGGGTTCACAACGATGTTAAGCATACACATCGAGAAACCGGCGATGAAAGCACCAAGCAGATAGACGCCAAAGGCAGCGTTGCCCTCCAAAAGACCTGCGATAGTCTGAACGCCAACGCCCGTGAAACCAACGAGCACGGCAGCAAGAGCGGTAAACTTGTAGCCACGACGCTGGAGCAGGTTACCAGCAGGGATACCCATACAAGCGTAGGCGATGAAGTTAGCGAATACGCCGAGCGTACCCATCCAGTTAGCAACGTCAAACTGGTTCTTCAACACATCACCCATAGGCGATGCGAGGTTTGTAACGAACGAGATCATTCCGAAGAGCAGAATCATCACGATGATTGCGAGTAGATTACTTTTCTTTTGTGTACTCATAATTCTATAATTTTTAACGGTTTGACTTACTTATCACGCTCGGCAATAAAGGTGCAGAGGTTCATCAACGCCGCGCGGTAGGGCGACTCGGGGTACTTGGCCAAGAGGTGCATAGCACGCGACAGGTAGGCGTGCATCGTCTCCGACGCAAACTCCGCACCACGACCCTCGTCGACTACGCGCTGAAGCTCATCGACAGCGGCCTCGTCAACATCGCAACGTCGCAACGAGGCGACAATCTCCGCACGACGCTCCGCCGTCTCGCGCTCCATAACCTCGATCAAGGGCAGCGTGATCTTATGCTCACGGAGGTCGTTGTTCACGGGCTTACCCGTATTGTTCTGGCGGTTATAGTCGAGGATATCGTCCTGAATCTGGAACGCCATACCGATGGCCTCACCGAACTTACGCATACGGTCGACCTCCTCCCTCGAGGCACCAACCGACAGGGCACCGAGGGCAGCGGCAACGCCCAAGAGGCTCGCCGTCTTGCGGTAGATGATATCGAAGTAGTCGTTGCGCGTGGTGTCGAAGCGGTTGGCGTGCTGGCTCTGCAACACCTCGCCCTCGCAGAGGGTTGCCATAGCCGAGCCCACGTACGACACCAGGTCGTACTGCGCGCTGGCCATACCGAGCGACATCGTGCGGGCGAGGATATAGTCGCCCAGAATGATGGCCGTATCGCTCTGCCACTTGGCATTCACCGAGGGCTTACCGCGACGCTCGTCGGCACCGTCGAGCACATCGTCGTGGATAAGCGATGCGGTGTGTATCATCTCCACGAGCATAGCCGCGAGGTAGGTGCGTTTCGAGCAATGACGCTCACGGCCACACTGTTCATCGTCGGTCGTTGCGGTCGAGCCACACATCGAGGCTGCGAGCATCGTGAGAATAGGGCGCACACCCTTACCACGCGACGAAAGTGCGTAGGTGAGCATATCCTGAAGCATCTCACCCTCGGCACTGAAATTATCCGCCACGAAGTTGTCGAAGGCCTCCAAGTCGGCAAGGATGGGTTTACGAATAACCTCTATCGATATCATAACTTTTGGTTTGAATAAGCAAAGATAGTGATTTTTTTGTAAATCCTAATTAGTATTTAGTAATTAGTAATTTTTAATTAGTTGTGCAGGGCGTGCTATCGTAGTTATGTTGGGGGTGGTGGCGAGGTGCGGGGAGAGAAAAAAAGAGGTCAGGGGGCTTAGGGATGTGCTACCAAAGATAACCACAAATCACCCTAAACCCCCAAACCATAATTACTCGTTACTCACAACTAATTACTCATTACTATTTAGTGCGCTGCGCTTTTGTCGCCTGTAACGCAGGCGTTGCAGAAGCTCGCGGCGCATAAGCAGCGAGATGCGTCGGAACGTCGGCTGGATAACCTTGTCGGGACGTATGTCGCTCACCCTGAGCGTGAGGACGATGAGCACGGCGATGGCCACGACGATGAGCCAGCCGTAGATCTCCTTCATAGCCTCGATGAGGGCCTGCACCTGCACGGCACCAAAGAGTTCGGGGAGCGACATCGAGCGCAGCGTGTCATGCGCCACACCATCGACCTCCGAGCCGAGGAGCATAGCGTTGCGCGTAACCATCCACTTCATCACACGTCCGACGATGGCCGTGCCGATGACGCTGGCCAGCGCAGCACTAAACATATTGAGCGTGCCGACGCCCTGCGTGAAGTGCGTGGGGAAGGGCAGGCGTGTGAGCGACGTGAGGATCACGATGCTTAGCATCGTATAGCCCACCGAGCGCACGAACACCGGCAAGATGAGGGCCTCGTAGGGGATGTTGTAGTCGATGGCGAAGTAGAAGTAGCCGACGTAGAGGAGCAGCAGTGAGAAGGCTATGACCATCATACGCTGGTAGGTCCACTTGCGACGTGCAAACGTGAGCCACGTGAAGCCGGCACCCACGACCGTGCCCGCGAGGGCCACCCAGTTGAGCGATATCATATTCAGCGCGTCGTAGCCGAGGATGCCCTCCATAAGTGCGTGCTCGAAGATATGCGACGGGGCAAGGATCACGTCGGCCACGATGGTTATGCCTATGACGATGGGCAGCACCCGAAACGACAGCGTCTTAAGCGACACGTAGGGGTGTCGGATAAACGAGGCACGCACGAGGTTCATCACAAGCGACACCACGGCAAAGAGTGTGGCGTGGCGGATAGGTGCGCCCTGCCACCAGTCGAAGTGCTCGCCATAGATGCAGATGAAGAGCACCGACATAGCCCAGAAGCCCCAGATGGCCATACCCAACCAGTCGATACCCAGTAGCGGCAGGCGCGGCATAACGGCACAGCCCTTGAAGATGGCCAGCACAACGATCCACATAAGCAGGAGCAGGGCGATGATAGCCCAGTGCATATAGTGCCACGATGCCCACGCCGAGAGGCCGATGGCTGCGATGCCCGAGAGCTGGATGCAGCTGTTGACCACGAGGTAGACGTAGGAGAAAAAGACCGAGAGGTCACGCGTGGGGGTTATCCACAGCTGGATCGTGGAGTTGCACTCGAGCGTTGCCCACATACGGAAGAAGCCCGCAACAAGCGAGACACCCACCAACAGAGGCACGCTCGTGGTGTGCATAGCCACAAGGTTGGCGGCGATGATCACCGAGAAGCAGGCCGACAGTGCGGTCTTAGGTCGCACGGCACTACGCAGGCGGAACATTATCGGGAAGAAGAGGGCCATACCCACCAACGAGGCGTAGCCCGCCATCATAACGTCCTCCTGAAGCAGAGCCGTCGAGCCCACCATCTCGCCCGCCGCAGCCATATAGACACCGCCCGAGAGCTGCACGACGATAACCATCACGACGATGATCCACGGACGAAGGGCCTCGGGCACGAAGTCCTTCATCTGTGGTATCGAGAACGGCATTATAGGATGTCCGCTCATCGCCTAATACAAGACCTTACATTCGACGTTCATACCCACACCCACGCGCTCGAGATCCTCTGCGGCGTTATCCTCCGTGAAGTCGATGAGGACGGGGATGCGCTGCTCGATCTTGATGAAGTTGCCCGACGAGTTATCCTGCGGCAACATCGACATACTGCCTCCCGTGGCGCGCGACAGCGAGCGCACAACACCACGATACGTCACGCCCGGCACGGCGTCGACCTCGATCTCCACCTCCGAGCCCGGAGCTATATGCTCGATCTGCGTCTCCTTGTAGTTCGCAACGATCCACTTCTCCGACTCATCGACGATGTCGACGATCCTCTGACCCGGATGGACGAGCTGGCCCACGTGGATATTCTTCCTGCCCGTCGTGCCGCTACAAGGTGCGATGACAACGGTGTACGACAGGTTCAGGCGTGCGAGGTCGAGGGCTGCCTCCGCCACGGCGATGCCTGCGTCGTTCTGACCGAGGCGCGTGTTCTGCTCGCGACCCACAGCCTCAACCGAGGCACGCTGCTTGAGGAGAACCTCGTAGCGAGCCTTCGCCGCCTCGTACTCCGTCTCCATATCGTCGTACTGCTGGCGTGTGACGGCACCGTCGGCCAACAGATTCTTGAAACGCAGGTAGTTACGCTCAGCATTATCGAGGCGTATGCGCGCCTCCTCGAGCGTGGCATTCGTCACGGCAATGTTGCTCTGCGTGGTCGATATCACGTTGTGCATAGCATCCTTATCTGTCGTGGCGTTGAGGTAGCTCGCCTCGGCCTGAGCCAAGAGGAGGCGGAACTCGGCATCCTCGATAATAAGGAGCGTATCGCCCTTCTCAACCCTCTCATACTCGCCGAAGCGCACCTCCTTGACAAAGCCCTGAATGCGGGCATCGACAGGCACGATATGCTGCTCGACCTGAGCATTCTCGGTAAACTCCACGTTGCCGAGGTGGACAAACTTTGCACACACCCAGCCAATAGCCACGGCCAACAGCGCGATGGCCAAGACGTTATAGATTCTCTTCTTTGTTCTGTGTTTCATAATGTTATCTTCTGTTTTTGGGTTACTCTTTTACAAAATGCCGGCTGTAGCCTGCAACTTAGCGTAGCGCACAAGGATCGTGATCTGGGCGTTGGCCAACTGAAGCTCGGCGTCGAGGAGCTGGTTGGCAGCGTCGATCATATCGGTGATGAGCGCGATGTCGTTGTTGTAGCGTTTCTCGATGACGTGGTAGTTGCTCTGGGCAAGCTCCACACCCTTGCGGTAGGTCTCGGCGGCGATGAAGGCCTCCTCGTAGCGGATGTAGTCGCTGTGGATGGCGAGCTCGAGACGCTCGCGGGCGTCGTCCAAAGCACGACGCGAATGGTCGGTGGCAATCTGCTCGCGACGTATCGTGCGATTGCTCTTGTAGAGCGACGACAGCTTAAACGACACGCCAACGCCAACATACCAGTAGTTGAAATTTTTGTTGATGACGGGGACCTCGATGGTGATAGGGCCGTCGAAGTGGTTGGCGGCAACAAGCGCGACACTCGGCCTACGCTCGGCACGCGCTAACTCCTCGGCACGCTCGCCCATAGCCACCTGAAGCTCACCGCGCTTAAGCTCGTAGGCACTCTCCGCGGCGAGGCTCTGCCACTGCTCCTCGGTGGTTGCCACTGCCGCGAGCTCCGCCGTCGCAATCTCGGGGATGATGTCGGTCGTGGGGTCGAGGCCGATGGTCGTTGCTATCTCGGTCGAGAGGATGCGGATGGTGTTCTTCACCTCGGTGCGTGCAAGCTCGAGACGCTGGAGGCGTAACTCATAGCGCGTGAGGTCGTTATCCAAAGCGACACCCTCCCTACAACGCGCCTCCGTATCGGCGATGAGCTCCTCGGCAAGGGCAATGTTACGGTCGTAGACCTCGAGGATGTTGCGCATCTTGCCCAACTCGAGGAAGAAGCCCGAGAGCAGGAAGCGCACACGACAGCGCGTAGCGTCGAGGTTGACGCCCGCCATCTCCTGCTTCAAGCGCGCGAGGGCGATGGAGTTCGACACCGCACCACCGCCATAGATTAGCTGCGAGGCCTCGACGGCGAAGTTATTGCCAAAGTGCGGCATCTCGACATTCACAGCATTCGTGAAGTCGCGGTCGGCCAACGTGCCATTACCCAAGAAGCTCGCCGAGGCCGACACCGAGAGGTCGGGCAGGCGGCCACCCTGAGCCTCCGTAACGGCAGCCTCGGCCTCGGCAACAGCCACGCGCTCGGCGGCAATCCTCTTTGAGTTCTCCTCGGCAAGCGCGAAGAGCTCGTCGATGGTGAGCCTGCGGCTCTCCTGCGCCACAGCATCGAGCGGCGGCACACATAGCACCGCAGTGAGCAGTGCCATCAAAATACTTCGTTTCATCTTTAGTGTAGATTATTTAGTGATTATCCTATCGCGGGACTGAAGGGCAACGTAGCCACACCGTAAAACACAACAACACAGCCATCGGCACCTCGCTCGAAGTGTCGAATGCAATGTGTGATAGACAGGCGGCTACGCTATGATAACAGGGGTATTACGATTCCCAGTTGGTTGAGATATTACGTCGTAGAAGGTTCGGGAAACGAACCGAGTAAAATGTTGGGGTACAGTATTTTATCTCTCTCATTATTGGTGGAACACTGTATGCATTCCGTGGCAAAGATAGAAAAAATAATCGAATCGCCGACATTGTGCTTTGCCAAAAATTTGCCGACCGTTGTTAATAACGCTGTTTATAACTGTCGAACAACTATTAATAAATAGTGGTATTTTAAGCGTTGTCGTTTGCGATAAAATGCGTAATTTTGTGCTTGCTTAAATCGGAACACTATGGCAAAACAGTATAAGAAAGCATCGGAGAACAATAGCGAGGCATTCGCACGATTGACCGGCATCGACGGCACAGTACCCCCTCAGGCCACAGAGCTCGAGCAAGCGGTGCTCGGCGCGCTGATGTTGGAGAAGGATGCAATCATCGACGTGCAGGAGTATGTCAAGGTGGAGACCTTCTACCTCGAGGAGCACCGCACGATTTTCAAGGCCATTCAGGACCTGTCGTTCGAGATGAAGGCCATCGACCTCTACACCGTAACCGAGCGTCTCAAGGCGCAGAAGGAGCTTCAGAAGGTGGGTGGCGCGGCATACCTCGCCGAGCTGACACAGAAGGTGGCATCGGCGGCACACGTCGAGTTCCACGCAAAGATCATCGCACAGAAGTATGTGCAGCGCGAGCTCATCCGCTCGGCAACGGAGATCGAGCGTCGCTCCTACGACGAGGAGGTCGACGTCACGGAGCTCATCGGCTTTGCCGAGCAGGAGATATTCCGCGTGTCGGAGGGTAACGTAAAGCGTTCCGTGCTCGCAGCATCCGACATCCTGCGCAAGGCGTTGGCTCAGATAGAGGAGGCATCGAAGACCGCCGGCGAGTACAACGGCGTGCGCTCGGGATTTACCGACATCGACAGCGTGACACTCGGCTGGCAGCCCTCGGACCTTATCATCATCGCGGCACGTCCCTCGATGGGTAAGACTGCCTTCGTGCTCACGATGGCACGCAATATGGCCGTGGAGTTCAAGACCCCCGTGGCATTCTTCTCGTTGGAGATGTCGTCGGTGCAGCTGATGAACCGACTCATCGTGGCCGAGACGCAGCTCAACTCCAAGGACCTGCGCACGGGTAACCTCACTGCCGCACAGTGGACACACCTCGAGAAGAACACCGTGGAGCTCGGACGTGCTCCACTCTATATCGACGACACGCCGGCACTCTCGGTGTACGAGTTCCGCTCGAAGGCACGACGTCTAAAGACACAGCACGACATACAGTTAATCATCATCGACTACCTGCAGCTGATGACAGCAGCAACGCCCGAGACACGTGGCAACCGCGAGCAGGAGGTGTCGCTCATATCGCGTACGCTCAAGGCCATAGCCAAGGAGCTAAACGTGCCGATTATCGCCCTCTCGCAGCTGAGCCGTAATGTCGAGAACCGCGGAGGCTCGAAGCGTCCGCAGCTATCGGACCTCCGTGAGTCGGGAGCTATCGAGCAGGATGCCGACGTCGTGGCATTCATCCACCGCCCCGAGTACTACGGCCTCACGGTCGACGAGAACAATATGCCCACGGCGGGTATGGCCGAGATAATCATCGCCAAGCACCGTAACGGCGAGGTGACAGACGTGCCTCTGCGATTCATCAAGGAGCAGGCTAAGTTTGCCGATGCAGATGCCTCGGTGACCGCCACGGCGATGAACGACCGCAACAACTACCCGCAGGAGAGCTACGACGACTTCTCGTCGAGTAGCAACACCCCAATGGGTCAGGCACCCGGTGGCACGAGCGGTATGTCGGGCATACCCAACGAATTCGACATCGCACCCTTCTAACACGAAATAACTCACTGAGATGTTTGTAAAGGTACATACGGGAGCAATCGCAGGCATCGAGGCGGTAGATGTCACCGTCGAGGTAAACGTCGCGGGTGGTGGCCTCGGCCTCTACATCGTGGGACTCCCCGACAACACCATAAAGGAGAGTCACGAGCGAATACAGGCCGCCTTCGAGAACTCGGGATATAGGCTCGTGGCGAAAAAGACGGTCGTAAACCTCGCACCTGCCGACCTGCGTAAGGAGGGCTCGCTCTATGACTTGCCCATAGCGGTGGGAATACTCACGGCAACGGAGCAGATTGTAACAGATATGCTCGAGGACTCGATGTTCATCGGCGAGCTATCGCTCAACGGCAACCTGCGCCCCGTAAAGGGTGTGTTGCCACTGGTGGCTATGGCTCGCGAGGCGGGCTACCGTCGCGTATTTATGCCCGTGGAGAATGTCGCCGAGGGTGTCGTTGTCGAGGGCATAGAGACCGTGGGCATAGGCTCGCTCGCGGAGATGTGCGAGATACTCTCGGGACGTGCCCCCTACACCGTGGCAGAGCCCTCGGTGGTTGAGGATGAGGATGTCGCGGAGGGTGAGTATGTCGAGGATTTTGCCGACGTGAAGGGTCAGGCCTACGTTAAGCGCGCGTTGGAGATCGCTGCGGCCGGAGGTCACAACGTCATAATGATCGGTGCGCCCGGCTCGGGAAAGACGATGCTCGCACGACGTATGCCCTCGATAATGCCGCCGATGACGCTCGACGAGTCGCTCGAGACAACCAAGATACACTCCGTGGCGGGAAAGATAGGCTCGGAGCGTGGCCTCATAACAACACGTCCGTTCCGCGCTCCTCACCACCTAACCTCACAGGTGGCACTCATCGGTGGCGGCCAGTCGCCACAGCCGGGCGAGGTGTCGCTGGCCAACAACGGCGTACTCTTCCTCGACGAGATGCCCGAGTTCGGGCGCAACGTCCTCGAGGTGCTACGCCAGCCATTGGAGGATAGGCACATAACAATCTCGCGCGCGAAGTACTCGGTGGACTACCCCGCTCGCTTCACGCTCGTGGCCTCGATGAACCCCTGCCCGTGCGGCTACTACAACCACCCGACGAAGGAGTGTACCTGCTCGGCAGCAGCCGTGCATCGCTATATGGCCCATATCTCGGGGCCGCTGATGGATCGCATCGACATACACGTGGAGGTCGTGCCCGTATCCATCGCCGAGATGTCGACGACGGAGCGTGCCGAGTCGAGCGCAGAGGTGCGCAAGCGTGTTGTCGCGGCGCGCGACGTACAGCTGCGCCGCTTCGAGGGGCTCGACATTCACTGTAACGCTATGATGAACAGCGCGATGCTGCGACGCTTCGCGCCACTCGACCGCCCATCGGCCGAGCTGCTCGAGCGTGCAATGGCGAGGCTCAACCTCTCGGCACGTGCCTACGACCGCATAATCAAGGTAGCACGCACGATTGCCGACCTCGAGGGAGCGGAGAACATCACACCCGCACATATCTCCGAGGCCATAGGCTACCGCTCGCTCGACCGCGAGAACTGGGGCCGATAGGCAGATGGCGCACAAGGCTCTGGGTGACTACGGCCCATTGGGCAAGAAGTACACCACCGATGAGTTCTTGCAGCTTTACAAATAGAGTATAGCAGATCGCAGCCACAGAGTAGGCCCCAAAGGTTTCCAGAGCTTTTGGGGCCTTACTTTTTGTATCATCGTCCGTTTTAATGCCGCTGGATTGTGCGGGCGGCCATAGCTGTCATCCCAAACAGCCACTTCGAAACGCGCAGGAAAGCGGACAGCACTTATATATATATATATATATGTATAAGAGGGAAATGGGGCTTATTGGTCAAAATGGGAGGACACACAAGAGGCACCTTCGGAATGCGCGGTAAAGCGGATAAGCCCCTCGCTGAATTGGCATAACGGTAAAACGTGTGACACCTAAATCATCCACTTCAAACGCCCGGGTAAGTGGATAAGCCCCCTACAAAATAAAAAATCACACGACAAAAAAAGTGTGCTGCGCAACCTTATCCTCTCACGTGGGGGACAGCCTTGCACAGCACTGGGACACACTCAAATATTACATTAACCAAATATGTCGTTGCTCTCTCAGACCCGTGGGTCCGAAGCCTAAGCATCAAAAAAATTCCGATGCAAACCCTGCATCGCAGCTCCATCACCTCCGATTTTGCCGAACAAGAAAAGACGAAAAAATTAAAGTGACACTCCTCCGCCTCGCGGGGCATACGACATAGAGCCACTACCCCCATCTTGCTGAGTGCAAAGGTAGAGCATAGGTCAGATGTGACCAAATTTTTTGTGAAAAAAGATTTCCCGAGGCGTTTTGTAACACGCTGAAAATCAGGCTGTTGAAAAAATATAAATTCCGAGTTTTTCTCCGCGCTGATTATCAGGCAGTTACGAGGATTATCACACCGATTTGTGAAATGGTGGCTAAATGGCTGAAAATCAGCTACTAATGATCAACCATCGCAGAGAGGAGCATTTCAGCATCGGGACCACCGCACTCCTTGATTTTTGTTTTGATTCGATATTTTATCTTCGAAAGAGCCACCGGATTGCTCTCTACAAAGATACAAATTGCGCGCGAAGAAAAACCAGCATAGCTATATAACGCTACTCTCAGCTCGCGCTCGTTGAGCTTCGGGCACTGGCTACGGAGCTTCGACATAAGGCCGCCGCGACAGTTGTCCACCAACTCCTCGAGCTCGGCGATACGACCCTCGTCGCTCTTGATCGACTCGATGGTCTGGCGCACCTGCTCGAACACCTTGGTGGCGTGACGTGCCGTGTCGTTATGGTCGTAGTAGGTCTCGCACAGGCGGTTCAGGTCGACAAGGCGGTCGTTATAGAGGTGGTCGACAGCCTCGGCGAGTTGCTTATCGCCATCGTTACGCGTAAGTTGGAGCTCGTTGATGGTCTCCATATAATATTGTATGTCGCGATTCTTCTTCTGGAAGCGCAGGTAGACAAAGAGGATGAGGGCCAGCACCACGCAGGTGATGATGGCATAGATGGCGATGTTACGCTGGTGAATGAGTGCGGCCTCGCGCTCCTTGCTCTCGATGGTGCTCTGAAGCATACCTATCTGGTAGTTGAGCACGGGCTGCTCCAAGACGCTGAGGATGGTGCTATCCTGACGCTGGTTCGACCACTCGAGCCAGACGAGGGCCTCTTTGTAGTCGCAGAATACCCTATTCACACAATACTTTGCATAGCTGATTAGCAGCTCATTACGCGGCTCGGACTCCTCGGCAAGCGCGATATATTCGTAAGCCTTAGCCTCGTTACCCTCAACGGCCTCCATAACGGCCATAAGCGAGTTATGGTGCGAGAGGTCGTAGATCTCATAGCCGCTCGCCTTGTGCATATCGAGCACCTCAGCACAACGCTCATACTCGCCCTGTTGGACGTAGAGCTCGCTGAGGTCGTAGATTACAATCTGGAGGAATGACAGGTCGGCAACGGCAATGGCGTAGTCGTAGGCGGCCATAAGGTGCTCTTCGGCCTCCTCGTACTTACGTTGCGCGAGGGCAAAGCGGCCGAGGTCGTAGCGCGCATAGGCGATTTGCTCCTCGAGACCGGCACGCTCGAAGCAGTCGAGCGACTGCATATACTCCTCGTAGGCGTTATTATAGAGGCAACCCTCGCCATAGATGTCGCCCTTAGCGCGGTGAACGATACCCTCGAGGTAGGGATTATCTACCTCCGAAAGCGACGACTCGGCCTCCATATAGGCGAGCATAGCCTCGGGAAGCTGGTTGGCGGTGTGCTTCACAAGGCCGTGGTAGTAGAAGGCACGAACACGCTCCTCGTACTCCTTGCGGTCGTCGTAATAGTTTATTGCTATACGCGTAAGTGAGTCATTATCAGAGTCGATGCCCACGTAGTAGCACACCTCGCTATATGCCAACGCATAGCGCGCCAGAGCCTCGTCGCTACGCAACGCACCACGGTCGACACTTCGGATGAGACGAAGAGCCTCCTCCGAGTCGGTCCGTGCAATCTTGCGAGCCTCATCCACGATGCGCAGCTGGGCATCATCCCTCACACAGGCCTTGATGCCGACAACAAGACACAACAACAAAATCGCCACTCCGAGAGCCCTGAGCCCACGGAAGCGACGACACATAGACCCTTTGGCCGCTATTGTTGTGTCCTTTTTCACGATACAAATATAATAATAATTTAGAGATTTAGTGAACGCAAAAGCAAAAAATCGGGGTTATCTGCGGCGAAAAGGGCGCGTTTCAGACTAATAGACTTATCAAAAGGAACAATATTGCAACACAAAAAGAACTTAGCTACCGACGCGACACCACCCTCGGCACAACCAAAAAAAAGACCGCATCAAAAGACGCGGTCCGACAACCAGAGCCTTGAGGGGGACTCGGACGATAAAGTGTTATACACTTTATCGAAGAGCCGATACCTTAAAAGCAGAGACACGAAGTGGCGAGCAGTAGACTAAAACTATCGGCTCAACCCCTATCCCGTGAGCAGTCGCCCAAAAGGGCAGGAAGGCTCGGGGCAAACTGTGGAGAAAGAGATAAGCCTGCGCATTGCGCCGTGGGTTGTGGAACTCGCTGGGGGCTTGCACACAAGCGAGCTACACACCCCACGAGAGCCGATTAATCGGCGGGCTTATCCTGACCCACGCTAAACAATACCACCACAACAAGGACTATGCTACCGACGCGACACCACCCTCGGCTAAACAACAAAAAAAGACCGCATCAAAAGACGCGGTCCAACAACCAGAGCCTTGAGGGGGACTCGAACCCCCGACCCCTTCATTACGAATGAAGTGCTCTACCGACTGAGCTATTAAGGCATCCTAATGGTCAACTTGTGGGTTGACGGTGCAAATATCGGAAAAAATTATTAATTTCGCACCATAAACTACAAAAAAATTGTGATATGACTACGTTTTTTATATGTCTCGTGGTGCTCGTCGCGGCTTATTTCATCTACGGCGCGGTGCTCGACCGCATTGCCGGCATCGACGCGAAGGCAGATGTTCCATCAAAAACGATGTACGACGGTGTGGATTATATTCCGTTGCCGCGCTGGCGTATCTTCCTCATCCAGTTGCTGAATATCGCCGGCACTGGTCCAATCTTCGGAGCTATCCTCGGCGCGTGCTATGGCCCCGTGGCATTCCTGTGGATCACGCTCGGCGGCATCTTTATGGGTGCTATGCACGACTATCTGTCGGGTGTCATCTCGCTTCGTAACGGCGGACGAAGCCTGCCAGAGATTATCGGTAAGTACTTAGGTGGCGGTATGCGTAAGTTCTCGTTGGTGATGATACCCATATTAATGGTGCTCGTCGGCGGCGTCTTTATCGTCACGCCATCGAAGATCCTCACCTCGATGACCGACATCCCATATCTGTGGTGGGTAGGCATCGTCATTGCCTACTACCTCATCGCGACGATTATGCCCGTGGATAAGATCATCGGCAAGATCTACCCGCTGTTCGGTGCTGCGCTTATCTTTATGGCCGTGGCGATGTTGGGCATCGTGGTCTTTGGCGACTACGAGTTCCCGGAGCTCACCTCTATCGGCAATATGCACTACAACAGCGAGGCTCTGCCCATCATACCCACGCTCTTTATCAGCATCGCCTGCGGTGCTATATCGGGCTTCCACGCCACACAGTCGCCACTTATGGCGCGCTGTATGACCAACGAGAAGCAGTCGCGCCCGATATTCTTCGGCGCGATGATCTCCGAGTCGATCATTGCCCTCATCTGGGCGGCAGTGGCTATGGCATTCTTCGGCGGTGTCGAGGGTCTCAACAGCTGGATGCAGAGCAACGGCAACGATGCCGGCCTCGCTGTGTCGACAATATCGGTTACGACGTTAGGCACCTTTGGTAGCATCCTCGCCCTGTTAGGCGTTGTTGCTGCCCCGATCACCTCGGGCGATACAGCCTTCCGCTCGGCACGCCTCATCGTTGCCGATATGCTTAAGTATGACCAGCGGCCTGTCGTTAACCGTCTGATTGTGAGCGTGCCGCTCTTTGCCATCGGCATCGGCATCGCATTTATCGACTTCGACGTCATCTGGCGTTACTTCGCGTGGTCGAACCAAGCACTCGCCGTGGTGACGCTCTGGATGATAACCTCGTGGCTTATGCATCGCGGTAGCAAGCTCTCGTTCATCGCACTACTGCCCGCAATATTTATGACCTATATATGCTCGTCGTTCGTCTTTGTGTCGAACCAGTTTGTGGGTATGGGTGCGTGCAACTTGGCATACGTATATGGCGGTGCCGCCACGGCCATAATCGCAGGACTTATGATGGTGCTCATTAAACGAGGAATGCGCAATGGACGTAAGATTTAACCCTACACAAGACCAGTCGTTCGAGCTCGAGGGGCGCGGACGCTATAACTTCGTGGGCCACCACGACGCAATAGAACGCCTCGTTAGCGAGGGGAAGTATATGGCAGCGTGTGAGGCACGCTACGAGGCGTTTCAGCTCCTTGCCGAGGTGTTGCCCGAGGATGAGGCCGTGCCGCTGAGATGGGAGCACCCGAACAGCCGTGCGGCGGTGGCAATACTCTATGGCTCGGCGGTGGACCACTTCCGTATCGGCGACATTGAGATGGCCACGGCACAGCTCGAGATATTGCTCGACTGCGACCCCGAGGACCACTTCGAGGGTATCAACCTGTTGGCACTATGCTACGTGGTGTTGGAGGAGTGGGAGGCGTTTGAGGATATCGCCATCGACCTCTCGGATAAGTCGGCTGAGGCTGTTGTGGTGCGCCTATGGGCGCGGTTCAGGGAGTGCGGCGAGGTGGACCGTGAGCTCTTGAAGTTACTGCGTGGGCGACATAAGGCCTACTACGCGGAGCTGATAGCCGCGGAGCACCCCGACGACGAGAGCTACCGCCGCGATATATCATCGGAGCGACCCTCGCAAGCTGCCGAGGCGCGCGAGTGGTGGCTGCTCACGGAGCCGCTGTGGCGCGAGTATCCCGAGTTTATCGAGCGCGTGCAAAGGGAGTAACGCTCTGCTTTTTTTTAATTAGTAATGAGGAGTGAGGAGTGAGTAATTGAGAGTTAGCAATTACTCACTTATAATACTGTGCTCGGGATAGCACAAATTTAAATCACAAGATAGCGCGAAAAGATGGGTTCGGGACAGCACTACTAATTTCTTGCGAGAAGGGGTTAGATTTGGCCTATCACAAAAGAGACTACCACGGGATAGTACTGTGACGTACAGCCCGCGGTAGTCTACTTTTAGGGATGGGGCAAAGATGGCCCCTTATCACAGGAAATTTCTTGTCAGAAGGGTGCCTAATTTGGTGCCGATAAAGAGAAAGAGCGGATGGGACATACTTTGCGTATTTCCCATTCGCTCTTTTGATTGAGGTGCCGAAGTAGGCCCCTTATCACAAGAAATTAACAGTTCATTGCACCACAACAGTGAATAACCTGTCCACTTACATATGACGAGAGATCAGATGCAAGGAACAAAGCTACGTTGGCAACATCCTCGGGAGTGCCGCCGCGACGAAGAGGAATCTGTGCTGCCCACTGATCCTTGATCTCCTGAGAGAGCTGGTTGGTCATCTCGGTGATGATGAAGCCGGGGGCGATGCAGTTAGCACGGATGCCACGGGGACCCATCTCCTTAGCGATAGACTTGGCAAGACCAATCATACCTGCCTTTGAGGCCGAGTAGTTACACTGACCAGCGTTGCCGCTGACGCCCACAACCGACGACATATTGATGATCGAGCCGCTACGCTGCTTTGCCATAATGGGGGTAACGGCGTGGATGAAGTTGAACGCCGACTTAAGATTGACGTTGATAACGGCATCCCACTGTGCCTCCGACATACGCATCATAAGGCCATCCTTCGTGATGCCAGCGTTGTTGACAAGGACGTCGATACGACCGAAGTCCTCGACAATCTGCTTAACAACATCGTGAGTCTCGTCGAAGTTTGCAGCATTCGAAGCGTAGGCCTTAGCCTTAACACCCATAGCCTCAAGCTCCTTAACAGTCTCCTCAACAGCCTCGTTAATGGCCAAATCGGTGAATGCCACATCGGCACCCGCCTCGGCATAACGCAAGGCAATAGCCTTGCCGATGCCACGTCCAGCACCCGTTACAAGTGCTACCTTACCTTCAAGAAGTTTCATAACTCGCTATTTTATTATCGTAGGAACAACCGTAATAAATTACTAATTACTCACTACTAATTACTTATTTATATATGTGCTTATTTGTTCTCCCACTTACGCAGAGCTACGCAGGCATTGTGGCCACCGAAGCCGAGCGAGTTAGAGATAGCAACCGTGAGGGGTGCCTCCTGTGCCTTCAACGGCGTATAGTCGAGGTCGCACTCGGGGTCGGGGTTCGTGAGGCCGATGGTGGGCGTAACGATGCCGTGGTGGAGCGAGAGGGCCGAAGCGATGAGCTCGACAGCACCCGTAGCACCAAGCATATGGCCCGTGATCGACTTCGTAGAGGTGATCTTAGCCTTCTTGGCAGCCTCCTCGCCCATAGCGAGCTTGATGGCCTTAGTCTCGGCAGCATCGTTAAGAGGCGTACCCGTACCGTGGGCATTGATGTAGAGGAGGTCCTTATCGGCATCGAACTGAGCCTCGTCGAGAGCCTGCTTGATGGCGCGCGATGCGGGGACACCGTCGGGACGGGGAGCTGTGAAGTGGTGAGCGTCGCAGCTGTTGCCATAGCCCACAACCTCGGCATAGATCTTAGCACCACGCTTCAGGGCGTTCTCCAACGACTCGAAGACCATCATACCGGCACCCTCGGCGATAACGAAGCCGTGGCGATCGGCCGAGAAGGGCAACGATGCCTGGAGCGGATCCTCCGAGCGCGACAGTGCCTTGCTGTTGGCAAAGCCTGCGATAGCCAACGGATGAACCGATGCCTCGGCACCACCCGTGATGATAGCATCGGCATAGCCGTGGCGAATGGCACGATAAGCCTCGCCAGCAGCGTGAGTACCTGTTGCACAAGCTGTTACTACGGGCAAGCATACACCCTGAGCATTGTGCGAGATAGCCACGTTACCCGATGCGATGTTCGAGATCATCATAGGCACAAAGAAGGGCGAGATGCGGTGAGCACCCTCCTCCAAGAGCACCTTTGTCTGGTTAACGAAGGTCTCCATACCGCCGATACCAGAACCGATATATACACCGAGACGCTCGGGCTCGATATTCTCGCCACTAACAAGTCCCGAATCCTTCATTGCGTCCGACGCTGCTGCCATAGCATACACACAGAACTTATCGCTACGACGTGCCAAGCCGGCATTAAGCTCGTACTCCGACTGGTCGAAATTCTTAACCTGACCAGCAACCTTCACGGGGAGGTTATACTCATCCAAGCCCTGAATGAGGTTGATACCACAATTTCCCTCAACGAGGTTTTTCCAGGTCTCCTCAACGTGATTTCCCACGGGGGTAATTGCACCGACACCGGTGATAACTACTCTCTGTTCCATTTTCTTATATCTTTTTTGCGGTGTGCACAGCGTGCAACACCATAATTCTACCTTAATAAATTAGTTACTCCTTAGCCCACTCGATGACACACGCGCCTGTGGTGAAACCTGCACCGAAAGCACTGAATACCAGCTTATCACCCTTCTTGAGCTTGCCGCCACGGTTAAGCTCGTCGAGCAGTGCGGGCAGTGCGGCCGATGAGATGTTACCGTAACGCTCGACGTTGTGCGGCACCTTCTCCTCGTCAACGCCGAGGAAGTTGCGAATCGAGTCGATGATGCGGCGGTTGGCCTGGTGCAAGACGTAGTACTTGATGTCGTTGGCATCGAGACCCGTCTCATTGAGGAGCTTTCTGATGTCGCGGCACGAGTTGGTCACGGCGTGCTTGAACACCTCGCGGCCCTTCATCACGAGGGGCTCGAAGTTCTCCTCCTTAGAGATATAGGGCGTAGGCTCGAGGCTGCGCTGGTAGTAGAGCACCTCGGTAAGCGACGAGGTAGTCAGGCGGATAGCCTTAAGCTCGTCACCCTCCGTAACGACAGCCGCACCCGCGCCATCGCCAAACAGTACACACGTGCTGCGGTTCTGCCAGCTCACCATACGCGATGGCTCCTCGGCACAAACGATAAGAATATTCTTTGCCTTCTTACACTTGAGCTTGTCCTCAGCCATATCCATAGCGAAGATGAAGCCAGCACAAGCGGCGTTGATATCCACCGTGGGACACGTTGCGCCAATCTTACCCTGAATAATACAGCTAAGCGCAGGTGTTACATACTCGTTCACCACGTTCGAACAGATGATGAAGTCGATGTCGGCAGCAGTGAGGCCGGCGTTCTCCAAAGCCTGATTTGCGGCGATGACTGCCATATCTTCAAGCTTCTCCGACGAAATCACACAACGCTCCTTGATGCCGGTACGCTCGGTGATCCACTCGTCGCTGGTGTCGAGAAACTGCTCAAGCATCTGATTCGTCACTGCACACGTAGGATGCGCCGATCCTGTTCCAATAATTTTCATCCGATATATGAATTAGTTTAACATAATTATTCACTTCTTATTCTCTGCCTGAGACCCCTCTCAAGAGGCCCGCCTCGCACCCCTCCGAAACGCTACTCGGCCACCGAGGGATGTCGACAAAGTTCCTTTCTCGGGACCGCACCCCCAAGAAAAGACCACGCAAAGATAGAGTCTACAAATGTACGCGCACGTGAATTGTGGTGAAAAACGCTATTTTGTGGTGAATTTGCATTATATGTGGTAAAAGTTTTGCGAATTATACTGAAAATAGTAACTTTGTTGCCGAAATTGCAAAACAAGAAACTATATGGCTTATACCGAAATACCAAAATTTTTGACCTCACGACGATATATTTCGCTACTCATAGCTCTTATCGTAGTCTTCTCCGCCATCTTTATGGTGCTCTACAAACCATTTTCGTTGGCCATATGGTTTAGCATAAACGATACGCTCAGATTCAGCTTCACGCTGCTGTTTTATGTGGCGGCAATTGTGGTAGTAATATTCAGTCGCTGGCTGATGAATATGCTACAAGACAGACTCACGCTCACGTCGCTCACGTATATATGGTGGATAATGGGCGAAAATCTTATTATTTCTCTGATATACACACTGATAACTGTTGGACTCTTCCCGCTCGAGGGCGTAGCTACGCCGACAATTGCCGTGCGAGCACTGCTGTGCGTAACGCTGATACTTGCTATCCCCAATGGTCTCATCGCGCTATACGCTGCGTACCGTTCGAAGTGCGAAGAGTTGGAGGCAACACAGTATCAGCTACAACGCATAAACACCGATTATCGCGTACTTAAGGACTTAAAGGATAGCGAGATACACGCGGCAGCTGTGGCTCTTCAGACGGCAAAACATACGAATATGCCGCGAATGATTAGCCTCTATGACAACGGCAACACGCTGCGACTGACGATAAATGCCGACTCGCTATACTACTTCGAGTCGGAGGATAACTACGTGAAGGTGCATTACAAACACAACGACAAGATCACCTCATATATGCTACGCTGCCGCACGAGCCGCGTGGAGCGAGACTTGGAGGGGACGACAATGGTGCGTTGTCATCGCTCATATATTGTGAATATCAGCAAGATACGCTTCTTAGGAGAGGAACATCGTATGCACTACATAACCCTCGATGACGACTCGATAAAGCATATTCCCGTGTCGAAAACCTACTACGCGTCGCTGCTCGACGCGCTGAATAATATGCTCCCGAAGGCGCAGGAGGCCGTGCAGATTGCGCATATCGAGGGCGAGGATATTGCATAAATAGGGGGAACTATGGAGGGAATTATAGATAGTCGAATACTCAAATGTGGCATAGCGACGAATATATATGCTCGCGCGATATAAGTAAGAGAGGCAGAGCCAAAATTTAATGCGAAGAAAAAGAGAGAGATAGGTGCGAAAACGAGACAACATTGAGAAATTTTGGGTAACTTTGTAGTCTAAACGCATAGGTCCGACGAGAAAACAACGAAGAGTGATGAAGAGATTTTTATATATTTTATTCGGCTTAATAGCTGTCATTGTGGCTGTTAGCTGTGAAGATGAGGGTCTTATTCTGCCGGGCGAGGAGGACAACACCGAGAAGCCCGACGACGGCAAAAAGCCGGGCGACACGGATAATGACCTCTGCAACCCCGACTATCCCGACACGGGATGGGCAGCGGGAGAGCTCGACTGGGTGTTCGATATGAACGTCGTGCCCGAGATACGCATCACGGTGAGCGAGGAGGAGTGGAACAAGCTGCTCGAGGCCTATGATCGTGACTCAGACACAGATACTTACATCCATTGCGATGCCCAATTCGACTCGAAGGGCGAGAGCCACAATTTCGAGGATGCTGGCTTGCGCCTGAGGGGTAACACCTCGCGCCGCCGACCCGAGGGAAATGGTGGCGAGAAGCACAAGCGCGACAATGCCGACTGGCACCACTGCCACTTTATGCTAAACCTGCGTAAGTTCCAAAAGGATGACGCTCACGAACTGCACAACGTGCGCAAGATACACCTAAAGTGGCACAAGGACGACCGCGCCTACTGCCGCGAGATCTACTCCTACGACCTGTTCCGTCGCTTCGGCATTTGGACCGCGGCGTACAGTTCGTACTGCCGATTGTGGATACACGTCGAGGGGGATAAGGAGGCGGCATACTACGGTGTGTATGAGATGATTGAGGCGATAGACGACAAGTATGTGAAGAAGCGTAAGAGTCTGTTTGGCGATCACAACCACAACCTCTGGAAGTGTCGTTGGGGTGCGACGCTGAACTACAACGACATAAACCACGCGACGATATATTACGACGACGACTCGGGCTCGGACTACACCTACGAGCTTAAGTCGAACACCGATAATTTTGCCGCAGCACGCGAACAGCTCATCGAGTTCTCGCGCAACCTCACCCAGCGCAAGGGTCAGGACTTCCACGACTGGATTGCATCGGTATGCGACGTGAGACTGCTACTCAGGACTTACGCCGTGAACGTGGCTCTCGGTATGTGGGACGACTACTGGAACAACTGCAACAACTACTACATCTACTTCAACTCGTCGGATAAGAACAACTACAAATTCTTCTTCATCCCCTACGACTACGACAACACGCTCGGCACCTCGAGCCACTGTGGCGTACAGGATGATGCGGCGCGTCAGGACCCACTACGATGGGGTGATACGGGCAAGAACCCGCTGATTGGCAAGCTGTTGGAGTTTGACGACTACCGTGCGATATATGTAGAGGCGTTGAACGAGTTGATCGCACCCGAGAACAATCTCTTCTACTGGGAGGCGTCCGTGGCGCGCATAAACGCGTGGCACGCGATGATTAGCGACTATGTTGAGAACGACACCGAGGAGGATTGCGAGATTAAAGATCGACCTGCAAGCTGGGGTAACCGCTACGAATATCGTCTGTTGGACCCCTCGCCCGAGGTGAACTTCTTCCGCCTGAAGGCCGCGTCGATACCCGAAGAGTAGTGGGCAACGAGGCGAGCGAGATGGATTGTGGCTCAAATTTGCAGCACCTATATATATTAACGTGATAGATTGACCGGTGGTAGAGACTCATTAATTAGGTGAATGGATAGCCCCGATCGCGAAAAAACGAGAGGAAAAATTAAAAAAAAGTATAAAAAGTATGAATTTCTGGAAATCATTTAGTGCCTCGCTGCTTGCTATCGTGGTAAGCGTAGGACTCTTCTTCTTTCTAACGATAGTAATGATAGTAGGTCTGGTAGCATCTATCGAGCCCACGGAGGAGAGCGTATCTTCTGATTCGGTGCTTCTTATCGACCTATCAAACAGCATCATCGACGCGCCGATGACATCGCCATTAGGTAGCCTCGATGCTATGAGTATGGAATTCAGCGAGTCTATCACGTTGTTACGCGCACTATCGGCCATAGAAAACGCCGGCAAAGATGATAACATCAAGGGTATCTGCATCAACATCGACGGCGAGGGCGTGGTGTCGGCAGCAAACCTCGAGGAGTTGCGCGCAGCAATCGAGCGTTTCAAGCTGACGGGAAAGTTCGTCGTGGCCTACGACGACACCTACACCCAGAGCGACTACTACCTTGCAAGCGTTGCCGACGAGGTGTTGCTCAACCCCGAGGGCTCGCTCGAGTGGAGGGGCACGAGTATGGCCGCGGAGTTCTACAAGGGCTTGATGGATAAGCTCGACATTGAGGTTGAAGTGTTCCGACCGACCGACTGCCGATATAAGAGCGGCGTTGAGCCATTCATCCTCACCGAGATGTCGGAGGCTAACCGCAAGCAGATGCAGAGCCTCGCCGACGCAACGTGGAATTCTATCTGCGAGGATGTGGCCGAGTCGCGCGGCATAAGCGTCGAGGAGTTGAAGAGATATGCTGCGGATTTGAGTATTACGCTCGCAGAGGATGCCTTGAACGCTGGCCTTATCGACCGCATTGCCTATGAGGATGAGCTGAGCGATATCTACGACAGCTACGGCGTGGAGCGCAATGGCTACGATCTTCACAACTACATATCGCTTACCGAATATATAGAGACTATCGATCCCACGAAGCCCCGCGTATCGGTGGGTAATGAATCGTTGATCGCAAACTTGGATTCGCCGCTCGTGGCTATCATCTATGCCGATGGCGAGATTGTCGATGGCGACATCTATATGGATGGCTATGTCTACGGCACACGCCTCGCTCACGAGCTTCGTCAGGCACGCCTTAACGACGATACGAAGGCTGTCGTAGTGCGCGTTAACTCGCCCGGTGGCTCGGCACTCGCCTCGGAAGTGGCGTGGAGAGAGATGGAACTCTTGCAGCAGGAGAAGCCCGTGGTTGTGTCGATGGGTTCGATGGCGGCAAGTGGTGGCTACTATATCTCGGCACCGGCCGACTACATATTCGCCGACAAGCTCACGCTTACGGGCTCTATCGGTGTGTTTGGCGTTATCTTCAACCTCGAGAACACGCTGAAAAACAAGCTCGGCATCACGCTCGACTGGGCAAATACATCGCCCGCAGCGGGTGGTATGAATGCCTTGCGTCCGCTTACCGACAAGGAGCGTAAGTCTATAATGGTGAGCATCGACCGCGTTTACAGCACCTTCACAGGCCACGTGGCCGAGGGTCGTAACCTCCCCATCGAGGAGGTTCTCAACATCGCCGAGGGTAGAGTGTGGAGCGGCACGCAGGCCATTGAGTGCGGTCTGGTGGATGAAATCGGTGGTCTGAACGAGGCTGTTGGCAAGGCTGCTGAGCTTGCCGATATTACTGACGACTACCTCTTATACGAGTTCTGTGCACCGCTTACTCCCTTCGAGGAGTGGCTCGACGAGATGGGCGTGCTCTACGCCTCGAGCTGGGGTGTGGACTACAACATCCACAGCAACGTCATCCGCGAGATAATCTCGTCGGCTCCGATGGTTATCAACAACCACGGCGTTCAGGCAATCGTTGCAGGAAAACCACGACTCAACTTTTAGGCTCGGCCATAAAACCGTGATCGTAGAAATGAGGCGATAGACTTGGAGAGATAAACAACAAACAATAGATACTATGAACGAAGAATTAGAGTTACTTCTGCGCCAGATCATACACCCCGAGACTGGGCAGAATATTGTGGATAGCGGCTTTGTGGATCGAGCCGACAGGGGCGAGGATGGGTCGATAGCCATAACCCTGCGTTTTCAGAAGGCACGCGACCCCTTTGCTCAGAAGATAAAGCATCAGGTGGAGGCTCTTATGGGTGAGCGTTTCCCCGAGAGTCAGACGCTCGTTATCATCCGCGAGGCGGCACCAAAACCACGACGCAAGGAGAACATCACGACGACGACGGACATCTGCCGCGTTGTGGCCATCGCCTCGGGTAAGGGCGGTGTGGGTAAGTCTACCGTGACGGCAAACCTCGCCGTGGCTCTGCGCCAGAGGGGTTATAACGTGGGTATCCTCGATGCCGATATCTATGGTCCTTCGCAGACCAAGATGTTCGGCGTGGAGGGTTACATCCCCGAGGCTGAGCGCGATGAGGAGGGTAACGACTTTATCATCCCCGCGCAGTCGCTCGGCATTAAGATTATGTCTATCGGATTCTTCATCCGCCCGACAGATGCCCTTATGTGGCGCGGTGGTATGGCTGTGAATGCGCTCCACCAGCTCACACACCAAACACGCTGGGGTAAGCTCGACTATCTGCTCATCGACCTCCCTCCCGGAACGGGCGATATTCACCTCTCCATTATCAACGAGCTTCAGATCTCGGGTGCTGTGATTGTCTCTACGCCGCAGCAGGTGGCCGTGGCAGATGTTGTTCGTGGCGTGGAGATGTTCCGCCACGCGCAGGTAAACATCCCCGTGTTGGGCGTTGTTGAGAATATGGCGTGGTTCACTCCCGAGGAGCTGCCCAACAACCGCTACTACCTGTTTGGTAAGGGTGGTGCCAAGCAGTACGCCGAGGAGGCAGGCATCGACCTATTGGGTCAGGTGCCCATCATACAGTCGATTATGGAGGGTAGCGACGCGGGACGTCCGGCTGGTGGCTACGATCAGCGAGTCGAGGAGTTCTATGCTGAGATCGCCGAGAAGATTGTTGACAAACTCCCGGCGGAGTGTTAATAATGGCGTTGAAAAGTGTTACAAAACTTTTGAAAAAAATATTTGCATTTCGAGGGACGACTGTTGTATATACGGCCATCTCTCTTTTGCAAATAAAAAGAATAGATTTTAATCATCATTTTATCAACCGCAATTTGAAGTATTATAAACCTCGGGTGTTAATAAAATATAATTGTAAATATGTTAATAAAGAGGTGTTAATAGTGTTTATTATTTTTATATTTATCTAATTTTTAAATAATTAAAACAAAAAATAATCAAAAATTAAATGTAGTAATTGTTGGTAATTTTGGAGGTTGGAAGTTACTGACATAATCAACAGCTATTATTATTCTTTATCTTTTATTTAATATTAATATAAGTATAAAAAAATAAATAATAAATGTTGACAACATCGCCCCGATGAGCCTCGCAAGGAGAAAACTCGTTTTTCGGAAAATGGTCAGTAGGCGTAGTAAAAGAGTGAAATTTTCCGAAAAGTGAAAAAGTTACATCTATTTTTTGTATATTTGCAATCATTAGATTGACTTACTACATTGAGGCATTGCTGCTCGGAGTCTCGGAAGTGATGGGAAGTGAAGAACTTTTTGTAGTGTATTTGTCATCGTTTATTGTGAATTATGCAGATAGGTAGTAATAAGATTGAAGAGCTCAAGAGTTACCTCGCCACGCCGCAGAGGATAGTGATCCTCGCACATACAAATCCCGATGGCGATGCCGTGGGCTCGTCGCTGGCTTGGGCCGAGATACTCGAAAAGCAGGGACACAGCGTCACCTGTATTGTCCCAAATAGATTCCCCTACTACTTAGAATTTATGCCCGGATGCCAGAATATCGTCATCCACAAGGGCGA
Source organism: Alistipes sp. (assembly GCA_017937765.1). GTDB lineage: Bacteria > Bacteroidota > Bacteroidia > Bacteroidales > Rikenellaceae > Alistipes. The sequence goes on from JAGBCY010000020.1 coordinate 144,330, forward strand.
CAAGGAGGGACGTGCCGAGGCGGCGGTGAGGAGTGCCGATATAATCTTCTGCCTCGACTTCCACACGATGACACGCCTCGATGGCCTCGGCGACGTTATAGACCATAATCAGCACGCCAAGCGTATTCTCATAGACCACCACCTCGACCCCACGGAGGACTTCGACCTTATGATCTCGTACCCCGTGGCATCGAGCACCTGCTACCTCGTGGCTCTGCTCGTCGAGCAGCTCTATGGCGCGGAGCATATTTCGCGTACGATGGCCGAGAATCTGTTTGTGGGTATGATGACCGATACGGGCAACTTCGCCTTCTCGAGCGTAACGCCCGATGTGTTCCGTATGGTTGCGGTGCTGGCCGAGAAGGGTATCTCAATTCCCGATATTCATAACCACGTATATAACTCATTTACAGAGGGTCGCGCACGTCTGTTTGGCTACGTCATAAACCGTAAGATGAAGATATTTCACAACGGCTCTGTGGCACATATGTCGCTCACGGCCGACGAGCTACGTCGCTTCTGGTTCCAGCAGGGCGACTCCGAGGGTTTTGTGAACTATCCGCTGACGATCAAGAAGATGAAGATCTCGGCGATGTTTACCGAGCATACCGACTTCATCCGCGTGTCGTTGCGCTCGCGAGCCGACATCGACGTCAATATCTTTGCGCAGCGTTACTTCCACGGCGGCGGACATAAGAATGCTGCAGGCGGCAAGTCGTTCGTGTCGATGGAGGAGACCCTCAAACATTTCGAGCGTTGCATCAAGGAGTATGCTGCGGAGGGTAGACTCTAAGAGCGGGATGATGAGAGTGTAACATTTTATGTGGCTGAGCACGAGGCTACGGCCATAACAGATAGATATAATGATTAAGACATACTTTCGATTACTGAACTTTGCGCGGCCCTTAAGCCGATATACGATACCCTATTTCCTCTTCGCAGCGTTGCACGCCGTGTTCAACACGTTCAACTATGCGATGATCATTCCCATCCTCAATGCAATGTTTGCAACGGATGGAGGCTTTCAGTTTGAGCCCATCTACACGATGCCTGCAATAGAGTTTAACCAGCAGGGTTTCAACGACATACTATCGTTCTTGTACACGAATATAATAGGCGAGGATTTCTCGAACGTTAAGTTCCTCGGCCTGCTCGGTGGCGTGACGGTGTGTATGAACCTGTTGAGTAATCTGTTCCGCTATGCTGCGGCAATGACCGTCGAGAGTCTGAGAATAAACACCGTGCAGCGTATGCGCGACGAGATGTTCAAGCACGTGGTGGATATGAACGTGGGCTACTTCAGCGACCAGCGCAAGGGCGACATTATGTCGAAGATTACGCAGGATGTTATGGTCGTTCAGTTCTGCATCACAAACACGCTCCAGGTGGCATTCCGCGATCCTTTCCTTATCATTGGCTATTTGACACTAATGATTGGTATATCGTGGCAGTTGTCGCTCTTTGCCGTCATCTTCCTTCCGATCGTGGGTGTTGTCATCGGTAGCATCGTCAAGCGTCTGCGCCACCCCGCAAAGCGCGGTCAGGAGCGTATGGGAGATATGGTGTCGGTGCTCGACGAGACACTCTCGGGTATGAAGATAGTGAAGGGATATAACGCCTCGGGATTCATCACCAAGAAGTTTATGAAGATAAATGCCGACCTGTCGCGCATACTCATCTCTATGGCGCGCCGCCAGCAGTTGGCATCGCCTATGAGCGAGTTCCTCGGCATCACGGCTGTGGCCGTTATCCTCGTCTTTGGAGGCACGCTCGTGGATGATGGATATGTTACGGGTGCTGGATTTATCGCCTTCATCGCCGCCTTCTCGCAGATTACACGTCCGTTGCGCTCGTTCATCGACCAGTTTGCAAACATCAATCAGGGTGTTGCGGCGGGTGAGCGAATATTTACTATCATCGACGCCCAGAGCGCAGTGAACGACAAGCCTAATGCTCGTGAGTTTAAGGGACTTAAGGATTCTATTGAGCTCCGCAACGTACACTTCTCGTATGATGGCGAGAGGGAGATTATCAACAACGTGAACCTTAAGATTCGCAAGGGCGAGACCGTTGCGTTGGTGGGTGCCTCGGGTGGCGGTAAGTCGACGCTTAGCGAACTCGTTCCGCGCTTCTACGACGTGACGGCGGGCGAGGTACTCTTCGACGGCATCCCCGTGGATGAGTATCAGCAGGAGTCGCTAAGAAGGAAGATGAGCATCGTGTCGCAGGAGACCGTGCTTTTCAACGATAGCATCGAGGGTAACATCCTTATGGGCCGCCCATCGGCATCGCACGACGAGGTTGTAGAGGCATCGAAGGTGGCAAATGCCCACGGCTTTATTATGGAGAGTCCCGAGGGTTACGATACCAACATAGGCGACCGCGGAACGAAGCTCTCAGGAGGTCAGCGTCAGCGTATTAGCATTGCGCGTGCTGTGCTTAAGAATCCCGAGATTTTGATCCTCGACGAGGCTACATCGGCCCTCGATACCGAGAGCGAGAAGCTCGTGCAGGAGGCTCTAACCAAGCTCCTCGAGGGACGTACCTCCATCGTCATTGCCCACCGCCTCAGCACCATCTATAATGCCGACCGCATCTACGTCATCGACCAGGGACGTGTTGCCGAGGAGGGTACCCATCAGGAGCTTCTCGACAAGAGGGGGATTTATGCGCATCTTATTGAAATGCAGTCATTCACTTAATTTCTTGTGATAAGGGGCCATCTTTGCCCCATCCCTAAAAGTAGACTACCGCGGGCTGTACGTCACAGTACTATCCCGTGGTAGTCTCTTTTGTGATAGGCCAAATCTAACCCCTTATCGCAATAAATTGTGGTGTGCTATCCCGAGCACAGTATTATAAGTTAGTAATTGCTAACTCTCAATTACTCACTCCTCACTCCTCATTACTAATTAAAAAAAAGGAGTGCATTCGTCGCACCCCTTTTTTTGTCTTACACTCGTGGCTTAGGCCTTGTTATCCGAGCCGAGAACCTCCTTGATCTTGTGGATGTAGAGCTTCTTCATATTGTCGCGAGCAGGACCTAAGTACTTACGAGGATCGAACTCCGCGGGCTTATTGGCGAATACCTCGCGAACAGCGGCTGTCATTGCCAAGCGTGAGTCAGAGTCGATGTTGATCTTGCAAACTGCACTCTTTGCTGCCTTACGCAACTGCTCCTCGGGGATACCTACGGCAGCCTTCAATGCGCCGCCATACTTGTTGATGGTGTCAACCTCGTCCTGAGGTACTGACGATGAGCCGTGGAGTACGATGGGGAAGCCGGGGAGCTGCTCCTCGATAGCGGCCAACACGTCGAAAGCAAGGGGAGGAGGTACAAGACGACCAGTCTGGGGATCGAGGGTGCACTGCTCGGGGGTGAACTTGAATGCACCGTGCGATGTGCCGATAGAGATAGCCAACGAGTCGCAACCAGTCTTTGTCACGAAATCAACAACCTCCTCGGGCTTTGTATAGTGGCTCTCCTCGGCAGATACCTCATCCTCAACGCCTGCCAAGACGCCGAGCTCGCCCTCAACCGTTACGTCGAACTGGTGAGCGTACTCAACAACCTTCTTTGTGAGAGCTACGTTCTCCTCATAGGGGAGATGTGAGCCGTCGATCATAACCGACGAGAAGCCCATATCGATACAGCTCTTGCACGTCTCGAATGAGTCGCCGTGGTCGAGGTGAAGGACGATCTGGGGATTCTCCCAGCCGAGCTCCTTGGCATACTCAACAGCACCTTCGGCCATATAGCGGAGAAGTGTCTGGTTGGCATACTGACGAGCACCCTTCGATACCTGGAGGATCACGGGCGACTTTGTCTCAGCCGAAGCCATGATGATAGCCTGAAGCTGCTCCATATTGTTAAAGTTGAACGCAGGAATTGCGTAGCCGCCATCAACGGCCTTCTTGAACATCTCGCGTGTGTTTACGAGACCTAAATCCTTGTAGTTGATCATATTACAACCTATATTTAGTTATTAGAAAATTTTTCTACTATCGCAGTATATGCAAATACTTCGCAAATATAGCAAAAAGTATTATTCACACAACACGCTCCGCCGCTGTTGGATGTAATACTCCGCTGCTATAAGACCGTCATTATGACGGCAAAGATACAAAAAATTCTTAAGTAAATAATTAAAAAATTAAAAAATTATTAACTCGCTACTATAATTTGTCTTAGTAGTATTGTGGTACGAAGTGGTGTTAATTTTTAGAGATGTTATTGTTGAATGTTTCATATATTTTTATTACCTTTGTTACGTATTATGCGCTGTGGCGTAGCACTGGGTGTGCTTATCGTCGTAGCATCAGTAACTTAGACAAGAGTAACATACAATAATATGAGCAAAGAATACAAGCGTTATCTTATCACTTCGGCACTACCCTATGCCAACGGACCTGTGCATATCGGCCACCTGGCGGGCGTTTATGTGCCGTCGGACATCTATACACGTTACCTTCGCCTGAAGGGTCACGACGTTATTTCGGTATGCGGTAGCGACGAGCACGGCGTGCCCATCACCATAAAGGCACGCAAGGAGGGCATCACGCCGCAGCAGGTGGTCGACCGCTATCACGAGGTCATCGAGAAGTCGTTCCGTCGTCTCGGTATGTCGTTCGACATCTACTCGCGCACCTCGTCGGCAACGCATCGCGTGACGGCGTCGGACTTCTTCCGCAAGCTCTACGACGAGGGTAAGTTCATCGAGCAGACATCTATGCAGTACTACGACGAGGAGGCACAGACGTTCCTCGCCGACCGTTATATCGTGGGTACCTGTCCCCATTGCCAGAACGAGAAGGCATATGGCGACCAGTGCGAGAAGTGCGGATCGACGCTCTCGCCCGACGAGTTGCTCAACCCGAAGAGTGCCGTGTCGGGTGCTGTGCCCGTGAAGCGCGAGACGAAGCACTGGTACTTGCCTCTGGATAAGTATGAGGGATTCCTTCGCGAGTGGATCTTGGAGGGTCACAAGGAGTGGAAGTCGAACGTATATGGCCAGTGCAAGAGCTGGCTCGACCTCGGACTCCAGCCCCGTGCCGTAAGCCGCGACTTGGACTGGGGTATTCCCGTGCCGGTTGAGGGTGCTGAGGGTAAGGTGTTGTACGTTTGGTTCGATGCACCTATCGGTTATATCTCTGCTACTAAGGACCTTACGCCCGACTGGGAGAAGTACTGGAAGAGCGAGGATACCAAGATGGTACACTTCATTGGCAAGGATAACATCGTGTTCCACTGCATCGTATTCCCTGCGATGTTGAAGGCTCACGGCGACTACATCCTCCCGGAGAATGTGCCTGCTAACGAGTTCCTTAACCTCGAGGGTGACAAGATCTCGACGTCGCAGAACTGGGCTGTATGGCTCCACGAGTACCTCGATGAGTTCCCCGGCAAGGAGGATGTGTTGCGCTACGTGTTGTGTGCCAACGCCCCCGAGACTAAGGATAACGACTTCACGTGGAAGGATTTTCAGGCGCGTAACAACTCGGAGCTTGTGGCCGTGTTGGGTAACTTCGTGAACCGCGCGCTGGTGCTTACTAAGAAGTACTATGACGGCGTTGTGCCCGAGCGCGGCGAGCTCACGGACTACGACGTGGCTACGATCGAGGAGATGCAGAAGATAAAGGCCTCGTTGGAGCGTAACATCGAGCACTACCACTTCCGCGAGGCGTTGAAGGATGTTATGCAGTACGCGCGTATAGGTAATAAGTATCTGGCCGATACGGAGCCCTGGAAGGTGGTTAAGACCGATCCCGAGCGTGTGAAGACCATTCTTAACATCGCGCTTCAGATCACGGCAAATACGGCCATTGCCATCGAGCCATTTATGCCTTTCTCGGCAGAGAAGATGCTCAAGATGTTGGCCGTGGATAAGTTCCAGTGGGACGAGCTCGGCTCTATGGAGCTCCTCACAGCTGGCCATACAATTGGCGAGGCGCAGCTCCTATTCGAGAAGATCGAGGACGATGTAATCGACGCACAGCTCGCCAAGCTCGAAGCTTCGCGCCGTGCTAAGCTCGAGGCTGAGGCTGCAAAGAACGTCACGGAGCAGAAGGCCGAGGTGTCGTTCGACGACTTCCAGAAGATGGATATCCGCGTGTCGACGATCCTTGCGGCTGAGAAGGTGGCAAAGACCAAGAAGCTCCTTAAGCTCTCGATCGACACGGGTATTGATAAGCGTACCATCGTGTCGGGTATCGCGGAGTACTACACCCCTGAGCAGCTTGTTGGCCGTCAGGTGTTGGTGCTCGCAAACCTCGCTCCGCGCGAGATCAAGGGCATCGAGTCGCGCGGTATGATCCTTATGGCCGAGGATGCGCTGGGACGTCTTGTGATCGTCGAGCCGGAGAGTAAGACAATGTCGGGCGCGATGATCGGATAATAAGCTGATTATTAATGGGTTAGCCTTTTTACGACAACCTAATACATAACAATATAACCAACTAAACTTTTACTTTTACTATGGAAAACATTAAATGGGGTGAGCTTGGTTTTGCCTACTACAAGACCGCGTTCAATGTACGTTACCACTACGAGAATGGCCAGTGGAGCCAGATGCAGGTGACTGACGACGAGTACATCAAGATGCATATGTCGGCAGCTTGTTTGCACTATGGTTTGGAGATCTTCGAGGGTCTTAAGGCTTTCCGCGGTGTTGATGGTAAGGTTCGTCTTTTCCGTCCCGATGAGAATGCTAAGCGTATGATCAACTCGGCTAACCGCCTCTGCCTCCCCGCTCCTACCGTTGAGCAGTTTGTTGAGGGCTGTATGGAGTGCGTTCGCCGCAACCTCGATTTCGTTCCTCCCTACGAGACAGGTGCTTCGCTCTATTTGCGTCCTACCCTTCTCGGTACTAAGACTTGCTTGGGCGTGCGCGCTGTTGACGAGGCCGACCTCATCATCTTCTGTGCTCCTGTAGGTCCCTACTTCAAGGGTGGTATGACCGCAATTAAGGCTCTCATTATGCGCGATCAGGACCGTGCTGCTCCACGTGGAACAGGTGACGTTAAGGTTGGTGGTAACTACGCTTCGTCAATCTGGTCGCTCGAGGCTGCTCACCAGAAGGGCTTCTCAAACGTTCTCTACCTCGATGCTGCTACTCACAGCAAGGTTGAGGAGTTCGGCGCAGCTAACTTCTTCGGCATCAAGGACGGCAAGTATGTTACTCCTAAGTCACTCTCAATCCTTCCCTCTATCACCAACAAGAGCCTTCGTCAGATTGCTCAGGACCTCGGTCTCGTTGTTGAGGAGCGCGATATCCCCGTTGAGGAGCTCGCTACATTCGAGGAGGCAGGTGCTTGCGGTACTGCTGCTGTTATCTCGCCCATCGGTGCTCTCTACGACCTCGATAACAACTTAACTTACGATTACGGTATGAAGGTTGGTGAGACTTGCAAGAAGATGTACGATCGCCTCCAGGGCATCCAGTATGGTCGTTGCGAGGATACTCACAATTGGAATATTGTTGTAGAGTAATTTCTATTTGATGTGAAAAGGCTGCATCTGCTGCCGCTAACAAAAGTAAATGCGAATGGGCAGTACGCTTTAGTACTGCCCATTCGCATTTCTTTTGCCGAGCGTTGCATCTACTACCTTTTGACATCAAAAATTTCTTGCGATAAGGGGCCATCTTTGTCCCATCTAAAAAGTAAGACCCCTCGGGTTGTACTAAGTGTACTATCCCGAGGGGATCTTCTTTTCAGATAGAATAAATCTAACCCCTTCTGACAAGAAATTTGTAACATTACCACTAACGAACTTTCTCGCAAAAATCCCGCATATTCAGTTTAGTGTTATTTAGCAACACTGTGAATGATTACTAATTACTCACTACTAACTCCTCATTACTCATTAAAAAATGAGTGTTCCACGTGGAACACTCCATAATTAGCAATCCTATTTCTTCTAAATTTATCGGCCGAATTTTACCAACAGTACGTTTATATCTGCTGGCGAGACGCCCGGAATACGCGAGGCGTGGCCGATGGTTGTGGGTCGCACGCGGCTCAATTTCTGGCGAGCCTCGATCGTGAGCGACTGCATTGCGTTGAAATCGAAGCCTTCGGGGATGGCAATATTTTCGAGTCTATGCATCTTCTCGGCATAGTATTTCTCACGCTCGACATAGCCGCGGTACTTAATTTGTATCTCCGCCTGCTCGATAATCTCGCTGCTGAGCTCCTCGCTGTCGATATATTTTTTTAGTCGCGGGGCGACCTCCTTGAGCGAATTTATCGTAACGTTGCTTCGTAAAACTATGTCGTAAAGCTTTTTTCCCTGCGTCAGGGGCTCCTCGCCGAGCGAAATTAGATAGTCGTCAATTTCGCCTATTTTGACTGAGGTCTTGCGCAGCATCGAAATAAGCGATTCTACGGCTGCATTTTTTTTGAGCAGATTTTCATATTTTTCGTCACTAACAAGTCCTATTTTGTGGCCGAGCGGTGTGAGTCGCGCATCGGCATTATCCTGACGTAGCAGGATACGGTACTCAGCGCGCGAGGTAAACATACGGTATGGCTCGTCGACACCCTTAGTCACAAGGTCGTCGATGAGCACGCCGATGTATGCTTCGTCGCGCCTGAGGACAATGCCCTCCTCGCCCTTGAGCGAGCGGTGGGCGTTGATGCCCGCAACGAGTCCCTGCGCTGCGGCCTCCTCGTATCCCGTTGTACCGTTGACTTGGCCGGCGAAGTAGAGGCCGTCGACGAGCTTAGTCTCGAGTGTGTGTTTGAGCTGCGTGGGCGGGAAGTAGTCGTACTCGATGGCATAGCCCGGGCGATAGACGTGGACGTCCTCGAGGCCCGAGATGGCGTGCAGTGCCTCGAGCTGAACCTCGTAGGGTAGCGACGACGAGAAGCCGTTAAGGTAATACTCGTTGGTATTGCGACCCTCGGGTTCGAGGAAGAGCTGGTGCTGATCCTTGTCGGCGAAGGTGCGGAGCTTATCTTCAATGCTCGGACAGTAGCGCGGGCCGATGCCCGATATGGTGCCGTTGAAGAGCGGCGAGCGGTCGAAGCCCGTGCGTAGGATGTCGTGAACGTGCTTCGATGTGTAGACCATAAAGCAAGGTAGTTGGTGTTTAACCGCCTCAGTATCAGTGTCATATGAAAATTTCGACGGCTCCGCATCGCCCTCCTGAATCTCGAGAGCGTCGAAGTTGATGGTGCGGGCATCGAGGCGTGCGGGGGTGCCTGTCTTCATTCTTCCCGTCTCGAAGCCGAGGCTTCTGAGCTGTGCCGTGATACCGTGAGCCGCCTGATCGCCAGCACGGCCACCCTCGGCCTGAGCCTCGCCACAGTGCATAACACCCTCGAGGAACGTGCCCGCTGTGAGCACTACCCTACTGCACCCGATCTCCACGCCCATTCGCGTTTTAACGCCCCTTACGCGAGGTTTCTCGGCCGTATGGTCTATGAGTATCTCCGTGACGGAATCTTGCCACAGATAGAGCCTTTTGGTGTTCTCGAGCGTGTGACGCCACTCGCGCGAGAAGGCCGCCTTGTCGCACTGAGCGCGTGGGCTCCACATTGCGGCTCCCTTCGAGCGGTTGAGCATACGAAACTGGATGGCGGTCTTGTCGGTGATGCGACCCATCATTCCGCCAAGAGCGTCTATCTCTCTGACAATCTGACCCTTAGCTACGCCACCAACTGCCGGGTTGCACGACATCGAGGCTATCTTCTCGAGGTCGATAGTCACCAGCAGCGTGCGCGACCCGAGGCGTGCCGCCGCGGCAGCTGCCTCGCAGCCGGCGTGACCGGCACCGATGACTACCACGTCGTACTGCATCATCATAGCATCTCCTCCCTAAGAAGTTTAAGGTAGCGGTTTTCGAGGCGGCGCATCTGCTTCTCGGCCCACGGACTCTTGTCCTTATGGCCGCAGAGGTGTAGCGCGCCGTGGACGATGACGCGGCGCATCTCATTGATGGGCAACGAGTTATAGATGTCGGCATTATCCTCTACCGTGGCGACGTCGATATATACCTCGCCGGCGACGATACCCTCCTCTACCCTACTCTCGCGCTCCTCGAACGTGATGACGTCGGTATAGTAATCGTGGCCGATGAAGTCGCGGTTCATCTGGCGATGGAACGCCGACGAGCAGAATATGTAGTTGATCTCGCCCGTGGCATAGCCCTCACGGCGGATGACCTCGCTGATCCACTTACGTATCGTTAAGCGTTTGGGCGGCAGGTAGTTACACTCTTGGTTGTAGAAATGTATCATATCTTGGGGTATTGTCGGTTATATCTTTTTGAAGAAGTCCGAGACGTAGAGCGGCTGCTTGGTCTCGCAGTCGTAGATGGCCAGACGCACGAAGGGAGGATCGTTCGAGTTGATGCCGTTGCCGATGGTGCCGATCTTCTGATCCTTCTTCACGATGTCGCCCTTCTTCACGCACACGGAGCTGAGGTTGGTGTAGGTCACCAAATACTCGTTGTAGCCGAGGAAGATGGTGTAGCGACGTGTGCTCTCCTTGTACTGTATCTCCTGAACGATGCCCTCGTGGATGGTTCTCACGGCGTCGCCCTTCTTGCCGCTGATGGTGGCACCGAAGCCCTCCTGACTGAGCGTTCCGCCCTCGACGGGGAGGTTCAGACCCTTGGTGTTGCGCGAGAAGCCGGCACCCACCTTGTTACCCTTGAGCAGACGTTGCAGCTCGGCCACGGCCTCGTCGTGGAGCTTCTGCTGGCGGCGTTGCTCGTTGATGGCCTCGCGCTCGCGCTTTGTGAGCTGATTGTAAGCCTGTTGTGCCTTTGTGCGCGTATTGGAAAGGTCGCGACGCTCGGCCTCCAGGACCGCGGTGATCGAGTCGAGCTCGTGGCTACGGAGTTCGAGGGCCGCGCGCTGGGCGTTGATCACCTCGCTCTGGCGGGCTATGGTGTCGGCTAAGGCCTGACGACTGGTGGTTATGTGTTCCATCTCGGCCATACGGCGAGCAACGTCACCGAGGCTCTCGGCCGAGAGGATGTAGTTCGTGCTGTTGTTCTTGCGATAGTTGCGATAGGCCACACGCACAGCCTCGGCATATACCTCGCGGTTGTGGGCGAGGACTCTGTCGAGCGAGTCGAGGAGTGCTTCGGCGATGGCTACCTCGTAGGCGATGGCCTTGCGCTCGCTCTCCACCTCAGCGATATAGTCGTTGTGGAGGCGCATCTCGCGGTCGAGGGCTGCCACCTCGCGCGAGGCAGAGCTCTTCTCGCGCCTGAGGTCGTCGACCTCGCGCTTAGCCTTGTCAAGCTCCCTCTTGTACTGCTCGAGACGACGGCGTTGCTCGTCGGCACTGCGGTTCTGGGCCTCGGCAAAGAGTGGGGTAGTGGTGAAGAGCACTACGAGGAGTAGGTATAGTATGCGTCGAAACATCGTTGTGGCTATTTCGTGGTTTGTTCTTTTATCTCGAGGATATGCTGCTCCATAAGCTCCTTATCGTAGCCGCGGTCTATGGCCTTCTGCCAGTAGGTCTCGGCCATAAACTTCTCGCCCAGCGACCATAGTATGTCGCCATAGTGGGCTATGATGTCGGGGTCGCGCTGGCCATCGAGCGACAGGGCGCGGAGCATCGCGCGCTTAGCCTCGTCGTTGCGGCCAACGAGGTGGAGAATCCAGGCGTAGGTGTCGATATAGGTGGCGTTGCTCTTCTCGAGCTCCACGGCACGCTCGGCCATCGGAAGGGCCTTGTCCAGCCCGCGGCCCGTGAGGCTCAGGAAGTAGGCGTAGTTGTTCAGCACTGCGACGTTGTCGGGGTTGTAGTGGAGCGCATCGGCATAGGCCATAAAGCTGCGCATACTCTTTCCCATAAGGTGGTAGATGTCGCCTATACTACCCAACATATTGCTGCATAGCTCGTTGTCTTTCAGTCGCTTAGCTTGCTTAAGTCCGCGCTTAAAGAGCTTCAGAGCACGGCCGTAATCCTCCCTTTCTACGTAGTAGAAGCCCTCGAACGATAGGAGCTGGTCGTTGTCGCCGAAACGCTTGTAGGCTCTATCGAGCATAGCCTCGACCTCCGTGTCGTTGCGCTTGATGAACTGCATATATTGCAGCAGCATAATGTAGTCGTCGGGCGTCGTGGTCTCGTCGTCGATATGGCGCAGGAGGTAGTCGTAGGCCGCAGCCGTCTCGCCGCCACCGATGAGGTGCATAGCATAGGCGTTGATGAAGGTGCGGTTGGTGGGGTAGTCCATTGCGAGGCCGAGGATTATGGAGCCTAACCAATGGTAGTTATCGCGGTAGAAGTCGATGTCGTTGATGTACTGCAACAGACGCTGCTCCTTGTCCGCGAGCGGCGAGTGCTTGTAGCGGAAGAGTCGCGTCTCGTAGTCGAGCATACGTCGCGTGTCGCCCTTAGCGTAGTAGTAGTCGACGATGGCGACGATGGTCGTAAGGTCGGTGGTGTCGAGACGGAAGGCCTCCTCGTAGGTGGCACGCGCCAACGAGTCGCGGCCCGCAGCGTCGTAGGCTGCAGCCAACGAGGTACGCACCTCGCTATCGTAGGGGTGCTCCTCGACACGTCGCCTGCCCGCCTCGATGGCGCGGTCGTACTGACGTGTGTCGAGAAGGAGCTGCTGCTGTATCTCGGCAAGGTAGGGGTTGTAGCCGATGCGTATCTCGGCACTATCGAGGATGGCGATGGCCGAGTAGGGCATTCCCGACGAGCCATAAAGGATGGCAAGAGCGTGGTATGCTTGCAGGTTCTTCGAGTCAAGACGCATCAGTCGTCGGTAGATGGGTATGGCGCGCGCGTAGTGGCGCGAGGTGACGAGCTGGCGGGCATAGTTCTCGGCGTACCACTTATTGGTGCTGTCGGCCGCAAAGGCGCGATAGGCATAGCGTATGGCATCCTCCGAGGGGGTCTCGGTGAGACTTAGGTAGTAGTTGGCCGGAGCGTACGTCGAGTCGCGCTCGAGGATGCGGTGCCAGATGTCGCGAGCCGTGGTGGTGTCGCGATGGATGGCCAGACGCTTGACGGCCTCGGTGTGGCGATAGGTGTTACTCAGCGTGTCGGGCATAGTGCAACAATAGGCATCTTGCTCCGCGGTCGAGGGCCTCTCGGCCGCGGCAGATGCCATAGTTGCCAGCCACAGAAGGGCTGCAAGAAGTATGTACCTTATACCATTCACTCTCGTTATAACGCGCTCTCGAACTGGTTGAGGAAGCGCACGTCGTTCTCGAAGTAGAGGCGCAGATCGCCAACGCCATACTTAAGCATAGCGATACGCTCAATACCCATACCAAAGGCGAAGCCCGAGAACTCCTTGGGGTCGATGTTGTTGGCCTCCAAGACATTGGGGTCGACCATACCGCAACCCATAATCTCCAACCAGCCGGTGCCCTTACATACGCCGCAACCCTTGCCGCCGCAAATCGAGCACGATACGTCGACCTCGGCCGAGGGCTCGGTGAAGGGGAAGTACGAGGGGCGCATACGGATCTGTGCCTGCTCGCCGAAGAGCTCCTTGGCGAAGTAGAGGAGCGACTGCTTCATATCGGCAAACGAGACGTTGCGGTCGATATAGAGACCCTCGATCTGGTGGAAGATGCAGTGTGCGCGGTACGAGATGGCCTCGTTACGGAACACACGGCCCGGGCAGATAACGCGGATAGGGGGCTTCTGACGCTCCATAGTGCGCACCTGTATTGATGAGGTGTGGGTGCGAAGAACCACATCGGGATTGCTCTCGATGAAGAAGGTGTCCTGCATATCGCGTGCGGGGTGCTCGGGCGGGAAGTTAAGGGCCGAGAATACGTGCCAGTCGTCCTCGACCTCGGGGCCATCGGCAACGGTGTAGCCGAGGCGGGCGAAGATGCCGACGATCTCGTTCTTAACAATCGAGATGGGGTGGCGCGAACCTACGGGCTCCGTACCGCCGGGGCGGGTCATATCGTCGATCTTGGCAGCGTTCATAGCTGCGGCGTTGCCGATCTCCTCCTTGAGGCTATTGATGCGCTCGGTGGCTACGGTCTTTAGGTGGTTGAGCTTCTGTCCGAGCTCGCGCTTCTCGGTGGCGGGCACCGTCTTGAACTCCTCCATAAGGGCACCGAGTGCGCCCTTCTTGCCGAGAATCTTGATGCGGAAGGCCTCGACGTCGGCAGCTGTCTTGGGAGCGAAGGCCTCGATTTCGGCCAAAAGTTCTGCGATTTTGTTGATCATATATTTTTTCTTATTGTTTATGTCGAACTTATGTACTAAATTTGCCAATGGTTTAGTTATGCACACAAACATACCATCGAACGTACAAAGTTACTAATATTTTCGCAAATGAAAAGATTTTCCGCCATAATAATCGCCATTTTGATGTTAATACCCCTCGGGGTGTCGGCCCAGAGCGTGGGCTTGGTGATGAGCGGTGGTGGTGCTAAGGGTCTATACCATATCGGCGTGCTCCGCGCCTTGGAGGAGAATGGCATCCCTATCGACTATATCGCCGGCACGTCGATGGGCTCGATCGTGGGCGGCCTCTACGCCGCGGGATATACCATCGAGGAGATGGAGGAGGTGGCTATGTCGGGCGACTTGGAGCGATGGGTGAGTGGCCGCATCGACGAGAAGTACAGCTACTATTACATTCAGCGCGACCGCATTAGCAGTATGATAACCCTCCCCGTGGGCCCTTCGCTCGATAGGGAGCGCGAGGCCGCGACGGGGCGTAGTCGTATAATCCTGCCCGGCGCGATGATGAACACCGCCGAGATAGACCTCGCGCTAAACTCCTTCTTTGCTCAGGCATCGACGGCAGCAGGGGGCAACTTCGACAACCTGATGATACCGTTCCGCTGTATGGCCACCGATATGTCGGAGCATCGCGCCGTGGAGCTCTCGAGCGGCGATCTCCCGTTGGCAATACGTGCGTCGATGGCTCTCCCCGTGGCATTCCCGCCTGTGGTGGTGGACTCGGTGTTGATGTGCGACGGCGGCTGCTACGATAACTTCCCGTGGAGGTCGATAGAGGATAACTTCCATCCCGACGTTTTGATAGGCGCGTGCTGCGTGGATATAAAGCCCAAGAACCTGAGGAACGCCTCGGTCGTGGAGCAGGTGATGTCGCTCATCACCAAGCACACGGACTTCGATATGCCCGAGGGTCGCTCGGTGCTCATACAGCGCGAGGTGGAGGCCTCGGTGCTCGACTTCAAGCGTGCCGAGGAGATTATGGCGGCGGGATACAACGATGCCCTCGAGGCGATGCCTCGGATCAAGGCCCTCGTCGCGAGACGTATGACCGAGGAGGAGTTTAAGCGTCGCAGGGAGGAGTTCCTCGCGCGCTATCCGCGAGCCGTGATGGGCGACATCGAGGTCCTCGGCTTGAACGAAAATCAGGCACGCGTAGTCCGCGATATGATGCACTTGGGCCACCATAGGCAGAAGGATACGCTGCCGCTCACGGGCGACGAGGTGTCGGAGAACTACCTCACGCTGTTGGCAAACGTGGATGTCGACAGCGACTTCCCAATCTTTAGGTACAACGAGGCTACGGAGCGTTTCGACATCACGCTGCCGCTCAGCGTGAAGCCCAACTTTGACATCGCCATCGGCGGTAATATCTCGTCGACGGCGTTCAACCAAGCATACATCGGCCTCGAGTATGGCTGGTGGAGTAGGGTGGGACAGTCGTTCAACCTCGACATCCTGCTCGGTCCGGTATATACGATGGCGCGCCTGAAGGGTCGTACGACGCTTATCCACGACACGCCGATATACTTCGATTACTCGTATAACTTCAATATACACAATACGTTAAAGGGTAACTTTGGAAATCTTACGGAGGTCGACAACGCCGAGCAGATGCGTATGATGGAGCAGTTCCTGTCGGTGGGCGTGGGTACGGCATTCACGCGCAAGAGCATCGCCGACCTCACGGTGAACGCCGGCCGCAGCAGTTACAGCTACGAGATGGAGGGCTACCCGAAGCGTCAGTACACCCACTTCTCCTACGTGGCCGGAGGCCTCTCGATAGAGCGCACGTCGCTCAACAAGCCGCTGTTCCCCACGTCGGGATCGCGTCTCGCGGCATCGGGAATATATGTCTATGGCCGCGATGAGCGTGACTCGCGTGCGGGCATCATCTACCCCGACCCCGAGGATAAGTTTAGCCGCATACGTCAGTGGTGGGGTGTGAAGGCACAGTGGGAGCAATACTTCGACGTGATTCCGAGCGGGGTATTCTCGTGGGGCTATGCCGTCGAGGGTGTATATACGAACCACCCGACGTTCGACTCTAAGGAGGCAACAATACTCTCGTCGCCGCAGTACGCGCCGCTCCTGCACTCGAGGATGATATATATGCCCGAGTTCCGCGCCGACCGCTATCTTGGCGTGGGTCTTATGCCTACGGTGCGCATCGTCAATAACCTCTATGCGCGCCTTAGCCTCTACGCAATGTGGCGCGACAGGTACGAGGGCGAGGTGATGCACTATATGTCCGACCTCTCGATTATCTACCATACGCCCATAGGCCCCGTGAGCCTCGCGCTCACGAAGTACGACTTCAAGAGCAGCAAGAATCTATACCTTACCTTCAACTTCGGTTATGCAATCTTCGGCCGCAAGGGGCTATTTTATTAGCCGCCGACGGAGGGCGAGGTGTGGGAGGGTGTTCCGATGAGGCAGTGTGCCGACGGGTAACGCCAGTATAAATATTTGGAGAGTGATATGAAACAGGAGATACGCAGCATAGTGATCGTGGGTGCCACGTCGGGCATAGGGCGCGAGGTGGCCGAGCAGTTGGCTGAGCGTGGTGTGCGCTTAGGCATTGCAGGGCGTCGTGTCGAGCTCCTCGAGGAGCTACGGGCGAAGTATGGGCCGGAGCGTGTGGCGATTGCCCAGATGGATGTGACGGAGCCCTCGGCAGCAGAGGCTCTCGATAGGCTCTTGGAGGAGGTTGGTGCTCCCGATGTGCTGCTCTTCGCCTCGGGCGTGGGAAAGCAGAACCCCGAGTTGGAGGAGGTGCGCGAGCTAACGACGGTGCGCACCAACTGCGAGGGTATGGTGCGCACGGTAGATAGGTTCATAAACTACGTGAAACGTGAGTCGGCGTACAACGACAAGCATCGTGCCCACGTGGCCGTGATCACCTCGGTGGCGGGAACGATGGGTATGGGTCAAGCTCCGGCATATTCGGCATCGAAGAGTATGCAGAGTGCCTATATCGTGGCACTGGCGCAGCACGTAAGGATGCAACGCATACCCGTGACATTCACCGATATACGCCCGGGGTTTGTGGCCACGGAGCTGCTCAACCCCGCAAAGCACTATCCGATGCTTATGTCGAAGGCTGCGGCTGCGCGACATATCATCCGTGGCATCGAGCGTCGCCGCCGCATCGTTATCTTCGACTGGCGATTTAGGTGTATCGTTGCCCTCTGGCGACTAATCCCGCGCTGGCTCTGGGAGCGCATCACGATAGTTAAGAATTAGCGGCCCGCAAAATTAGCGACCCGTAGAATTGGCAGTCCGTAGAATTAAAGGTCCGCAAAATTAGTGGCTCGTAGAATTGGCGGCTCGGCCGCGGGCTACTCCCTCACGTAGTGGGGCATATCCTCGGGGATCTCCAACGAGAACTCAACGAGGCCCGCAACCTCGCCCGACTCGTACCACGGTGTCTGGTAGATGAGCTTCTTAAGGCCACGCTTCGAGATGGTGTAGGCGTTATTCGCACCCTCGTTCATCAGGCGGGCGATGATCTGGCGCGAACGCTCCGAGTGGCAGGGGATCATCGAGCGGCCACGAACGTCGCCGTTAACCTCCACCGAGCGTTTATTCTGATAGAGAACCACACCGTCGAGATCGCAGACAGTAATTGCGCAAGTCTTGAGCGTGTCGCTCCACGGTGCGCGGATTTCTTCAAGGTCCATAATTAGTTGTGTGTTAGTGGTTTATATTTCGGTTAATTAATTCTGTAAGCATTCTTTACGCCGCGGATTCGGCGCAGCGAGTGAAGCAGCATATCCGTGACGCCGCTGCTCGGCACCTCGACCGTGAGCTGTGCCGTGGCCGTGCCATCGCCCTTAGGCGTGAAGTTGATGCCGCGAACCGAGAGCTTCAGCTCTTTGCTCGCCACGTCCATAATCGTCGTTGCCAGGCCCGGGATGTCGGCAGCCGTGATGGCCACGGTGATGCGGAAGGCACCCGCGGCACCCTCCCTCCAGCGCGCCTCCATAACGCGATAGGGGTAGCGTTCGCGCATACGGCGGGCGTTGGGACAGTCGGCGCGGTGGATGGTGATGCCCGCGTTGATGGTCACGAAGCCGAAGATGTCGTCGCCCTTGATGGGGTTGCAGCAGCGGCCGAGCTTGTACTCTATGTTGTTGATCTTCTCGTCGATGACGAGGGCATCGGTGCGTCGTGGAGCACTCTCCTCGCGCTCCTCGCGGAGCTTCAGCTTGCGCTCCTCGACCTCGGCGGCAGCCTGACGACGCTCCTCGTCGGCCTCGCCCGAGAGCCAGCGCGTGAGGATCTCCTTGATGCTGAACATATCTATCTTCTGGTCGACGATGTGTACGTAGAGCTCGTTGCCGCTGCGTATCTTGAAGTGCTTGCACAGGTAGGCAACAGCCTCGTCGATGGCCACATCCATCTTCCAATTCTTGAGCTTACGCTCGAGCTCCTCGCGGCCGAGGCGTGCGTTCTTCTGTCGCTCCTCGCGCAAGTGAGCGCGTATGCGCGTGCGAGCCTTCTGCGTCACACATATCGAGAGCCAGTCGGCCTTGGGGGTCTGGTCCTTGCGCGTGAGCACCTCGCAGATGTCGCCATTCTTGAGCTGCTCCTTGATGGGCACGACGCGGTTGCCGACCTTGCCACCCACGCATATGGCTCCGAGCGAGGTGTGGATGTCGAAGGCGAAGTCGAGGACCGTGGCACCCTCGGGGAGCTTGCGTATGTCGCCCGTGGGGGTAAAGACGAAGATCTCGCCCGTCGAGGGTTGTGCCTCGAAGCGGCGGGCGATGGACTCCGACGTGGTGTCCTCCAGCAGCTCGCGTAGGCGTCCGAGCCACTCCTCAGCACCCATACCACCCTGCTTGACGCCCTTATAACGCCAGTGGGCAGCGATGCCGCGCTCGGCGACCTCGTCCATACGCTCGGTGCGTATCTGTACCTCCACCCAGCGGCCATCCTCCGTGACGACGGTCGTGTGCAACGACTCGTAGCCGTTGGACTTGGGGATAGATATCCAGTCGCGCATACGGTCGGGATTGGGGGTATAGAGGTCGGTGACGTGCGAGAACACCGTCCAGCAGAGACGCTTCTCAACCTCGCGCGGGCAGTCGATGATGATGCGCAGGGCGAAGATATCGTAGACACCCTTGAAGCCCACCTTCTGCTTGCGCATCTTCTGGAAGATCGAGTAGACGGACTTGGTGCGGCTCTTGATGTGGTACTTGATGCCATCCTTATCGAGTAGCTGGCGCACGGGCTCCAAGAAACGCTCGATGAAGGCCAGACGCTCCGTCTCGCTCTCCTTGAGTTCCTCGACGATATGGTTGTAGGCCTCGGGCTCGAGGTACTTGAGCGAGAGGTCCTCGAGCTCGCTCTTGATGTTGTAGAGGCCGAGCTTGTGGGCTATCTGTGCATAGAGGTTGAGGCTCTCCCAGCTCTTGGTGCGACGCTTGCGCTCGGGGAAGATGTCGAGCGAGCGCATAACCTCGAGACGGTCGGCGAGCTTGATGAGTATGACGCGCGGATCCTCGGAGTAGGACACGATCATATCGCGGAAATCCGAGGCCTGTTCCTTGGATATCTTGAGCTTGATGTCCGATATCTTGCTGAGTGCGAGCGCGATGCCTAACACCTCCTCGCCATAGGCACGGCGTATGTGGGTGGTTAGCTCGTCGATATCGGCGCGGTGCTCCTGTATGGCGATGCGCACGATGTCGTGGATGATGGCCGCAATCGTGGAGTTACGTCCGAGGCCTATCTCCTCGACGACGATGCGTGCAACAGCGACGCCGTGGTCGAGCATAGGCAGGGAGTTGTAGCGCACCTGATCGCGGAGCGCATCGTCGGCAAATTGTAGCGCATCGTCGACCATCGCTTGCGTCTTGGCGGAAAATTGCGAGGCGACAAGTGCACGGAAATCGGAGTATCTATCTAATGCGTTACGTTCCATTGTAGTCTGTTAATTCGTTGTTAATCACTTCTTTCTGACGACAACCAAGTCATCCGAACCCACAGCATAGAGCCTGCGCTCCTCGTCCGTGAGGCTCGCGGCGAAGGCTATGCGCTCGACCTCGAAGCCAGCCTCGCGTAGGCGGTCGTCGTAGTCGCGGCCATAGACCCTAAGGTGGTCGTACTGACCGAAGATGCGCGTGCGCTCAGCGGGGTCGGTGATGGTGTCGTCCTCGAAGGTTGTGGCGCGCCCTCTATCCTCGGGTACAACCATTATGCCCCAACCTCCCGGGCGCATAATGCGGTACAGCTCGCGCATAGCAAGGCGGTCGTCCTTGACGTGCTCGAAGAGGTGGTTCGCGATGACCACATCTACCGAACGCGGCTCCAGTGGGATATGTTGCACGTCGAAGTGCATATCGGCCAGAGGTGACTCCAAATCGGCCGTGATGTAGCCCTCTGTGCCACGATATACGCGCTTGAAGTGGCGCATAAGCGACACCTCGGGGGCGATGTGCAGGAGGCGGGGGCGTGAGGCCATAAGGTCGGTGTTGCGCTCGATCCACAGCCATATCATACGGTGGCGTTCGAGGGCAAGGCAGTGGGGGCAGAGAGCATCTTCGCGCGAGGTGACGTAGCCATAGGGTAGGAACCTGCGGCGGCGTGTGCCACACAGCGGACACTCGCGGCTACGACCAACATAGAGCAGGCCCATAACGGGGACTGCCCAGCCGGCCATACGCTGCAACCAGCGGCGCGGGATGTGGTTCAATGCCCAGCGGATAAGCCTCTTCATACGCTACGCCTCGGGGTTGATGAGTCGCTCTACCTCCTCCTCGGCCGTGAGGAGCATCTTGCGGCACTCGGCGATAAGCTCCGAGGCACGGCGTACCGACGACGCAAGCTCGTCGACGGCAAGCTCGCCCGAGCGTAGGCGAGAGAGGATCTGGTCGACCTCGGCCATAGCTTCGCTGTATGTTAACTTCTTCTTTGCCATATGTTTATGCTTTTTTTGTTCGTGTGTTGGTAACTCGGCTCTCGAGCACGCCGTCGTGTAGCTCGACCGTGAGCTCGTCGCCTGTGGTGGCTGTTGCGGCCGTGGCCACGCGGCCCGAGCCGTCACGCACGATGGCGAAGCCCAAGCGCAGGATCTTCTCGGGTGAGTGGCTCTGGACGATATCCTCGGCGGTGGCGAGTCGGCGATGCTCATCGCTAAGGCGTGCACGGCAGTCGAGGGCGATGCGCTCCTCGGCGTTATCGAGTCTCAGACGCTGTCCATTCAGGGCGACAGCCGTGGTGCGCGTGAGCTCCGAGGTGCTGCGCTCGAGGTGCAGGCGTTCGCCGTTGATGCGCGCAACGATGCCGTCGCGCAGTGCTGTGGCGAGGCTCTCGATGGTGGCAAGCTCCACGTCGGCAAGCTCCACAAGGCGGGTAGCTACGGCCGTGGGGGTCTTGCAGGCGGTGTGTGCAACCATATCCGTTACTGAGATATCCTTGTCGTGGCCGATGCCCGTGATGACGGGGAGCGGAAACTGTGCCACGTGGGTGGCGATGAGGTAGGAGTCGAAGAGAGCAAGGTCGCTCGTCGAGCCACCGCCACGTATGATGGCAACGGCGTCGAAGAGCTCCTCGCGCTCGGCGATGGCGTGGAGGCATCTGACGACGCTCTCCTCGGCGGCATCGCCCTGCATAAGGCTCTCGAAGAGCGTGAGCTCGAAGCGGTAGGGTGAGCGTGCCAACTCCTCGCGGAAGTCGCGGTAGCCGGCAGCCGTGCCGCTCGACACCACGGCGATGCGCAACGTGGGGCGGGCGAGCTCGAGCTCGTGGTTCATATCCCACACACCCTCGGCCTCGAGGCGTGCAATGGTCTCACGGCGGCGACGCTCCACCTCGCCGAGCGTGTAGCTCGGGTCGATGTCGACGATCTGGAGCGAGAAGCCATAGACCTCGTGGTAGGTGACAACGACACGCACCAAGACCCTGAGGCCCGAGCTGAGTCGTGCGTTTGTCGCCTGTTCGAACTTCGTGGCGATGGTGCTGTATGCCGTGCGCCAGATGACGGCGCGGGCCTCGGCACGCGGAGCTCCATCCGTCCGACCCTTCTCTACGAGGTTGAGGTAGCAGTGGCCCGAGCGGTTGAGCTTGAGCTCCGAGACTTCGGCACTTATCCATAGCGGCGTGTCGAAGCGTTCCTCGAGCGTGGAGCGAACCATACGCTGAAGGTCGAGGAGCGTGAGGCTCTCTGCGGGGGTCGGTGTGATATGTCGTAGTGGCTGATACATAGCTGTTTATCTGAGTATGACGGCGTGCTCAACGGGGAGGCTTTTGCCCTCGGGGAGTTGTAGGTTTACCAGCTCGATACTCTCGGTGGGCTCGCCCGAGCGTATGGCTGGTTGCCACGCGGGGGCCTCGGCGATGGCACGCTCGACGCGCTTGAGGAACTGGCGCGAGGTGGATTGCAGCACCTCGCGGATGGTGGCACGGCCATCGGTGTCGATGGTGAGGCGCAACGATACGCGCTCGGCAGGCATCCTCGAGTCCCATTTCACCCGCTCGGCGAGGTAGGCCGTGAAGCTCGTGTGGCCCTCGGCGGCGAAGTGCGCGGGGGTGTCGTAGACGAGCGTGATGAGGATGACGCCCTCCGAGGCACCCTCACCCCACTGGGCGATGGTCTCCTCGCTGGCCGGAAGGATGTCGATGCTCGCGATGTTGTCCTGAGGGATGTCGTCGATTGTGGCAACAACCTCGCCGTTAACGACGTACATCGGCTCGTGGGCAAGGAGCTGTACGGGGCTTAGCAGGACAAGGAGGCTGATGAGTAGCTGACGCATAGTTATAGCTTGAATTTATAGGATATGCCAAACGTGTGGCGGAACTCTACCTCCTCGACGTAACCCTTAAGGTCGCCCTTATTGCCCTTATAGTCAATGTTGTAGCCGCGGTCGTAGTCGAAGTAGTAGTAGAAGTCGAGGCGGTGGTAGCGCGAGATGTGGAACTTGGCACCGAGGCCCGCACGGTAGCGCGTGATAAAGTTGTCGCACTGCAGCACGGCATCCTTATAGTTTGCCACGACCTTCGGGGCGTTGAGCGTGTTGTTGAGCTCGAAGAGCAGGTAGGGCGTCCAGCGCGAGTGGCGGATGTTGTACTCGGCCATAAGGCGCGAGCGCAGCACCATCTCGGGGTTCATCTTCTCGAAGCGGTTGACCGAGTCGGTGCGGAACGTGGTCTGCAGACGCTCCCTCAGCGAGAGCTCCACGCGGCCGACCTTAACCGTGCCGCGCAGGTTGAGGTTGAGGCGGTGGCGTGGCCTCTCCCAGTTGCTCGCCGCGCTGTCGTAGTTATTGATGAGGATGTAGTCGGCACCGAAGTCGAAGTATTTATTCACCTCATAGCCTATGCCCACGCTGCTTTGCAGGCGGTCGACGGAGTGGAGGTCGTCACTGAGGCGCAGCTGGATGCCTGCCTCCACGGTCATATCCTTCACGGGCTCCCACTCGAAGGAGCCCTCAACACGGCCACGAAAATCGTTTGTAGTCTCGCGCGTGGGGGCGTTGGGGTCCTGTGCCGTGGCGATGAGCGTGGTGAGGACGAGGCCCAAGGATAGAAGTATCTTTCTCATATTTGTAGCGGTTAATCGTTTACTCGTTAAAAGCGTTCTTCTCGTTAATCTTGAGTGTGCTGTCGGCTGCGGGGTGCTCGCCCGGGGCGGCGATGTAGTGGACCTTGAGGAAGGCGACATCGCGTAGGAAGTCGACATTGCCCACGTCGACACGCTCGACCTTATGTCCGAGACGCTCCTCGAGGTCGGCGATAAGCTCCTCTCGACGCTCGGGGCGGATGAGCTCGATGCGCTCGTAACAGACAAGTTTCGTGGCCTCGCGGCGACGTACGACGTGGTACTCGAGGACGTAGAGCACCGCGAGGATGAGGCCGTTGGCTAAGGCCAACTCGGCGTACGATACCATAAGGTTGATGCCGTTGATGACGGCCACAGCGATAGAGAGAAAGAGGTAGGTCATCTCGCGTATCGGCACCATCTCGGTGCGGTAGCGCATAATGCCGAAGATCATAAAGAGGCCGAGGCCGATGCTCACGTCGATGCCCACGCTCTTCATAAAGAAGAGGAGCATAAAGACGGCCGACGAGAAGAGCATAAACGTCACCGAGAAATCCTTGCGGTGGCTCTTGGGGTAGTAGAAGAGCCAGACGATGGCCGAGCAGACGGCAAGGTTGATGAGGAACTGCACGCCGAGCTGCAACACCGAGGTGGTATCGCAGAGCGGGATGCCGAGGAACGTGGCTCCCATATCGGCATCGGCACCCGAGAGCGCAGCGATTTCGGGATCAAAGAGGTCGGGGTCGAGACCCTCGCTATCGAATCGTATCATAGGCGGTTAACTATTTGTGGTTATTATCTTTATGCTGTGTAGACGCTTCTCTATGTCGCGGAGCTTCAGCTTAAAACGGTTCTTCTTGATGCCCTCGACCGTGAGAGCCGTGCCGAGGCAATACTTGCTCACCTTAAGCGGCGCGATGCGCATCGCGCGAAGCAGGCGTTTCATCGCCGAGGCGGTGAGGCCATCCTGTTTAAGCTCCAAGATCACCATACCCTCGATCGTGGCCGAGCATCCCGTGCGGACATCCTCGTAGCGTAGGTCGAGGTCGATGGTCGTGCGCTCGGTGAGCGCGGCGTTGACAAGCGTGATGCGCACAAAGCGTGTGGCAAGTGCGGGGCTGAGCTCGTCGCTGCGGTAGGCCGAGCGTGGCGCGAAGAAGTCCATAGCCGCCTTATCGCCCGTGAAGCCGTAGAAGAGCGCGCGGTCGATAGTGGTGCGCTCCTTACGTGTGCGGCCACGGTTGCTCTTGTTCTTAATCTCGAGGAACGTCTGGCCCGACTCGACATAGGTGCGTGTGCGTATCTTCTGGCGCGTGAGCTCCTGATTGTGGTGCACGAGGTACATACGTCGCTCGGGGGTGTCGTAGTAGAGCGTGTCGTAGCCCACGGCGCGCTTGCCGTCGATCTGCTGCACGCGGTAGCCCTCGGCCTGAGCACGGTCGAGGAGCGTGAGTAGCTCGCGGTATGAGAGCACATACTTCGTGTCGACGCGGTTCATAAGTCTCACACGGCGCATCTCCTCGAGCGTGATGGTGGGCATCGCCTGCCACACGGCGAGGTTGTTGAGCGTGTCGTATGTCGAAGTGTCGCGCATCGTGGGTTTAGTCGTTGAGGTTAGCGGCGGGAGCGGTCGGTTAGCGGCTGGTCGCGGCGGTTATTCGTAGGTGTACTCGAACTGGCGGTAGGAGTTGAGCGTGCCGTTGGCGTTGTAGTTCAAACGGCGCGTGCATATGCCGTGGTCGTCGTACTCGTACTTGCGCACCTTATCGACCTTGTTGCGCTCGTTGTAGACAACCTCCTTGATGAGCTGGCCGGCATCGTTGTAGGTGTACTCCGAACGCCACGCCTGATGGCGGCCGAAGTCGCTATACTCGATCTCCTCGATGAGGTCGCCATTGGCGTTATAAACCTCGACGTGGTCGACCCATTTGTTGCGGCCGTCGGGCGTAGTCTTCCACTCCTTGACGGTGAGTTGCTTGCCGCGGGCACGCGCCATAGCACCACGCCCCGGCTCCGAGGCCGATGCACCGAGAGTCAGCACGAGGGCTGAAAACGAAAGTATGACTGCTCGTATAATCATTGCTGCGAAAAAATAGAGACCGGAGCCCCAAAGGAGGTTCCGGTCGATGTGGTCAACTTTGTGGCCTACGTGTAATCTATGCCGTTCCCTCCTACAACTCGCTCTCCTTCAAACGCTCGGCGTTCTCCGCCACGATGAGCTGGTCGATGACATCCTGAATGTCGCCGTCCATAAATGCCGAGAGGTTGTAGATGGTGTAGTTGATACGGTGGTCGGTGATACGGCCCTGAGGATAGTTGTAGGTACGGATCTTGGCCGAGCGGTCACCCGTCGACACCATAGTCTTACGCTTCGACGCGATCTCGTCGAGGTACTTCGAGTACTCGAGGTTGAAAACTCGCGTACGCAACTCCTCGAAGGCCTTGTCGAAGTTCTTGAGCTGCGACTTCTGATCCTGACACTGCACAACGATACCCGTGGGGATGTGCGTGAGGCGGATTGCCGAGTAGGTGGTATTCACCGACTGGCCACCGGGACCCGATGCACAGAAGATATCCTTGCGGATGTCGTTCATCGAGATCTCGATGTCGAACTCCTCAGCCTCGGGCAACACGGCAACCGACGCCGCTGAAGTGTGCACACGACCCTGAGTCTCGGTCTGGGGTACGCGCTGTACGCGGTGAACGCCCGACTCATACTTCAACGTGCCGTAGACGCTCTGGCCCGTAACCTTCATAACGACCTCCTTGAAGCCGCCAGCAGCACCGTCCGACGACGATGTGATCTCGTAACGCCAGCCCTTCGACTCGATGTACTTGGTGTACATACGCAGCAGGTCGCCGGCGAAGATTGCTGCCTCGTCGCCACCCGTACCGCCACGAATCTCGACGATGGCGTTCTTGTCGTCCTGCGGGTCTTTGGGGATGAGCAGCAGCTTGATCTCCTCCTCCATCTTAGCGATGGCGGGCTCGAGCGTTGCCACCTCCTCGCGTGCTATCTCGCGGAACTCCTCGTCCTTCTCGTTTGCCAAAATATCCTTAGCCTCGGCAAGGTTTGCCAATGCTGTGCGGAAGCGATCCGATGTCTCGACGATGGGCTCCAACTCCTTGTACTCCTTCGTAAGCTGTACGAACTGCTTGACGTCGGCAATAACCTCGGGGTCGGTCAGCTTCTGACCGATCTCCTCGTATTTGAGCTTCAGACCGTCGAGTCGAATCAATATCGAATTATCTGCCATATTCCTTATGAATTAATTTTCCGCGCAAATATAACGAAAATTTTTTAGAATCATTGTAGCTTCCTCTATAAAAAGCATTTTGGCGGTAGTTTATTCTCGGGAACCACGGTTTGAGGAGAATCGTAAGCGTGGGGATTGATGTGGCAAGAGGGGTGGTCAGTGGTAGGGAGGGTGGCCAGAAAAATTATTCGAGCGTAAAATATTGATAGTTAAATCATTTGATTGCAAGGTAAAAGTTAATGTAAAAAAATTTGACAAAAAGACTTGACAAACGCATTTTGAGGTTGTATATTTGTACCGTCAAACATTGCTAAGCGGCGGGCGGATAAAGTGGAACAATAAACAATTGGGAGATTGGGTTAGTTAGGTTATTAACATTTTTAAGTAGCAGTAAATAAGAGATATGGGATATGTTGTTTGTGGTTATTAACCGTGTCCGAACAGTTTATAAACATCTTATTAATAGCGACCCGTCCGCCGTGGAGCATTGCACCGAGTAGAGAAAAGTCTAACACCTTAAATTATTTAACTATGAAGTTTCTGTCAATTCCTAAAAATGGAGCATCGTGGCGCGAACCGCTGCTCTATAAGTTTACGACCGAGAGCATCCGCGAGCAGGATGTCGAGGTTGAGATTATCGACGAGCTCAACGGCGACTCGATAGGCACGCAGCGACTCTATGGCGTCATCGAGGCCGAGATCGACATCGGTCCCTACGTGCGAAGCATCATCGCCAATATGCTACCCTACGAGAAGCTCGCCCTATCGCCCTCGGCGCGAAAGATAAGGGTGCGCGTGGGTGACGTGGAGTCCGAGAGTAGAATGTTCTATCGTGCCGAGGTGGACGACAGCGTGGGCCACGTGCTCTCGAGCAAGCGACAGTCGGCGGTGGTGCAGCGTGGCGAGGCGATACGTCTCACGGCCTTCGGGCGTAATAGTGTCAATGTGCGTGTGGTAGATCGTCGCACGTCGGTAAGACCCCCGGTTGCGGCGATAAACACGCAGGGTATGCCCGTGGAGATAGCCATCGCCACCGACTCGATAGCGGGGCAGGGTGTGGATATAGCCATCGAGGTGCAGTGCGACACGGAGAGCGTCGAAGTCTTTGAGTTCAGGGTTGTGGACTCGCTCTCGCCACGATGCCGTGTGGCGTGGTATAACCTTCAGGGTGGCATCGAGTGCTACTCCTATCCCACGATGGTGAGGCGCAAGTACCAATCGGAGGTTATCGAGGCGGCGTGTGCCGAGGTGGGTATGCCGCGACCGTGCAGGGTGATTGCCACCTTTAGCCTCACGTCGGCATACGAGCCTGCGGAGCAGTTGGAGCGTCTCATCGGGGTGATATTCTCGCCCGAGGTCTACGAGTGCTGCGGTATGGGGTGCGTGCCGTTGAGGCTCAAGACCCGCACCGTCGACTTCGACGACCACGGCGGCCTGAGACGTATGGAGTTGAGCGTAGAGAAGAGATGGAGGGACGAGGTATGATGGAGCTAAGGATTGATGGTGTTGTGGCGAGGCTCGAGCACGGGGCGGTAGAGTTGCCGCGCTACGATGCCGAGAGGCTGAGGAGCGTCACCTCGTGGCGCGAGACCGAGAGTGTGGAGCTGCGTGTGGCGGCCACGGCCGAGCTCGACGCGCTGTTTGCCTATGCCGGCGACCTGCACCGTGCCGAGGAGTTCAACGACAGCCTCCACGCGGCAGAGATTGTGGTAGATGGCGTGGTGCTCTTCTCGGGTAGAGCCATCCTCCGCGGTGTGGAGCGTATGGCCGAGGGTGGAGAGCGATATGTCGTGGAGATCCGCACCGAGGGTGCGGCGTGGGCCACGGCGGCGGCAACGACCGAGCTCAATGACAGCGGCATCGAGTGTGACAGGGTGATGAGTATGCTCGGCATCGAGGAGTCGTGGAACGACAAGGGTGCTGTGCGTATGCTCCCGGTGCGTCGCGACAGCTACCCCGAGCCCGAACCTACGGGCCTCTACGTAGCGCAGCAGATGCTCCTGCCGCAGGACTATCACCCCTTTATCTCGGTTAAGGAGATCGTGGAGAGCATCGCTCGCGATAGCGGCTACACGCTGCACAGCCGTTTCCTCGAGTCGTCACTCTTTGCGCGGCTGATGCTCAGCGGTGCCTACCGCAGGCTCAACGTAGAGACGGCATATGCACAGATGGGTTTCAAGGCTATGCGCTCGACATCGACCTCGGCCACGGCAAACTCGCTGGGTAGGGTAGATGCCTGGGTGCCGATATTCGCCTCGAACGTGGGTGCCATCGTCGACACGGTGAACCCCAACGTCGTGGACGAGAATGGCGAGCCGATGAGGGAGGCATTCTCCAACGGCGGATGCTTCAACTTCGAGGCGGGGCGACCGCGATTTGTGCCCAAGCGCGAGGTGAGCGTCGCCTTCGATATCGACCTGCGCTATACGACCGACTATCGCATCGTGTCGTCACGGCGACTCTGTGGCTTCGACCGCATCTACGTGGGCAACGAGTGCTACGTGGATATCGAGTTGCAAAACCCCTTCCGCGACCAGCGTGCGAGGGTGCAAGGAGGGTTGCAGTATAAGCTCTTCATCTTCGACTTCGATGCCTCGCTAAGCTACCGTATGCCGGGTCTGGGCAATGTTACCGAGGCGGTGTCGTCGGTGGAGTTTGCCGCAGGGTTCGACGGGGCCGTGACCCTCTATGTCAAGCGTGAGGGCGAGAGTGCTTACTCCCTCTACGATGGCGACTGGGCCATATATGAGGGCTATGTCGAGGAGCGAGGCCAGCGCGATGTGAGGCTTACGATACGAACACCCTTCGAGGTGTGTACGCCCACGCAACCCAAGCTCTTCAACGACATCTACTTCGAGGGTGCGGAGGAGGGTCAGAGCCTCACGCTGAGTGCCGGATGCAGCCTCGTGCCCGTCTTTAGCGGGGCGGTGGGTTATGGCCAGATGATGGGATTCCGCGACGTGGCAAACCACAACTTCTCGCAGGCCGAGCTGCTCGAGGCCATAGCCCATATGTTCAACCTGCGCATCTACTCGCACGCCCCGTCGCGAAGCCTCTACGTCGAACCCTACGACGACTTCTTCGCGGGCGAGGTCTACGACTGGCGTGAGAGGCAGTTGGAGACGGATGTCGAGGTGGGTGAGCGCGTGGTGGAGAGCTTCGAGCGAACGAGGCTCGGATATCTCAGGGCCGATGGTGCTGCCGAGCGTCTCAATGTGGAGGATGAGCTCTTTGGTCAGTGGTGCGGCCAAAATCTGAGCTATGCCGCCAAGCGCGCCACCGAGACGCTGCCAAATCCGCTCTTTATGCCCACGGCCTCCTATGCCGAGGCCCTGTCGATGGCTCCGTCGGCCGAGCTCCTCACCGTGGGTGACCGCGATGTCGTGGCGGTGGACGACTACATCGAGCCGCGTATCGTGCTCTACTACGGCCTGCAACCGCTGCCTGAGGGTGAGATGTGGCCGAAGATGGGCGACGGCAGTCGCTATCCGCGAGCTGCGTTCCACGCCCCCGATATGGGCGAGACGCTATGCTTCGAGGACCGCGACGGGTGTGAGGGTCTGCACCGCTACTACGATGCCGAGCTCGGCCAGAGGGCTACGCGCCAGTGGCTCGAAGTGGATATCTACCTCCGCCCCGAGGAGTATGCCGCGCTCTTCGACCCGGCCTCGCGCGGTGCCACGATACGCTCGCAGTTCCGCCTCGCCGTCGGGGGTAACAGCTCGCTATTCCGTCTCGATGGGATAGAGAGCTACGACACGCGCCGATATGTGGCTCGATGTAGGTTCTGTCGCCTGTTGCGCGATTAGACCATTTGAAACGTAATAAACAGTGTAACAGTATGATAACATCAAATTGGCAGGGGTGCACGTCGCCCACGCCTCGCCCGTTGCGTCGATATGAACGCCTCATCGGCAGCCTGCTTTCTTCAGATCTGGTCGATGTGCGACGGTGCGAGCAGCTGGCCATCTACCGCACGGTGGAGCGGCTCAGAGGGCGATTTTGCGGCCGCTGCAATGCGATGAGCCTCGCCGCCGAGAAGTTCTCGTGCTCGTATGAGAAGGTGCGCCAGGCGGTATATGCTGTCGAAAAACAACAAAACAACAAAGAGATGAACCGAACAATCAAAATCAAGAACGAAGCGGGCTATACGACCATCGACATCGAGGGTACCATCGGCCTCTCGGAGGCGTGGCAGTTCGATAATCCCGAGAGCCGCGTGGCCACCTACGAGCGATTCAAGGAGTGTGTCTCGGAGATCGCCGACATCCGCAACTCGCACATCAGGGTAAACATCCGCTCGACGGGTGGCGATGTGAACGACGCCATCCTCATCTACGAGGCACTGCGCGCAACGGGTGCCCACGTGACGACCTGCTGCTATGGCTACACGGCATCGGCCGCAACGATCGTTGCTCAGGCTGCAAGCGACGGCGCACGACTTATTGCTCCAACGTCGTTGTATCTGATCCACAACTCGTTATGCTCGACCGAAGGTAATGCCGCGGAGCTCGAGGCCGAGGTGGAGATGCTACGCCAGACCGATCGTCGTATCGCCGAGATTTATGCCTCGCGCTCGGGGCGTAAGGTCGAGGAGGTGGCCGAGCTGATGGCCGAGAATGGAGGTCGTGGTCGCTGGCTGTCGCCTAAGGAGGCTATCGAGGCGGGGTTGGTGGATGCCGTTGAGGAGGTGGCCCCGACAGCCGTCGCGGAGCCGTCGCTTAAGGAGCGTGCCAAGAGGGGGGTCAAGGCTTTCCTCAAGGCGTTGGGTATCGAGGAGGAGGAGGCTCTCCCCGCCGAGGCCGATGACGTGAACTACATCCCGCGCGAGGAGATGCGTGCGAAGGTGACGCTGGCGCAGGATGTGGTCGAGGTGAAGGGTGTGTCGATAGAGTTCGAGGAGGGGCAGCTAGCCGCCTCGCCCACGATGCTCAAGGCGGTGGAGGACCCCAACATCTTGGAGTCGGCCCTCGACCCGCGTAGCAAGGCCTATGAGCACGATGCTCGTAGTATGCGCACACGCACGCTCTAAATCGCCAACGAAAACAGCGTAAAACATCGGGGCGCGTGCCCCAAAACCATCTATTTACTAACATCTAAAACAATTTACAATTATGGGACTTATTGAGAATCCTAAGACCTACACGGGTCGCGACCTTGAGACAATCTTCTTCCGCCCTATGTTCACGGGCGACAATGCCGAGCAGCTCGGAATCCGCGTGTTGTACAATATGCCGGTGCCGACGACAATCCAGCTCTGGAGCCCCCAGTCGAACATCTTACAGAATTACAGCGCGGGCTGGAATGGCGGTAACCCCGCCGAGCGCAAGCAGAAGAGCATCGACCTGCATAAGGTTAAGGCCGAGGTGGCATTCTCGGCATCGAACTACTTTCAGCAGGTGTACGAGCTCATCGTGGGTCGTGCCGATGTTAACCTCGACGACCTCTCGGGTACGGAGCTCGAGCAGGCCGAAACGGAGATGTTCCGTGCCGCTATCGCCGAGAACCTCCGCGTGTTGATGTGGGTGGGTGATACCGAGGCGAGCACCTATAACAATATGAACGGCTTTCTGACGCTGGCATACAAGTATGTCGATGCCGACGCTGTGCCCGTGGCCGACTTGGTGGGCGTGCCGGTCGAGGCCGACAATGTGGTGCGCATCTTGGACGAGATGTGGCTCTCGGCATCCAACGAGCTCCGCGCGCTCAAGGGCGACGGTAACCTCGTCTACTTCGTATCGTCGGATATCTACGAGGCCTACGACCACTACCTCGACAGCCACGGCACGGATGGCGCATATACCGACATCATCACCGGTCGCCGCGAGTTGATGTATCACGGTATCAAGCTGGTAGATATGGGCGTGTCGGCCTATATGCCGCTGAACTACAACCAGGCATCGACGCACTGCTTGCTCACCGACCGTCGCAACTTCGCCCTCGCGGTGAATACGGCCGACTTCCCCGGCTCGGAGGTGCGTATGTGGTACAACCCCGATGAGATGGAGAACCGCCAGAGAGCCATCTTTATGGTCGGTGCCGAGATCCTCGACGAGAATCTGCTTGTTGTGGCTCAGTTCGACTAATGGCACGATTGCCAATCGTATGGTTTGACACCCGAGCGGAGAGCCCTGAGACCGACTTAGGGCGTCCGCAACAGAATCAGATAAGCATAAACGAATAGTATAAATGTCTAAAACGTAGGATATTATGTCTAAGGATAAGATATCAACACGCGTTGTAGCCACACAGAACCGCGCCGAGCCCCTATTGGGCTCGGGCAGCGGTGCGCGAAACACGGAGAAGGTGTGGTCGTGGGGTGGCGATAATATGTTGCCCTATGCCCTGTCGCTCTTGGCACGTCGCTCGGTGGCTCACCGTCGCATCATCAACGACAAGGCCGACTACATCGCGGGCAAGGGATTTAGTTACGGGGAGGGGTGTGACGTCTTGGCGCACCTTGTCGATAGGGCCAACGGCAGTGGCGAGTCGCTACGCAGCATCCTTTCGCGCATAGCGATGGACTCGTCGCTCTTCGGCAACGCCTTCTTGGAGGTGGTCACCGATGCCAACCACTCCTTCCTCTCGTTCTATCACATCGACGCCTCGTGCTGCCGTGTGGCCCACGACTCGAAGCACGTGGTGCTACACCAGGACTGGTCGCACTTCCGCCAGACGGAGTCGCACACGCTGCCGCTCTACCCGCTCTTCGAACAGATGGAGGATGGCACCGTGCGCACGGTCATCCACTACAAGAGCTACGAGCCGATGTTCTCGCACTATGGCGTGGCCCCCTATATCGCGGCCCTCGATGCCGCGGCAATAGTCTATAAGACAGATCGTTGGAATATCTCGCGCATAGATAATGCCTTCCAGCTCTCGGGCGTGATGATGCTCGACAGCGTGGTTGACAGCGAGGAGGAGGCCGACCGCATTGTGCGTATGGCCGAGGAGAAGTTTGCCGGTAACCCCGGACAGGTGCTCTTCGTGTTGCGCGACCACGCCGAGGGCGATAACTCGCGCTTCATACCCATCGACGCCGCCACCGATGGCGACTGGCAGACGCTGCACACCGTGGCCGAGTCGGACTTGGTCGTCGCCCACTCGTGGTTCCGCTCGCTCAGCGGCTTGGACTATGCCTCGGGATTCTCGTCCGACAGGATTTTGCAGGAGTACGAGGTGGCCCTGAATACGGTGATCCTCCCGCTTCAGGAGCAGTTGCTCGAGCCCATACGTGCCGTTATCGAGAGTGTGCTCGAGGTCGATGCCTCGACACTCGAGATTATCAACCGCCCACCCTCGCGCTCGAAGCCGTTGTATATGCGTGTGTGGGAGGCACGTCGCGCCGATGGCCTCGACTACGACGAGCGCGACCCCGAGCAGCAGCGTCTCCTTGCCGAGATTACTAAGTATAACATACGTTCAATCGAGTAGTCTATGAATACGTTGATAACACCTGCCGAGGTCTTGGACTCGGCCTTCAGCCCCGAGGAACTCTACGACGTTATGGTGATCACCCCGACGGATATCGCCACGGCCGAGGAGCGTTACCTCATCCCCATCGTGGGGCGCGAGCTCTACGATGCCCTCCTTGCGGGGGAGTACGAGTCGCTGCGCATCAACTATGTGTTGCCCGCGGTGGCCGCTTGGACGCGTCGCATCATCGAGCCGCTCCTTGCTTCGCGCTGTGGCATATGCCACGACCATCAGCCCACGGCTGCCGAGGCCGAGGCCTTGAGGGAGCGTTGCCGCTCGCTCGGCCTCAAGGCCCGAACCCTCTCACGCCGTCTGGCCAAGCAGCTGAATGCCACGGCCGACGACTACCCCGAATATGACCCTATGCGTAACTCACTAAATCGTTGTTCTTTAGATGGAGATATTGTTCAAGTACGTTAGTGCCTCGCTGGCTGCGGTGGTGGCGATATTCCTCCCCGTGGCTCCACTCGTGGCCATAGCCCTGCTCTTTGTCGCTATCGACTTCTTCACAGGCATCGCAGCCTCGCGTGCCGTGGCGCGCCGTGAGGGGCGTGAGTGGTGGATCGAGAGCCGCAAGGCGTGGCGCACGATCCTCAAGGCGGGATTCGTCGCCGTGGCCATCGTTATGATGTGGATGGTCGACAGCTTCATCCTCGGCTTTATGCACCTGAACCTCGCCAACGTCTTTACGGGCTTTGTCTGTGGCGTGGAGCTGTGGTCGTTCTTGGAAAATGCCGCGACCATCAGCCGTGCCCCGCTCTTCGAGTGGCTTGGCCGCTGGGTTCGGCGTCGCGTAGGAAAGGAGGCGGGCGGTGAGTAGAGGCCTTAGAAACTGCAACCCGGGAAACATCCGCCGCTCTGGGGTGCGCTACCGTGGCGAGGTGGTGCCCGGTAGCGATGCGGAGTTCAAACAGTTCGAAAGTATGGCCTATGGCTATCGTGCCATCTTCGTGCTGCTCGATACGTACCGACGTCGCTATGGCCTTCGTAACATCCGCGCAATGATCTCGCGCTACGCCCCGCCCGTGGAGAACTTCACCGAGGGCTACATACGCTTCATCACGCGTCGCACGGGCATCGCCCCCGAGGAGGAGATCGATACCCGCTCGGCACGCGATATGATACCTATCGTGGCGGCGATGAGCGAGATAGAGAACGGCGTGGCGGCCGTGAGGGAGGATGTCGAGGCGGGCTGGGAGCTCTTCCTCGAGTAGAGGTCTTGGATGTGGAGGCCGGCCAACGAAGATTTGGTCGGCCTCCACTTTTGTAAAAAGTGGCGTATAATTTTGAAGAGCCGACAAAATTTCGTAAATTTGCCCGATATAGTGCGAATTTGTAAACTAAAACTATAAACTATTATGAAACGTAGAATTCTGATTACAGGAGCAACATCGGGCATTGGTCGTGCTACGGCACTTAGATTGGCTGCTGCCGACACAGAGATCATCATCACCGGCCGCCGTCGCGATAGACTCGAGGCCCTCAAGGCCGAGGTCGAGGCGCGTGGTGCGGAGTGCACGGTGCTGAACTTCGACGTGCGCTCGGAGGCTGAGTGTATCGCAAACCTCAAGCCGCTGGGCAGGGTGGATGTCCTTGTAAACAACGCCGGCCTCGCTGCGGGCC
Source organism: Alistipes sp. (assembly GCA_017937765.1). GTDB lineage: Bacteria > Bacteroidota > Bacteroidia > Bacteroidales > Rikenellaceae > Alistipes. The sequence goes on from JAGBCY010000020.1 coordinate 180,418, forward strand.
TCGAGCATATCGACAAGGGCGACTCGGCCGACTGGGATGCTATGATCGACACCAACGTCAAGGGCTTGCTCTACGTCACGAAGATCATCAGCGGTGCTATGGTCGAGGCGGGCCTCGGTGGTCACATCATCAACATCGGCTCGATTGCGGGCACAGAGCCCTATGAGAATGGCGCGGTATATTGCGCCTCGAAGCACGCCGTGCACGCCATCTCGCAGGCTATGCGTGCCGACCTGCTTTCGGCAGGCATCAAGGTTGGCGAGGTGCGTCCGGGTATGGTCGAGACGGAGTTCTCGGAGGTGCGCTTCCACGGCGACAAGGAGCGAGCAGCGGGCGTGTATAAGGGAGTCGAGGCGTTGCAGGGCGAGGATATCGCCGAGGCCATCCACTGGATGCTGTCGCTGCCCGCGCATATGAACGTCAACGACATCGTGCTGATGCCTACGTGTCAGGCTGGCGCGTACTATACCTATCGCAAGTAATCAATCTAACCTAAAACGAGAATAGACCTATGAGACTGATTTTTACTACGCTTGCCCTCTGTATGTTAGCCGTTGGTGCGGCTGTTGGTTGCAACTCCGAGGGTACGGATGTGAAGCCCGTGGTTATTGTTATTCCCAACAACGAGTTCGACGTGAACGAGGATGGCGGCGAGTTTGTGGCCGAGTTTACCATCGACGACGATAAGATGCCCGAGGTGGTGTGCCCCGACGCTTGGATCGAGGGTGTGCAGATAGCTGACAACCGCGTGTCGTTCAGCGTGCAGCCCAACGACACGGAGGAGCGTCGCACGGCGACAATCACGCTCAAGAGCGGCAAGGGAAGTGCCACGATCGAGGTGGCGCAGTGTGCCGCATCGAAGAATATCGACGTATTCCCCTACCTCAGCGTGGCCGATGTCCCCTATCGTATCCCCGCGGTGACCGTCACGCCCGACGGTGCGCTGGTGTGCGTAGCGGACTATCGTCACTGTGCCTCGGATATCGGCGTCATCAAGAATGGCCGTATCGACCTGCACTACCGCCTGAGCTACGATAACGGCAAGACGTGGAGCGACATCAAGACCCTCGTCGAGGGTAAGGGTGCTCAGTCGGAGGATTTTATGAACGTAGGCTTTGGCGACCCCGCAATCATTGCCGACCGCACGTCGAATCGTGTGCTTGTGATCAGCTGCGCGGGTAACGTGTCGTTCCAGAACGGCACGCGCGATGTGCACCAGAACGTGGCTCGCTTTTATAGCGAGGATGGCGGCAAGACGTGGAGCAAACCCGACGATATCGCCGAGAGCATCTACTCGCAGCTCGACAATAGTGCCTTTGGCCCTATCCGCTCGATGTTTATCGCCTCGGGCGTCATCTACCAGAGCCACCACGTGAAGGTGGGTAACTACTACCGCCTCTACTGCGCGATGCTTGCCCGCACGCCGAGCTCGACGCATATGAACTTCGTGCTCTACTCGGACGACTTCGGTGGCGAGTGGAAGATCCTCGGCGATGTGAATACCCCCGCGGTGTACAGCACAGCCGACGAGGCTAAGGTTACGGAGCTGCCCGACGGCTCGTTGCTCATAAGCTCGCGATATACTGGTGGCCGCTACTACAACATCTTCAACTTCACGGATGCTGCCAGTGCTACGGGTAGCTGGGCTAAGGCTGCCTTCTCGGGTGCGGTGAACGATGGCGTCGAGGCCATCGACAACGCCACAAACGGCGAGGTTATGGTTGTCCCCGTGGTGCGCCAAACGGATGGCAAGAGGATGCACCTCCTGCTTCAGTCGCTGCCCCTGGGCCCCGGACGTAAGAACGTGGGTATATATTATAAGGAGTTGGAGTCGGCTCTCGACTACGTGTCGCCCGAGGCTGTGGCTGCCGACTGGGATGGTGTCGAGCAGGTGTCGACGCTCGACGGTGCATACTCGACGATGGCTTGGCAGGCCGACGACAGCATCGCCTTCTTCTTCGAGGAGGTGACCTATGGCGTTGATCCCTATGCTCACGGCGGTTACAACCTTGTATATCGCAACTATACCATCGAGCAGCTCACCGACAACCGCTACCGCTATGCCGAGTAGCCCCATCACCGAATGCTAAATAATGAGAGAAATGAGAGATATGAAAGAGGTACTGAAGTATTACAAGGATTTCCCGAAGGAGGGTATCGTATTTGTCGACATCATCCCCTTCTTGCAGAATAAGGCGGTATTCAAGGAGCTCATCGGCCGTGTTGCCGAGGCGACGACCGCACCCAACGTCATCGCCCCCGAGGCTCGTGGCTTCCTCTTCGCGGCACCGCTTCTTACCGAGGCTGCCCACGTCGAGAGTATCGTCCCCGTGCGTAAGAGCGGCAAGCTACCCTTCGCCGAGGGCGACCTCGAGGAGGTGCTCATCGAGAAGGAGTATGGCTTCGATAAGCTCTACTATCGCCGTAGCGACATCGCAACGGGCACAGCCACGGGCGACGTTATCGAGGTCACGATCCTCGACGACGTGCTCGCCACGGGTGGCACGGCCGAGGGTCTTGCTCGCTCGTTAGAGAGCCTCCGCGTTGTGAAGGATGGCAAGGAGTATGGCGTGAAGGTCAAGGAGTTTGTATTTATCGTCGAGATTGTCGAGCTCGGTGGTTCGGAGCGTCTGCGTAAGATTGCCCCCGTGCGCTCGATCACGGAGATATAGAATAGACTAAGCGGTGTAGGATGGATGTGCTCGGTCGCGAGATAAAGTACGTTGCGGGTGTTGGCGAGGTTCGTGCTCGCCTCTTGGAGCGTGAGGTGGGAGTTCGCACCATCGGTGACCTCATTATGCGCTTCCCGTACCGCTATGTCGACCGCACACGCCTGTTCTGCTTTGCCGATATCGACGAGACGATGGAGTCGACCTACGTGCAGATACGCTGCCGTGTGGTGGGCAAGGCCTTCATTGGCGAGGGTCGCAAGCAGCGACTTAGGGTGGAGGTGACCGACCCCACGGGCGGTGGCGAGCTGCTGTGGTTCCACGGCACGAAGTGGATAGATAAGCGCGTGGAGCTGGGGCGCGAGTACCTCGTCTTTGGTCGCCCGTCGCTGTTCAAGGGTCGCGTGAGCCTCGTACACCCCGAGATCGAACCTATCGAGCAGGCCCTCGCACGTAAGGTGGAGAGTGGCTTTCAGGGTATCTACTCGACGACCGAGAAGCTCTCGGCGGCGATTACCGTGAAGGCTATGCACACCATCGTCCATAACGCCTGGCAACTCATCGCGGCGGATCGCACGGCTCTTGCCGACCCGCTCACGGAGGATATGCGTCGCCGTCTGGGGCTTATTCCGTTGCGCGATGCGGTCTACAACATCCACTTCCCGCAGTCGGCCGAGCTACTGCGCGAGGCCGAGTACCGTCTGAAGTTCGACGAGCTCCTCGGCGTGCAGCTCACGATTCAAGCACGCCGCACGGCACGCCATAACCGCGGCGGAGGATTCCTCTTCCCGCGTGTGGGCGAGGCCTTCAACACCTTCTACCGCGAGAAGCTGCCCTTCCCGCTCACGGGGGCGCAGCAGCGCGTGATCAAGGAGATACGCTCGGATATGATCTCGGGCAAGCAGATGAACCGACTGTTGCAGGGCGACGTCGGCAGCGGCAAGACTATGGTGGCATTTATGTCGATGCTTCTGGCGGTGGATAACGGCTTTCAGGCCTGCATTATGGCACCCACCGAGATCCTCGCCCGCCAGCACTATGCCTCGATGACACGCTTCGCCGAGGGCCTAAATATCAGGGTTGCCATACTCACTGGATCGTCGAAGGTGAGGGAGCGACGCACGTCGCTCGAGGGTATCGCCTCGGGCGAGGTCGACATCCTCATCGGCACCCACGCTCTGATCGAAGATCGCGTGCAGTTCTCGAACCTCGGCTATGTGGTCATCGACGAGCAACACCGCTTCGGCGTGGAGCAGCGCGCCAAACTATGGACCAAGAACCAACAGCCGCCACACATCCTCGTGATGACCGCAACGCCCATCCCGCGAACCCTCGCGATGACGCTCTATGGCGACCTCGAGGTGTCGGTCATCGACGAGCTCCCGCCGGGCCGTCAGCCCATCCGCACCTACCACTACTTCGACGCTATGCGCCTGAAGATGTTTGGCTTCCTCAGACAGGAGATAGCCAAGGGTCGTCAGGTGTATATCGTCTACCCGCTGATCAAGGAGTCCGAGAAGATGGACTACAAAGATCTCTACGACGGCTACGACTCCATCACGCGCGACTTCCCGCCGCCGCAGTACCGCACGACGGTGTGCCACGGCAAGATGAAGCCCGAGGATAAGGAGGCCGCTATGGCGCAGTTCAAGCGCGGCGAGGCCGACATCCTCATCGCCACATCGGTGATCGAGGTGGGTGTCGACGTGCCTAATGCCACGGTGATGGTCATCGAGTCGGCCGAGCGTTTCGGGCTCTCGCAGCTACACCAGCTGCGCGGACGTGTGGGGCGTGGTGGAGAGCAGTCCTACTGCATACTGATGTCGGGCGACAAGCTCTCGAAGGAGGGGCGCGCACGCCTCGAGGCTATGTGTGCCACAAACGACGGCTTCAAGCTCTCGGAGCTCGACCTCAAGTTGCGCGGTGCGGGTGATATCCACGGCACGCAGCAGAGCGGCGAGGCCTTCGAGCTCAACATCGCCAACCTCGCCACCGATACGCAGATTATGCAGCTCACGCGTGACGAGGCCCTCGCCATCCTCGAGCGCGACCCTCTGCTCGAGCACGCCGAGAGTGCCGGTTTCCGCGCGCTGCGCGACAAACACCGCAAGCGCGAACGTATAGATTTTTCGGATATATCGTAATAATACTTTGCAAATTAACGTTATATTTGCACCCAAATAGCAATAGATATGGCACTTATAAGATGTAAGAGATGCGGAAATCCCGCCTCGAGTAAGTCGAAGGCCTGCCCCGTGTGTGGCGAGCCTATCGCCCAGGCAGAGGCTGCGATACCCACGCCAAGTGGCGAGGATGTGCAGAGTAAGCCCAAGACACTCAACGACATACTTGCCGAGCGTAGCTCAACGCCCTCGCTTAACGACAGGCTCTCGAAGGAGGAGCGCACGACACTAAACGACAAGCACGAGGAGCCCGCACGTGTGGAGGAGCCTGCGCGTGTCGACGACGCGTCGGCCACAGTGGTCGAGAGCCCCACGCCCGCGAGGGAGGCAGGTGAGATAAGTGGCGATGCCGATGTCGACGACCTCCGATACGACAACACCATTGCCGACTACGAGGCCGAGATCGAGCGTCGCGACCGCTCGCTCAAGGGTTTTCGTATGCTGCTGATATTACTCGTCGTGCTGCTCATTCCGGCGGCCTTCTTCTCGATACGTTGGGGTGTGAAGGTCAAGGCCATCGAGGAGGACTATGCCATCGTGCAGTCGGCGCGTAAGCTCTTCGAGGAGCAGAACACGATGCTTCAGCGCGATGCCGAGAGCCTCGTTGCCGAGCTCGAGGGTCTGAAGGATCAGAACGACACGATGCTCGTGAAGTACGAGGAGGCGGTGGTTATGCTCGAGCAGCTCCAGAGGGAGAAGACCTACAACTACGAGCAGCTCGCAAAGTACAAGCGCGAGGTGGAGACGCTGCGTGGCGTGATGAAGGGCTACCTGCGTCAGATCGACTCACTCAACACCATCAACAGCAACCTCCAGGCCGAGAACGTGGCCTACAAGAAGGAGATATCTACGGCCAACCTCCGTGCCGATGTTGCCGAGGAGATGGCCGACGAGCTGAACACGAAGGTGCGTATCGGTGCGGTTATCCGTGCCAGTGGCGTGCGTATGGTCGCGCTCAACGACAAGTCGAAGGAGGTGCGCCGCATAAAGATGGCCACGCGCCTGAGGGTCGACTTCGAGCTCACGGCAAACGAGCTCGCCGAGCCCGGAGAGAAGAGTATATATATATGTATAACGGGTCCCGATGGCTATGTTATGTCGCCGGCGGATATGATTCTGTTCTCGTTCGAGGGTGAGGATATGATGGCCTCGGCCGTGCGTAAGGTCGACTACGAGAATCAGTCGGTGCCCGTGAGCATCTTCTACGACGGTGCCGCCTTCGAGAAGGGTACCTATAAGGTGGATATCTACATCGACGGTCGCCTCAGCGGCTCGCAGGAGACCTTCTTCGAGTAGCGGTTTGCCTTTACACAAATAGAGGTTGTCCCCAAAAGGACAACCTCTATTTTGTTATAGTCGAGTGCTATTTACTCCGTGATACCGAGCTCGGCCTTCACCGCTGCTGTGATATCGGTGAGGGCTGCGGGGTCGAAGTAGGCGAGGCCTGCTGAGCCGGGCTGGTCGCCTGTCGTGCTGAACACTGCTATATAGCCACCCTGTGCCGAGATCTTCTTGACAGCCTCGTTAGCCTTGTCGTAGATGGGGTTCATAACATCGGCCTCCTTCTGCTGCATATCCTGCTGTGCGATCTGCTGGAAGTCGGCGAAACGCTGCTGGAGCTCCTGAAGCTCGCGCTCCTTGAGCTGGCGAACAGAGTCGCTCAGAGTTGCGGCATTCTTCTCATACTCGGCGTAGAGCGTGTTGAACTCCACCTGAATCTGCTCGAGCTGGTCCTGCAAATCACGGCCATAAGCCTCGAGGTTGGTCTGCGCCTCCTTGAACTCTGGCATATTGGTAACTACTGCGGCCAAGTCCACGCGGCCAAACTTCTGTGCAAATACCGACGATGCACTAAGCATAAGCACTACGGTGAGGGTCAGTTTAAAAAACTTCTTCATTGCTGATAATTAATACTTTATGTTTTACGTTGATTAATAATTCAAGGTGTGTGAGGGTTGTGCCCCCGAAGATGTGAGTGTTGTGCGCCTGCGGCTACTTCAACGCCTCGATGATCTTATCCGTGAAGTTCACCTTCTCCGAGTAGTAGAGCACGGTGGGGTTTGCCGAGATGTCGATGACAAGGTCGTAGCCATACTGCTTCGAGAATGTCTCGATGGTGTCAAACACCTGCTTCTGGATGGGCTGGATGAGGGCTAAGCGACGCTTCATAAGCTCGCCATCGGTGCCAAACAGCGACTCCTGATACTCCGTTGCGGCAGCCTCCATAGCGAGGATTGTTTGCTCCATTCTCTGGCGATCGGCCGCTGAGAGCGACGCACGCTGCTGGGCGTAGCTATTGTAGTAGGCCTCGACCTCCTGGAACTTTGCGTCGACCTGCTTCTGGTACGTAGCCGAGAGGGTCTCGATCTCCTCGAGGGCCTTGTTGTAGTTATCGATAGACTTAAAAACCTTCTCGCTGTCGATAACCATATAGTTTTGTGCCGATGCGATACCGGCCGTCATAACCATTGCGACAATCGCCAAAAGAACTCTTTTCATATAACCTTAGTTTTAGTGTTTTACAAATATAATGCTTTTATTTCAAATATATTGCCACCCGGCTCAAATATGTTGCCGGCCCTACTCAAATATATTGCCCCAGCCTAAATATGTTACCGGCCCTACTCAAATATATTGCTCCAACTCAAATATATTGCCACCCTGCGCTATTATATTTTGTTTTGTGGCGGCTAACTAAAATTGCTGACCCATAACGAAGTGGAACTGCGAGCCGCTGGGCTTCGTCGAGCCATAGGGAGCATCGAAGCCCCAACCCCAGTCGATACCGAGCATACCGACAACGGGGAGGTAGAGACGTACGCCGACACCTGCCGAACGCTTGATCTTAAAGGGCGAGAACTCCTTCCACGAGTTGAAGCCGTTACCACCCTCCAAGAAGCCGAGCACGTAGATCGACGAGTTGGGCTTGAGGATCACGGGGTAGCGCAACTCCATAGTGTACTTATTATAGGCCACCGAGTAGTAGTTCGAGGGGTCAAGAGCACCATCCTCGTAACCACGCAGTGCGATGATGTCGACACCGTAGATGTTGTAGCCCGTCATACCGTCGCCACCGATCTCGAAACGCTCGAAGGGCGAGACCTTATCCTTGTTGTAGTTACCCAAGTAACCCATCTCGGCACCGACCATAAGCACGAGGTTCTGGTTGTTGGTGAGCGGGAAGTACCAGCGACCCTTGAGTAACCACTTGTGGAACTCTATCCAGCGGTAGCGATCCTGATCCGAGAGGTTGGGGTCGGCGTAGTTCTTTCCATCCCACAACGAGAAGGGTGGTGTTGCCTGCACCGAGAGCGTGAACTCCGAGCCCGAGCGCGAGAAGAAGGGTGCATCTACCGACGAACGCTGCAATACGAGCTTGAGCGACAGGGTGTTAGCGTTACCGTCGCTCAGGATAAACGACTTCCAGCCCTGAAGGCCGTAACGCTGATAGCCGAGCTCGCCGTAGAACGTGAAGTAGGGATCGGGCCACTGCAGACGCTTGCCCAGTCCCACGAAGAGACCCATCGTGCGGTAGTACATCGAGGCATTCTGCCATACGTAGTAGGCGTCGTTCTGCTCCGAGATATAACCCGAGATGGTGAACGAGTTGGGCCTGCGGCCGCCCAACCACGGGTCGGTGAAGCTCAACGACAGAGCCTTATAGTATGTACCGTTTGTCTGTCCCGAGATCGAGAGACGCTGGTTCTGGCCCGAAGGGTAGGGCCTCCAAGCTCCGCGCTTGAAGAAGTTGCGCATAGAGAGGTTGTTGAGCGTCACGCCGATAGAGCCGACGAAGGTGCCCGAGCCCCAACCTCCGGCGATGTTGAACTGGTCCGAGGCCTTCTCCTGCAACGGCCAGTTGATGTTCACAAGTTCGTCGCTCACGGGCTGGATGTCGGGCATAATGGCCTGCTCGTCGAAGTGGCCCATACCCATAAGCGTACGCATCGTCTGCATCAGGAGCGCGCGGTTGTACAGCTCGCCGGGACGAACGTAGAGCTCGCGACGGATGACCTCATCGTCGACACGCATATTTCCCGAGATACCCACCTCGTTGATGGTGAAGGGCTTACCCTCGAAGATGCGGATCTCGAGGTCGAGCGAGTCGGGACCTACGACGATCTCCGCGGGCTCGATCTGCGACATAAGGTAGCCGCTGTTGTTGTAGAGCGACGATATGGACATCTCCTCGGGGTTCATCTCCTTGCCGATGCCGAGTCGCTTGTGCATCGACTTCTTGTCGTAGACATCGCCCGACTGTACGCCGAACATAGTCTCGAGCTGCTCGGTGGTATAAACCGAGTTACCCACCCAGTTGATGTTGCGGATATAGTATTTGTTACCCTCCGAGACGGTGATGTCGATGCCGAGCGTCTGGTCGTCGATGAAGTATATCGAGTCGCGCAGGATTGTAGCGTTGCGATAGCCGCGCGAGTTATAGAAGTCGAGCATAAGCTCCTTGTCGAGCTCGTACTCCTCCTCGAGCAACTTTTGGTTCTGGAAGAAGAGGATGCTCTTCTCGTGGGTCTTCTTGAACGTGCGCTTCAGACGCTTGTCGTCGAAGGCCTCGTTGCCCTCGATGTTGATCTGGCCGACCTTGACCTTAGGGCCGCGGTCGATGGTGAAGGTGACGTTCACGCACTGCTCGTAGACTGTGTCGTTGGTGATCGTCACGTCGACATCGCAGGTGCGGAAGCCCTTCTCGGCGAAGTGCTCCTTGATGAGCTTCACGTTCTTGTCGATGACGTAGTCCGAGAGCTCGGTGTTGCGGCGCAACTTGAGCACCTCCTCCATCAGGTCCTTAGCCTTCGACTTCGACACGCCGTCGATGTTCCACCTAAGGATTCGGGCGCGCTCCTTGAGGAATACCTCCAAGTCGAGCGAGTCGCCCTCGATGGTGGCACCTATCTGTATGTTCGAGAAGTAGCGCGGAGCCCACAGACGCTGCATAGCGTTGGAGATAAACTTGCTGGGCAGGTATATCGAGTCGCCCTCCTGCAAGCCTGCCGACGACTTCAGGATGTCGTGGTTGAGGTACTTCACGCCGTGAAGGTTGATGTGGCGTATGTAGTAGAGCTTGCCGTCGCTCTCGGTGAGTATCGGTGCCGAGCGGTCGAAGTCCACCGAGTCGACAATCTCGTTGTTCGCAACGTCGCCGATGGTATAACGCGACGATGCCACCTGAGCCCTTAGGTCCGAGGCGGCAACAACCATTGCGGCGATGAGTAAAAGTAATATCTTCGTAAGTTTCATCCTCTCTCTTATCATTCTTCGGTCACTAATCCGTAGCGTCTCTCACGGCGGGCATACTCCTCCATAGCCCTCTCAAACTCCTCCTCGCCAAAGTCGGGCCACAACACCTCGGGGAAGTAGAGCTCGGCGTATGACGATTGCCACAGCAGAAAGTTACTCAGGCGACACTCGCCACTCGTGCGTATCACAAAATCGGGGTCGGGGATGCCACGGCTCATCAGCGCGTCGGCAAAGTCGGCCTCGTCGATATCCTCGGCGCGAAGCTCTCCCGAGGCCACACGCTCGGCAAGCGCGCGTGCGGCGAGCACCATCTCGCGACGTGCCGAGTAGTTGAAGGCCAAGACGAGTGTGAGTCTCCGTCCCTCGGCCGTGACGCTCTCGATGCGCTCGATCATCCTCAGCACCTCCTCCGAGAAGCGTGTGCGTTCGCCCATAACCTTAACCCTCACACCCTGACGTACGAGGTCCTCGGCCTCGCCCATAACCGTGCGGCAGAAGAGCTCCATAATGGCATCTACCTCGGCAGTGGGGCGACCCCAGTTCTCGGTCGAGAAGGCGTAGAGCGTGAGCCACTCAACACCACAACGCGCCGCAGCACGCACCGCAGCACGCACCGACTCGACGCCGGCGATGTGTCCCTCGTAACGCTCCTTGTTGCGCTGCTTGGCCCAACGGCCATTGCCATCCATAATGATGGCTACGTGTCGGGGTATGGCTCGTGTTTCACTCATAATATCTCGCAAATGTAGTAAATAAATTTGCAAATCGCGACGCTCGGAACAACAATTTTTCGCACGTGTACGCGAGCACGGCTGTTAATACATTGATAATCAATCGTGTAAATCTACGACGACAAGGCGCGCGACTAACGTTTGTCGACGCCCCACATCATCTTTTCTCTTAACGTGTCGTAGAACGTATTATTATGCGGCACGGCCAAAATTAGCTCCTTCTCGGCACGCGACAGCGTCACCTCGGCACCGTCGGCGAGCGAGAAGGTGCGGTTGTCGGCCGAGAGGAATGCCTCGCCACTGCGCGTACGAACGCGAAGTTTTATTGTGCTGTTGTCGGGCACGACCACGGGACGCATCGTGAGGTTGTGCGGCGCGAGGGGCGAGAGTATGAAGCAACGGCACATAGGGTCGAGCACGGGGCCTCCGGCACTCAGCGAGTAGGCTGTTGATCCTGTGGGTGTTGCGACGATGAGGCCATCGCCGTGATAGGTGGCTACGGGCTTGTCGTTGATGAGCGTCTCGACCGAGATCATCGTGGCTCCGTGGCGGTGGATGGCAATCTCGTTGAGGGCAACAACGGCCTCGGGGATATCGCCCTCAGCGCGGAGCATCTGGCGGTGCTCGAAGGTGAGCGAGTGGCGGGCGATGCGCTCGAAGAGCTCGGCGATGCCCTTGCCATCGTCGGCCGTGAGGTAGCCGAGGCGTCCGCAGTTGATGCCAACGACCGGCGTCGACGTGTCGTCAAGCAAGGTCACGGCATCCAGCAGGGTGCCGTCGCCACCATAGGTCACAACCACATCGTCGCCTTGTCGGCTGATGCGGTCGCTAAAAATACGCTCAGCGGGGATTGTGACGCCGAGGAGAGTCTCTACGATAGCGGCAAAGTCCTCATTTATAGTGTAGTTGAGGCCTAAGGTGTCGATAGCTCGAAACATCGTTTGCAGCTGCTCGGGGTGGTGGTTTAGTTGCTTGCGCGAAAAAAGTATTATGTTCATTGTCGCGGAATGAAAAAAATTCGTAACTTTGCTACTACAAAGGTAAGAAAAAGAATTGTGGTTTCAATCGTTGGAACCCTATTTTATTGCAATAAATATGACAAAGCTGAGTGTAAACGTCAATAAGATTGCCGTCGTGCGTAACTCGCGTGGTGGCAATGTTCCCAATTTGTTGAAAGCGGCTCTCGACATCGAGCGTTTCGGTGCCGATGGCATCACGGTGCATCCGCGTCCCGATGCCCGCCATATCCGCTACTCGGATGTGCGCGAGCTCAAGGCCCACATCACTACGGAGCTCAACGTCGAGGGTAACCCCATCGAGAGCTTCTGCCAACTCGTCGAGGAGGTGCGCCCTGCACAGGTGACCCTCGTGCCCGATGCCGAGGATGCCATCACCTCATCGGCAGGATGGGATACCATCCGCCACCGCGACTTCCTCGTGCAGATGTCGGAGCGTTTCCATAAGGCTGGCATCCGCGTGTCGATCTTCGTGGACCCCGTTGTCGAGATGGTACGTGCGGCTAAGGAGTGCGGTGCCGACCGTGTGGAGCTCTATACCGAGGCCTACGCGTCGGGTTATGCCGAGGATCGTGAGGCTGCCATTGCCCCCTATGTCGCTGCTGCCGAGGAGGCACGCCGTGTGGGCTTGGGTCTCAACGCCGGCCACGACCTGAACACCGAGAATCTGCAATACTTCATCGAGCGCATCCCGTGGGTCGACGAGGTGTCGATAGGTCACGCCCTTATCAGCGACGCGCTCTACTGGGGCTTGGAGAATACGGTGTGTACGTACCAGCGTTGCATCTCGCGTGCTCAAAGTAAGGAGTAGGACGTATGCCGTTGCGACATCCCATATTTGAACATATATCGCGCGTGGTCGACCGTATGGGCCTCGAGGCCTATGTCGTCGGCGGCTACGTGCGCGACTACTATCTGCACCGCCCCTCGTCGGATGTAGACGTTGTGGTTGTGGGCAGCGGTGTGGCTGTTGCCGAGGAGCTGGCGCGCGAGTTGGGTGCTAAGGTGACGATCTATAAGACCTATGGCACGGCTATGTTGCGCTGGCGAGATACCGAGGTGGAGTTCGTCGGTGCGCGCAAGGAGAGCTACATTCGCACGTCGCGTAACCCCATCGTCGAGCCGGGCACGCTCGAGGACGACCAGCGTCGCCGCGACTTCACGATAAACGCTATGGCGTGGTGTGTGAATGGTGATAGGTTCGGCGAGCTCGTCGACCCGTTCGATGGTATGTACGACCTCGAGGATTGCATCATCCGCACGCCCTGCGAGCCCGATAAGACCTTCTCGGACGACCCGCTGAGAATGATGCGTGCCGTGAGGTTTGCCTCGCAGCTCGGCTTCGATATCGACGACGAGACGTTCGACGGTATCGTGCGTCAGGCGGAGCGAATAAAGATCATCACGCGCGAGCGTATCATCGTGGAACTCAACAAGATAATGGCCTCGCCCGTGCCCTCCATCGGTCTGAACCTTATGCGTGTGTCGGGCCTGTTGAAGTATGTGCTCCCGGAGCTCGACCGTATGGCGGGCGTGGAGCGCAGGGGTAAGCACGCACACAAGGATAACTTCGAGCACACGATGAAGGTGCTCGACAACCTCGCCAAGCGTTCCGACGATCTGTGGCTGCGCTGGGCGGCACTTCTGCACGATATTGGCAAGCCCGAGACTAAGGCCTATGATCAGCGTCAGGGGTGGACCTTCCACCAGCACGAGGCCGTGGGATCGAAGATGGTGCCGCAGCTGTTCCGCCGTCTGAAGCTGCCGATGAGCGAGCCTATGCGCTTTGTGCAGAAGATGGTATTTTTGCATATGCGACCTATTGTTCTGTCGGAGGATTTGGTTACCGACTCGGCTGTGCGCCGTCTGCTGTTCGAGGCGGGTGACGACGTCGACAAGCTGATGACCCTCTGCGAGGCGGATATCACCTCGGGCATCGACAGCAAGGTTAAGCAGTACCTCAGGAACTTCGAGCTCGTGAGGGAGAAGATGCGCGACTTGGAGGAGCGCGACCGTGTGCGTAACTTCCAGCCCCCGATCACGGGCGACATAATAATGCGAACCTATAACCTGCCCCCCTCGAGCGTCATAGGCGAGATTAAGGAGGTGATTAAGAATGCCATCCTCGATGGCGTGATTCCGAACGACTACGACGCGGCCTATCGTCTTATGGAGGAGGAGGCGTCGAAGCGTGGAATTACGAAGTAGCGTTGCCCCGTGCAAGGTGCCCCGATTTGTACGCGGTGTCCTGATTTGTACGCGGTGTCCCGATTTGTGCGCGGCGGCTCGATTCTGTACGGGGTGCTTTGTTTTGTATAAGGTGGTAACAATCTAATTGTTAGTTGGTTATGTTGTGGATGGGAATAGCGATGATGACGCTATACTTAGCCGGTAATGGCTATGTATTTTGGCGACTGTGGCAGGTGATGAGCTCGATGCCGATGGGTGTTCGTGTGGCCTTCGCGGTGGTCTATTGGGTCGTTGCGCTCAGTTTCTTCGTGGCTATGGGTATGCGCAACAGCGAGTACTGCACGGCTCTTGTCAAGGCTATGATGTGGCTCGGCACGGCGTGGATGGTCTTTACGCTCTATATGGTTATGGCCACGGCCCTCTTCGATATCATCCACCTCTTCGTTCCCGCACTGCGCTTCGGTGTGCTATATGCCTTAGGCATAACCACTTGCCTGCTTGTATATGGATACGTAAACTATCGCTCGCCGCGTGTCGAACACCTCGATATCGAGCTCGATAAGGGGCTTTCGGGCGGCGGCGTTCGTGTGGTTATGGCCAGCGACATACACCTCGGCTACGGCACCGACCGCAGCGATTTGGAGCGGTATGTCGAGATGATTAATGCTCAGCATCCCGACGTCGTTGTCATCGTCGGCGACCTCATAGATAACAGCCTCGCGCCCGTCGTGCGGGAGAATATGGGCGAGGTGTTGGCGAGGATCGAGGCCCCGCAAGGCCTCTTTGTTGTACCGGGTAACCACGAGTATATCAGCGGTATAGAGGCGTCGGTACGGTTTATTCGTGGCACGCAGCTGCGTCTGCTTCGCGATAGTGTTGCGGTGCTACCGTCGGGTCTGCAAATCGTCGGTCGCGATGACCGCTCGAATGGCGGCAGGCAGCCCATCGACTCGTTGCTCCGCGATGTGGATATGTCGCGCCCCGTGGTGGTACTCGACCATCAGCCCTATGATATTGCCGAGAGCGACCGTCACGGCGTCGACCTCCACCTCTCGGGACATACGCACCGCGGCCAGATATGGCCTCTGAGCCTGCTCACGGATGCTATGTACGACCAGAGCTACGGCTATCGTCGCTGGACGCACTCGCACGCCTATGTCTCGTCGGGTCTCTCGCTCTGGGGTCCGCCCTTCAGAATCGGCACGCAAAGCGAATTGGTGGTTATTGATATCCGCGGCGGAGAGTAGTTTTCGCAGCGGATGGGTTGTTCGGAGGTTGTTCGGAGGTTGTTCCGGGTGATAGGTAATTTCACTCTTGTAGCCTCAGATACCGTTGTTTCTTACCCCCCCCTGATTATAAGGTTGAGGCCGACCAAAATTGTTTTGGTCGGCCTCTCATATTACCCCTGATCCTCTGCCATCTACTCGGCAGCTTGCTGTGCTTCGCGCTTGGCGCGTGCCTCCTTGCGGATCTTTAAAGGTGTCTTTTTCAGATACTTACGACAGAAGAGTGCGAAGTGTCCGTGGTTGGTGAAGCTGTACATCTTGATGATGCTCTTCAGCGGCACGTTGGTCTCGGTGAGCAGACGCTCGATCTCGATGATGCGCTGCTTCTGCATCCAGCTATACGGCGTGTCGTGGAACTCCTGCTTGAACATATTGTTGAAGTGCTGGATGCTGAATCCGCAGATGTCGGCAAGCTCCTCGACGGTCTTTACGCGTGGTGCGTTGTTACGCACGAGCGACACGAACGACTGGTTGCGGTCGAAGAGGTTGTAGAAGGTGCGGAGCTGGATCTGTGGCGAGTAGAAGAACTTGAAGATCACGAACATCTCCTGAATCTTTGCGCGGTGCAGATGGTTACACTTCATCGAGTTCTCGAGGTACATCTTCACCGACTGGAGTAGGAGCTCCATAGGCTCGTTGACGGCCACCTGGGTGAATTTGTAGTTTATCTTCTTGATCTTGCCAACGATGCTGTTGAACGGTATCATATCGCACGCAGCACCTGCGGCGATGAAGTGTGCCTTGACAATCTCGACATCGGTGAGTGCCGTCACCTCGTAGTGGTACGCACGGAAGCAAAAGACGAAGTGACCCTCGCGCACGGTGTAGTCGCGACGCTCCTCCGACGTGATCTCGAAGTTACCCGAGAGAAGGAATAGTAGACAGTTGAACTCATCTTTCTTGATATCCAACTTATCGCCCGCCTTCAGCTTAATCAATGAGAAGCCAGCCTCGGGTTCTAATGTGTATGAATGGCACGTTGCCGGACACTGATTAGACATATTATTAGTGTTTTTAGGTTAATTCAACTTAGCTTTGGGCTTATTTCGCGATTACAAATATACGCACAAAAATTGAAAATCCAAGCATTTGAGAATAAAAATAGTAAAAAAATATGCATTTCTAACAATTTTAGGGTCTTTTTTCTGCATATAAAGACCCTAAAACAATAGAATATGAATATTTTTTACAGACGAAAAATGGCGGGATTATGGCTCGAAATTGTGTCGCAGCATCACGGGTGCGGGACGCTCGGCCTTGATGCGGGCGATCATCCTGTCGAGGTAGGCTTGGATGTCGTCTCGCAGGCGTTTGTAGAGCGGACAGGAGGTGTAGTTGTCGTTGTCGAGGAGCACGTCGCGTATCGAGCGCAGCGTGTTGGTGTAGTTCTGGAGCTCGTTTTTCAGGGCTATGCCCTCGACCTTCGAGTTGTGAATCTTGGCCACGGATAGCTGGCGTAGCTTGTCGCACACGGCCGTGAGTAGCGGCATCGTGACGTTGTCCATAAGCGTGTGGCCGTGCATAAAGAGGTAGCAGTTGTTGGGCTCGACGCCGCGCTCGCGAAGCCTCTCGCCGAGGGCAGTGACGGCCTCCGACATCGCGGGGTTATCCTCCTCGAGCGACTTTATGCGTCGTGCGACGTTGCGCTCTAACCAAGCCAACGTACCCTCGCCATTGTGGTGTATGTCGACGTAGCCGAGACGCACCGAGGCGCGGAACTCGGCAAGGGTGAAGATGCTCTCGTGGGATAGCTGTGCCGAGTGGACATACCACAAAAATAGTGGGTAGATGGCGGTTGAGTAGGCCTCCATAAAGCGTACGAAGTCGAAGATGCGGGTGTCGTTCTTGGTGGCACGCACGCATACGTTCCTGAGCGACGGGGCGTAGCAGAGGTAGTTCTCGGTGGCGTAGGTGTAGGTGTGAAACATATTCTCCGCACCGAGGATCTCGCGCGACTGCTCGGTGGAGCCATCGAAGAGATAGTCGAAGTCGGAGTCGACGCATAGGAGCACCTCCTCCTTACGCGTCTTGCCGATCATCGACATCAGCACCTTCTTGCCTTTGGGCAGGTCGTCGCGGTTGGGTACCGATATCTCGAACCTGAGGTATGGGTTGTGGAAGTTGTCGAAGATGCCGCGCCAGAAGGCCACATCCTCGTAGCCCTCTACAAAGACGTGCACGAGGTAGCGATCGTCCTCGGGGGGTAGGATGTCGGGTAGTCGCGCAGGGTTGTAGGCCGTGAGGTCGCGACGGCGGCGTTCTCGTTTCTTCGGTTTCATATGGTAAAGTTACAAAATTTTTCGTAACTTTGTATCCCGCGGCGAAAAATAGAGCATATTTTCGGCCGTGTACCTACTATATATAATACGTTGATAGCTATGACAAACGACTGGAAAGATAGACTCGGTGTGGTGTTCTCGACCAACCCCGACTTTAAATACGAGACCGATGCGGAGGAGACGCCCGCGACACTCGACCCTGCGCGACAGAACCTCAAGGTGTGGCTCGACAGACTCAAGGGTGGGCGTGTGGCTACCGTTGTGCGCGGCTTTGTGGGTAGTGGCGACGACCTCGCGGCTTTGGGCAAGGAGCTAAAGAAGAGCTGCGGTGTGGGCGGCACGGCTAAGGATGGCGAGATAATCATCCAGGGCGACCACCGTGACCGTGTCATCGAGCTACTCACAAAGGCGGGCTACCGCGCGAAACGCGCTGGTGGTTAGAGGCTTTTGGCTTAACGCTGTGGTGTTGTACCGAAGGTAAACGCGCTCTGTGTGTTTATGGGTTTTGGCGTGTAGTATCGCCCGAAGAGGATAAATTTTTTTAAAAAACGGGATCGGAGGGTGACAACATTAGAAAAAAGTTGCTATATTTGCACGCTGAAAAGACCACTATCGAGGTATTGCGATTGTGATGCTTGGCGTTGCGACCGTGAGCTTTGATGGAAACTGAAGGAGAGGTGCCGGAGTGGTCGATCGGGCCGCACTCGAAATGCGGTGAACGGGCAACTGTTCCGGGGGTTCGAATCCCTCTCTCTCCGCTGAGAATGAGGAAGTTACGAAAAGGTAACTTCCTCATTTTGTTTTTATTGCCACCGTAACTCGCTGATTTAGGGGTTGATGCAATGACTACTCTGGTGTGAATTATGACTACTCGCCCGATGTAAAGTGTTGGTTATAAGAGGGGTAAATATAGGCGTTTAGACATCAAGTCGTAACCAATTCGTAACCACGATTTGCACTCCTTGTAACCTGACTACTATTGTCTAAAAAGCGACTACTTTTGACTACACTCTTTTGGCTTTCAAATAGTTAGAGATATTTACCTTTGTATCACTAAATATTTGAAGAGTTATGAAAGCTAAAAGACAAAACACAAAAAGCACCTTCTGCGTAATCTTTGTAATCCAGAAGGGCAAGTGCCGCCCAGATGGCACAGCACCCATTGTAGCACGAATCACCCTCAATGGTGAGATGGTGCATTTCTCTACCAAACTTTACATTCATCCAGACCGCTGGTTGCCATTAGAGTACAAAACAGTCGGTAAGACCTCTGAGGAGAAACTTATCAACGAAACGCTCTTTGACCTGCAATCCACCATTAAGCGCAAGTACAACGAGATGCTCTTCCGAGGTGAGGTTGTTACCGCCAGCAAGATAAAGAGTTCGATGCTATGCCTGGATGACCGCAGTATGACGCTAATATCACTTTGCGACCTCTACATCTCGGAGTACGAGAAGTTGGTGCTATCACAAGACTATGGCAAGGAGTCATATTTCAGATATAAGGTATGCCGCAAGCGACTCCAGGAGTTTATGCTCGATGTCTATAAAGTGAACGACCTTCCATTGCAGGATGTAAACAAACGCTTTCTCGACAAACTTTACCTTTGGCTGCGTTCTGAGCGCAAGCTGAACAACAATACGGCAGTGAAGTTTATGCATCGTTTCTCCTCCATTCACAAAATGGCGCGTGACAATGGCTGGGTTGTTGGCGACCCCTTCAAGCAGCAAAACCTCCACCTTGACAAGGTAGATAGGGGTTACCTTACAACCGAGGAGATCGCTCGTATTCAGACCAAGGAGTTCGATAGCCAGCGTTTGGAGCGTGTTAGGGACATTTTCCTATTCAGCTGCTACACTGGACTTGCTTATATCGATGTCTATAATCTTTCAGAGGAACATTTGAAGGAGTGGGCAGATGGTAGTATGTGGATCTGTTTCAAACGCCAAAAGACCAAAGTGCCATTCAATGTACGCCTGCTGGATATACCATTACAAATCATCAAGAAATATGAGCATTGTCGAACTGGCAGACGACTTCTCCCCGTACCAACTAATCAGAAGTGTAACGAATATCTCAAAGAGATTGCCGATGTGTGTGGTATTCACAAGGAGATTACATTCCATGTCGCCCGCCACACCTTTGCCACGACCATTACCTTGGAGAATGGCGTACCTATCGAGACGGTCAGCAAGATGCTCGGACATACCAATGTGCGTACAACGCAGATTTACGCCCGCATTACCGACCAGAAGATTAGTTCGGATATGGCTATCCTGGAGGACAAAATCAGCCAGCTCTACAATATGCCTATCGCCTTATCGCGCGAGTCTAAACGCATCGAGGAGCAGTTGGTCGAGATAGAGAAGTTTGCCATAGCCGCAGGGTTGGCA
>JAGBCY010000021.1 GCA_017937765.1 Alistipes sp.
CGATACAGAAAGAGTTATTTGAAGTTATGCAAAACGCAGAAGACCAAAACACTCTGTATATTGCTAATTCGTAACCCAATACATATTCAACTAAAAGGTCGTCATTCATTCTCAATAATTTAGACCTTTTTCGTAACTTCACATCGCGAAGATACTATTTTTTGGATAAAATCTAAAAAAAATCGTAACTTTGCCCTCCAAAGTGATAAATATTTATAAATGAAATAGTATGGAGAAAAATATCGTATCATCGTTTGATGTCGACCATCGCACACTCGAGCCGGGTATCTACCTACGCTCGATATACAGCATAGACGAAAAGCTCGCGGTCCGTTCGTGGGATTTGCGCTTCCGTCGCCCTATGGCTAAGGCACCGCTCGACTCGGGCGTTGTGCACACTATCGAGCACCTTATGGCCTACTATCTGCGTCTCGACGAGAAGATCGGCAAGCGCATCGTGTCGTTCTGTCCGATGGGCTGCCTCACGGGTTTCTATCTGTCGACTATGCAGGATGTTGAGGCTGAGGATGTCCGTCAGGCGTTGGCCAAGATGTATAAGAGGGTGTTCCCCATCAAGTCAACAGACGACATCGTGGGTCTTAACGAAGTGCAGTGCGGTAATCCGCGATTGTATGCCATTGAGCCTACGAACGAGGCTATGGCCGAGTATATGCGTGTGCTCTTTAGCGAGGCTGAGGCCGCGGAGCTCGGCATCGCTGAGGTCTATAAGACGAAGCGCGGGGCTAAAAAGGTGCTGATCTGTGCCCCCACGGTCAGAGAGTATCGTGCTATGCGTGTGGCACTCGATAAGGCCACCGAGTTGCGTAACTACTACGACCTCGTGGAGGTGGGTATCGGCAAGGCACTCTCGGCATCGGGCGTGTCGCGCGTGCTGGCCACCTCGCCCGTGAAGTATGATATGTTGGTGGTTGTGGGCTTTGCTGCCTCGGCCGAGGGTCGTAAGCAGGGCGATATCGTTATGCCCTCGCGCGCAATCCATCACGACACTGTTATTCCCGAGGGATTCATTCCCGAGATTACCGACCCGCGTAAACTCCTCGGTACCGATCCAGAAACTGTATTTACCGGTGACTCGTTCGTCAATGCCGATATCATTCGCGATATCAAGGCGCGCTACGGGGTCGACTGCGGACTCTTCGATATGGAGATTG
This sequence comes from Alistipes sp., assembly GCA_017937765.1. Lineage (GTDB taxonomy): Bacteria > Bacteroidota > Bacteroidia > Bacteroidales > Rikenellaceae > Alistipes. The sequence continues at coordinate 1,173 of JAGBCY010000021.1, forward strand.
CGGCGATATGTCAGGTGGCGGAGTGCTACGACAACGTGCCTGTGTTTGCCATTAAGTATGTGTCGGACGTTCCCGAGGCGGGACACTCGGAGCACTCATACGACGAGTTTGCCGATACTCACTCGGACTTTACCGAGCTTCTGGAGCGAATCGAGAACGTTCAATTTTAGTTAGCAGTTTACTTACATAGACTCCTAATTACTCACTACTCATTACTCATTACAAAAAGTACCACCATCGTTTGATGGTGGTACTTTTTGTTGGCGGCCGTAGATGCCACCTTATAATCGCATATTAGCGGGTCTGGAGGAACAACTCGTGATACTTGTTGTACTTATCCATCATACCATCCATATCGCGGAGACGGAAGCAGAGGCTGTTCAAGTACTCGATAGTTGCAACATCCGAGGGGTTGATCTCGTAAGCCTTCTCTAACCAAGGAATAGCCTCAGCGTACACGAGGTTAATCTTTGCGTTCTCGGACTCATACTTCTCGTAGGTCATATTGGGGTCGTTGTTGAGGGCCTCGACCATAGCGTTAGCCTTCTCGATTATGAAGTATCCAGTGTAGAAGTTGGGCTCAAACTCTGCGGGACGCAACTCAACGCACTTCTCGAACGACTTGATACACTCGTCGTAGTTCTTCAACGCGTTGTAAACGCGGCCACGGCCAAACCAGAGGTCGTAGTTCGAGGGATCCTCGTTCAATGAGTTCTCGATCATAATGGTGAGCTCAGCGGGATCGCCTACGCCCTCCTCAGCAGTGTAGAGCTGCATAAGACCGTCGAGAATAGTAGCGTTCTTGGGGAAGAGCTTGATACCTGTGAGCAACGACTCCTTAGCCTTAGCGAGGTACTCATCGCGATTCTTCTCCTTCTGACCATAGTAGCAGTGGAACAAGAAGTAGTAAACGTTACCTACACCATCGTTGTAACCAGTAGCGATAACCTCCGACAAGAGACGCTCGCCATCAGCGAATGCAGCCATAGCCTCCTCGCCCTGAAGCGACGATGCGTACATAGTCATAAGCATACCTGCGTTATAGAGGTTGCCACCGTTCTCGATATTTACAGCCTCGGGAACGATGTTCAAGGCACGGTAAGCGAGCTCGAATGCCTTAGCAGCCTCGAGGGTCTTGTTCACGTTGTTGAGAGCCTCACCCTGCTGGATAAGAGCGTTAGCGAGGGTCTGTGCCTGAGTGATGATCTTGGGAGCCTGCTTAGCGTCCAACTCGTAAGCCTTCTTGAGCGACTCGATAGCAGTCTCTGCGAGGTTCTCCTTAACAGACTTCTTCTGATCCCAACCCTCGATCATACCAGACTCAGCGTTAACATATACGTCAACATACTCATACTGGCAAACGATTACGGGCATACCCATAAACTCGCTCTCGACCATACCTGCGGGCTGACCAACGTTCATCTGAAGAACCTGAACGGGAACACCGCGGCCAAGCTCCTTAGTGGGAGCCATATAAGCATCGGTGTAGCTCTTAGCACGGTTAAGCCAAGTAGCAGCCTTAATACCCTTCTTTGCATCCTGGCAAGCAGCATCAGCCTTCTCGAGCTTAGCTACCTCAGAAGCGGTGTTTACCTTCTGTGCATTTGCTGCGGGCAATGCGAACATCAACATTGCAGCCGCCATCAAAACTAACTTTTTCATAATTGTACTTAAGTATTAATAAATTATTCGTTTGCGTTCTCTGTTGTCGCAACCACCTCGGGAGCATTTTCCACTGTCGCCTCGGTAGCTGTCTCCACCATCTCCTCAGCATCCTCGGTCTTGGGAACTGCCGTCACGGAGGCGATGGCGTCGCCCTCGCGGAGGTTGATAACGCGGACACCCTGCGTCGCGCGGCCAGCAACACGTATCTGGTCGGCCGAAGTGCGGATCGTGAGGCCCGAGCGGTTGATAATCATAAGGTCGTTATCGTTGGTGACGGCCTGAATCGAGATCAGCTTACCCGTCTTTTCCGTCACGTTGATGGTCTTGACACCCTTACCGCCACGGTTCGTGATGCGGTACTCGTCGAGGTCGGTACGTTTACCGTAGCCATTCTCGCTGAGAACCAAAACATCCTCCTGGCTCTCGGGCTCGATGGCGATCATACCGATAACCTCGTTGTCGTCCTCGATAGAGATAGCCCTAACACCCGTACTTACGCGGCCCATAGGACGTACCGTCGACTCGTTGAAGCGGATGGCGCGACCCTCGCGTGCCGCAATCATAATCTCGGCATTACCGCTGGTGAGCTTAACCTCCAACAACTGGTCTCCCTCTCTAATAACGATTGCATTTACGCCGTTAGTACGTGGACGTGAGTATGCCTCGAGCGTCGTCTTCTTGATAACACCGCGCTTGGTACACATAACGAGGTAGTTATTCTCGACGAAATCCTTGTCGTTGAGGTTCTTAACGTTGATATATGCGCGTACCTTGTCGCCCGGATCAATCTGGATGACGTTCTGGATGGCACGACCCTTCGACGAGCGTGTGCCCTCGGGAATCTGGTAAACCTTGAGCCAATAGCAGCGGCCCATCTCCGTGAAGAACATCATCGTGTTGTGCATCGAAGCCACGTAGATGTGTTCTATGAAGTCCTCATCGCGCGTAGCACTACCCTTAGCACCCACGCCACCGCGGTTCTGTGTGCGGTACTCGGCAAGCGGTGTACGCTTGATGTAGCCCATATGAGAGATGGTGATGACCATATCGTCGTCGGCGTAGAAGTCCTCGGGATTGAACTCCTCCGAAGAGTAGACGATCTCCGAGCGTCGCTCGTCGCCATACTTCTCCTTCATCTCCTGAAGCTCGTCCTTGATGATCTGCATCTGCATATCCACGTTCGTAAGCACGGCATTGAGGTAGTCGATGGTCTTGACAAGCTCGTCGTGCTCGTTCATAAGCTGCTCGCGCTGCAAGCCTGTAAGCTGACGCAAGCGCATCTCCATAATTGCGGCAGTCTGAAGTGCCGAGAACTCGAAACGCTCCTGAAGACGTGTGCGTGCCTCCTCGTTGGTCTTTGACGAACGGATGATGTGAACCACCTCGTCGATGTTATCCTGAGCAATAAGCAAACCATTGACGATATGCAGACGCTCCTCAGCCTTCTGGAGATCGAAGCGCGAACGACGCACGATGACGTCGTGACGGTGATCCACAAAGTGGCGGATGAGCTCCTTGAGGTTCAAGAGCTGGGGGCGGCCGTTTACAAGAGCGATGTTATTCACCGCGAATGACGACTGCAGGGGAGTATTCTTAAAGAGTGTGTTGAGCACAACGCTTGCCACGGCATCCTGCTTGAGGATGATGACGATGCGCATACCCTGACGGTCCGACTCGTCGTTGATATATGAGATACCCTCGATCTTCTTCTCGTTGATAAGGTCGGCGATGCGCTTGATCATCTCGGCCTTGTTGACCATATATGGAATCTCGGTGATTACGATGCACTCGCGACCCGATGCCGTGTGCTCGATCTCGGTCTTGGCACGCATAACCACGCGACCGCGACCCGTGAGCAACGCCTCCTTGACACCCTCGTAGCCATAGATGATGGCACCGGTGGGGAAGTCGGGACCCTTGACATACTGCAATAGCTCCTCGCACTCGCACTCGGGGTTGTCGATATAAGCACAGCAGGCGTCGACCACCTCGCCGAGGTTGTGAGGTGCCATATTCGTTGCCATACCTACGGCAATACCGCTGGCACCGTTAACAAGGAGCAACGGAATCTTTGTAGGCAACACCGTGGGCTCCTTCAACGTGTCGTCGAAGTTCAGACCCCAGTCGATTGTCTCCTTGTCGATGTCGGCCATTACCTCGTCGGTAATCTTCTGCATACGTGCCTCGGTGTAACGCATCGCTGCGGGCGAGTCGCCATCCATAGAACCGAAGTTACCCTGACCCTCAACCAGCGGGTAGCGCATCGACCAATCCTGAGCCATACGCACCATAGCCTCGTATACCGAGATGTCGCCGTGGGGGTGGAACTTACCGAGCACATCACCGACGATACGCGCACTCTTACGCGTGGGCTTATCCGAGTAGAGGTTAAGCTCGGCAGACATATCATATAAAATACGACGGTGCACGGGCTTCAAGCCATCACGCACATCGGGCAGCGCGCGCGACACAATCACCGACATCGAGTAGTCGATGTATGCCGACTTCATCTGCTCTTCAAGGTTGACCTGAACTATACGTCCGGCCTGACCTACGTTGTTTTCAGCTTCTGTCATATTTATTAAAGGTTTTACTCTTATTCTCTTGTCCAATATAATACAGGTCTCACACGATGCTTACGTCACGCGGCTAAAACCCTACCTATATATTATATATATAGACGTGCAAATTTACGTTTTATTTTCGATTCTCGCAATACTTCGACCGAAAAAGTGATATGCCTATGTAAACCTTTTTTAAGAATTATCGCCGTAATGCCCATTTTTAGACGATTTGAGCGCGTTTTACTCCGTGGTCGTGGGGTGGTCGGGAGTGGATGGTAGAGTTTTAGCGGGGCAAAAGGTAGGGGCGATTGTCCGTCGTGGAATTGTGAGGGTATATTTTTTTGCCATTTTTACTTTTATTATTATCTTTGCCCGCAGATGAGAATAAACCTATAAACTTAGAAAATGAACTATGACTAAATTCTTAAAATCTATCAGTCTCCTTGCTCTCTTGGTGGCTACGCTTTCGAGCCTATCGGCGCAGGACCTTCAGTCGCAGCGTGGCGAGTCGCAGGAGTTGGGTATGCTCCTCGGCCATAGGGTCGACCACGGGGGCTTAGTTATCAACCCTCAGCCACAGCAGATTATTATGCACAGTAGAATTCCTGCTAATATTCCTGCCGATATTTCGCAGGGCGTGGTGCTTAAAGGCGAGGCAAAGAAATTTGTCGAGGAGCTTAACTTTGTAGAGCACTCTAAGAAGGGCTTAAAACTCACAATTAAGTATGCTAAGAAGGGCTTTGCAAGCGAGGTGATGCCCGATAAGTCAGGTGCATATACCCTCGTTATTGACCATAACAAAGGTATCGAGATTACCGCTTACGATGAACTCGCGGCATTCTATGCTATTCAGACACTCCGTCAGATTGTCGAGAGCCCCATCTCGGCCGATGGTAAGCTCCCCGCACTGACCATTAAGGATTGGCCTGATTTGAAGTATCGTGGCGTTGTTGAGGGATTCTACGGCGAGCCCTGGTCACACGAGACACGCCTCTCGCTTATCGACTTCTACGGCCGTTTTAAGATGAACTACTACATCTATGGTCCTAAGGATGATCCTTTCCACTCGTCGCCCTACTGGCGCGAGATGTACCCCGCCGAGGAGGCCGAGGAGATCAGAGAGCTTGTCGAGGCGTGCAAGCGTAACCGCGTACACTTCGTGTGGGCTATCCATCCTGGTAAGGATATTAAGTGGGAAGAGTCAGATATTAAGAATCTTATCAACAAGTTTGAGGCTATGTATCAGCTTGGCGTGCGTGCCTTTGCTGTTCACTTCGACGATATCGAGGGTGAGGGTACAAATCCCTACTACCAGACCGAGTTGATGAATATCCTCAACGACGACTTCGTTAAGGCGAAGGGTGATGTCGAGCCGCTCATCGTATGTCCCACGGAGTACACTCGTCTCTGGGCTAACCCCTCGGAGCGCGGTAGCTTGGTTATCTATGGTAACGAGCTCGACCCCTCAGTAGATGTATTCTGGACGGGTGATGCCGTATGCAGCAACCTTACGGAGTCGACTATGGAGTGGATTGGCTTGCGCATCCAGCGTCCTGCGCTCTTCTGGTGGAACTTCCCCGTTACGGACTATGCTCGCCATATCGTTATGCAGGGTCCCGTATATGGCCTCTCGTCGAAGATGGACGATACTAAGACACGAGGCATCGTGAGCAACCCTATGGAGCACGGCGAGGCGTCGAAGCTCGCGCTATATAGCACGGCCGACTACGCTTGGAACGTGGCGGACTATAACCCCGTGGATAGCTGGGAGCGTGCCATCGAGTGTGTTGCTCCGGAGGTTAAGGAGGCCTATCGCCTCTTTGCTATCCACTCGTGCGATACGGAGACTGGCTACCGTCGCGTAGAGTCGTGGGAGACAGATACATTCCGTATGGCGGAGTACTCGGAGGAGCTCTCAGCGGAGCTTAAGGCTGAGTTGGAGCGTATAGTTCGCGTGGCTGCCGAGATGGAGGCGATGGAGAATAAGGCTTTGCTCGAGGAGCTGCGCCCCTGGTTGGTGGAGTTCGAGAAACTCGGTGTGCGTTGCTTGAAGGCTATTGAGGCGTTGGAGCTCTATCGTGCTGGCGACTACGAGGCATTCTGGGCTACCTACGTCGAGAACCTTATGTCGGAGGAGGACATCGCTGCGTTCGATGCTCACCGCGTGGGTACGATGAAGTTGCAGCCATTCTACGAGCGTATGATGGATGATTTGGCTGCGGCGTACTACGAGAAGATCAGCGGCCAGAAGTCATCGACTCTTACGGCTGCCGGTAGCTACCGCTCGTTGGCGGCTCCGCAGGCTAAGTATATGTTTGATAATGACCCCGAGACATACTACCACTCGGGTCAGGCACAGCGTACCGACGACTTCGTAGCTGTCGATATGGGCATCGTGCGCGAGGTGCGCGAGGTGCGTATCATCCAGGGTCGTAACTCGGTGGACGATGTCGACTACTTCGACCACGTGATCGTGGAGTACTCGGCCGATGGCGAGGTGTGGCACGCCCTCACAGAGCCCTTGCAGGGTGTCTACGACATCGAGTGGAAGGGCGAGCCCTTCGAGGCACGCTATGTAGGTATCCGTAAGCTCGAGTCGGAGAAGCGTAACTGGTTGGCTATCCGTGCGTTCGAGATTAACCCCGTGACGGAGGCTGAGTATGGTGTTGATGGTAATCCATTCACGGCTCTCGAGACCGAGGCTGCTGCGTCGTTCTGTGTTGCGGAGGCTGCACGCGAGGGCTGTTGCGTAGCGTTGCTCGCTGGTATTCAGGGTGCATCGTACCGACTTCTTGCCGAGGATGGTAGCGTTGTACGTGAGGGTAGCGTTGAGCAGCCGCTGTTTGTTGTCGATGATCTTGCGGGCGTTGCCTCAATCGAGTTCGCGGGCGTAGATAAGATCTTCGAGGTGCTCTTCCTTGATAGAGAGTAACTATCGCAAGTAGTATAAAAAGAAATGGCTGGGTCTTTGGAATCCAGCCATTTCTTTTATACCATCATTCGTAGCACACGGTAACCTTCGTTACTCACTACTAATTACTCATTACTCATTACTCATTAGGAAGTTAGATGATGTCAAACGCGATCTTCATCATATTGGTGAACGATGTCTGACGCTCCTCAGCCGAGCAGGCAGTGCCGTGAACCAACGAGTCTGAGATGGTGCAGATGCAGAGCGCGCTCTTGCCCGCACGTGCAGCATTCATATAGAGAGCCGTGGCCTCCATCTCGACAGCCAGTACGCCCATCTTCTGCCACTGCTTCCAGTTCTCCGCATCGTCGCCGTAGAATACGTCGCTTGCCAAGATGTTGCCCACCTTGTAGGGGATGTTCAGCTCCTCGGCCTTAGCCGCTGCCGAGCGCAGAAGCTCGAAGTCGGCAATAGGAGCAAAGGTGCCGGGAAGGTTGAACTGTGCGCCGTAGTTCGAGTCGGTACACGAGCCCATACCAAAGACCACGTCGCCGAGCTTCAGATCGGGATGATAGGCACCTGCCGAGCCACAGCGGATGATGCGCTTAACGTCGTAGAAGTTGAAGAGCTCGTAGGTGTAGATGCCGATCGAGGGGATACCCATACCGTGGCCCTGAACCGACACGCGCTTACCCTTGTAAGTGCCTGTGAATCCGAGCATACCTCGCACGTTATTGTACTGCACGTGGTTCTCCAAGAAGTTCTCGGCCATAAACTTGGCGCGCAACGGGTCGCCTGCCATAATCACTCTGTCGGCTATCTCGCCATACTGTGCCCCGATATGGGGCGTAGGGGTCTTACCTGCCATAATATTGTCCGTTTATATGGTTATACTTTTCTATCTTTCTATCTTACAAAGATAGGTAAATTTGGTTGGTTCGCAAAGCGATGTTGCAAAAATTTTACCCCGATGTGAAAAAACTGCCTGCCGATTTGGAGGTTTTATATTAAATATGTATCTTCGTATGATAAAATGGCTAATAACCCCAAGATAACTAAAACTACAACTATATGAACTATCAATTTACTGCCGAGGAGCGTAAAGATATCATCGCTCTTATGAATCGCGAAATCGTCCCCGCTATTGGTTGTACAGAGCCTATCGCCGTGGCATTGTGTGTGGCTAAGGCTACCGAGACTCTCGGTTGTCAGCCCGAGCGCATCGAAGCGCGCCTGAGTGCCAATGTGCTTAAGAATGCTATGGGCGTGGGTATCCCCGGAACGGGAATGACGGGCCTGCCGATTGCTATGGCACTGGGTGCGCTGGTGGGTAAGTCGGAGTACGAATTAGAGGTGTTGAAGGATGCCGATAAGGAGGCTGTCGAGCGCGGCAAGCAAATGATTGACGAAAAGCGTATCGCGGTAGATCTAAAGTATAACATCACCGAGAAACTCTATATCGAGGTCGAGGTGTTTGCCGGCGGTGCGAGTGCTATGGCTATCATCTCGGGAGGCCACACACGCTTTGTTCACGTGTCGCGCTGTGGCGAGTTGCTCTTTAGTGCCGAGGCCTCTACGGGCGAGGGTAACGATGCGCCCGAGCAGAAGGATCCCGAGCTCACGCTGCGTCGCGTGTGGGACTTTGCGATGACGGCTCCGCTCGAGGAGATTGAGTTTATTCTCGAGGCTAAGCGTCTGAATATGAATGCGGCGTATGAGTCGCTTAAGGGCGAGTATGGCCACGCCATCGGTAAGCTCTTCCGTACAGAGTCGGAGCGTAATATTATGGGTGATACGCTTCACTGCCAGATTGTGGGTATGACCACGGCAGCGTGCGATGCACGTATGGCTGGAGCTATGATTCCGGTTATGAGTAACTCAGGAAGTGGTAATCAGGGTCTTACATCGACTGTCCCCGTTGTTGTTTATGGCGAGCAGTGCAAGGCTTCGCACGAGCAGATGGTGCGTGCGTTGGTGCTCAGCCACCTCACGGTGATATATATCAAGCAGAGCCTCGGTCGTCTGTCGGCGTTGTGTGGCTGTGTTGTTGCAGCTACGGGCTCGTCGTGCGGCATCACCTACCTTATGGGTGGTGGCTACGAGGAGGTCACGAAGGCCGTAAAGAATATGATTGCCAACCTCACTGGTATGATTTGTGATGGTGCTAAGCCATCGTGCGCTATGAAGTGTGCATCGGGCGTATCGACCGCTGTGGTATCGGCACTTATGGCTATGAATAACCGCTGGGTTAAGTCGGTTGAGGGTATCATCGACGACGATGTCGATCGTTCGATTCGTAACCTTACGGATATCGGCCGTGATGCTATGACGCACACCGATGCGATGATTCTTCGTATAATGACATCAAAGAGTTAACCGAGTGATAACAAACACATCAACCTCAGAGATTAAGTCTATCGTAGCCTCGCAACGACGCTTTCTGCGTAGCGAGGCTACGCTCGATATTGACTATCGTCTCGCAGCCCTCAGGCGGCTGAGACGTGCCATTGTGGAGCACGAACACGAACTCACGGAGGCATTGTACCTCGATCTTCATAAATCCTACGAGGAGGCCTACCTGACGGAGATAAGCATAGTCCTCGGCGAGATTGATAACTTCCTGAGGAACCTCCCGCGCTGGGCTGCACCTTCGAAGAAGCACACGCCGCTGAAGCTCTTTCCGTCGCGTAGTGCGGTGCTTACCGAGCCTCTCGGCCTCGCGCTTATCATCGCGCCGTGGAACTACCCCGTGCAGCTGCTTCTTAATCCGTTGGTGGGGGCTATCGCTGCGGGGTGTACTGCTGTGCTGAAGCCGTCTCCCTATGTGCCACACGTGGCCGAGGCGTTGGAACAACTTGTGCGAGGTGTGTTTGATGAGGAGTATGTGGCGGTCGTACAGGGACATAGGGAGGTAAATACAGTCCTCCTTGCCGAACGTTACGACGTCATCTTCTTCACGGGCTCACCCGAGCTTGGACGCATCGTTATGCGTTCAGCGTCGGATAATCTCACGCCCGTGATCCTCGAGCTTGGTGGTAAGAGCCCCGTTATCGTGGACTGCACGGCCGACGTGGAACTTGCGGCTAAGCGTGTGGCGTGGGGTAAGACGCTCAACGCCGGACAGACCTGCATCGCTCCCGACTACCTGCTTATCCATCGTGATGTTCGGGCGCAATTTGTGGAGGCCTATCGCCGTGCTCTCGGTGAGCTTCACGGTCGGGATGCGCGACAGAGCCAGCACTATGTGCGTATGGTGTCGGATAGAGCCTTCGAGCGTGTAGCCTCCTATCTAAAGGAGGGACGCGTGGTTGTTGGCGGCGCGGTGGATGCCGCGGAGCGATATATCGAGCCTACGTTGTTGGCAGATGTAGCCCCCGATGCCGCGGTACTCCGCGAGGAGATATTTGGTCCGATACTTCCGATGATTGAGATTGACAGCGTGGACGATGCTGCCGATTATATCTTGGAGCGAGAGAAGCCCTTAGCCCTCTATGTCTTTGCCGAGGAGGGGGTAGCCAAGCGTGTTGTACGTCGCACCTCGTCGGGCGGTGCCTGCATCAACGACGTGATTATGCACATCGCCAACGAGAATCTTCCGTTTGGTGGCGTGGGTAATTCGGGAATGGGTCGTTATCACGGTCGCGACAGCCTCTATGCCTTTTCGCACCGTCGTTCGGTGTTAAGCTCGCCCACGTGGTTGGACCTGCCGTTTAGGTATATGCCTTATAAACTATTCCGATACATTAAGCGACTGCTATAATGGAGTCGTCTCGTTGCGCAGGCAGTCGTAGATGCACGTGCAGCGGTAGATAATCTGCAATTTGTACTCCTCGATAGTGGCGGGGTCGATAGTGATGCCTCGCTCCTTGGCTTGCGCCTCGAGCTCGGCGGCTACGTCGCGCTCGAGAGTGGCGATGTTCTCGGTTATAACCTCTTCGACGCGGTTGTTGTAGTTCGCAATGTCGCTGTTGCAACGCAACTCGATGCACTCCTCCGTGGCTATTGCACACCACCTCTCCTCGACCGAGGCGTAGATCTCTCGCTCGGCGGCAGAGATGTCTCTGTCGTTTGTTGCAGGGTCGGCAAAAAGGAGATATAGGGCGGCTGCAATGACGATGGCTATGGCTGTGAATGTAAGTATTATAACGCCCCAGCGGCGCGTTGTAGGTATAATGTCGGCATCGGCAGCGGGCACCACATCACGTGAGGAGCAGAAGTCGCTCCACCCGTTATACCCCACGTAGCGAGCGAGGGTAGAGAGCGTCACGGGACGTGGCGCAATACTCTTCGACTGAGCGCAGAATATGAGCTCTAAGGAGTGTGCGTCGATTGCACCATCCGTGGCCTCGTGGACAACGTCGGCAAGAGCCGCGCAATCCTCTGGGGTGAGGATGGCGTGACCATACTTCGCGGTGACCATCTCTTTGAGTCGCTCTATGTACTGTTCTTGTGTTGTCATCGAGTTGGTATTGTGCTGTTAACTAATCTGTTATATGCCTGCTATACGCTTTATTTCGTTAAGTTTGTTGAGTGCCTCGAGCGGCGTCAGCGAGTCTATGTCTAAACCCTTGATGCGGTCGCGGATGTCGATAAGCACGGGATCGTCGAGCTGGAACATCGAGAGCTGGATGTTGTCCTTAGTCTCTATTGCCGAGTCGGCCACCGCGCGCTTGCGTCCGCGCGCCTTGAGAGCTCCGGTGGGTACTATCTCGCCCGAGCCGTAGACCTTCTCGAGGTTCGAGAGGATGGCCTCGGCGCGCGTAACCACCGAGCGCGGCATACCCGCCATACGTGCTACGTGGATACCGAACGAGTGCTCCGTGCCGCCACGTACTAACTTGCGTAGAAAGACGATGGTCTTGTCTACCTCTTTGACTGTTACGTGGTAGTTCTTGACGCGCGGGAGCATATTCTCTAATTCGTTAAGCTCGTGATAGTGAGTGGCAAAGAGCGTCTTGGCCGCACCGAGTGCATTGTTGTGCAGATACTCGACCATAGCCCACGCGATAGAAATACCGTCGTAGGTACTCGTGCCGCGGCCAATCTCGTCGAGCAGCACGAGGCTACGCTCCGAGATATTGTTTAGGATGCTCGCCGACTCGAGCATTTCGACCATAAACGTCGACTCGCCCTCGGAGAGATTATCCGAGGCTCCGACGCGTGTAAATATCTTGTCGACGATGCCTATGTGTGCCGACTTGGCGGGTACGAACGAGCCCATCTGTGCCATCAGCACGATGAGTGCCGTCTGGCGCAGAAGTGCCGACTTACCCGACATATTGGGTCCCGTGATGACGATTATCTGTTGCTCCTTGCAATCGAGGTGCACGTCGTTGGGAATATACTCCTCGCCAATGGGCATAAGTGTCTCGATCACAGGGTGTCGTCCCTGCTTTATATCTATGACGGTCGACTCGTCGACCGTGGGGCGAACGTACCTGCGCTCCGAGGCAAGACGTGCGAACGACTGAAGGCAATCCATCGTGGCAACCACACGGGCGTCGCGCTGGAGTGTCGTCAGGTGCTTGGCGATGAAGGCGATGATATCGGCATAGATGGCTGCTTCGATCTGAAGGATGCGCTCCTCGGCACCCATAATCTTCTGCTCGTACTCCTTGAGCTCGGCCGTGATGTAACGCTCCGCGCCGGTGAGTGTCTGCTTGCGTATCCAACTCTCGGGCACCTTGTCCTTGTGGGTGTTGCGCACCTCGATGTAGTAGCCAAAGACGTTGTTGTAGGCGACCTTCAGCGAGGGTATTCCCGTAGCCTCGCTCTCGCGCTGTTGCAACGACTGGAGGTAATCCTTGCCGTGCAGGGCTATGCGTCGTAGGTCGTCGAGCTCGGCAGACACGCCCGAGGCGATGATGCCGCCGCGCTGTATCTGGTTGGTCTCGGGGTCGGGGAATATCTCCCTCTCGAGACGCTTGCGCACCTCCTCCAGAGGGTCGATGCTTGCAGCCATAGTGTGGAGCGCATCGCTCTCGGTGGACTCCATCAGTGCTCGGATTATCTCGATTGCCGCCAACGAGTGTTTCAGCTGTACCATCTCGCGTGGCGTGATGCGCTCCGTGGCGACGCGCGAAGCGATACGTTCGAGGTCGCCAACGAGCGATATCTGATCGCGCATAGCATCCGCAAACTCTTGGTCCGTGACGAACTTCTCGACTATATCCTGCCTAAGAGCAATCTTTGAGGTATCCATCAAAGGCATTGCTATCCAACGCTTTAGCTGGCGTCCGCCCATAGATGTGAGGGTGCGGTCGATGGTATCGGCAAAGCTACACTTTGTGGTGTTGCCGTTTGTTGAGAATAGCTCGAGGTTGCGTATCGTAAAGCGATCGATCCATACGGCATCGCCGCGGTCGATACGTGAGATTGACGATATGTGGGCTGTCTGACGATGCTCGGTGAACTCGAGGTAGTAGAGTATGGCTCCCGCTGCCGAGATGCCTGCCGTCATATTATCGATGCCGAAGCCCTTGAGCGACTGCACGCCGAGCTGCGACGTGAGCTTGTCGCGGTTGACGTTCTCGGAGAATACCCACTCGTCGAGACGATATGTATAGTGCTTCGTGCCGAAGGCCTCGTGGAAACGCTCCTCGCGGCCGCGCTGAAAGACTATCTCTTTGGGTTGCAGGTTTGAGATGAGCTTGTCGACGTAGTTATCGTCGCCCTCGGCCACGTAGAACTCACCAGTTGAGAGGTCGAGAAACGCCACACCCGTTGTCTGCTTACCGAAGAATACCGAGGCAAGGAAGGTGTTCTCTTTGCCTGCCACGAGGTTTTCGCCCATAACGATGCCGGGCGTAACCATCTCAACCACACCGCGCTTAACCAAGCCCTTGACCATCTTCGGGTCCTCGAGTTGCTCGCATATAGCCACGCGCTCGCCGGCACGTACCAACTTGGGCATATAGGTGTCGATGGCGTGGTAGGGGAAGCCTGCGAGCTCGACATACGACGCCGCACCATTGGCTCGGCGTGTGAGCGTGATGCCCAGTATGCCGCTGGCCTTGATGGCATCCTCGCCAAAGGTCTCGTAGAAGTCGCCCACGCGGAAGAGCAGGATAGCGTCGGGATGCACCGCCTTGATTTGGTAGTATTGCTTCATCAGCGGCGTCTCGACGTATCTCTTCTCCTTCTGCTTGCCAGCCTTTCCCTCCTCCGTCGACATCTGCTCCTCGGTGGGTATATCTGCTTTTATCCTTGCACTCATCTTCGTTAAATTGTACATATATATACAACCTTGCAAAGATACGAAATGCAATCGACAAATCAAAATTTTGACTACACTATAAAAATTAACGAGGGTATCCAACAGATGAAAATTCTGTTTGGTATCAACCCTCCATAATAGTTCTGTGCTGTCAGCGCAATACAATGCCATCGGCTGATAATCTTCCTCTTTGGTATTGTATATTTGGAAAATAATATTTAATTTTGCGAAGCTATTTGCAATGATAGCAGACATATAGAAAGTGTTTTTCGCGGTCCTTACAAGAAAATGTGGTAGTTTTCAAAAGCAAAAGGATAACGGACAGCACTCATTTCTTGTATAGCTATGTGGCTATGCACTATTTGTGCATACACCCCATACTATCCAAGTGTGGGGCATTGCGTCGTTTATTTTTGCTTGGGTTTTACCACAACCTTCTTGTAAATAGACGAAATCATCTCCACACTTTCTGTTTTTATAATCGCTGTATTAGGAGGTGGTACAGGCTAATATTCACATTTATGAAAAACATTACACTATTTCGCAGTACCACAAGACTACTATTGTGTGCAATTTGCTTGGCTCTGCTATCTCCTTCACCCACATTCGCTCAAAGTGCTGAGCAGTATTTAGAACAGGCGTATGAAGCACCGCCTAAGTCCAAAGAGCGATTTGACCTATTTATGAAGGCTGCGGAGCTTGGCAACGCAGAGGCTCAATGGCGGATAGGGGATTATTATTATGCCGGTCTAGAAGTAGACAAAGATTACAATAAGGCATTTATATGGTATAAAAAATCAGCTGATCAGGGATATGCAAAGGCTCAATGCAAGATAGGGGATTGTTATTTTTTCAGTCAAGGCGTAGACAAAGATAAAAATAAGGCATTTGTATGGTATAAAAAATCAGCTGATCAGGGATATGCAGAGGCAATGTGCAAGTTAGGACAGTCTTATAGTTTTGGATGGGGAGTGCAGGAAGATGATAAAATGGCAGAGAGATACTTATTAAGTGCTGCATACAAAGGATATAGCCAAGCTTATTTGGAGCTTGGTACATTATATCGCTACCATTTGGACAATAAAAACGAGGCTATATATTGGTATAAGAAGTATGTGGATTACACTTATGCAGAGAGGGGCGAGCCAAGCTCCTCTGCATTGGAGAGTCTCCGAGAATTAGGAGTTTACTACCACCCAAGAGATAATAGCGCAAGTAGTAATCCTCAGCAGACACAGACACAAACTCAGACCCAGCAGCAGGCATACACTCCGGAATATGGATATAGAGATGTGTGGGTAAAGTGTATGACTTGTGGAGGTTCAGGGCAGTGCCAGGTATGCTATGGTAGAGGAGGATACTATTCTGGAAACTATTTTATTACGTGTGGTGGATGTAATGGCACAAAGGTGTGCCCCGTATGTGGCGGAAGAGGTGGATATAATGAGAAACAGCAATATCAGATTAGATAGTATTTAGTTAGTCTTAATCAAATACGCTATGCCCCGAGGCATAGCGTATTTGATTTGTGTTACTCGAAGAACCGCTCGTCGAAGTTGACGAGATAGATGCGCTCCGTGGCTCGCGTGATGGCCGTGTAGAGCCAGCGAAGCATATCCCGCGACATAGTCTCGTCGCCAAACAAACAGCGGTCCACAAAGACTGCCTTCCACTGGCCACCCTGTGCCTTATGGCACGTCACGGCGTAGGCGAACTTCACCTGCATAGCGTTGAAGTGCGGGTTCTCGCGTATGGCTCGGTAACGCTTGGCCTTAGCCTTGATATCCTCGTAGTCCTTCTCCACCTCGTAGAATAGGCGGCGGCTCTCGTCGCGGGTAAGCGAGGGCGACTCGGAGTTCAACGTGTCGAGCAGCACCTTAGCCTCCATCTGATAATCATCGTAGTCGGGAAACTCCAGAACGGCATCCACGAAGCGGAAGCCGTAGAACTCCTCGAAACGACGTATGCGCTTGAGCCTCACCACATCGCCATTGGCCACGAACGACATCGGCGACTGCTCGTCGTGCTCGGCATAGTGGTAGTTGTTCTTCACGATCATCAGCATATCGCCGCTCTCGATCTCCTCCTCGGCCGAGAGGTTATAGCGACGGATGCCCTCGTTATAGCGGTTGGCACGCTTGTTCGAGCGCGTTATGACGATGGTCTCGTCGCGCCCATATCGGTCGTAGGCATCTTGCAGAGCCTCAAGAAGTTCGCCTCCTTCGACGCGCTGAAAGTCGGGGTAGGTCATATCGAAGTGCGGAATCTCGTAGATGCGATTCTCGAGCATACAGCGCAGCATCGTAGCGTTGAACAGTATGCCCGAGTCGGCCGTCTGGCGCACAACCTCGTCCATCGTGGCGTACTCCACATCGCCATAGGGTAGTAGCTCTGAGGGCTGGAGCGCAGGGCTGTAGTCGTCGCCAACGGGCGGTAGCTGTGCGTCGTCGCCCACGAGCATCAGTCTGCACTCCTTGCCACTGCGCACGTACGTAACCAAGTCTTCGAGGAGGTTGCCCGAGCCAAACGTAGCTCCCTCCGACGCGTTGGCCGAGAGCATCGAGGCCTCGTCGACGATGAAGATCGCACCGCGCTCCTTGTTGAAGTCGAGCGAGAAGCGCGCCTCGTAGTCGGTGATGCTACGCTCGCGATATATCCTTTTGTGTATGGTATGTGCCTCCTTAGACGAGTAGTGCGAGAGTACCTTTGCGGCACGTCCTGTGGGTGCGAGTAGTATGGTCTTGATACCCAAATCCTTAAGCGCGGCAACGAGGGCTGCGATGATCGTAGTCTTACCCGTTCCGGCATATCCGTTGAGCAAAAATATGCGAGAGAAATCATCGTCCGCGAGCCACGAAGATAACGTTTCTATAATTTTTTTTTGGTTAAAAGTTGCTTCGAACGATAATTTTGCGTAAATTTGATGCGAAATATGTGTGCTAAGCATATTGAAACATATTTATTAGTATGTTTTAAAAACGGTACAAACTTAATAATAAATAACTAAAATGAAAAAAACAGCCATTACTTTAATTTTGTTAGCTGCTGTTGTCGGCCTTGTTTATTGGATTGGGTCGATGCTTGCAACGCCTATTCAGTTCGAGAAGCATTTCAGCGATCGTAGCAATGCGGTAATCGAGAAGGAGGAGTATATCATCAAGCTCGTGCAGTCTTACCGCGATTCTCACCCCGAGAAGAAGTTTACAACAAACTGGGATGAGCTTATCGACTTCGCTCTCAACGGCACGATGGAGTATCGCAGCCAGATTTACGATGAGAACAACTTGAAGAATGCTGAGATTCTCGCCGAGTTGCGTAAGGATCCTAACTGGAAGAACGAGCGCGTCGTTCGTGTTGCTGCTCGCGATACTATCTTTGATGACGACTTTGGCGTATGCCGTCTTTCTGAGGAGCAGATCCGCCACCTTCGTTACATCCCCTTCACTAACAATACTGAAGAGTTTGAGCTCGATACAGCTACCTATGAGTCGGGTAGCTACCGTACTCACCTCATCCGTTGCCACGCTCCGTTTGTGAAGTTTATCGACGTTGAGACCTACAACCAGGAGTTCTGGAACGAGATCAACGACCGTTTCAACTACTTCATCAACCACAGCGAGGCTAACGAGGATATGAAGAAGATGAAGGCTGATGGTCTTAAGACAACCATCACGAAGAGTCCTAAGTATATGATCGGTGATGCTCATCCTATCCCTATGGATATCGAGTTCTTCGGTATCTCGTTCGGTAGCCTCGAGGAGCCTACAAACGAGGCTGGTAGCTGGGGTGGTATGTCAAACTAATTATGACTAACAAATCGCTAAATAAGGTGTCCATCCGTCTCGAGTCGGGTGGACACGATTTTTCTCCGAGCGCGCTCAATGCGGCGTTGGAGAGGGTTGCTTCGTCGAAGGGAGACGGTACGTCGAAGAGCGGCGGTGTGATGAATGGTGCCGATGTGGAGTTTGTGATTCACACTCATAAGACTGCTCTTGTCCCTGCCGAGTACTTCGACTCGGAGAATCCTCGGCTGGAGCTTTCGGCCGTGCGTATTGCTCCCGCTTCGGATGAGGTTGTGGTGTGTAGCGGGGTAGTGCGCGATACTGTTGCAGTTATGGCTATGAACTGCGCGTGCTACGACCATATCTCTAAGACCTATGGGACGCGAGCATCGTTTCTTTCGCCTCTTCAGGAGGGTGAGCCTATGGATCGCGGTGTCGCTATCGCGCTCTATGCCGACGTGCTTTATGTACGTGTCTATGATGGCGGTATGCGCTTTGCTGAGGCTATGGAGGTTGCCACCGATGCCGACGTGCTCTACTATCTCGATAGCATAAATCGCGTCTATGACATATATAATATGTACGCGCGCGCGGCGGGCGACACGCAACGCCTTCAGAAGATTTGCCGTAGAATGTTTAAAACCATCGAAACACTCTAACACCTATCGCTATGCGAATTATCAGTGGAAAATATCGTGGCCGTACCATCGTGCCACCTCGTAACCTCAGAGCACGCCCGACAACCGACTTCGCTAAGGAGAACCTCTTTAACGTGCTTACCAACCTTGTCGACTTTGAGGAGCTCGACGTGCTCGACCTTTTCTCGGGAACAGGCTCGATAAGCTATGAGTTTGCATCGCGCGAGGCGCGTAGTGTTACCTCTGTTGAGGTCAATAGCGTGCACCATAACTTCATACGTCAGACGGCGCGCGACCTGAAGTTCGAGAATTTCTATGCTGTGAAGGCTAATGCCTTCCTGTATCTCAAGAGTTGCACCAAGCAGTTCGACCTGATCTTCTCGGATGCGCCTTACGATTTGGAGGGAAGCGATGAAGTTGTCCGCCTTGTTTTTGAGCGCGATCTGCTGCGTGAGGATGGAATTCTTATTTTTGAGCACTCTAAGGAGCAAGATTTTTCGAATCACGAAAACTTCTGGCAATTAAGGAGTTACGGTAGTGTTCAGTTTTCGTTCTTCAAAAAAGTGTAATTTTTTTTGAAAAAAGTCGCGAAAAAATTTGCAGGTTTAAAAATTTGTAGTACCTTTGCATCGCAATCAAGGGAACAACCTAAGGTTGTAGAGTTCTAAAAGATTCTGGTGCGTTAGTTCAGCTGGTTAGAATACGTGCCTGTCACGCACGGGGTCAGGGGTTCGAGTCCCCTACGCACCGCCAAGTCTTAGACGACAAAGCCACTCAATTGAGTGGCTTTTGTTTTTGTATATATGTTGCTCTGAGCAAGCTCAGCAACATACACTACAAAGCCGCCTCGCATCAAGCGGGGCGTTGTCGTATAATGTTGAGTCGGGTGCTACTAAAAGAAAAATCCCCGAAGCCTTGGCAGAAAAACGTCCTGTTGTACCTCGGGGTAAGAGGTCGAGAGCTGCAACAAACAGATAAGCATTTGCGCCTGACTCCTTCCAATGTCGTTAGACGCTGCAAAGATAGTATGATTTGAGTAATGGCGCAAATGCGTTTGGGGTTATAGCGAAAAACGGCTGGCTACAAACGTAGCCAGCCGTTTCGTTAGTAGCAACCTTGTGCGATTACTCCAAGCCGAGCTCCTTCTTGATAGCCTCGATCTTCTGGTCGAGGGCTACGAGTGTCTCGTCGAACTTATCGACAGACTCCAACTTGGTCTTTACGCCGAAGTAGAACTTAATCTTAGGCTCGGTGCCCGAAGGACGTACCGACACCTTCGTGCCATCCTCGGTGAGCCACTGGAGTACGTTGCTCTTATCGTCGATACCCTCGATTGTCCTGCGTTCGCCGGTTGCGGTGTCGATCTCCTCCAACGTCTTGTAGTCAAGGATCTTAACAATGGGTGAGCCGAGGATCGACTTAGGAGGATTCTGGCGGTAGTCGACCATCATCTGCTGAATCTCGGCAGCACCATCCTTACCCTTGCGAACCACATTTACGAGGCCCTCGCGGAAGAAACCATACTTAACGTAGAGCTGCTGTAACCACTCGTAGAGCGTGATGCCCATAGTGTCGCGTGCCCAAGCTGCTGCCTCGGCAACAAGCGTGATAGCTGCCACGCCATCCTTGTCGCGCACGAAGTCGCCGGGAAGGTAGCCGAACGACTCCTCGCCACCGCCGATATACTTGGTCAGGCCCTCCTGCTCGCGGATAATCTTGGCGATATACTTGAAGCCCGTGAGGCAGTTGTAGCACTTAACACCGAAGTGCTCGGCAACAGCGTCGGGCATCATAGATGTCACGATGGTCTTTACGACGAACTCTTTGCCCGTAATCTTGCCGAGCTCTGCCCAGCGGGTGAGCTGGTAGCACATAAGCAGCACGAGGGTCTGGTTGCCGTTCAATAGGACATAGTCACCCGTGCCTGTGCGGAGTGCCACGCCAAGGCGGTCAGCATCGGGGTCGGTGGCCATAGCAAAGTCGGCTCCCTCCTTCTCGGCACGCTCGATGGCCATAGCCATAGTCTTGCGCTCCTCGGGGTTGGGTGAGGCGACGGTGGGGAAGTTACCGTCGAGAACCATCTGCTCGTCGACACATATAATATTATTAAAGCCGTAGTTACGCAATGACTGCGGAACGAGCTTCACGCCGGCACCGTGCAACGGCGTGTAGACGATCTTCATATCGTTGTACTTCGCTACCGACTCGGGAGACAAAGAGAGTGCCTTGATAGCGGCCAGATATTTCTGGTCGAACTCCTCGCCGAGGATATGGATATTCTCGGGGTTCTTGCCCGTGAGCACCTGATCGTTGTCGGTGATCTTGCCTACCTCGGCGATGATGTTCACGTCGTGGGGTGATGTCACCTGCGAGCCGTCGGTCCAGTACGCCTTGTAGCCGTTGTACTCCTTGGGATTGTGCGACGCTGTTACCATAACACCCGACTGACAGCCAAGCTCGCGGATGGCGAACGATAGCTCGGGAGTGGGGCGCAGGGCGTCGAAGAGATATACGATAAAGCCATTCGATGCGAAGATGTCGGCCACGCGCTCGGCGAACATACGCGAGTTGTTGCGACTGTCGTGCGAGATGGCAACCTTGATCTCCTGACCAGCGAAGTTGAGCTTAAGATAGTTGGCAAGTCCCTGAGTAGCAGCACCTACGGTGTAGATGTTCATACGGTTGGTACCCACGCCCATAATGCCGCGCAAGCCACCAGTACCGAACTCGAGATCCTTGTAGAAGCTCTCAGTAAGCTCCGTGGGGTTTGTCTCCATCAAAAGGCGTACCTGCTCCTTGGTCTCGTTGTCGTAGTTGCCATCGAGCCAAGCCTGAGCCTTAGCCAATACCTGCTTATCCAAAGTGTTCTCCATAGTCTATCAGTTATTTTTATAGTTTATAAGTTTCATTTCAGAAATTTCCATTATGCAAATATACTAAAAATTCCTAATATATTAATGTATCAGAGGGTTAAATTTTCCAACAAAAATTCGGCCGATTTAGCCATATTAAAAAAAACGAATTTTGCAACTCTTTTTTGAGTTTATTTTAATAAAATTATCCACATCTTTGCATTGTCAAAACGCCCTTAATGAGCACTGCAAATCGGGGGTGTCTTAGCAGAGAAAGTTGAGCTAAAATATAACTTATTGAGACAGAGCGTAGATGGCTGTTTCGGGATATTTATCGCCTTGGGCTAAGCGTTGTTTTCGACACTAACACGACAATTTTAAAGAACGTAATGACGCACACGGAGACATATAGGGAGGTTTGGCAGGACTGCCTCGACAGACTTCGACTCACGATCACGGAGGAGGAGTTCGTCAAGTGGTTCAAGCCCATATGGCCCATCGGCTTCGATGGCTCGAATCTGCGTCTGCGTGTTCCGAACGAGAGCTTCGTGGTAAACATCGAGAAGCAGTATCTGACACATCTTAAGCCTATCATATCGGAGCTCTATGGTGCTGATACTCAGCTACATTATGCGGTGCCACGTGCTGCGCAGCAGCCTCGTGTTGAGACTACTGCTACGGCTGTGCCTGAGTTCGCTCGTCCGATTGATACGGCAAAGATAAAAAATCCTTTTGCAATTCCGGGCATTCGTCGTATAATTATCGACCCGCAGCTCAACCTGAACTACACCTTCGAGAACCATATTGAGGGTGAGTGCAACCGTCTTGCGCGCTCGGCAGGTATGGCTGTGGCCGTGTCACCCGGAACTACGGCGTTCAACCCGCTCTATATCTACGGCGACTCGGGTCTGGGTAAGACCCACATCGTGCAGGCCATCGGCCACGAGGTGCGTCAGCGTCATCCCGAGCTTCAGGTGCTCTACGTCTCGATGAATAAGTTTCAGGCGCAGTTCCAGACGGCATACAAAAATGGAGATATTACCGACTTTATCCACTTCTACCAGACTATCGACGTGCTCATCATCGACGATATTCAGGAGCTGACGGGTAAGACGGGTACACAGAACGTATTTTTCAATATCTTCAACCACCTGCAGCTGGCCGGCAAACAGCTTATCCTTACGTCGGATAAACCACCCGTGGAGCTTAAGGATATCGAGCAGCGTCTGCTCACGCGTTTCAAGTGGGGATTGTCCGCATACCTCAGCGTCCCCGACTACGAGACGAAGGTTAAGATCATCCGCGCTAAGGCGCAGCGTCTGGGGGCTAATATCCCCGAGGATGTCGTTGCCTACCTCGCAGAGAACATCTCGGCCAACGTGCGTGAGATTGAGGGTGCACTCTCGTCGCTTATCGCCAATGCCTCGTTCCTCGGACGTAAGATTACCATCTCACTGGCGAAGGATATCTTGAAGGTGTATGTTAAGCTCACGCAGCGCGAGATTACCATCGACCATATTGTCAAGGTTGTGTGCGACTACTACGGCATCGACCTCGACACCTTCAACTCGGCTAAGCGTACGCGCGATGTTGCGCAGGCACGTCAGGTGGCGATGTACCTCTCGAAGCAGCACACCAAGGCTCCGCTTACGGTGATTGGCTCATCTATCGGAGGTCGCAACCACGCAACCGTACTCCATAGCTGCAAGGCTGTTGCCGATATGATGGATACCGACAAGCAGTTTAAGGCGCAGATTGAGGAGATTGAGCGTATAGTGCTTGGCAAAAATTAATTTCTTGTGATAAGGGGTCATTCTCGGCACATCCCAAAAGCTTAAATGACCACGGGCTGTACGCTTTAGTACTATCCCGTGGTCATTTCTTTTGCGATGCACCAAGCCTAATCCCTTCTGACAAGAAATTGGGTGTGTTATCTCGATCGTTATATCTCCAGTGATAATTATTACTAATTACTCACTCCTCATTACTCACTACTAATTGACAAAGAGTGCTATTCGTAGCTGGCACACCTATTGGTTGTAGGGGTGAAATCTATCGTTAGCATAAAAAATATACACATTTTATACTCTTGACACAACCTGTCAAAAATTGGTGGTTACTTTGCATCGTGAAACAAGATGAAACGATAACTAAAACAACCACCACTATGGGACTAAACTACACGATAGATTGCCGCCACTGCGGCTCACACACCGAGTACCGAGCATCAACAAATCGTCGCACGCTGAGGGTTGATGCCGAGCGTCTAAGTAGCCATATCGACACCGAGTGCGCGATGCGATGTCCCGTATGTCGCACAAAGCTAAATACTTCGGAGGCTGACTTCCGTGCGCAGGTAAAGATATCGTTCGACGCATAGCTTTTGCTTATAGCGTTATAGAGAAAAAGTCTCGCGGATATTTCTCGGTTTAGGAAAAAATAAGTAACTTTGGATGTGAAATGATAAGTTAAGAATAAATAAGCATACAAAAATTATGAATAAGATGAATATTGGCGATCAAGTGCCAGAGTTTAAGTGCGTGACGGAGAGCGATGCTGAGTTCTCACTTGCCAATCTAAAAGGCTCGCCCACAGTGCTTTACTTCTATCCGAAGGATAACACCTCGGGATGCACGCTGGAGGCTAAGAGTCTGCGTGATGGTAAGGAGGAGCTACTCCGCCGTGGCTACAAGATTGTGGGTGTAAGTCCCGATTCGGCAAAGTCGCACCGCGGTTTCTGCGCGAAGCACGAGCTTAACTTCACGCTGCTGGCCGATACGGAGCACGCGCTCGCGGAGGCGATGGGCGTGTGGCGACTGAAGAAGATGTGTGGCAGGGAGTATATGGGTATTGTGCGTACGACCTTCTTGCTCGATGCCGAGGCTCGTATCACGCACATCATCGAGAAGGTAGACACGAAGGACTCGTTCGGCCAGATTATCAAGTTGTTGGATAAGTAAAATATATATATAGATATGGCAGAGAAAGTACAGGTTAACGCCGATAAGCTGAAGGTGCTGTCGGCCGTAATGGATAAGATTGAGAAGGACTTTGGTAAGGGTTCGATTATGCGTATGTCGAGCGAGACGGTTACCGATGTGCCGGTAATCCCCTCGGGCTCGATAACGTTGGATATGGCTCTCGGTGTTGGAGGCTATCCTAAAGGTCGTGTGATTGAGATCTTTGGCCCCGAGTCGTCGGGTAAGACAACGCTCGCGATTCACGCCATCGCCGAGGCTCAGAAGGCGGGAGGTATTGCTGCGTTCATCGACGCGGAGCACGCCTTTGACAGTTACTATGCGCAGAAACTTGGCGTAGATGTTGATAACCTTCTGGTATCGCAGCCCGACAATGGTGAGCAGGCGTTGGAGATTGCCGACTCACTCATCCGCTCGAGTGCTATCGATATCATCGTCATCGACTCAGTGGCAGCACTTACGCCCAAGGCTGAGATCGAGGGCGATATGGGCGACTCGAAGATGGGCCTTCAGGCACGCCTTATGTCGCAGGCGTTACGTAAGCTCACGGCCTCGATTTCGAAGACCAAAACCGTGTGTATCTTCATCAACCAGCTCCGCGACAAGATTGGCGTGGTATATGGTAATCCCGAGACTACGACGGGTGGTAACGCTTTGAAGTTCTACGCCAGCGTGCGTATCGACATCCGCCGCTCGTCGGTGATTAAGGATGGCGAGGAGCAGCTCGGTACACGCACGAAGGTTAAGGTCGTGAAGAACAAGGTGGCACCTCCGTTCAAGAAGGCCGAGTTCGACATTATGTTTGGAGAGGGCATCTCGAAGCTCGGTGAGATCATCGACCTCGGCGTCGACTATGAGATCATCAAGAAGTCGGGCTCGTGGTTCTCGTATGGCGATAAGAAGATTGGCCAGGGTCGCGATGCCGTGAAGGAGGCGTTGAGAAACGATGCTGCGCTGATGGAGGAGATTGAGCTCCGTGTGCGTGAGGCTATGAGCGAGGCTCGCACGAAGTAGACGCACACCAAAGAGTGACTTTTTTAGCCCGAACACGGCTGCCTGTGGGGTAGCCGTGCTTCGGCGTATATATTGATGGCTGATGATATCTCGTGCGAGGCATCGAACTTAGCGAGGTGATGGCCATCAACTAAATGTTTGGATTATGGAGTATTCACCCGAAGATGAAAAATTGATTGAAGCGAAGTGGCAGGAACTCGTGGAGGCGTGTCGCAAGGCAAAGATATGCCGCAGGGACGACGACTGGCAGTTTGTGCGCCGCGCCTACTTCCTCGCGAAGGAGGCGCATAAGGGTGTGCGCCGTCGCTCGGGTGAACCCTATGTGATTCATCCGATCGAGGTTGCGTTGATCGCCGTGCGCGAGATAGGCCTCGGTAAGAAGTCGGTGGTGGCGGCTCTGCTCCACGATGTCGTTGAGGATACGGACTACACGGTGGAGGATATAGCCCACGCCTTTAGCCCTAAGATCGCCTCGATGGTAGACGGTCTGACGAAGATGGCTGGGGTGTTCAACGCCGACAGCTCGGCGCAGGCGGAGTACTTCCGTAAGGTGTTGCTCACGCTCTCGGACGACGTGCGCGTGATTATTATCAAGATAGCCGACCGTCTGCATAATATGCGAACGCTCGGAGCTATGCCCCACGATAAGCAGATAAAGATCACGAGCGAGACGATCTATCTCTTCGTGCCGCTGGCCTATCGCTTAGGTCTGCACGCCATAAAGAGCGAGCTCGAGGACCTATGTATGAAGTATCGCTTCCCGGAGGAGTATGCCGAGATAGAGCGTAAGATCGAGGATACGCGCTCGGAGCGTCAGCAGTATATCGAGCGTTTTATGGCTCCGATACGCGAGGTCCTCGACCGTAACAAGTTTCAATACGAGATGACGGCGCGCGTCAAGAGCGTCTACTCGATCTGGAATAAGATGCGCCGCAAGGAGATACCCTTCGAGGAGGTCTACGATCTCTTCGCTATACGCATCGTATTTAAGGCTCTGCCCTTCCCTTCGGAGAAGACGCAGTGCTGGCAGGTTTACTCGTGCGTTACGGATATCTATACTCCGAAGCCCGACCGCCTGCGTGATTGGATAAGCATCCCTAAGTCCAACGGCTACGAGGCTCTGCACTCGACGGTGATGGGCCCCGATGGTATATGGGTCGAGGTGCAGGTGCGCACCGAACGTATGGACGATATCGCCGAGCGCGGCTTCGCGGCGCACTGGAAATATAAGCACGCTTCGATTGCTGCCGAGGAGGATGGCTTGGATAAGTGGCTTAAGAAGGTGCGCGATGCGCTCAATAGCCCCACGGAGAATGCGCTGGAGTTCTTGGATAACTTCAAGCTCTCGTTGTACAAGAGCGACGTCGTGGTCTTTACGCCAAAGGGCGAACCGCAGAGCTTGCCCTATGGTGCCTCGGTGCTCGACTTTGCCTATGAGATACATACCAACATCGGCAACCACGCCATCGGCGCGAAGATAAACCACCGCACTATGCCCGTCACCACGAAGCTAAATAGTGGCGATCAGGTGGAGGTTATTACCGCCGAGAATGCCCGACCTAAGGCCGAGTGGCTCAGTGCTGTGGTCACGAGCAAGGCGCGTCAGGCGATACAGAGCTTCCTCAAGCGCGAGCGCGAGAACAACATCGAATACGGTATGCAACTGCTCGAGGAGCGACTGTCGGAGTACAACGTGACGCTCAGTGGCCGCGTGCTTCGTAAGCTGATGCCGGCATATGAGTGTCGCAACAAGGATGAGCTATATACAAAGATTGGCGCGGGCATCATCAGTCTCGAAAACTTAGACAAGCTCCTCAAGGAGAACTCGTCGCGTAAGATCCTAAAGTTTTGGAAGCTCCTCATCCCGGGAACCACCGCTGAGGAGGACTCGGATATCGACCTCGATGACGAGGCGGCATCGCTCGACGACACAGCTCTCGCTGATGACGAGCACCCGAGTGAGCCCGAATTTGTTATGGCTGAGTGTTGCGAGCCTATTCCCGGAGATAAGGTGGTGGGGTATCGCGATCCGCAGAGTGGCCGCATCATTGTGCATAAGTCGACGTGCGACATGTTGATTCGTTTAGCCGCGCAGTTCGGCGAGAATATCATCAAAGAGAAGGATATCAAGTGGTCGCAGCAAAAGGCCGTGTCGTATCTTGCGTCGGTAGAGATTCGTGGTATCGACCGTACGGGAATCATTCTCGATTTAACGAAACTTATCACGCAGGATTTTAGCATAAATATGCGTGCTATCAGCGTTCAGTCGCACGATGGAATCTTCGAGGGAACGATAAGCATCTATGTTCAGGATATAGATAGCCTTAACGTCCTTCTGGATAATATCCGTAAGATAAAGGGTATTGATAGGGTGAAGCGTCTGCTCAACACTTAGCTCAGGATTTGAGCTTGAACTGCCTTCTTCACGGAGTCGCAGCGGATCTGTCCAGAGGATATTTGCGCGCGTTGTGCAAGGTGCATTTCAGTAGTTGTGGTTGCTCTCATCTTTTTAAATGATGGTAAGTCGCTAACAAAATTAGAGTAAATAGGGTGGTCAACAGACCAGTTCCTAAAATTATAAATTTTGGACTAAATTTCAAACTTAATTATGGCAACGATTTTTTCACGAATTGTAGCGGGTGAGATTCCCTGTTACAAGGTTGCGGAGAACGATCGCTTCTTCGCATTTCTCGACATTGCTCCTCTTGCTAAGGGTCATACATTGGTTATTCCGAAACGCGAGGTTGACTATTTTTACGACCTCGAGGATGATGAGCTTGCTGAGATGATTGTTTTCGCGAAACAGATTGCGAAGAAAATTCAGGCAACTACACAATGTAAAAAGGTTGCAACCGTGGTTTTGGGCCTCGAAGTGCCGCACGCACACATCCATTTGGTGCCTATGAACACAGAAAATGATGTAAATTTCAAGAACGAAAAGCTCACTTTGACACCAGAAGAGTTCGCTGAAATAGCAGAATCTTTAAGGTAATATTGCTCTGTTAATAACTTTTAAGTTGTTGATTATAAGTGTGGTATAGGTAGTTAACTCTTATACCACACTTTATTATTTAACATAATATACTCTTTTCTATTTTCATATCCAATTTTCGCATTATTTCGCATCTTTACTTCTGTAATTTTGATAAATCTTTACAGTTGTAATTACAAATGTAAAAAGGATAATAACATTGTCCAAGCGTAAATATTACAAAAGTAAAAGACTTATCAAATGTTAATAATGTTATTTGGTTACAATTGTAAATAAAATTTCACTGGATCTAAACCTTGTTTTTAACCCCAAAATCACTGAGTCAAATCCCTTAACATTATTTTTCATATCACATAAAATGAGGCAGTTATAATTTTTATATTAATTTATTTATACGTTTAATGCCTCTATAATGCTCTTTTGTGTGATACCTCATAGTTATTAGGCTATTTGTGTGTGTAAATGCTGTAAATATAGGTAATTAGGTTGTTTATATCAATTACTTTGTCTACTTACTTGTTTTTCGCAGTTAACCATAATTTATATATTTACAGATGTAATAGTTATTAACATTTTAGAATGCTTTACTTTTGTAACTTAAATTTGGATTACAAAAATAAAGTTTGTATATTTGTGAAAAATATATGCTATGAAGGAAAAACTCGATTTTTTGCTACGTTCTAAGAGTCTTACGGCGACTTCATTTGCGCGCCTGCTCGAAATACAGCCCTCGAGCGTGTCGCATATTTTGTCTGGTCGTAATAAGCCGAGCTTCGATATGGTGGTAAAATTGCTCAAGGCTTTCCCTGATATCAATCCCGACTGGCTGCTATTGGATGACGAGCGTGTTTATCGCGACGAGGTTCCGTCGTCGAGCTTTTCCCCTATCACTTCCCCGAACTTGTCATCAGATGATCAGGCATCGCTCTTTACTACGGTCGAAAATAACGAATTATCGGCAACTTCTGTGGAGTCAAAAAATGAAATTGCAAACATTTTTTCTTCTCCTTCGTCTGCTGGAAAATCTGTCGATCGAGTTATAATCCTCTACTCCGACAAGACCTTCGACAGCTACTCTCGTTAGATCTCTTAGTAACTACTTTGCGGAGTTGCCTTCTCGGTACTTACTTTTCAAGGTTAGTGCGGAGTTGTCGAGCTCATATAATATTGGACAGGTACATATCTTTGGCTAAGATTCATATTTATCGGCCTGCTTTTTGTCGATACATCCCCATCATCTTATATGTAGATGCTGCGTACTTTTCTCTCTTTTTTATCAGTAGCTTCTATTATCAAAACTCCTTCACTACTGTATTTATATGCGGTAAGCGGGATAAATATGCATAAATTATTGCGAAAAAAATCGCACTGGTTAGAGTGCGATTCCATTTGTCTTTATTCTACTTAAGCAGTTCTCTTGCGAATTTATCGCTTAGTCTCTGCAACTCGTACATCCTATCGCGATGGCGTGCTGCGGCGAGGAAGTCGAGGTTCCTTGCGGCTGCTTCCATATCCTTGCGGGCCTCGTCTATAAGCCTATCAATGCTCTCATTTATGGCGTTCTGCTCCAGGATGCGATTGTTCCCATCGCCTCCAGTGTTATAGTCCGCAAGCCCCTCAGCTGCTATTGCCGTGCCACTATCTTGCGTGCGATTCTTGAGCATATCGGCTATACTCTCAATACTCTCCTTATTTCCCGTGTTCGCGTTGTTGCTGCCATTATCACGGTCGCCAAGAAGGCTACTCTGGCCGTGGCCGCTCTTCTTCGCGCTTCGTGGGAGAATGTTATTCTCATAGTTGTAGGCCACCTGCTTTGCTCTGCGGCGGTTGCTGTCGAGTAGTGCAGCGCGTAGTGTGCGCGTCACGACATCGCCATACAGCAACGTCTGGCCATTGGTATGGCGTGCAGCGCGACCCGAGATCTGCGTTATCGCCCTCTCGTTGCGCAGGAATCCCTCCTTGTCAGCGTCGAGAATGACCACAAGGCTGACCTCTGGAAGGTCGATGCCCTCACGCAGGAGGTTGACACCTACGATTACATCTAAGCGATCCTCGCGCAGGTCCTCGAGAATCTGTATGCGGTTCAGCGTCTCGATGTCGGAGTGTATGTAGCTGCTACGTATGCCTATACGTTCGAGATAGCGCGATAGCTCCTCGGCAGAGGCCTTTGAGATGGTCGTGGCTATCGCCTTCTCACCGCGGCGTGCTACGGCGCACATAGCCTCGAGCATATCGTCGATCTGATGCAGCGAGTCGCGTAGCTTGAGCGGTGGGTCTATGATATGTGTCGGACGGATGAACTGCTCGATAATCTCACCCTCGCTGTGCTCAATTTCGTAATCTGCCGGTGTAGCACTCACATATATCGAGTTTGTTGCCAATCGTTCGAACTCGTTGAATTTCAGCGGTCTATTATCAAGTGCCGCAGGCAGACGGAAGCCGTACTCCACAAGGTTTTCCTTGCGCGAGCGATCGCCACCGTACATACCGCGAATTTGTGGTACGGTCACGTGGCTCTCGTCGATGACGGTAATGAAGTCGGGCGGGAAGTAGTCCATCAGACAGAACGGACGTGATCCCGGGGCGCGACCATCGAGGTATCGCGAGTAGTTCTCGATGCCCGAGCAGTAGCCCAGCTCGTTGATCATCTCCATATCGTACTCCACGCGCTGCTTGATGCGCTGTGCCTCTATCTCGCGACCTTCGCGTTCGAAGTATGCAATCTGCTTGTCGAGGTCGTTACGTATATTGCTGAGTGCGTGTTTGATATGTTCGCGCGTTGTGACGAATAGGTTTGTTGGATATATCGTTATCACCTCGCGCGACGATAGCTTCTGGCCCGTTTCGGGGTCGATGCTGTATATAGCCTCAATCTCGCGGTCGAAGAATAGGATGCGGAAGCACTGGTTGCCGAACTCGCCAAACGATGCCATAATGTCTATTGTCTCGCCTGTCACGCGGAATGTGGCGGGTTGTAGCTGACCATCAACGCGAGTGTAGAGTGCATCTACAAGCCTTATTAACAGGTCTTTGCGGTGATGCTTATCGCCCACGCGGAGCTCTATCGCAGTGGCGTGGAAGTCCTCGGGGTTACCGCAACCATATATGCACGACACGCTCGATACGACGATAACATCCCTACGTCCCGAGAGTAGTGTTGCTACGGTCTGGAGACGCATACGCTCGATATTCTCGTTGATCGAGAGGTCCTTTTCTATGTAGGTATCTGTCGACGGAAGGTATGCCTCGGGCTGGTAGTAGTCGTAGTACGACACGAAATATTCCACGGCGTTATTCGGAAAGAAATTCTTGAACTCGCCATAGAGCTGCGCCGCGAGGGTTTTGTTGTGGCTTATCACGAGCGTAGGCCTGTTTACCTGCTCGATGACGTTTGCCACGGTAAATGTCTTTCCCGATCCCGTCACGCCGAGCAATGTGGCACCGCGCCGACTGTTATCCTTAACAGCCTGCACCATACGCTCAATTGCCTCGGGCTGGTCGCCCATAGGCCTATATTCTGCCACAAGTCTAAAATCCATTTTACAAAGGTAGTAAAAAGAATTATAATTTCATCACTTGACAGCCGAATATCCCGTGGCTTCGTTGCAAATAAAATACCGAGGCCGGGAATCAACCCCCAGTCTCGGTATTCAAATGATGTTCCGTACGCTCTACTCAGCCGAGCCGTAACCCGAGAAAGGATGAATCTCTACTACGTAGCAAACGCGATAGCGTGTATCGCCGGTGAGTTTGACGGGCGACTTACCCTCGTCGATAGATACGCTGTACTCGTTCAAGAGCTGTGTCTTAGGCTCCGATGCCAAATCGTCCGAGTCGGTAATCCACAAGCGTGTCACTAACCCTGTGGCATTATCAATCTCGTAGCCCCAAAGTGTCACAGCGTGGCTCGCAGATGCAAGAGTAGCACTGAGGTTAATAGTAAGACCTGCCATACCATGCTCGAAAGCCTCGACTACGAGGTCAGAGAAGACCTTTAGACGCTCCTTGCCTACGAGATCCGTGCCATTGCCCCAGAGATAGTAGTTGTTGAACAACGTAATGTATGTGTCGAAATATTCAATGACACCGGGAGCGACGATCTTGTCATATCCGTGGTATATGTTGGGGTATACCTCTGTAGCCCAGATGCTCTTCCAGAAGCCACCTGCGGTCTTGGGCACTGCCTGCGAACCTGCCGTTGCATACTCGCCACCGTTCAATACACCCTCGAAGTACCATGGAATAGACTCGCTCATGTGTCCACCGCGTGAGTTGTCCCACTGCGAGTGGAATACATTCATAAGCTCCAACTCGTAAGGCCCAAATCTGCCGTATGTGGTTACGCCCGGTCCATCAGTAGCACCAGCAGGCAACGTCTTGCCGGCCGCCTTGTAGCGATCTTGGAACCACTGAATCATATTCGACGATGCGGCAGCCCAGCACATGTTGATGTCGCCATTGTCGCCAGCACCCTTCTTGTTAACATCGTACCATCCTGAGGTGAGCGTAACGCCATCGGCGAAGATAATCTCCAGGTCGGACTCAATGGGCTCTTTAGCCGTTATTGTTATATAGTTGCTTCTAATGCCATTAAGTTCCGCATAGAACGAGTAGCTTTTGGGAGTTATCGTGGTGAATACCATTCCAGCCTTTCTGCCAGTAGAGTAGTATAGGTCACACTGTGTGGTGACATCCACGCCATTCTCATCTACAACTTTGAGTATTGCGCTATCCATGCCATCTGCCAGTATTACGCCTTTGCTGGCCGAGAGAGTTATCATCTTCTGTATGATGTCATCACCGCCGCCAACGAAGTTATCCTCGCTAAGTTGGAGGTTTACCGTCGTAGACTTTCCTGCCGACATCTTGAGTGTCGAGAGTGTGCCGCTCTCGGGCTTACGGATCTCGTAGCGATACTCACCGTCAATATATACCTTGAAAGTGAGGGCTACGCTTGTCATTGTACCCATCGGGAATAGCATCGTATGGAACTTCGAACCGCTGCCATATACGGTGACAGCAGCCTCGCTCTTAAGCTGCGTTAGCGTATCTCGGCGAATATCATAGTTCGATACCAGTGGGAATTTTACCTCCCTGCCATCAGCTGTTGCAGTCATTTCGATAGCTATACTCTCAGCCTCGAGATCGTTGCTCACATAACCCTCTGCGAGCGATAGGTTGAAGTCTATCTTGTGCATCAGGTGTTTGAAGTCTATCGGGAGTATCGTTGTCGCGTTGACATTTATAGGCATATCGTAGGCCGTGTACGACGACATAAAGATATTATCTGCAGCGTCGCGCCTAAGCGATATGGTGTTCGATGCAGTCTCCGACGCAGGATATAGCGCAACCACACCATAGTAGCTACCAGGTGTTACCTCGCCACGGAACGTGGCACGCTTGCCATCCTTAGAGATATCATCCGACGTACGAATCTCGAACGTCGAGAAGAGCGTGGAGAAGTAGCTCGTAACAAGTCCTACGGTTATACGGTCGCCCACCTCCCAGTGAGTTGTGTTGCCATCGAGAGCAAGACGTGTGGTCTCATCATCCATATCGGCAACGAGAGCAATCTCCACCATATCTGTTTCGGGCGTTGCCTGTGTAGTTATCTGCTCCTTAACACAGCTTGTGACCATGAGTACAGCGAGACCAGAGAGCATACCTATGATATTTCTAATCATTGATTTCATAGCTCTTAGAGTTCGTTTTCGTCATCGAAATCAGGAGATTCAACGCCGCTAAGTGTAAAACCATCCTCCACGCTACACGTGATGACGTATAGGCGTGGAGGAGTGTATAGG
This sequence comes from Alistipes sp., assembly GCA_017937765.1. Lineage (GTDB taxonomy): Bacteria > Bacteroidota > Bacteroidia > Bacteroidales > Rikenellaceae > Alistipes. The sequence goes on from JAGBCY010000021.1 coordinate 35,589, forward strand.
TTATTACCGTTTTCCATCATATCTCACACGGTATAATATCCATAGTTATAGGGTCGATTACTCTGCTGAGAATGGGCCAGATACAGGAACGATAGCTACTGCCCATACGTTCTTGTAGCGGATGTCGGGCGATGAGAACTGTATGTGCGATTGTCCCTCACCGATAGATACCGTCATCTCGTGGAGAATCTCTGTCTTAGGCTCGCTCTCCATGTCATCAGAGTCGGTAATCCAGATTCGTGTAAGGAGACCTGTGGCGTTGTCTATCTCGTAGCCCCAGAGTGTCACGGCGTGGTGCAGTGAGTATATGTTTGCTGCGAGCGATATTGTCAACGATGCCATACCATGCTCGAAGGCTCTAACTGTCAAGTCTGAGAAGTACTTTAGTCGCTCAACGCCCAACAGCGGAGAACCATTGCCCCACAAATCGTAGTTGTTATATCGCACGGTGTATGAGTAGGCCGTAGCGAAGGTATCCATCGAGAAGTAGTCGTAGCCGCAATACATATCGTCCACGATGTCATCCCACTCGTCCTTCCAGTAGCCACCTGCGCTTAGAGGTACAGCCTGTGAGCCAGGTGAGGCATACTCACCACCATTGAGCTTGCCCTCAAAATACCAGGGTACTGACTCGTGGACATGGCCACCGAGTGAGTTGTCCCACTCTGAGTGGAACATATCCATCAATGCCAGCTGATATCTACAACCCGTCTCGTAGGTTTTGGTGCTCGGGCCATTGATGGCTGTTGCGGGAAGTGTGCCGCCATGAGCCACATAGCGATCCTGCCACCACTGGATGATGTTCGATGCCGAGGCTGCCCAGCACATCTGAATATCGCCATTATCGCCGCGCAGATACTTGTTCACGTCGTACCAGCCCGAGGTGAGCGTCACACCCTCAGCAAAGACGATGGTCTTGCCCGTGGCTGTCACCTCCTCGGCAGTGATGGTTATCTCGTTAGATTTTACAGTGCCCTTCTCGGCATATACGGTATAGGTGCCAGGCGTTGTTGTCTTGAAGCGGTTGCCGTTGAGCACGCCGCCATTCACGTAGATTGTCGAAGAGTCGGTGACGTTAGCGCCATCCTCCGTAACGGTGAACTTAGTGTAGTCTACGCCATTAGCCTTAATTGTTGCGACCGATGCCTCGATCTCGATAGGCTTGGGCTCGTTGTTAATCTTCATGCGTGCAGTAACCTCCACGGTGTTGGTCTTTTCGTCGTTGCAGATAGCGTAGAAGGTGTAAACACCAGCCTCAGTTGTCGAGAACTCCTTAGACGAGAGCTTTGAATCATCTGCTGCATTGTATACCTCGAATTCAAATTCGTGGTTGATAGTAAAGATAGCCTTCTCCACGCCATCGGCAATGATTGTCGAGGGTGATACGCTGAGGAGGACAGGAGGAGTATCTGTCACAACAAACGGGAATGTCACGCTATTTGACTTCTCGCCCTCGTAAATCGCGTAGAACGTATATTCGCCAGACAGGGTCGTGGCGAAGGTGTTGCCATCAAGTGCGCTGTCATCCTCGGCGTTGTAGATAATGCTCTGGCTCGTCACATCATCACCGTTGCAATCAACCGCAAAGCTGATAGTGTCGCCAACGAAAGCATAATCGTAGGGGAACACTACCGAGAGGGTAACAACCTTTGTATCCTCTGTAACCTCCTTAGCCACAACGCTTACGGTGTTCGACTTGGTGTTACCCTTCATTGCGTAGAACTCGTAAGTACCAGCAAACGAAGTGGTAAATTTGTTCGATGCGAGAGCCTCGTTTGTCGATGCAAAGTATATCGTAGCATCCTCGACAAGTGCACCCTTGTCATCCTTGACGGTAAAGGTTGCGGTCTGATTTCCATTAGCATAAATCTCGGTGTTATCGACCGAGAGTGTCAATGTCTGCTTAACGGTGGTGTCGGGCTCTGGCTCGCATGCCACAAAGCCAAACATTGCAACCAGTGCAATAAGTAGTATCTTTTTCATCTTTATAATATAAGGTATAAATAGGATATATGGCAGGGTCAGTGCACCCCGCCATATATCGTTGGTGATTTTACTTTACACGCTTAAGTACGATGTCCGACGTAGCCACAGCCCACATCGCGTTGTCGCGGAATACCGATGGGCGATATACGCCATAGCCAAACTCCTCGCCCGAGTAGTGAGCGCCGATAGTGATGGTGTTGCCATCTGCCGATACCGTTACGGGGAATGTAGCGGGTGCTGTGAACTCGTTGTTAAAGTCGCATCCGAAGAAGTAGAATGTACCGTCTGACGACCAGTTGTAGAAGTACTCACCCTTCTCTGTGGGTACTGTCACGCTGCCATCTGCGCCAATCTCCAAGAAGACCTTGGGGCCGTAGTCGCGGTATGTAAGCTCGGGATATGCTCCCCAGTACTCGGGATCAGCCTCCATGAGGTCTGCGGGCGAGTAGGTCTTGAGGTGGTTCAGAGAACCCTGAGAGTCAACGTCGAATGGCCAGTCGAGGATAACAAGGCGATTCTGCTCGCGATACTTAGCCTCAGAGGTAGCATCCACACCCTGAGCGATAGTCACGGGTGCATCATAGATGGCAACCTCTACGAAGTTGTACTGAACGAGAGAGTACGATACCGTCCACTCGCCCTGAAGTGTTGTGAAGAGGTCTGACTCCACACGTGCAGGCACGGGCTTAGCCGTAGTTGCCTTTGTCGCAGCCATGATTGTAGCGGTATGCTCGCTGTTCTTAACGCTCACGATGGCTACATACTCTACCTCGGGGAAGAGGTCTCCCATAGCAATACTCAAGCCTGTGGTGCGTATTGCCTCCACCTGCTCACCGCTGAGGTCGATGCCATAGTTGTTGAGGATATACTCGTCGCTAAGGTCGTTGTTGCGAAGTGCCGAGATGTCGGCCTTGGTGTTGAACGCTACTCGTACGCTTGCAGCGTCGGCAGAGTAGATGTTGAGGCTCAATGTGTTGTGACCGTTATCTGCGGGGTTAGTGAGCGAGAGCTCTACCTCGGGAGCAGCCAGCTGGCTCTCGATTGTCGAGAACTCGATCTTAGAGAATGCCTCAGCACCCATGTTGTCTACGATTACTATCATGCAGTAGTACTCGGTCGAGGGTGTTAGGCCACCCCATGTCTGCTCGTTAGCAGCGGTAAGATGCCAAGCACCTGCGCTGGGGCTCTTAACAAGAGTTGCCAACATCGACTCGTCGTAAACAGCAAGAATCTGCTCAGCCCACGCCTTGTCGCGAACATATACGTAGTACTCGGTGATGTTGCTGTCGGGAGTTGTCGAAATGGTTACTGATGTCGATGAAATCTCCTTGAACTCGGTGGTGATACCAGCGTTAGAGTGGGGCTTCTTAGGTGTGCGAAGCTCCTCGATGAAGATCTGGTCGGTAATCTCCTGACCATTTGTGATAGCCGCTATAACGTAGTAGTCGCTATCCTCGCGCACTCGCATATCGTAGTCGCCAAACTTGCCACCGTCAAACCAGTCAACGCTCTGAGCGCCCTGTGACTGGATGCCGATACCAGGGGTGGTGATGTAGCTCTCGGGGCTAACGGCCATATACTCGAGGTATGCCTTGTCGATGCACTGGAATACGTAGCTGCCAGAGATGTTGATGGTAAACGAGATGGTGTCGTAGGTCACGTTGTCGATAGTGATAACATCGGCCTGGCCATCGTCTGGCGTAGTGAACGTCATACGACAGGGGTCGCTGTATGTACCATCGGCTGCGCTACGAAGCACTACATATAGATTATAGGTAGTGTTGTCGTTCAGCTTGTCGATAACAACCGTAGCCTTGTCAGTAATCTCGCCGCTATTATGAGCGAACCACTCCTGGAAGCTTGGTGCCTCGAAGCCATCCTTCGCATATACATAGCCATACTCACCAGGGGTATTTGTTGTAATCTCGAACGTATAGCTGTTCGGAGTTACTTCAACCTCCTTGACGCTAATCTCGGGTGTCACCACGGGGGTAGGAGGTGTTGGCTGATTGTTGTCGATTTTTGAATCGTCGCCACAACTAACTGCAAACAACGTGGCTGTGATAATCGACCAAAGTAGAAGGTTTTTTCTCATGGTAATAAGTTTTGTAATATTAGGTTATTTGGTTTTATTCTCTATTCACATCTTATTAGTCACTCTCGCATCTCATTGCTTTACGGCGCAAAAATAGTAAAAAGATATAAACATCCAAACTTATTTAATAGATATTTTGCTTATAATTTAGGCAATTTAAATTATAAGGTGATTTGCTTTGGTAAATGGCGATTTGAATATCAAATAAAAAATACTCCGAGATCATTATTCGTATCCTCGGAGTATTTCTGTTAAAAGTAACAATATGTTCTATTCGCTTCTGCTGGTTCTCTTGTTTTCAAGCATTCCACTTGCCAGAGAACTATCGTCTGTCCAATCGTCAGATGAACCTGAGTAGTCGGGCTCTTCCTCGTCTTGTGGGGTGCCTAATTTTATAATAGAGTCGATATCTCCTTCTTGCCAGTACTCAAGAACCCAGCCAGCCTCTTCGCTACCATTTGACGCTGCCAATTTCCATAGCGCAATAGCAATATCTTCATTCTCTTCTTCAACGCACTCTCCGAAGAAATAGTAGTATGCTAATTCTGTTGTAGCATTAGTGTGCGATTGATAAGCTGCCGTTCTAAACCAATCGTATGCTGTTTCAGAATCACTCAATGTGTACTTATAGTAATAACCTAAGTAATATTGAGCGTCAGAGTCGCCACCCTCTGCCGAACGAGTCATTAGCTCTATTCCATAGTCAAAATCTTTGTCGGTGCCTCTTTCTTCCATATAGCACTGAGCAAGATAATAGAGCGCCCCAGCATGTTCCTTTTCGGCTGCTTTTGTGAGCCAGTTAAAGGCGGTTTCATCATCTTGGTCTACGCCAAATTCTCCTTCATAATGTGCTACTCCCATTATATATTGAGCATCTACGTCATCACTAATAGCAAGATCCTCAACTATATTGATGCCCCTTTTGTACCATCTATTTGCCTTATCCTCATTTTGTTCAGTTCCATAGCCTTTAGCATAACACTCTCCAACGTGCAGCATTGCCATATAGTTGTCATTAGCCGCTGCTTCTTTAAACCAGTGAAGTGCCTTTTCGTTATCTTCATCAGTACCATCAGCGTTATAATAGCGCAGAGCTAACTCATATTGTTTGTCAGAGTCTCCTGCTTCGGCCTGTAGTGTGAGATTTTCAATAGATTTGCTATACCACATCACTACTGTCCCATTAAAATTTGGGGATGTTCTTTGAAATTATTGAAATATAGTTAGTTGCAGAGATTTTTCGGGCGCAACGATTTGAAATTATAAATTTGCAGTCATATAACTATTGACAGCAATGAATAAGGACAA
>JAGBCY010000022.1 GCA_017937765.1 Alistipes sp.
GAACCAAACAATAGGCAACCCTTTCGCTCGATGTCGAAAGGTTGAGTTCAACGCCACGATGAACTACAATGCCACCTATACCGATATGATGTTCTACACTGAACGAGAGGCTGCATAGTAAGCCGAGTGGAAGGTATAAAATAGGAGTCCTCAAATGGTGTTCAAATGCCATTCGAGGACTCTTTTATTGTGCTTTGATTTATGTGTGTGCGTCAAATTCTTGTCGCATTTCGTTTTGACTGACCTTTGAGGTCGAAAAGTCGCGTTTGGTTTTGGATTTTGCTACATTTGGTTTTGGCGATTATATATCGTGCCTGATTGTGGTTGATGAGAATGGAAATTTCGTGACCGATGAGGAGGGTATTGTCTTTAGCGAGGCGACGCTTGTTGTCGAGGAGAACCACGCCGAGCTTACCGCCGTAGTGGAGGGTGAGACTCACTACGTCACCTTCTCGGGTAAGTTTGCCAGCCTCGACTCGACGAATGATGGTGGCGATGTTATCCGCCTGACCACACTCCTAAACGATGTAGAGGTCGAGGGCGATGCTGCGATATTCGTCGTGGAGACGTTGGGTGGGGTTACCGACGACGGTCGTGAGCTCGCCTATATGCTCGTTGTGGAGGACTACGAGGAGTTTGGTAACGGTAGCTGTGCGATGTTTATGCTCGAGCTCGCATTGGAGGCGGGTAGTGATAATATCTCTGGAACGTATAGCGTAGCCGAGGGCACAATGAATGTTGGTGCGTATGATGCTGATGGGATGTATGGCTCGTGGTATTTCGATACCGTGGATGGTGATATGGGTATTGAGTATGCCGCTATTCAGGATGGCTCGGTAACATTCACTCAGGATGGCGATGGCTGTGCGATGACGCTCGACTGCAGCGATGCCGAGGGTTATGCCATCAAGGCGACGTTAAGCGGTATGTTCCTATCGGAGAGTTTCGCCCCGGAGGCCTTTATGCAGGCGTTTAATAGGTAATAGTATAAATAGTATAATAGATTAGGTTTATGAAAAATTCGGTTTTTGCTTTTGCGATTATGTTGTTTGGTGTGGTGATGCTCCAGTCGTGCGATAGAAACGTCGATGACGAGTGGCGCGTAATAGTAGATACTAACCCTACACCCGTATATTTTGTTGTCAAAGATGCCGAGGGTAACAACCTGTTGGATAAAGATTTTGAGGAAAATATCCTCGACAGCGAGCTTACGATTACGGTCAACGAACAAGAGACTATGGGCGTTTTGATTACGGAGGTCGTGCCCGATGGCTATAATCCTGGTCTATATCTCGGCAGCGTTAAGGTTGATGATGTTGAGATTCCGTGTCTTGAGTATTGGTATATACACCATAACGAGGAGGGCGAGCGTCAGCATTTCCGCCTAAACTGGGGTGACGGCACCTCGGACGTGGTGGAGATAAGCTTCTACTTCACGGCGCATAACAAGGGTGAAGATGTTGTATGCCATAAGAAGGTTTGGCTTAATGGCGAGCTTAATGCAGAGGGGTCGCTCGTTGCAACCATTATTAAGTAGAAGCTACCTATAATTTTTAAGTTATGAGACGTTGTTTTTTATATCTTACGGTTGCGGTTGCTATCCTTTCATTTGCATCGTGCGAGAAGCTCGTGTTTGAACTGCTCGTTGAGCGTCCGCTTACGAACCTCGATGACAAGATTGACGAACGGCAGCAGAAGCGAAACGTTCACCCCTTCGAGCTATATATCACTACCTCGGAGCCGGAACTTTGTGATTGTAGGTTCTATGGCGATCGTCAGGATTCCAAGACCTCGATGGACACAACACCGAATGATTGGTTTGAGCTTAGCTACGAGCCCGACGGATCGTTTAGCTTCGTGCTCGATTGTCGATGGGCATCGCTCGACGAGAATATTCGTAGCAACACGAGCATCTACCTACGTCCCACGGAGGGCGTCCCCTTCGAGCTTAACAGGTGCTACTATTTCGGCGATTACACGAGTGCCGTGGAGGATGGCTATATCTTGGATGATAGCTATATGGAGCTATATGTGTTTGATTTGCATAGGGATAATCCCTACACACCAATAATCTATACCTCGACATCGGGCTGGATAAAGTTTACGCACTATGAGTCGTATAGCGGCTCGACACTCTTGATGGATAATGCCCAGATAATCGACGCGGAGTTCTACTTCGAGACGGTCGATGTGGAGAGTGGCGAGGTCGTTATGCGTGCCGAGAATTGTAAATTGGTGAACTGCTGGGGCGAAATCCGGTAAGTTTAATGTTTAATAGAATTACGTTTATGCGAAGAAAATTTTTTCTAACATCGTTAGTCGCAACAATGTTTATAGTAGGCTGTGATTGTGGCGAGAAGAGTCCAGAAGTCCCTGCTCCGGATGGTGGAGAGGAGAATAAACTAACCACCTATTGCGATGCGTTGCTCCCGGATGATGACTATGGCCGCGAGCATATGGTGTGGCTCTTGGAGCTTATCGAAGGGCAGGATGGCGAGATTGACGACGCACTCTTTGTGGAGAAGTTGCATACCACCTTCTTCGATTGTGCCGACCGATATATGGTGTCGGGTACACCGGCACAGTGGCGATGGGCTTATCATTACGATGGCCAAGAGATGTTTGGTGCTATCTACTTCGATGCCGATGGTACGTATGTGTTAAGAGAGTGGTTTGGGTTTGAGACTGGTGATGAGGTTGCTGAGAGTATGTTGCGCGATGGATATGGCGGTTGGTATGCTCGCGAGAATTGGCACTATGAGGCCGAGAGTAATACGCTGGTTACCTCTCTCGAGGGGTTCGAACTACGTGCCGAGGTGTTGTATCACGATGACGAGCAGGCTGTTATGCGCGGCCATATTGGCGGCATATCATTTGTTGCGTACGATAGTGATGGCGCATATATCGCTTTCGACAATGAGCTCTTCCTGATCTTCTTTGGCGATGATGGCCGCGATACTTTCCTCGATGGCTTCTCGCTTACCGAGGAGGAGTTTATGACGCTGTATGAGGAGTATGCCAATAGACAGTAGGTTATACCTATATATAATAATAGGGACTATTCCAAAAGTGGAATGGTCCCTATTCTATTTCTGGCGAAGTAGCTTACTCCTCGCTCTCCTCAACCTCGTTAGTGGGGAGCTTAAACTCCGTGAAGCCTGCCTTCACGAGGATGTTGTACCACGCAAAGCACTTCTTCATATCCGACACGTGTACGCGGTCGCGGTCATACTCGGGGAGCACCTTTGCAAACTCGGCCTCGATCTTGTCGGCAGACTCCTTGTGCGAGATAGCCTCCTTGCCCTCGGTGTAGTTCCAGATGTTGGTAAAGACATCAGCAAGTGCGATATCCTCACCCTCGGTGAACATCGAGATCTCCGTAAGGGCACTTACGCGCGCCGTAGCCGAAGCGTTCATACGCTTACCATCCGTGAGTGACTCAACGATAACACCACGCATCGACTGCGCTACATACTTGTACAAACCGGGCTGGCCAGAGATTGCCAAAATATCCTTTAACTCCATAGTTTTCAATCGAATTAATTTGTTGTTACTATACAAAAATTAGAATGTCATAAAATTTTAACGCCACAAAGATAAATATTTTTTGTAAAAATCAGTATATTTGTAGGTAGTAATTGATTAATTCTATTTGAGCGTATGAATAGTGAGAAGATTGAAATCATACAGATAAACATTTCGGGCGAGGATAAGCCGGGACTTACATCCTCACTCACAGGTATTTTGGCACGTCACGATGCCTTCATTCTCGACATCGGCCAGTCGAATATCCACCAGTCGCTGACGCTCGGTATCCTCTTTATGACCACGCCCGAACGCTCGGGTCAGATTATGAAGGAGCTCTTGTTCAAGGCCTCGGAGATGAACATCGCCATACGCTTCACGCCTATCGACGAGGAGGAGTATCGCCGTTGGGTTACGGGCCAGGGTAAGAACCGCTATATTCTCACGCTTGTAGGTCGTAAGATCACGGCCGAGCATATCTCGCAGGTGACGCGTCTTATCTCGGAGGAGGGTCTCAATATCGACGACATAAACCGCTTGACGGGCCGTATGCCGCTGGATGAGGATGAGCGCGCCCCGAAGACGAGCATCGAGTTCTCGGTGCGAGGTACACTATCGGATAAGAGCCGCTTCCAGAACGAGCTTATGAAGATTGCAACGACCGGCGAGGTAGATATCTCGTTCCAGAGGGATGGTATCTTCCGTCGCTCGCGCCGACTGATATGCTTCGATATGGACTCTACGCTCATCACCACGGAGGTTATCGACGAGCTTGCCGATAGGGCTGGTGTAGGTAAGGAGGTGCGCGAGATTACGGAGCGCGCTATGCGTGGCGAGATAGATTTCAGAGAGAGTTTCAAGGAGCGTGTTGCGCTGCTTAAGGGCTTGGACGTGAGCGTTATGGAGGATATCGCTGTGAACCTTCCGATTACGGAGGGTGTCGATCGTATGATGACAATCCTCAAGCGCGTGGGCTATAAGACGGCAATCCTCTCGGGTGGCTTCACCTACTTCGGTAACTATCTGAAGCGTCGCTTTGGATTCGACTATGTATATGCCAACGAGTTGGAGGTCGAGGATGGCAAGCTCACGGGTCGCTATACGGGTGAGATTGTCGATGGTGCGCGCAAGGCAGAGTTGTTGCGTCTGCTCTGTCAGTTCGAGAATATCGACATTCAGCAGTCGGTTGCCGTGGGTGATGGTGCGAATGACCTGCCGATGCTCAACATTGCTGGCCTCGGTATCGCCTTCCACGCCAAGCCAAAGGTACGCGCCACGGCACGCCAGTCGATATCGACCGTGGGATTGGATGGTATCCTTTACTTCCTCGGCTTGAAGGACTCGTGGGTGGAACCGCGTGCAGAGTCTAAATAATGCGCAACCTTGTTGTTATACTGATTGTTACGTTGCTTGTCGGCTGCTATAATAGTGCCGACAAGCCTCATATATGCCCCGAACTACCAACCCCCACTACGACCATTGCCGCTCTGCACGATATCGTTGGTAGCGGCGGCGTGATGCTTAGCGATGATATCGTTGTCGAGGGGTGGGTTGTTTCGTCGGATAGGGACGATAACTTCTTCCGCACGTTTGTCGTCGAGGCGGATGGTCGTGCCGTGGAGGTTATGGCGGGACTCTCGGAGCTCGAGGCTACCTACCCCGTAGGGCTTAGGGTCGTGCTGCGTCTGGGTGGCTGCTATGCCGACTATGGATATGGCGTGTTGCAAGTTGGGCGTAGGAGTAGCGGTAGTTATGCTGTCGATTACCTCGCCTCGCCCGAGGCTGTGGATAGGGTTGTGGTGCGCAGCTTGGATGTCCAGCCAGTGATGCCTCGCGCGATGCACCTCGCCGATCTTCATAAGAGTATGTGTGGTACGCTTGTGCGTATCGAGGGACTTCGGTTAGTATCGTCCTCGTCGGTAGATACGGAGGCGGGCGAGTTGCTTCGGGATGCCTGCTGGGCCGGGTATGCCGTGTTTAAGGATATGCGCGGTGATAGCATTGTGCTCTACACGCGTGACTATGCCCGCTTTGCCCAACGTTGTATCCCTTGCGAGGAGGTCGCTCTGACGGGCATTCTGCAGTGGGGCAGGTATGAGGGTAATGAAGGTTTCCAGCTAAAGATGCGCTATGAGGAGGATTGTGCTTTGCGTTAGCCTGTTGTTGCTTCTTGCCTGCAAGGATGAGACGGAACTGCCGAGCTATGGTGGCGAGGTGTCGATTGCCTACTTGCGGTCGTTGGCCACGGAGCGCGCCGTGGATCTTAAGTATGACTATACGATACGTGGCTATGTCGTTGCTAACGATAAGTTTGGTGAGGTGGGCTATGCGTTTGTCGTAGCTGATGATACGGGTGGCGTGGAGATCGAGGTCGATGCGCGCGATGTGGATGAGATTGTGCCACTCCACGCGGCGGTCGAGGTGCGCTGCACGGGACTTACGCTTGGGCGCGTAGGCGAGAAGATATGCTTGGGCCTTGCCTCGACGGATGGGTATGTCGTGGAGCGTATCGCTCGGCGCGAGATATATAACCGCATCAAGATTGACACTGCGATCGAGGCATCTGCTAACCCTGAGCCACGAACCATAGCCTCACTCTCGGCGTACGATATGCTTAGATATCTGCGAGTTGATAGCCTACGAGCCCTTGATATGGGCGCGGAGTGGACCGATGTTGATACGCTTACGCGTGGGCGTGTAGCAACCATCCGTCGCTTTACCGATGGGCGTGATACGCTGCGCGTCGTGACATCGGGCGACTGTGACTATGCCTCGCATCGACTCCCCGAGGGTCTCGTCTCGCTTAGTGGTATCCTCGACTGGTATGATGGCGCGGCAGCCTTTAGGGTGACGAATCACGGGATAACGCATCTGCAGTAGGTCGAGCAACGAGAGATAACCTCAATTGTGTGATAGCGGGGTGATGACGTAAAAAAACTGCGGGTATCCGATTGGACACCCGCTTGTTGTTGGTTAAAATTAGTATTGTTAGAGACACATAAGTGCAACAGCGGCCTCTTGGTTCTCTTCCAACCACTTGAAGACAGCCTTCTCAGCCTCTTCAGCATCCTCTTCATTGAGAGAATCCATCCACTCTTTAGCCTCTTCGTTAATCTTTTTTGCCTTCTCAACATCGCCATCTTTCACGGCCTCCATCATATCGTCGAAATAGTCGTTTACCTTCTCAGTGGGGGTTGTGCTGCAAGCTGCGAACAATGCACAAGCCGCAAGTAGCATAAAAACTTTCTTCATAATCACAAAATTTAAGTGTTATACATTCTGCCCGACGGGCCAATAATTTAAACAAAGTTATAACAAATAATCGGAATTTCCAAGTGTTTATCAAAAAAATAGGCAAACGCATAGTGTGTTGAATAGAGAACTGATATCATCCCTACTTTAGCGATTTGCACCATAATTGCTATGTAGGGTATATACAACCAATATACAAGTGATATGCAGACAACGAATAAATCTAACACATTCAGATTGAGTGTGATGACCCTCGCCGTGATGAATATTACGGCGGTGGTGAGCCTTCGAGGCTTGGCTACCGAGGCGATATATGGCCCCGCCTCAGCATTCTATTACCTCTTCGCTGCGGTGGTGTTTCTCATCCCCACTGCTATGATTGCTGCCGAGTTGGCCGCTATGTTTAGCAACAAGCAGGGAGGCGTCTTCCGCTGGGTGGGCGAGGCCTTCGGTGCGCGCGTGGGCTTCTTGGCCATATGGCTGCAGTGGATACAGTCGACCATCTGGTACCCTACGGTGTTGACGTTCGGTGCCGTGAGCATCGCCTTCATCGGGAGTAACCCCGTGGCCGATGCCTCGCTGGCGTCGAACAGAATGTTTACCCTCTGTGTGGTGCTGGCCATATATTGGGCTGCGACGTTCATCTCGCTCAAGGGCCTCGGCTGGGTAGGTAAGATTAGTAAGTGGGGTGGTATCATCGGCACTATCATACCCGCTGCGTTGCTTATCGTGCTTGCCGTAGTCTACTTTCTTAAGGGTGGCCACAGCAACCTAAATATGCACCAGAGCTTCTTTCCTGACCTCACGCACCTTGATAACATTGTGCTTGCCTCGAGTATCTTCCTTTTTTATGCAGGTATGGAGATGATGGGTATACACGTTATGGATGTCGATAACCCGAAGCGTAACTACCCGCGCGCCATCATCATAGGCTCGTTAGCCACGGTGCTGATCTTCATCCTCGGAACATTCTCGCTGGGTATCATCGTGCCTGCGAAGGAGATAAGTCTCACGCAGACGCTCCTCATCGGCTTCGACCGTTACTTCAGCTTCCTCGGTATGCCGTGGATGGGCTCGGTTGTGGCTGTGGCTCTGGTCTTTGGAGTGCTGGCCTGCGTTCTCACGTGGGTGTCGGGCCCGTCAAAGGGTATCTTTGCTGTGGGGCGTGCGGGCTATCTGCCGCCATTCTTCCAGAAACAGAACAGCGCGGGCGTGCAGCGCAATATCCTCCTTGTGCAGGGTGGCATCGTCACGCTCCTCGGCCTATTGTTTGTGGTTATGCCCTCGGTGCAATCATTCTACCAGATACTCTCGCAGCTCACCGTGCTCCTATACCTTATTATGTATATGCTGATGTTTGCAGCGGCCATCGCCCTTAGGTATAAACTCCCCTCGGTCGACCGCCCCTTCCGCCTCGGTAGGCGCGGCAACGGACTTATGTGGATCTTGGGAGGCCTCGGCTTTGCGGGTTCGCTGCTGGCCTTTGTCCTTAGCTTTATCCCGCCCTCGCAGATATCGGTGGGTAGCACGACGGTGTGGTTTGCGGTGCTTATCATCGGAGCTGTCATCTTCGTTGGTATCCCGTTCATAATATATGCTATGCGTAAGCCCTCGTGGAGGGCAGAGAACTCCGACTTCGAACCCTTCGGATAGCTTCGTGTCCCCAGCGGGCGACGCCTGATGGCCACGCATTTAGACTCTACATCGTGATTATAGGGTCTAAATGATGTGGCCATTTTTGTTTTCCGATATTTCGACGTATATTTGTAGTGCAATGCCAACCTTAAAGCGGTGCCGATGTGGAGCGTTGTTGAATGATTATGAAGTTGGTAATTAAGATATTACGAGGCGTGTGGGTTGCGGTGGCGACACTGTTGTTGCTACTCGCCGTACTCTTTCTGTTTACGAGCCCAAGCCCGATTTACCACTTCTCGGAGCCTCAGCCTTTTAGTGGTCCCGATATCTTTAACCCCTACCGTGGGCTCGATTCGGCGGCTGTGTGGCACAGGGCTAATTTCCATACCCACACGCGTGTTGAGGGTATGCTCAACGAGTGCAAATATTGGCCACGCGAGGTGCTAAGACGCTATGAGGCATTTGGTTACGACATCGTCGGCATCTCGAATCACAATGAGATTACGCCCCATCCCGAGGCCATTGTGCCCGATAGCTACGAGCACGGCTACAACCTTAGAAACTTCCATAAACTACTCATCGGTAGCCAGCGCGTAAACCACTTCGATGCTCTCTATCCGATAAACACCTCGCAGCTCCAGTGGCAGCTCGATATGCTTCGTGACGACTGCGAACTAATGCAGATAAACCATCCGGTGCGAACGCCGATGCTCACGCGCGGGCGTCTGCAACGACTCGCCGGCTACGATATAATGGAGCTTACGGGTGCGGTTGCCTACATCGAAAACGAGTATTGGGATTGGGCCTTGAGTGCTGGGCATTATAGCTTTGGCCTCCTAAACGACGATCTGCATAACCCCGATAGTCCTATTATGATAGCCTCACGTTGTAGCTTCCTTGCGCTGCCTACGCTCTCGACGGAGGATATCCTTGCAACGCTCCGCGAGGGGTGCTTCTACTCGATGCGTGTGCCTAACTATGGCAGTGGCGACTGGCAGGTGAAGTACGAGCGCAACCGCTCGCTGCCAGCGGTGCGGGACATCGGTCTCCGTGGCGATACCATTTATATGACGCTTACGGCGCGGGCGGACAGCATTGTGGTCTATGGCCAGAATCATTGCCGCCTTGTGCTGGTCGATGCCGCGGATAGCGTGGGCTATCGACTTCGTGCCGAGGATAGCTATGCTCGTATTGCGGCCTACCTGCCTGACCGTGTGGTGATTATGTCCAACCCCTTTGCGCGCTATGATGCTTCGGTCGCCGACCGTCCGGGAGGCCGAGCGTCGCACGACATAAATACTCCCCTCACGCTACTCTACAACCTTGCTCTCGTGCTGGCTGTTGTGGTTATTGTGTGGCTATACCTTAAATATGTAATACGATGGAAAATAGTAAGATAACAACGCTCGGACGCAGACTTCGCGAACGCCTGCGTCGACCTTTAGGCATCACGTGGTATTGTGCGTTGCTCAGTCTTTTTACGACTCTTGCCTACCACGCGCCGCTTATGGAGGTGGTGTGCCAAAACACACAGGAGGGTGCGAGCGGAGCGGTTATCGTGGGTAGCTTCGTGGTGCTACTTGTTGTTGTAAACTTCTTGGTTTACTGTGTGTTGGCATATCTGCTACGCGTTGTTGGACGCGTGCTTATTGCTCTGATGTTTGTGGTTAACGGCATCGCGCTATACTTCATAAATACCTACGAGGTGTTGCTCACGCGCGAGATGATGGGCAACGTATTTAACACGCAGTACAGCGAGGCCTCGGGCTATTTTAGCCTCGATGCAGTGATGTACGTGCTCCTCATTGGTATTGTGCCGGCTATCTACGTTCTCCTTCGCCGGGTGGAATATGGCTCGATGCGCAGATTTGTGGTGAGCATCGCGGGGGCAATAGCCGTCGTTGCGGGTATCGCGGCTGTCAACGTGAACAATATCCTCTGGATCGACCGTAACGCCACGCAGGTGGGTAGCCTCGTGCTCCCGTGGTCCTATGTGGTGAATAGCGTTCGATACTTCCACCACCAGCATATGCTTAACCGTGAGGCTATTCTGCTCCCCGATGCCGAGGTTGTTACGTCTGGACGTGATGTCGTAGTGCTGGTCATTGGCGAGTCGGCGCGCCGCGAGAACTTCTCGCTCTATGGCTATTCGCGCGAGACTAATCCGCTCCTTGCGCGTGATAGCGTTACGTCTCTGGTTGCTCGTGCTTCGGCGACATATACGACAGAGGGTGTTAGAGCCATCCTTAGCCACCGTCCCACGGAGGAGTACTACGAGCCGCTACCAGATTACCTCGCGCGTGCGGGTGTTGATGTGAAGTGGAGGACGTCGAACTGGGGCGAGCCACAACTACACCTCGCCGACTATCGCAAGGTGCGCGATATCAAGGCTCTATATCCCGCGGCACGGGCCGACTACGACGAGATACTCTTCCACGGCCTTAGGGATGATATCGCCGAGGCTCAGGGCAATAAGCTCCTTGTCGTCATCCATACGAGCACCAGCCACGGACCGGAGTATTATAAGCGATATCCTGCGGAGTTTGAACGTTTTACGCCAGCGTGCCGAAGTGTTGAGATGGCGAGTGCCGATCGGGCGGAGCTGATCAACGCCTACGACAACACGATCCTCTACGTCGACCATCTGCTTCACGGTGTTATCGCCACGCTTAAAGGTTTCGAGGGCGTGCGCTCGACGATGATATATGTATCGGACCACGGCGAGTCGCTTGGCGAGGGTAACCTCTATATGCACGGTATGCCGATGAGTATGGCTCCGCGTGAGCAGGTGGAGATTCCGTTCATCGTCTGGACATCGGACTCCGCCTCGCTACGTAGCGATATCGTGGAGGTGGGGCATTACCACGTGTTCCATAGCATTATCAGTCGCCTCGGTGTTGCAAGCCCTGTTTACGATCCTAAGCGCGATATATTTTTCTTGGGACAAGAGTAGCTATATATTAATAGGTACATATTTTTTTCGTATTTTTGCCATCATCAGATGGACCTATTACATCAAGGTTTTACAGCTTGAGCCGCAACAAGTGACGGTAGTTTAACGCTTTTTCGTATATTTGCGAGGTTTTTGTTAGGATGAGAAGTATGGAGAATATGATAGATAGACAACACGGACTCCCTGAGCGGAGCGACTACTCGGAGGATGATCGCCGTTTTATGCAGATGGCCATCGACCTCTCAATAGAGAATATTGATTCGGGCGGTGGACCTTTTGGTGCTGTCATCGTGCGTGATGGCAAGGTGGTGGCTAAGGGTGCTAACCGCGTAGTGCCGAACAACGATCCCACGGCTCACGCCGAGGTTATGGCCATACGTAACGCCTGTCGCGAGCTCGAGACCTTCGACCTCTCGGGTGCCACGGTTTATAGCTCGTGCGAGCCCTGTCCGATGTGCCTCAGCGCACTCTATTGGGCTGGTGTCGAGCGCATATGCTATGCCAATACCAAGCGCGATGCGGCGGCCATCGACTTCGACGACTCGTTTATCTACGACCAACTACGTCTGGACTACGACCGTCGCTCGATACACTGCGAGCACTTTATGCGCGACGAGGCGATGGCGGCGTTCCGTAAGTGGGATGATAAACTCGATAAGGTTGAGTATTAGAGTGTTAACGCTAAACAGAATGAATGATATGAAGAGACTTATTTGGTGTCTGTGCCTCGTGATTGCTATGACGGCGGCAGAGGAGGCTACTGCACAGAAGATTATTGCGCACCGCGGTCATCATTCGGTAAAGGGTGCCGAGGAGAACTCGATTTCGGCACTTAGGGCCGCACACGAGGCTGGGCTCTATGCCGTTGAGTGTGACGTGAATATGACGTCGGATGGCGAGCTTGTTGTGGTCCACGGCCCGTGGCTCGGCAAGAAGGATGATCCCGACAGACTCAACGTTCAGCGTACCGACTTTGCCACACTGCGTTCGAAGCGTCTCGCAAATGGCGAGCAGGTGCCTACGCTTGACGAGTTCCTCGAGGTGGCGGCAGAGTGTCCTGATACTAAGCTCGTTATCGAGGTCAAGGACCACTCTACGCCTCAGATCGAGACCGAGGTGGTGCGTAAGGTAATTGCCGCTGTTAAGCACCACAAGTTGCAGGATATGGTCACCTACATCGCTTTCCGTCAGCACGTGTGCGACGAGTTCGTGCGCCTCGCGCCGTCGGATACACCTGTGATGTATCTCTCGGGAAATCTTACGCCCGAGTATGTCAAGGGGTTGGGTTATGCTGGCATCAGCTACTCGGTGGATGCTCTCAGACGCCTGCCGCGCTGGATCGAGGAGGCTCATAAACTCGGCCTCGAGGTCTCGATATGGACAGTAAACTGCTCAGACGATGCCTCGTGGGCAGTGAAGCAGGGTGTCGACTATATCACGACGGATAAACCCTCGATGGTCGAGCGTGTGTTGGAATAGTAAATTATAACTAACTCGGATTTATGAAACTGAAATACAACATTGATGATAAGTTGCCATTCGGCCAGATGATGCTCTACGCCGTGCAGTGGTTTATTCTTGCTGTGGCGGTGGTCGCTACGAGTGTCTTTGTAGCGCAGGGAACACCTGGCGAGAAGCTATTTTATGCTCAGAAGCTATTTGCCGTTATGGGCGTAACGGGACTTTTGCAGGTTGTCGTTGGTCACCGTATGCCGCTGGTCGTAGGTCCTGCGGCGGTGCTTCTTGTGGGTGTTATCTCGTCGCTGGGCGCGGGTGCTGATACAGAGTCCATCTACTCATCTATCGCCATCGGTGGCGTGCTTATCGCGCTACTTACGTTTGGTGGAGCTATGCGCTACGTTCAGCGTCTCTTCACGCCGCGCATTGTCATCGTTATACTTATGCTCATCGCCTTTACGCTTGCTCCCGTGATTAAGAATCTTGTCTTTCCTGCGGGTAGTAGCTCGGAACAGTATCTCTTCGGCTTGCTCTTCGCTATCGTCGGCTGCCCGGTGATGGTGGTACTCAACCGCACGCTTCGTGGCGTGGCTAAGAGCCTCGTTATCCCCATCGCGCTGGTTGCAGGAAGTGCGGTCTATTACGCTATCTTTGAAGCCTCGTCGCCCGTGGCAAGTGCCGCATCGGTAGATGGATTGCTCCTCTCGGGTTTTAGCTTCGACTGGAGCCTTGTCGTGGCCTTCGTGATATGCTATATCGCACTGCTTATCAACGATATTGGCTCTATCGAGTCGCTCGGTGCGATGCTTCAAACCGAAGGACTCGATAAGCGTCTCAAGCGCGGTGTGCGCACGACGGGCATTATGAACATCGTGGCGGGAGCTATGGGTGTCCTCGGCCCTGTGAACTACTCTATGAGCCCGGGTGTTATCGCCTCGACAGGGTGTGCCTCGCGACGTGTGCTTATCCCTGCGACGCTGATGCTTATCCTCTGTGCCCTCTCATCGGACCTTATCTGGCTGCTTACGAATATCCCGAATCCCGTGATCGGCGTAATCCTCCTGTTCTTGATGGGTACGCAGCTGGCGGCGAGCTTCGAGATGCTGCACTCTACGCGCTCGGTGCAGTCGTTCGCCGATGGCCTCACTATCGGCCTGCCGCTGATGATGGCTATGCTGTTCCAGCTTATGCCTCGCGGTATCGTCCCCGCTGTCGTTGAACCGCTCGTTGGTAATGGCTTTGCTATGGGTGTCATCGTGGTTATCGTTATGGAGCACATTGTCAACCGCAGCAGTGCAAAATAAATCGGGCTACGGTTGTTTTGTTGTGAATTATTTTGTACCTTTGTAGCCGTTAAATTCTGCCGTCATCGGTTGGCGGCTATAAATGCAGGATATTATGAATAACACTCTTGTTGTTGTCGGCGCACAGTGGGGCGACGAGGGAAAGGGTAAGATTACCGATTTCTACGCTGGTAATGCTGATGTTGTCGTTCGTCATCAGGGCGGTAACAATGCTGGTCACACCATTGTCTTCGATGGCAAAAAGTTCGCTTTGCAGTCAATTCCTTCGGGTATCTTCAACCCGCATATCGTAAATATAATGGCCAACGGTATGGTCATCAACCCCGTGTCGCTCTTTGAAGAGCTCGAGCGTTTGCACAGTGCCGGCATCACGGACTACAAACTATATATCTCGGACCGTGCGGCGTGTGTTATGCCTTATCACTCGATGCTCGACGGTGCGTACGAGGAGCTTAAGGGTGGCCGTAAGATCGGCACCACGAAGAAGGGTATCGGCCCTGCATATACTGATAAGTATAGCCGCGTGGGTATCCGCATTGGCGACCTTCTTAATAAGGAGTATTTTGCTGAGCGTCTGAAGGATGCTCTTGCGCAGAAGAACGTCGAGCTTCAGGCTTTGGGTATGGAGCCCTGCCAGTTCGATACGATTTACAACCAGTACGTAGCCCTCGGTGAGCGTCTACGCCCTATGGTCTGTGATACGTCGGTATTGCTTAACCGCCTTATTGAGGAGGGCAAGAAGGTGTTGTTCGAGGGTGCTCAGGGTGTGATGCTCTGCATCGACCACGGAACATACCCCTTTGTGACATCGTCGAGCCCCACGGCTGCAAGCGTTCCCGTGAACACGGGTATCGCACCGCGCTACGTAAATAACGTTATGGGTGTGGCTAAGGCCTACACCACACGTGTTGGTGAGGGTCCCTTCCCCACGGAGCTCTTTGACGAGCGTGCAGACTATATCCGCGAGCGTGGCCACGAGTACGGTACGGTTACGGGTCGTCCCCGCCGCGTGGGTTGGTTGGATACCGTCGTGCTTAACCACGTGCGTCGTATCAGCGGCCTTAACTACCTGTCGTTGATGCTCTTCGATGTCCTCTCGGGTGTTGATAAGATTCGTATCTGCACGGGCTATAAGCTCGATGGCAAGGCTATCGACTACGTCCCCTCGACCATTGCCGACTTGGAGCGTGTTGAGGCTGACTATATCGAGCTTGATGGCTGGACCGAGGATATCACCGCGATTAAGAGTTATGATGAGCTTCCCGCAAATGCTAAGGATTATATTGCTAAACTTGAGGAGCTTACAGGTGTTGAGGTAGCTGTTGTTTCGGTGGGTCCTGATCGTGAGCAGACTATTATTCGAAAGTCAATCTTTTAATTTCTTGTGATAAGAGGTCGATTGCGGCCCCTAACAAAAAATCCCGACAATGGGACGTACGTTAAGTACTACCCATCGTCGGGATCTTTGCCGAGTGTAGCACTCGGCACCCTTCTGACAAGAAATTTATCGTGATAAGGGGCCATTCTCGGCACATCTCAAAAGTTCAAATGACCACGGGCTGTACGATTGGTACTAACCCGTGGTCATTTCTTTTGCGATGCACCAAGCCTAACCCCTTCTCGCAAGAAATTAGTCTCGCCGCCCTCATTGGCGGCTTTTTTGCCGAGTACAAGAAATTGGGGCGTGCTATCCAGAGACCATCTCTTTTGCAATGTTACGGCATCATATCAGCTGCTTGAAGTATCTTGTTGCGTAGGAGTGTGGGGTAGTTGGGGTTATCCTCGAGGAAACGCTCCACCTCGGCGCGTGCCTCTTGGCTTGTATGGCCACCGAGGAGTGCTCCTGCCCAGTTGCGCGGGAAGAAGATGTCGCCCGTGCGCTGTACCTCGCGAAGCTCCTCCAAGCCGGGACGTATATATTTTATGCTGCGCTCCTGACGTGTGGGGTGGTTTATGAGTGCAAGTGCCGATGCGGCCCACGGCTCGGTGCGACGATTCTCGGGCTCAAGGAGCTCCTCGAAGAGAGCATCCAGTGCCTCGGGGTCGGCAACAGTGGCGCGTGCCACGTAGTCGAACTGGCGTATGCGGTCGGGGTTGGTGATGCGCTCGCGCTGGGTGGCGATGATGGCGTCGCGCTCTTCGGGCAAACGCACGGCGAGCTCCAAGGCCATAGACATATAATCCATCTCGTTGAGCTGCGGGTGTTTACCCTCGCTCCATATGCGGTAGATGCGCTCCGTGGCCTCGAGCGAGAGTGTTGTGCCGGATAGGGTTGTGAGTAGCTGACGTCGGCACGAGGCGAGCGGATGACACTCGGCAATGTCAAGGAGTGCAGCCTCATCCTCGGCAGTCGCTACGCGAAGCATCGGCGACTTAAGGAAGCTACACATCGTGGATGCTATGAGTGCATTTTGCTCCGTGGGAAGCACATCGACGAGAAGTTGCAGCCACTCGCGAGCATCGAGTAACGACCAGCGGTAGCACTCGTTGAGGACGATAAGTAGCGACTCGCGCGTGGTGTCGTCCGTGATGGTTGCTATATTTTCCGTGATCCACGCCATCGACGCCTCATCGGGGACGAAGAGTCCGTAGCCGCGGCCGTCGCTGTTGGGTAGTAGGGCTATGGTCTCGGTAGGGATGGTGTAGTGGTGTTCGCTACTGTCGAGTGTGATGTCGATGTTGGCGGTGCTGCCGTCTGCTAAGATTGCACGACACTCGAAGCTCTCTCTCCAGAGTAGCTCACGGCCGTAGATGTCGCGTTGCGAGGTGCTTAGAGCGTCGCCCTCGCGCTCGAAATATATCTGCGGCATACCCTTGCTATGCACCCACACCTCGCTAAACGACGCAAGGTCATAGTCGGTGTAGCTGTCGAGTATGGCGATAAGTTCTGTCCACGTGGCGTTGTCGTAGGCGTAGGTAGTGAGGTAGTCGTGAATGCCACGGCGGAAGGCCTCCTCGCCCATAAGCTCCACCATCATCTCCATAACGATCGGAGCTTTGTTATAGATGATCTGTCCGTATATTAACCCTGCATTTTGCAGATTGTCAAGCTCCTGACGTATTGCTGTCGTGCCCGCGGTTCGGTCCTCGGAGAGCGATGCGAGCGTGTAGCTCTTGAGTCTGTTTAGACGGTGGTTGACCTCAGGATATAGCGGCTCGGTCATACGTGCAGCGAAGTAGTTGGCAAATACCTCCTTGGTCCACACGTCGTCGAACCAGCGCATCGTCACATAGTCGCCAAACCACATATGTGCCGTCTCGTGGGCTATGAGTTGCGTGCGTCGTAGCTCCTCGTCGAGCGTCGGGTTGTCGCCGAGAAACATCTGGCCAGCGTTGTAGAGCGTGGCTCCCGTGTGCTCCATACCTCCGTACTGGAAGCCTGGGAGCATCACAAGGTCATACTTGGCAAAGGGGTAGGCCACGCCAGTGTACTCTTCTAACCACTCGAGCGAAGCCACCACTTGACGGAATATCTCGTCGATCTGTGCTATACGCTCAGGGTCGGTCTCGCGGTGGTAGGCATTTATCGTACGTTCCGAGTCGTGGTATGTTGCGACGTTGAGCGCGCCTGCGATGAAGCTAAAGAGATAGGTGCTTAGCGGTTCTGTGGGGTGAAACTCGATATGCTGTCGACCGTCAGCCTTTGTGCTACTCCTCACGCCGCTATTAGATACTGCAACCCACTCCTCGGGGAGCGAGAGGCTTAGCTCGAACGTTGCCTTTAGGTCGGGCTGGTCAAACACGGGAAAGAGCGTGCGTGCGCGGTCGGGGACGAGCAGCGTATAGAGGAAGTCGTCGTTGCGGTTGAGCGACTGGTCGCCTGCGCGGAATGCTATGCTTATACAATTTTCTCCCGCTACTATTGCCGTTCTGGGGATTATGATATGCTCGTTTTCAGCGCGATAGTCACACACTATGCCATTTGCCTCGATGCTCGTTATACTCGAAGCAGGCTCGCGGAAGTCGATGATTACCTCCTCGGCTTCGGCCATCGTGAAGCATATTGCCACACTGCCATCTACCGCCTCGCTACGCTCGGCTGGGAGATCGAAGTGTAGCTTGTAGCTAAGGTCGCTAATCGTTGCCTTGCGCCACTCGGCCAGTTCGCGCGAGATGCCGCTGTCGTAGCGCGGATCCTCTTTCGTCTCCTCGGTGCAACCAATCGCAGCGATTGCCACCGTCAGGCATAATACCTTTATAAGCTCCTTCATACCTAATTTCGATTATAATTTCTACAAAGTTAGCATATTTCCCCATTTCGTAGTATCTTTGAGAGTGAATTTTTAACTACGGAGCTTTTTATATGAAACGTGTGGTTGTTGCTTTCGACTCGTTCAAGGGGTCGCTTAGTTCGAGAGAGGCTAACGAGGCTTTCGCTGCTGGTGTTAGAGATATTATGGCCGAGGTGGAAATCTCGGCTGTTGCGATCTCGGATGGCGGTGAGGGCTTCTCTGAGGCTGTTGCCGAAGGTATTGGCGGCGATATCGTAGATGCTTGTGTCTCTGATTCTTTAGGTCGTCCTATCGCGGCACGTTACGCGCTCATTGATAATGGATGTACGGCTGTTATTGCCCTCGCTTCAGCAAGCGGTCTTATGCTTCTCGATGCCGCTGAGCGCGATCCGCTCGTCGCCTCGACCTATGGTACTGGTGAGCTTATTCTCGATGCTGTTTCACGTGGATGCCGTAGGGTGGTCCTCGGACTTGGAGGCAGTGCTACGTGCGATGCTGGTACGGGGTTGCTCCGAGCGTTGGGATGTATGTTTCTCGACTCTAAGGGTAGGGAGTTAACTTCAACGATAGATATTCTTGAGCACACGGAGTTAATATCGGTTCCTGTGTCTCCACTTCGCGATGTGGAGCTTTACGTGGCTGTTGATGTTGAGAATCCGCTTATCGGCGAGCGTGGTGCAGCGCGTGTCTTTGCGCCACAAAAGGGGGCGAGTCCAGAGGATGTTGAGCGTTTGGAGCGTGCGATGTGTCGCTTTGCAGATGTTGTCGCCCGCCACGTTAGGGATGACTATGCGATGGAGAGGAGTATGGGAGCTGCCGGCGGTGTGGCCTTTGGTCTCAGAGCTTTCTTGCGCGCAGTGCCCGCGTCGGGTATTGGTCTTATGCTTGAGCTTGTCAACTTCGAGTCGCTTGTGCAGGGAGCCTCGCTTGTTGTGACGGGCGAGGGACGTGTAGATTGTCAGACAGTTATGGGCAAGGCACCGTCAGGAGTACTGCGTGTTTCGGAGCGTGTAGGTGTCGGGTGTGTTGCTGTTGGTGGGGGTGTTGCGTGGTGCGATGAGCTTCGGTCGTCGGGCTTCGATGCTATCTATGCGGCGACACCCGATGGCGTGCCTTTGGCTCTGGCGGTGCAGCGCGATGTGGCCTATGACAACCTTAGAGCCGTAGGTCGACGTGTGGCGAAAGATTACCTCCTTTGATCGTAATGAAGGCTCACAAACCCGACATTTCCATAATTTTCTAAATAAATGTTTGCAGTGTTGAGTTTTATTTATATCTTTGCATTAACAATTATGTTAAACAATTGTGTTAAATAGCGAATGTATGGATAATCAAGAGAGGCAAAATAAAGAGCAAGAGATACTTGAGGCGGCTGAGCAGGAGTTCTTAACAAAGGGTTATGATGGCGCGAGAACGACATCAATAGCTAAGGCGGCAGGCGTAACACACGCTATGTTGCACTACTATTTTCGCACCAAGGAGCAACTTTTCGAGCGCATCGTCGACGAGAAGTTTCGCGTGATGTCGCGGTCGACGTTGGCAGCTTTTGGCGATCCATCGTTGCCTATGGTTGAGCGCGTTAGGTGTGGCGTGATCAACCACTTTGACTTTGTTTCGCGGAATCCGCTCCTGCCGCGATTTATCATCAACGAGATAGTCTCGCGCCCGGAGCGTTACGGTGTGCTCCACGCGCGTATAGGTGCAATAATTGACAATGTATATCGAGGCTTACAGGCCGATATTGATGCTGCTGCCGAGCGTGGTGAAATGGAACGTGTCGATGCTAAGATGCTGTTTATTAGTATTATGTCACTCAACATCTTCACCTTCATTGCCTACCCATTTATGAAGCCGCTGATGGGCGAGCTTATGGCCGACGACGCTAAATTTTTGGAGGCGCGCAAGGCTGAAAACATTGAGACTATAATGCGAAGAATCAAAAAACAATAGTCGTTATGAAGAGATATTTCCTTACGCTTTTGGTGCTCGTTGGCGCGTGGTGTGCGCGGGCGCAGTCGCTCGAAGAGTGTAGACGTTTGGCTCAAGAGCACTATCCCGAGATTAGGCAGTATGACCTTATCAATCTCGCCGAGCAGTACAATATATCTAATGCAGCGCGTGCTTGGATTCCGCAGGTTGTGTTCTCTGGACAGGCTACCTATCAGACTGCCACGCCTACCTACCCCGATGCGCTGAGCTCGCTAATGCAGGCAAACGGTATCGAGATGGTGGGCATTCGTCGTGATCAGTATAGAGTTGCTATTGACGTGTCGCAGAATATCTGGGACGGTGGCCAGTCGCGGGCGAATCGCGCCATTGCCGAGGCCGAGGCCACGGAGCAACGCAGTCGTGTGGATGTGTCGCTCTACGACTTGCAGTCGAGGGTCGATAACCTCTATTTCGGCATCCTGCTGCTTGACGAGCGTGTGGCTCAGACCGAGGCTCTGATCGGCGTATTGGAGAGTAACCTCGCGCGTATGCGCACGTATTATAACAACGGTGTGGCTATGCAGTCGGATGTCGATGCTATCGAGGCGGAGTTGCTCACTGCCCGCCAGACACTCGGTCAAGTGGAGTCGTCGCGTGCGAGCTATCGACGTATGCTTGAGGTGTTTATCGGCGAGGAACTCACATTGGACAACCTTGAACGCCCCGCTATGGTTGAGCCAAACTCACGAATTTCGGCACGTCCTGAATTGGAGCTATTCGAGGCCGAGGAGGGTAAGTTGGCGGCACAGCGCGAGGCGATTAATGCCTCGGTGATGCCTCGTTTCGCAGCCTTCGTACAAGGGTATTATGGCTATCCCGGATTGGATATGTTCGAAAGTATGGTCTCGTCGACGTGGACGCCTAATGCAATTATCGGTGTACGTATGTCGTGGAACATTGGAGCCTTTTATACCAAGAAGAATAATCTCGAGAAGCTAAACACGGCTGAGCAACAGATTGCCGTTCAGCGAGATGTATTCCTGTTTAATACCGAGATGCAGATGGTACAGGAGGATGGCGAGATTGCGCGCCTACGCTTGGCTATCGAGGATGATGACCGCATCGTCGAGCTGCGTCGTAGGGTGCGTATGGCAGCAGAGTCGCAGCTCGAGAACGGAGTGATTGATGCGACCGATTTGCTACGTAAGATAACCGACGAAACAAATGCGACGCTTAGTCGTAGTACACACGAAATAGAACTATTGCAAGCTATTTATAGACTTAAAACAACACTAAATCAATAAGATATGAAACGAATGGTATATATCGCCGTGGCGATGTTTGCGATTGCCTGCGGCAGTGAATCGGAGTTTGATGCGCAGGGTACGTTTGAGGCCACGGAGGTGGTTATCTCGGCCGAGGCAAACGGACGAATTATCTATTTCGATGCCGAGGAGGGGACGTCGGTTGTGGCTGGCGAGGAGTTGGGTGCGATTGATAGCGTGCAGCTACACTTGCAACGTAAGCAGCTTGAGGCACAGCAGTCGGCTCTGCTTGGCTCTCGCCCCGATGTTAAGAAGCAGGTGGCGTCGCTCCGCGAGCAGATAGCTAAGCAGAAGAGCGAACTAAGGCGCGTGGAGAATATGCTACGCGATGGTGCTGCCACGCAAAAGCAGTACGACGATATCGAGGCACAGATTAAGATATTGGAGGGGCAGTTGGAGGCGACGCTCTCGACGCTCGATAAGAACACGGCAACCATCAACAGCAACTCGGCAGCGTTGGAGGCGCAGATTGAAGCCCTCGATGATCGAATCGCAAAATGCCGTATCGTATCGCCTGTTAGTGGTACCGTGGTTGTTAAGTATGCCGAGGCTGGTGAGCTCGCAACTGTTGGTAAGCCGCTGATGAAGATTGCCGACCTCGATAAGATATTCTTGCGTGCCTACTTTACCTCCGACCAACTTGCAGAGGTGAACATCGGCGATGAGGTTACGGTCGTTGCCGACTTTGGCGGTGACAAACGCTACGACTACACGGGGCGTGTCGCTTGGATATCGCCCGAGAGCGAATTTACACCTAAGACCATCCAGACCAAGGATTCGCGCGCAAACCTCGTCTATGCCGTGAAGATTGCCGTTGAGAATGATGGCCGATTGAAGATTGGCTTGGCTGGCGAAGTTGTGTTGTAGTATGGTAGCCATTGAAGTACATAACCTATCGAAGTGTTACGGCCAGGTCAAGGCCCTCGATGGCGTGTCGTTCTCTGTCGAGCGTGGCGAGCTGTTTGGTCTTATCGGCCCGGATGGCGCGGGAAAGACTACGCTGTTTCGACTGCTCACGACGCTGCTTAATGCCGACGAGGGTAGTGCCGCGGTTGATGGCCTCGACGTGGCGAGGGATTATCTGGCCATTCGCTCGCGCGTGGGTTATATGCCTGGTCGATTCTCGCTCTATCCCGATTTGTCGGTCGAGGAGAATTTGAACTTTTTTGCCGCACTGTTTGGCGTGACGGTCGAGGAGTCGTACGACCTTATCGCGCCTATTTACAAACAGATAGAGCCATTTCGTAAACGCCGAGCAGGGAAGCTGTCGGGCGGTATGAAACAGAAACTTGCCCTCTCGTGTGCCTTGATCCACCGCCCCAGCGTGCTCTTTTTGGACGAGCCCACAACGGGCGTGGATGCTGTGTCGCGCAGTGAGTTTTGGGATATGCTCTCAGGACTAAAGGAGCGTGAAATCACGATCCTCGTCTCAACGCCATATATGGACGAGGCGTCGCGCTGCGACCGTATCGCCCTCTGCAACGAGGGGCGCATCTTGGGCATCGACACGCCCGAAGGTATTGTGCGTGGATTTGATAGGAGACTCTACGGCATTCGTGCCAAGAATATGTTTGCATTGCTCGAGAGGGCACGCACGGCCACGGATATTGTCGATTGCTACCCCTTTGGCGAGAGACACCATATGGTTGTGGATGATGGCTTCGACGTGGAGCGTTTTAAGGCTCAGTTGGGCGATGTCGAGGGTTTGGAGATTGGGGGTGTGGAGCCTACAATCGAGGATATATTTATCAAACTAATGAAACGATGAGCGACGTAGTAATATCGGTCAGAGAGCTGACCAAGCGTTTCGGCGACTTTGTGGCTGTCGACCGCATATCGTTTGATGTCCACCGAGGCGAGATTTTCGGTTTCCTCGGAGCAAACGGTGCGGGTAAGACCACGGCTATGCGTATGCTTTGCGGACTGAGTTACCCGACATCGGGAAGCGGTACTGTTGCGGGCTACGACGTTATGCGCGAGGGGGAGAAGATTAAGCGACATATCGGATATATGAGCCAACGTTTCTCGCTCTATAACGACCTCACGGTGTGGGAGAATATGCGCCTCTTTGCCGGAATCTATGGCCTTACGAGACATCAGACCGAGGAGCGCGCCGCGGAGCTTCTCGACCGTCTCAACTTCTCGTCGGAACGTAATACCTTAGTTGGCTCGTTGCCGTTGGGATGGAAGCAGAAGCTGTCGTTTGCTATTGCTACGATTCATTGCCCCGAGGTGGTCTTTTTGGACGAGCCGACAGGTGGTGTTGATCCCGTTACGCGTCGTCAGTTTTGGGAGATGATTTACGAGGCTGCGGAGGGTGGCACGACGATATTTGTCACGACACACTATATGGACGAGGCGGAGTATTGCTCGCGTGTGTCGATTATGGTCGATGGCGAGGTGCGTGCACTTGATACGCCTCTGCGCCTGAAACAGCAATTTGCCGCAGAGTCGATGGACGAAGTGTTCCGTACGTTGGCTCGCGGTGCATTGAGGGGAGAGTAGTCTAATGAGGGAGGGTATCAATACCATAATCCCCGAGGAGTACTCATCGCTAATAGATATGTCAATAATATGAAACAGAACTTTGGATCGTTCGTAAAAAAGGAGTCGCTGCACATACTCCGTGATAGGCGCACAATGCTCGTTGTGATGCTTATCCCCGTTGTGCTGATGATACTCTTCGGCTTTGCAATATCTACGGAGGTAAATAATGTGAATGTCGCGGTGGTGGCCTCGGAGCGCACTGATGGTGTACACGATGCCGTAGAGCGACTCTCGCAAAACGACTACTTCACCTTCAAGGGTTATATCTCGCAGGATGAAGTAGATGCGTATCTTCGCTCGGGTCGGGCGAGTGCCGTGGTGATCTTTGCTACGGACTACGACCGTCGTGCAGCGCAGGCTGTGGCGGGGCTACCCACGAAGCCCATCATCCAGCTCGTTGTCGACGCCTCGAACGTTAATACCGCCGGCTCGGCTACGGCATACTTGCAAAATATACTGCTTGGCTCGGCCTCGGCTCAGTCGATGTTCGAGACGCGAATGATGTTTAATCCGCAGATGAAGTCGGCCTATAACTTCGTGCCGGGCATTATGGGTTTGATCTTTATCCTTGTGTGTGCGATGATGACCTCGGTGTCGATTGTGCGCGAGAAGGAGGTCGGTACGATAGAGGTGCTGCTCGTCTCGCCCGTGCGCCCCGTGAAGATCATCTTTGCAAAGATGATCCCCTATTTCGTTATATCGTGTATTGTGTTGGTAACTATCTTGCTATTAGCTCGATATCTCCTCGGCGTGCCGATGACGGGTGGCGTATGGGGCATCTTCTCGCTGTCGCTGCTCTATCTCGTACTATCGCTCTCGCTCGGGCTTTTGGTCTCGACCATTGCACGCACGCAGATGGCAGCACTGCTAATATCGGCGATGGTGATGATGATGCCCATATTGATGCTATCGGGTATGTTGTTCCCGATTGAAAACCTGCCAAAGTTCTTCCAAGTAGTGTCGAATATCGTCCCTGCACGCTGGTATATCGACGCTGTGCGTAAGATGATGATTCAGGGCCTACCGCTGGTGGCCGTATGGAAAAATTGTGCGATACTCCTCGGTATGACTGTGGTCCTGCTTGGTGTCTCGCTCAAGAAGTTTAACGATAAATTGGAGTAGCTATGAGAACATTTATCGTGCTTGTACAAAAGGAGTTTCTTCAGATTCGGCGCAACTCGTTCCTGCCGAAGCTAATCGTCGCCTTCCCGATACTCGTTATGTTGCTGATGCCGCTGATTATGACGATGGATGTGCGCAACGTAAACGTGGCTGTTGTCGACCTCGATCGCTCGACGACCTCTCGCCGCATCGCGTCGAATATCGAGGCCTCGGAGTACCTCACGCTCGCCGGGACGACAGCCGAGTACCCTCTCGCCCTCGCAGCTTTGGAGCAGGGCGACGTGGATGTCATACTGCAGATCCCCGATAACTTCGAGCGCGACCTTCTTATCGCTACGCCCGAACGTATCAGCATCACGGCCAATGCCGTGAATGCCACGAAGGGAGGTATGGGTATGCAGTACGTCGTCGCAACCATCGCCCATACGCTCACCCAGCTCCGTGGCGAGCGTGCCCCCGTGGAGCTGTCGGAACTGGTTACGGTTGAGAATCGCTATAACCCCACGCTCAACTACCGTCACTATATGATCCCCGCGCTGATGATCATCCTCTTTATCCTCATCTGTGGCTTCCTGCCCGCGCTGAGTATCGTCGGCGAGAAGGAGAGCGGCTCGATCGAACAGATAAACGTGACGCCCGTGTCGCGCCTTACGTTTACGCTTGCGAAGCTCGTCCCGTATTGGATTATCGGCCTCTTTGTCGTGACCATAGCTATGCTCGTCGCGCGCTTGGTCTATGGCCTTGCGCCCGTCGGCTCGGTCTGGGTGATCTACCTCGGTGCATTGCTCTTCATCCTCACCATCTCGGGCTTTAGCCTCACGATCGCCAACTTCTCGGAGACGATGCAACAGACGATGTTCGTGATGTTCTTCTTTATAATGATATTTATGCTGATGAGTGGCCTGCTCACGCCCGTGGACTCTATGCCCGTGTGGGCACAACGCTTCACGCTCGTGCTACCTCCGCGCTACTACGTAGAGATCCTGCGCTCGGTCTACCTCAAGGGTACGACCCTCGCGGAGCTGTGGCCTAACTTCGCCGCCCTCGGAGGCTTCGCCGTGGTGTTTAACACCCTCGCAGCCCTTACCTACAAGAAGCAGGCATAGGTTAGTCCATTTACTCTGTATTTACTCTGTTTTACTCGTCATAAGGATAGAAAATATAATCGAAAGAAGGAAATGGACTTACTCTTTTATTCTATATATAGAGCGAAGTATAATGGCGTATATAGGTATTTAAGCGGTGATTATCAGATGAATACAAAAGAAAAAGAGGAAAGATTTACACCCCCCCCTTTGAGCTGTTGACGAGGCTTGAACTCGTGACCTCTTCCTTACCAAGGAAGTGCTCTACCACTGAGCTACAACAGCATTAATAAACCCTACTCCTATGAAAGAGCCCACAAAAGTACACAAGATTTTTGAATCTGCAAACTTTTTGCAATAAAAAATTTAAATTTTGTGTAAACCCACTATCCGACGAATATAATAATGCCCCGAACTATTATAGCTCAGGGCATTAAAATGAACTTATTGCGACTACTTCTTCTCGCCGTCTGCAGGCTTCGAGTCCTTGTTTCGGCGGTCGTAGACAAAGCGGCGGATCTTCTTCGTGGGCGTCTTTTCGAACTCTCCCTCGTTATCCACAACTTTCGTAATCTTCGAGAAGCGGTTAACCTTAGAGTTTACGTACTCCATAACCTCCTTCTTGATCTCATCCATCTTCAGTGCGAGCTGCTCCTTGCCCACCGACATCTTGAACTTAAACTCGTCGTAAGCCTCCTCCAGGGCTGTTGTGTCGAAGTAAACAAGGGCGATGAGCTTGCCGTCCTCCTCCGTAACCACCGACTCGGCGACGAAGCGGTTGCTGTTGAGCACCTCCTCGATATCCTCGGGGTAAATATTCTCGCCCGAGGGGCCGACAATCATATTCTTCAGACGGCCCTTGATATAGATCCAGCCATCGTCGGTGATGGCTCCGAGGTCACCCGTGCGGAACCAGCCATCCTCGGTGAATACAGCGCGTGTAGCCTCCTCGTTCTTGTAGTAGCCCTTCATACAGCAGGGGGTCTTGACTACGATCTCGCCCTGACCCGTGTCGGGGTTAATGTCGTCGAGGCGTATCTTTACATCCGGAAGCGAAGGACCTGTCGAACCTATACGCACCATCTTACCCACAGCACCTGCAATAAGCGGAGCTGTCTCCGTAAGACCGTAGCCGATACCATATGGGAATCCAGCCTCGAGCAAGAAACGCTCGGCCTCGGAGTCGAACTTCGAGCCGCCGATGGCAAAGAGACGCATACGGCCGCCAAAGAGCTTCTTAAGCTGCTTGCCAGCAACCTTGTGCAGGAGCTTACGCGACCAATCCCAGCCATAGAGCTTGCGGAGTAGGGCGTTCTTCTGGAACGTGGGGCGCACCTTGCCTGCATAGACCTTCTCCATAATGAGGGGTACCGAGGCGATAACCGTGGGGCGCACCTGTGCCAGTGCGGGCATAAGTGCCGAGGCGGTAGGCGGACGATCCATATAGTGGATATGTGCACCGCGCGAGAAGGGGTAGATCATACCGAGCGTACACTCGTAGGTGTGCGACAGCGGCAGGATAGATAGTAGTACGTCCTCCTCGTTGTAGTCGAACAGCGGTGGGATAATCGAGAGCTGCATCGCAAGGGCATAGTGCGTGAGCATCACACCCTTAGGTTTCGATGTCGTTCCCGAGGTGTAGATTATGGCCGCGATGTCGTCGGGCTGGGGTACGCGCTTCTCGGCGCGCTCGGTGACGCGCTGCGAGATGATGTTTAGTCCCTTTGTTCGAATCACGATGTTGAACTTCTCGACGGTATTCTTCGAGAGTTTTGTGTAGAGCTTATCGGATACGAGTATCGCTTTGGCCTCAGAGTGTGTGATTATAAGGTCGAGCTCGTCACTGGTGAAGTCGGGAAGTATAGGCACAGCAATCATACCTGCGGTGGTCACTGCGAAGTACGACACGCCCCAGTTGGGCATACTGCTACTCAAGATTGCCACCTTGTCGCCGGCACCCACGCCAGCGTCGAGGAGCATATCCTGCACCTTCTCCACGCGTTCGCCTACCTCCTTGTAGGATACATCTTCACCTCCAATCATTGAGAAAGCTATGCGCTCGGAGAACTTCTCCACGCTGTGCTTAACTACCTCATAAATAGTGGTAAAAGTCATAATTGTATTGTTTAGGTTAATGACTTGTTTCTACAAATCGGGTGCAAGTTACCAAATATTTATTAAAATTTGTTAATTTTGCCACAAATATTTTTCAATGATTGCGCGAAATATTATAATTAATGCTGCTCGCGAGGTGGGTTTCGATCTGGTGGGAGTGGTGCGTGCCGAGCCTCTCGATGACGAACGTAATAGGTTTAGAGAGTGGCTGTTACGTGGTCGACACTCCACGCTTGACTACCTCGAGCGTAACGTCGAAAAACGCTTCGATGCGGGGCTTTTGGTCCCTGGTGCGCGAAGTGTGGTGGTTTGTGCTGTATCGTACCTATCGCCCTTCGGTCGTGGCTATGAGGCTGGGGCTTGCACGAAGATTGCATCCTATGCCCTCGCTCGCGACTATCACACGACGATCAAAGATATGCTTCGTAGCCTTGCTGCACGCCTTGCCGAGTACGCTCCAGAGCTGCAATATCGCGCCTTTACCGACTCGGCTCCCGTGGCCGAAAAGAGCCTTGCTGTGCGTGCTGGACTCGGATGGATAGGGCGCAACTCGCTGGTCGTATCGCCCGAGATAGGCTCTATGCTGCACCTCGGCGAGCTCATAATAAACGAGGAGGTTGACGACTACGACACACCACGCGAGATGGTAGGGTGTGGCGAGTGCCGCCGATGCGTTGAGGCGTGCCCTAATGGCGCAATAATGGAGGATAGGAGTATCGACACCAATCGTTGCATTTCGTGCCGTACGATCGAGCGTGAGGGCTCCGGTGAGGATATCGCGCTTGATGGCTGGATCTTTGGCTGCGATGCCTGCCAGTCGGTCTGTCCCTACAACCGCCGTGCGCCGCTGCACACAAACCCGCGCTTTGACCCCTTGTTTGACCCCACGACGCTTGGTGCGGAACAGTGGCTGGCAATGACCGATGAGGAGTTCACGCGGCTGGCTGGTGCTACGCCTATGACACGCGCAGGTATCGAGCGCATAAAACGAAATATTCGTACGGACGGTGAATGATGACGGTCGGCTGATGACTATCGGCCGCTGGCTGTGTCGCGCCGTGTGTCGACCTAAAAAAAGTGAAATAAAATTAAGAGGAGCCCCTAAAACTGCAGACGGGGCTCCTCTTTTGGCAGTACTAATTAACAAATCTTGAAAGCATAAAAAACTTAGCACTGCGCTTTGTTGACTATCTGATGGTATATGTTACATTGATACCACTTCCGCTTTGTTCTGCCGATTGCCAGATGGCAAAATCGTATCCCGATGTATATCTTGTTCCATTCAATACCATCGCAGTGTTGCCACCTCCCGACTCTATTTAGAAGGTTCTACTTAATCCAACCAGATACTACTGAATATTGCATACCTCCTCAGATGCAAACGCATCGCTGGTCACAACATTAACCTTGAAATTACCACCCTGAATAGTGAGAAGGTTGCCCCTGATGGTTGTGAGTACGTTACGCTTTACGGGGATTGGAGTGTTGAACGCAGTTGTAGTAATCAAGTCGCCAGCACTCTTTGTGCCATCAGTCGCTACAACGGTGTCATATACGCTCAAATTGAAGTTTACAACCTCGTTCTCCTCGGGAGCAAAAAGATAGTCGGTGAAGAGTGTCATCTCTGAAGAGGTATTCGTACCATACTCCTTAATCTCGAATGTAGCGTGGCTCTTCTTAGCAGTACCAGCAGCTGTGTAAAGTCCGGTTGTAGCATCAAACTGGTAGCGATACTCTGTGTTGTAATCTACGGCAGCAAAACCAGGTGTAATGTGGAGGTTGTCTACTGCTACAATACCGGTTGTAATGACGCGGAGCTTAGCAAAAGGACGCGTGAGATTAACAGTAATCTCCTGATTTGCAACGAGCTCATCAACAGTAGTGAAGCCTGTGTAAGCATCGCGGGTCTCATCCATAGGAGCCCAAGCATCCTTGAGCTTGATGGCCTTTAGATCGCTTGTGTTGTAGTGAACATCAGCCTTAGCTGTTGCGCTTACAAAGTCAGCCCAAACGGCAAATGTGTACTTTCTGCCAGGAATAAGTCGGGGAGAGAAACTTACGTTGCGATCGTCGGCATAGGCAATGTAACGCTCCTTAGAACGCTCGCCGTTAGCATCGTAAATATCAAGGATGTAACGCAAGGTAACATCATCCTGAGTTGTGCCAAGTACACCATTTTCAATACCACCTTTGGCACTGTCTGTCCAGTCAGCTGCACGAGTCTCAAGCTCGGGTGCTGTAACGTTCACAATGAACTCGATGGCCTTCTCGTTGGTGTTAACATCCACACCAAATATGTTGGTCTCATTTTGGCACGATGCTAATCCAAGCACCAATGCCGTTAAAGCTAAAAATTTTCTCATAATGAAAAAGTGTTAAGTGTTAAAAAATATTTTGTTGATTTTTATCTCTTGTTTCCTTGCGCGTATGCGTGCGCTCGAGTATATTATATGTGCTGCGGTGATCTCTTTCCAATGGAGACAATACAACATCACCCGCCACTGAAGAGTGGTGGGTAAAATGGTGATTTAGAACAAAAATGATTACTATTTAGATGTCTGTAATGCTCTGATAATAAGCGTGAACACCCCCCCCTGAGGAAATTCGGGTAGTTTCCGAATTGGGATATGTTACGAATAAGCGCATTTTTGTTATATAAAATTGGGGTTTCACTTATGCAAAGATAGGTTTTTTTACAAAATATGCAATAGGATAGTGTAAAAAAATCGTAAAATAATCGCGATGTAGTGGTGATGTTATATGGGTAAAATAGTTTAAAATTGGAGTATATGGGAAATAATAATTCGCTTATCTTCATTTTGCTGCTTTTTTCTCTTTCGGACGAGTCGCTCTTTGGCGGTAAAATAATTGACCGAAAACTTCGTTAATCGGGCAAATATTATTATATTTGCGGATTAAAATCGATGAACGACTATGATTCAGAAAATGAATAGATTTAAGCGATGGGATAATATCACCGGTTGGGTGGTCTTCTTTGTCGCCACCGTATCCTATCTGCTGACGATGGAGCCCACGGCGAGTTTGTGGGATTGTAGCGAGTTTATCGCAACTTCGTATAAGCTCGAGGTGGGCCACCCGCCCGGAGCTCCGCTCTTTATGATGCTTGCGCGTTTGGCGTCGCTTTTGGCACCCTCGCCCGAGAGTGTTCCCGTGATGATCAACGCCTTGAACTGCCTTGCTTCGGGCTTCTGTATCTTGTTCCTTTTTTGGACCATCACGCATCTTGCGCGTCGCATTACGTCGGCGGGCAATGATGATGAGATGCCGCTCAGTCGTATGATTTTGATCCTCGGTGCTGGAGCTATCGGTGCGCTGTCGTATGCCTATACCGGCACATTCTGGTTCTCGGCCGTTGAGGGCGAGGTCTACGCTATGTCGTCGATGTTTACCGCTCTTGTGGTGTGGCTGATGCTCAAGTGGGAGGAGAATGCCGAGAGCCCCACGGCTATGCGATGGATAATACTTATCGCCTACCTGATGGGTCTCTCTATCGGTGTTCATATCCTTAACCTTCTGACCATTCCGGCGTTGGTGATGATATGGTTCTTCCGCCGTTATGAGTATCGTACGGCCTGGGATTACGTTCTTAAGATATGTCTCGCGCTCGTGGTGTCGCTCTTGATCCTCGGTGCGATTAACGGCCTTATCATTCCCTATACCGTAGCCCTCGGTGCGGCGTTTGATACCTTTGCGGTAAATACGCTCGGCTTGCCCGTGAACGTGGGTATGGTTGTGTTTCTGCTGTTGGTATTCTCGGCCCTTGCGCTGCTGGTGCTCTATACACACCGCCGTGGCTACCGTGTGCTTAATGCCGTGGTGCTCTCGGTGACGGTTATTCTCATCGGCTTCTCGTCGTACGCGTCGGTTACAATCCGCGCCGCGGCAAACCCGCCGATGAACTCGAACAACCCATCGACGCCGCATATGTTGCTGAGCCTCTTGAACCGTGACCAGTATGGCAACCGCCCGTTGCTCTATGGCCCCTACTACTCGGCACAGCCGTTGCCTATGGTGGCTATGAACGGCGACTATGCGTCGGACGACCAGTATATCCCCACGGGCGACTACGAGTCGAAGACGATGACGTGGCTGAATCCCGAGACGGGTAAGTACGAGGAGCGTGAGATATTCGACGGTTATAGCTACTCGGACGAGGCAAATCGCTTCCTGCCGCGTATGTGGTTCTACTCGCGTCGCGACAACTACGAGGCCGACTGGGTCGAACTCGAGGATGGCCACCCCACGGTGCGTGTCGAGGATGAGTATGGCGGCGTGTGGTACGAGCCTACGGCTATGGAGGATGTGAGCTACTTCCTCGGCTACCAGATGGGCGATATGTTCTGGCGATATTTTATGTGGAACTTCGTGGGCCGTCAGGACGACGAGCACCTTCAGGCCGATCCTGTGAACCGCATCTATTTGCACGGCGGCTGGATCTCGGGCATCGACTTTATCGACGAACTCTTTGCAGGCCCGCAGAGTGCTCTGCCCTCGGACGTTGAGAATAACGCGGCACATAACACCTACTTCTTCCTGCCGTTGTTGCTCGGCCTGTTGGGCCTTATTTATCAGCTTAATACCGACTGGCGTAACTTCTTCGTCGTGTTGCTCTTGTTCGTGATGATGGGTATTGCGCTTGTCGTCTACTTCAATACCGCGCCTAACGAGCCGCGCGAGCGTGACTACGTCTACGCCGGTGCCTTCTATGCCTTCTCTATATGGCTGGGCCTCGGTGTGTTGGCTATTGGCGATCTGTTACGCTCGGTGCTGTGCGTGTGCAAGGTGACGGGCAGAAGGAGTGCGGTTGTCGTGTCGATGGTGGCTGTGGCTCTCGGTGCCAGCGTCCCCGTGGTGCTCGCCACCGAGAACTGGGACGACCACGACCGCTCGGGCCGTTATATGGCTCGCGACATCGGTCGCAACTACCTGAATACCGTGCCCGAGAATGGCATCATCATAAACTTTGGCGACAACGATACCTTCCCACTCTGGTACTGCCAGGAGGTTGAGGGTGTGCGTCCCGATGTGAGGGTTATGAACTCGTCTTACTTGGGTGGCGAGTGGTATATCGACGAGATGAAACTCGCGGCTAATGAGGCCGACGGTGTGCCTTTTACCATCCCCTCGACGAAGTATAGCTTCGTAAACGACTGGGTTGTTGTGGCCGATGTGCTCGATGTGTTGGATACGGAGCAGGCGCGCCGACTCCGTGGTGAGCGTCGTCGTATCGAGAACGACGAGATCTACACCATTCGCTACGTAGATGCTGCTGATCGCCAGCAGAGTATCACGGGTCGCTACGACGATATTAGCTCGAAGATTTCGGAGACGCAGGAGATTATCACCACCTACCAGCCGCTTATCGAGGAGTGCATCGCCTCTGGCGACACGTCGTCGGATACCTTCTTTGAGGCTTATGCTCAGTATGTTATGGCCTACGACCTCTTTGATGCCATCGTTGCCGACGAACGCTTTATGGCCGACTATGACATTATGGAGGAGTACTGGACGTTGAACGACCAGTTGGCCGATGCTACGCTCTATCTCGAGGATGCCATACGCCTCTTCGTCTCGGATGAGCCTATGATACTTGCCATCAACGACGGACGTATGCGTCTGTTGGCCGAGGGTGAGGTTATCCCGCGTGAGGAGCGCGAGGAGGATTATGCCCTCATCGGCCGCGTGAAGCCTAAGGTGGATAGCTTCTTCGATGGTAACGACACGGACTATATCCTCTCGGCATCGCAGTACGCTATTCCCGTTGATCGTGAGGCTGTGTTGGCTACGGGCCTTGTTGATGAGGCTCGGGCCGATAATATCGTGGATGAGGTCTATATCAGCCTTGCCGGTAAGTCGGTGCTTACGAAGGATCACCTTATGATGCTCGACCTCTTTGCCCACTTCGATTGGCAGCGACCCTTGTCGTTCACGCAGGCTCACATTATGAAGGACTACGGCATCGTAGACTATGCCCGCTTTGATGGTTATAGCTACACCTTCGTGCCGATTTACACGCGCTACCGCTCGGGCTCGGAGGTAGGTACGGTAGATGCCGATAAGCTCTATCCGTTGTTTATGGGCGATAAGGAGTCGGGCGAGCCCCTCTACTTCGGTAACCTTGCCGATGAGGATACGCTTGTCGACTACTTCTACCGCTTCAATACCTCGGCGGCGCGCACTCGCGAGAACTTCGCGCGCTTGGCTACCGAGTTCCTGCGTCGTGGCGAGACGGCCGATGTCGAGAAGGCTGAGGCCCTGCTCGATAGAGGTGTTGCGGTGCTGCCTTCGAAGAAGATAGGCTATTCGCATAGCAATACGTTGCCCTATATCCGTGGCTACTATACTGTTGCAAGCTACTACCTGTCGCTTGCTACCGAGGAGCTTACCGCGGCGTTGGATACCTTCAACACTATGCTCGATATGAATGTCGAGGTTGAGTACGAGGGCGACGACTTCCTCTACTTCTACAACCTCTCGGATGCAGTGGCCGAGCTTCAGTCGACGGCGATATATCGCGGTATTGACGTCTCGAGTGTCGATGCGGTGCTGGAGCGTAGCGACGACTACTTCGAGCGTGCCGAGGAGTGCTATCGTAAGGGCGATGTTATGGCTGCGGAGTATATTAAGGTGCGTGGCGAGTGGGTGCGCTACTACTTGCAGTTCGCCACCTACGAGAGCTTCTCGCCCGTAATTAGCGAAGAGCTTTACAACGTTATGCTCGACATCATCGAGACGCTCGACACGAGCCATATGCTCGCCGGCAGCTTCGACTGGGTGGCAAACGGCGACAATGAGAAGCCTCTGGTTGACGATGCTCTCGAGTTCGATCGCCTCGTTAATGACTACCTCAAGGCCATTGCGCGTCTCACGCCATCGAGCGTCGATGACCCGCAGATGATGCTTATGGAGGGCCATATATGTAACCTCTATGAGATATACAGTGTTTTGCCGCAGACGCGCTATGAGGATGGCGTTGAGGATATAGCGTCATACCTCGAGGGTATCGAGGAGCTACTCTCGGCCGATGCTCCGTTTGAGATTTTGCAAATTTACGGAAAGATAGAATAAACGATAAAAAAATTATAGATATGGAGAAGATTGTATTGTATAACACCCTTACACGTCGTAAGGAGACGTTCGAACCTATAAACCCCGAGCACGTAGGTATGTACGTGTGCGGTCCTACCGTCTATGGCGATCCTCACTTGGGCCACGCACGCCCTGCTGTTACGTTCGACCTTTTGTTCCGTTACTTGCAGTCGTTGGGCTATAAGGTACGCTACGTGCGTAATATCACCGACGTAGGCCACCTCGAGCAGGATGCCGACGATGGCGAGGATAAGATCGCAAAGAAGGCGCGCCTCGAGCAGCTCGAGCCTATGGAGATTGCCCACTACTACACGGAGCGTTACCGCGATGCTATGCGCGAGCTCGGCGTTAAGTCGCCCTCTATCGAACCCCACGCTTCGGGACACATCATCGAGCAAATTGAGAT
Source organism: Alistipes sp. (assembly GCA_017937765.1). Classification (GTDB taxonomy): domain Bacteria; phylum Bacteroidota; class Bacteroidia; order Bacteroidales; family Rikenellaceae; genus Alistipes. Next base: position 35,999 of record JAGBCY010000022.1, read on the forward strand.
GGTTAAGCGTATCCTCGATGCGGGCTATGCCTACGAGTCGAATGGCTCGATCTACTTCGATGTGGAGAAGTATAACAAGGATTACCACTATGGTCGCCTCTCGGGTCGTAACCTCGACGACATCGTCACGAACACGCGCGAGCTCGATGGCCAGAGCGACAAGCACCACTCGTTCGACTTCGCCCTCTGGAAAAAGGCCTCGCCCGAGCATATTATGCGCTGGCCCTCACCCTGGAGCGATGGTTTCCCCGGCTGGCATATGGAGTGCTCGGCGATGAGCACCAAGTACCTCGGCGAGCAGTTCGATATCCACGGTGGCGGTATGGATCTTATGTTCCCGCACCACGAGTGCGAGATTGCGCAGTCAACGGCAGCCCTCGGTAAGGACTCGGCACGCTACTGGGTACACAACAATATGATCACGATCAATGGCCAAAAGATGGGTAAGTCGCTGGGTAACTTCATCACTCTCGAGCAGCTCTTTACGGGTTCGCACCCCATCCTTGAGCAGGCCTACACGCCTATGACCATCCGTTTCTTCGTGCTTCAGGCCCACTACCGCTCAACGCTCGACTTCTCGAACGAGGCGTTGCAGGCTGCCGAGAAGGGCTTGGACCGTCTGATGAAGGCCGTGGAGACACTCTCGAAGATTAAGCCTCAGGCGAAGTCGACGTCGGATGTGGCGGAGCTCGAGCATCGTTGCAAGGAGGCTATGGCCGACGATCTCAACTCGCCGATGGTTATCTCGGCTCTCTTCGACTGGGTGCGTATAATCAATCAGGCGGCCGAGGGTCAGCAGACATTTACTGCCGAGGACCTCGAGGTGTTGAAGGCTACGGTCAACCGCTATGTATTTGATATCCTCGGTCTTCGCAACGAGAAGGCTGCCGAGGCTGGAGGTAAGGATATGGTGTCGCCTCTTGTCGAGATGCTCCTTAATATGCGTATGGAGGCTAAGGCTGCGAAGGACTGGGCTACGTCCGACAAGATCCGCGATAACCTCACCGCCATAGGTATTCGTGTCAAAGATAGAAAAGACGGATTTGATTGGGAAATTGAATAATGATTAACGCTGAGCAAATAGCTGATCTCAAGGCACGTGTGGCGAAGCTCGAGACATCCATCGACATCGAGCAACGACGCATCGACCTTCAGAATGAGCAGGAGCGTACCGAGGAGCCAAACTTCTGGGACGATCCCGACGAGGCACGCAAGCAACTTAAGAGGGTTGCAGACATCCGCTCCTCGATTGAAGAGTGGGAGTCGGCACGCCGCACGGTCGACGACCTTGAGCTCGTCCCGGACTTCGTGGCCGAGGGTGTGCTCACCGAAGAGGAGGCCGAGGAGCAGTATCGCGTGGCGGCGGAGATTGTCGAGAAGTTGGAACTTAGGCAGATGCTCTCGGGTAAGGAGGATCGCTTGGGTGCTATTATGGATATCAACGCTGGTGCCGGAGGTACCGAGGCCCTCGACTGGGCTCAGATGCTTATGCGTATGTATACCCGCTGGGGTGAGGCTCACGGCTACACAGTCAAGGTTGCCAACTATCAGGCGGGTGACGAGGTGGGCGTGAAGTCGTGCACTTTGGAGTTCGAGGGCGAGTATGCCTATGGCTACCTGCGCAGCGAGAGCGGCGTACATCGTATGGTGCGCCTGTCGCCCTTCAATGCTAACAATAAGCGTCAGACAACCTTCGCCTCGGTGTTTATTGCCCCTGCTGTCGACGACACTATTGAGATAAACATCTCGCCTGCGGACTATGAGTGGGATACCTTCCGCTCGAGTGGTGCGGGTGGTCAGAACGTGAATAAGGTTGAGACGGCGGTGCGACTGCGCTACCACGGCAAGGATCCCGATACGGGCGAGCCGGTAGAGTTCCTTATCGAGAATATGGAGACACGCTCGCAGCTTATGAACCGCGAGAATGCTATGCGTATCCTGCGCTCGAAGCTCTACCAGAGGGAGTTGGACAAACGTATGGCTACGCAGCAGGCCCTCGAGGCTACGAAGAAACGCATCGAGTGGGGCTCGCAGATACGTAGCTACGTCTTCGACGACCGCCGCGTGAAGGATCATCGTACGGGCTATCAGACCTCGAATGTCGATGCCGTGATGGATGGCGACTTGGATGGATTTATTAAGGAGTACTTGTTACAATATTGATACTTAGACGATTACATATAGCTCTGTTGGCGTTAGCCCTCTCTATCCTTGCGGCCTGTGCTGGGCGTGCAGCGGGTGGAGGAGTTAGCCTTGCACCCGAGTGTGAGTGCGACGTCGTCGTGGGTGCTGCGGATACGGCTGCCTATATGCCACTGCTTAGCGAACGTCGCGTGGCGGTGTTGGCCAACCATACGGCTATGTATTCTACGGATGAGCACGTTGTCGATATGCTGCACCGCGAGGGTATCACGGTTGTGGGTATCTTCGCCCCGGAGCACGGCTTCCGTGGCTCGGTGGAGGCGGGTGCTAAGGTGGAGAATGGGGTAGACTTAAAGACGGGTATCCCGATTCTCTCGCTCTATAACGGAAATACGCAACGCCCCTCAGACGAGGTTATGCGCTCGTTCGATGTGCTTGTTGTGGATATGCAGGATGTGGGCCTTAGGTTCTATACCTATTATATATCTATGCTGAGGATGATCGACGCGTGTGCCGACTTCGGCTGCGAGGTCATTGTCTTGGATAGACCGAACCCTAACGGTCACTATGTCGACGGCCCTAAGCTCGATATGCGCTATAAGTCGGGTGTGGGGTGGTTGCCGATACCCGTGGTTCACGGCCTTACAATGGGCGAGATTGCCCGTATGGCCATCGGCGAGGGGTGGGCTAAGGAGGCGAAGCTCACGGTTGTGAGGTGCCAAAATTACGACCACACGACGCACTACGAGCTGCCGATAGCTCCGTCGCCCAACCTGCCTACGCAGCACTCCATATACCTCTACCCGTCGACCTGCCTCTTCGAAGGTACGGTGGTGAGTATGGGACGTGGCACGGAGGCACCGTTCGAGATATATGGCCACCCGGCGATGAAGGGCCGCGACTTTGAATTTACGCCCGTGCCTAATGCGGGCTCGGCCAATCCACCGCACCGCGACAAGCTATGCTATGGTGTTGATCTTCGTAGTGTTGCGAATGAGGATATCTGGCGCGAGGGGCTTAATTTGGAGTATGTCATCGACGCCTACCGCGACTTGGATATGGGTGAGAAGTTCTTTACGCCTATGTTCGAGAAGCTCATCGGTGTGGGCTATGTCCGCGAGATGATTATGGCGGGAGCCTCGGCCGAGGAGATTGAGGCTCGCTGGGCTGAGGACGTCGAGGAGTTCAAAGTGTTGAGACGTAAATATTTGTTATACAAAGAGTAATAACTAAAACAGAAGATAAATATGGGATTTTTTGATCTATTTAAAAGAAAGAAGGTAGAGGAGCCTAAGGTCGAGGAGCACAGAAGCCCTGAGGAGGTTGAGGCCGAAGCGGTGCGCGAGGCAGAACAGGCGAAGGCCGAGGCCGAAGCGGAGCGTAAGGAGCTCGAGGTGGGACTCGAGAAGACTAAGGAGGGCTTCTTTGGTAAGCTCAAGCGTGCCATTGCAGGTCGTACGACTGTCGATGCCGACGTGCTCGATGACTTAGAGGAGGTGCTTATCACCTCGGATGTGGGTGTTGAGACCACGGTGAAGATCATCCGTGCTATCGAGGAGCGTGTTGCTCGCGATAAGTATATGAATACGGAGGAGCTTCACGGCATCCTTCGTGACGAGATCGCCTCGCTTATGGAGGAGTCGCATCGTTCGACCGAGGACTTCGGTATCGAGGTTAAGGAGGGTATGCCCTATGTGCTTATGGTTGTGGGTGTTAATGGTGCTGGTAAGACTACGACCATCGGTAAGCTCGCAGCGCAGCTTACGAAGGCCGGACGTAAGGTGTATATTGGTGCTGCCGATACGTTCCGTGCTGCTGCCATCGACCAACTCGCCGTGTGGGCCGATCGTGCTGGTGCCACGATGGTGCGTCAAGATATGGGCTCGGACCCCGCGTCGGTGGCTTACGACACGTTGCGCTCGGCAGTGGCAAATGGTGCCGACGTGGTCTTGATTGACACGGCGGGACGTCTGCACAACAAGGTGGGTCTTATGAAGGAGCTTACGAAGATTCGCAACGTGATGTCGAAGGTTATCCCCGATGCTCCGCACGAGGTGATGCTCGTATTGGATGGCTCGACGGGACAGAACGCCTTTGAGCAGGCAAAGCAGTTTACCGAGGCTACGCAGGTGACCTCGCTCACGATCACGAAGCTCGACGGCACGGCTAAGGGTGGCGTGGTTATCGGCATCAGTGACAAGTTCCATATCCCCGTGCGTTATATCGGTATTGGCGAGGGCATCGACCAGCTTAAGATGTTCGATCGTCGCGAGTTTGTGCGTGCATTATTCGGAGAATCAAAGAGATAACTGCGGTGAAAAAGATAAACATAATAACCCTCGGATGCTCGAAGAATACGGTAGACTCGGAGCATCTCGCTGCGCAACTGGCGGCCGTGGGGTATAAGATAACCTTCGACAGCGACCGCGCGAATGCCGATGTCGTTGTTATCAACACCTGCGGCTTCATCGGCGATGCCAAGCAGGAGTCGATTGATACAATCCTCAGTGCCGCACAGCTTAAGGCGGCGGGTAAGATCGAGGAGCTCTTCGTCGTGGGCTGCCTGTCGCAGCGTTATGCCGATGAGCTTCGTCCCGAACTTCCTGAGGTCGACGACTTCTTTGGCGTTAACGACTGGGCAGACATCGTTGCACGCTTGGGCGCGAAGTATCGTAGGGAGCAAGAGACTGACCGCGAGCTATCTACGCCGTCGCATTACGCCTACCTCAAGATTTCGGAGGGGTGTAACTGGATGTGTGGCTATTGCGCGATACCGCTTATTCGCGGTCGTCACCACTCGGTGCCTATGGAGGAGCTCGTTGCCGAGGCTGAGAAGTTGGCGGCTAAGGGTGTTAAGGAGTTGATGGTCATAGCTCAGGACACGACCTACTATGGCGTTGACCTCTATGGCGAGCGTAAGATTGCCGAGCTGCTGGAGCGTCTTTGCCGCATTGATGGCATCGAGTGGATACGTCTGCACTATGCCTATCCCACGGACTTCCCGGATGAGGTAATCGAGGTTATGGCCCGCGAGAAGAAGATATGTCGCTATCTCGATATTCCATTCCAGCATATATCTGATAACCAGCTCGCTGCGATGAAACGTCGCCATACGAAGGCTGAGGCTTTGGCTCTTATCGAGAAGTTGCGTCGTGCGATTCCCGATATAGCGTTGCGCACAACGCTGCTCGTTGGCTACCCCGGAGAGACCGAGGAGGACTTCGCAGAGCTTATGGAGTTTGTGCGCGAGGTGCGCTTCGACCGTCTCGGTGTGTTCCCCTATTCGGAGGAGGAGGGTACCTACTCGGCAACGCGCCTTGCGGACGATGTGCCCGAGGAGGTTAAGCACGATCGTGCCGATAGGGTTATGAGCCTTCAGGAGCACATCTCGCTGGAGAACAACGCTCGTAGGATTGGTAGCCGTATGCGTGTGATTGTCGATCGCAAGGAGGGCGACTTTTATATTGGTCGCTCGGAGTACGACTCACCCGAGGTGGATCAGGAGATTATCATCGACAGCGATGGTAAACGTCTGTATCGTGGTCGTTTCTACGACGTTGAGATCGTCGATTGCGAGGACTATGACCTATATGCTCGATTGATAAAGTAGTAGTTTGTCGGCCAAAAATTTTGGTATTTGGCGAAAAATATATATCTTTGGGCATTAATAGCAATTGCGTACACAGAAACATTGCCAAAAGAATGGCCGACAAGGAGATCATAAAACGACTTAATGGCGAGGTTGAGCGTCTCATTGAGGACCACCGTCGCATAGCTAAGGAGTGTCGTGAGCTCATCAAGGAGCGCGATAGGCTTCTCGGCGATAAGCGTCGTTTGGAAGAGGAGGTCCGTGGCCTTAATGCACGTCTCAAGAGCGCGGAGCTTACGGACGTTATGCGTGGGTCGTCGGGCGATGTGGAGCGTGCGCGCCAGCGTGTCAACAGTTTATTGCGGGAGGTTGACCGTTGTATAGCAGCAATAAAACACGAACAGGAAAATAATTAGCAACGATGGCAGACGCAAAGGTTAAGATAAATATTTCGATTGCTGGCCGAAGCTACCCGATGACCATCGATGCGGCAAACGAGGAGCTCTACCGCGTTGCGGCTAAGAGGCTGAACGAGAAGATAACGGAGTACGCACGTATCCCGAAATTTGATATTCAGGATCGTCTGGCTATGGCGGCTCTACGATATTCGATACTCGCACTAACCACTGAGCAGAGTGCTGCGTTGGGCGATGACGATGTCGAGGAGCTACGTGCCATAGAGCAGAAGATACGCCAATATATTAAGGCCTAAAGTTAGGCGCGATATTTGCCCCTCAAAGGGTGACACCCCTTAGGTGTCGTAGGTTCTTTATATAGAGAGATCTATCCCGCATAGATTCCTTAAAAGCTTTGCGATCTGTACAATTTTTATTACATTGGGACAACTCTCGAGTAATGTCACAAAACAAGGCCTCAACCCTTCGGGGTGTGTTGCGTAAGCGGCACCAGTGGACTGTTGCGTGCCTCGGAGCCCCACCTATGACTTATCGAAGGATTCGTCAAACAAGTTAAGGAGTCTCTGCGGTTTTTTTTTGAAACTATTTAAAACATTTACTAACAATATAATAACACCTAATTCAGTATGAATTCTATTTGGATAATCGTCGGTGTTGTGGTCGGAGCACTCGTTGGTGGCTTTGCTGCCTACTTCGCTGCCCGAGCACGCGCAAAGGCCATTGTTGCTAAGGCAGAGGCCGACGGCGAAATGATAAAGAAGGAGAAGTTGTTGCAGGCTAAGGAGAAGTTTATCCAGCTTAAGAGTGACCACGATCGTCAGGTTAACGAGCGCAACCAGAAGCTCCAGCAGAGCGAGCAGCGCGCTAAGCAGATGGAGGCTAACCTCCAGCACAAGGAGCGCGACTTGGATAAGAAGGCTGCCGATTATGACAAGCGTAAGGAGCAGCTCGAGGCTCAGTTCCAGACGGTTGAGTCACGTAAAGAGGAGCTTGCAGCGGTTATCAAGGAGCAGAATACCCGTCTCGAGCAGATATCGGGTATGAGCTCTGAGGAGGCGAAAAACGTCCTCATTGAGAATATGAAGAACGAGGCTAAGGCTGATGCTCAGGCCTACATCACTGAGACCATCGAGGAGGCTAAGCTCTCGGCTACGAAGGAGGCTAAGCGTATCGTTGTGGCTTCGATCCAGAGGGTCGCAACCGAGACCGCCATCGAGAATGCCGTTACGGTGTTCAACATCGAGTCGGACGAGGTTAAGGGCCGTATCATCGGTCGCGAGGGTCGTAACATCCGTGCTTTGGAGGCTGCTACGGGTATCGAGATTATCGTCGACGATACACCCGAGGCAATCATCCTCTCGGGCTTCGACCCCGTGCGTAGAGAGATTGCTCGCTTGGCTCTGCATCAGCTCGTTACCGATGGCCGTATCCACCCTGCACGTATCGAGGAGGTTGTGGCTAAGGTTAAGAAGCAGATCGAGGAGGAGATCGTCGAGGTCGGTAAGCGCACGACCATCGACCTTGGTATCCACGGCCTGCACCCCGAGCTTATCCGACTTATTGGTAAGATGAAGTACCGCTCGTCGTATGGCCAGAACCTATTGCAGCACGCTCGCGAGACGGCTAACCTCGCAGGTATTATGGCCGCAGAGCTCGGCCTTAATCCTAAGGCTGCACGCCGCGCCGGTCTCTTGCACGATATCGGTAAGGTGCCCGATGATGAGCCCGAGTTGCCACACGCAATTATCGGTATGAAGCTTGCCGAGAAGTATAAGGAGAAGCCCGATGTATGTAACGCCATCGGTGCTCACCACGACGAGGTTGAGATGACGTCGCTTATCGCTCCTATCATTCAGGTCTGCGATGCTATCTCGGGTGCTCGCCCCGGTGCTCGTCGCGAGGTTGTGGAGTCGTACATCAAGCGTTTGAAGGAGATGGAGGGTATCGCCCTCTCGTACCCCGGCGTTGTTAAGACCTATGCTATCCAGGCAGGTCGTGAGCTTCGCGTGATTGTTGGCGCGGATAAGCTCTCGGATCAGGAGTCGGAGGCATTGTCACACGATATCGCTAAGAAGATTCAAGACGAGATGACCTACCCGGGCCAGGTGAAGATCACCGTCATTCGCGAGACTCGTTCGGTATCGTACGCCAAGTAGCGTTTCGTGCCACGCTAACACTGCGGGCTGTCGGGCTAATGGTCTGACGGCCCGCACTCTTTATATTTATATATATGTCGGGTGCGAAAAAATAGGTCTGTCGTTTGCGTATATCGAGAATTTTTACTACATTTGTGATTACAAAACGAGAGAACTGGCCTTTTCGGGTATATGAGGAATGGTGTGAACCTCGCGTTTAGGATTAAAGAAAGTGATAATTTTTTGATTGTTTCCGACTATGGACTACGTTAAAGAGTTAGAGAAATATGCTCCAGCACACACCGAGGCGCAGGTAGCTAAGGAGGTCGCTAAGATTAAAATGGCGGCAAATCGTAATGGTAACGTCGATGTCTACAAGTTCTGTTACTCGGCCATCGACCTTACTACGTTGTCGTGTACCGACTCGCAGGAGTCTGTGCAGGCTTTCGTGCGTAAGGCTGTCGACTTCTACGAGAAGTATCCCAACATCCCGAATGTAGCCTCTATATGTGTTTACCCTCCCTTTGTTGAGACCGTGGGCCTCGAGATTGACGGCACGCCTATGCGCATCACGAGCGTAGCTGGTGCCTTCCCTGCGTCGCAGAGCTTCATCGAGGTTAAGGCTTTAGAGGTGGCTATGGCCATCGAGAACGGTGCCGACGAGATTGATATCGTCCTAAACCCTGGCCTTATGATTGCGGGCCACGAGGCTGAGGCTGCCAGCGAGGTAGAGGTGCTCAGAGAGGAGGCTAAGGATGTTGTCCTTAAGGTCATCATCGAGTCGGGAGCACTCAAGAGTCCTGAGCTTATCCGCCGTGCATCGCTCGTGTCGATGTTTGCGGGTGCCGACTTCGTTAAGACATCTACCGGCAAGATCGACATCGCTGCAACGCCTGAGGCTGCGTTTGTTATGTGCCACGCCATCAAGGATTACTACAATATGACTGGTCGTAAGGTAGGCTTCAAGGCTGCTGGTGGTGTCCGCACGCCCGAGGATGCTGCGCTCTACTACACCATCGTCGAGGAGGTCTTGGGCAAGGAGTGGCTCACTACCGACCTCTTCCGCATCGGAGCCTCATCGGCAGCGAATAACCTAATTTCTGCGATAGAGGATAAGGTTATCAAATACTTCTAATTTAGCGTGATAGCAGTGCTACTGTGACGCTTCAATCAACGCTCCGAATGGGAAATACGTCAAGTATGTCCCATCCGGGCTGATTTCATGTCGAGACCAAGCCTAACCCCTTCTGACAACAAATTATTTCTTGTGGTAATGGGTCATTCTCTACCTATCCCTAAATATGGCTACCTCGGGCTGTACGTCATAGTACTATCCCGAGGTAGTTACTTTTGTGATGCACCACATCTCACGACTTTTGACGCTAAATTGTAATTTATTGTGATAAGGCAGCATCTACTGCCGCTAACAAAAAATGCCGTCAATGGGCTGTACGTTAAGTACTATCCCATCGACGGCATTTTTGCTGAGTGTTCAATCCGCTACCTTCTGATAAGAAATGAGGTCATATGCTACCAGTTGGTGGGTTGTGTGAGTAGATGGGTTAATTGGGGCAGGCGGGCAGACGCCTACGTGATACTTAAACCACGGAACCCGCAGAACCCACGAAATCAGTTATACGGGGTTACTCCAACAGTGCGTCATTGCCCATAATTCCCACATAAAAAAGGCGTGATAGCCGAAACTATCACGCCCGAAATATCACCTAATCAATATTACTTAACAACATTGAAAGTGTTGTACTTAAGATCAGCTGAGAACGACTTTGTAGCCATACCCTTGCTTGCAGTTGAAGCTGAAGCACCACGAGCCATTGAAATAGGACCAGCGGGGATAACTACGTCAGGAGTAGCCTCGAAGTCGAAGAGGATAGACATCTGGTAAGTGTCATAGTTAACAGCGTAAACCTCCATAGCGAATGCCTCGAACTCGGTGTCGTCAGAGAGTGTACCAGCACCCATAGCAATTGTTGAGATGCTTGCGCCATCCTCGCTGAGCTCCCAGTAGTATGCGGGATACTGACCAAGAACGGGAGTCAAGCCTCTTGCAGTCTTGCAGTAGCAAAGCCAAGTAGCATAGTAACCGTCGCCCAAGTCAGCCATATCAAGACCAGTGAATACGTTGAGGACACCCTCAGAGTCGATCAATGCGAGAGTAGGCATAGGTGAACCATCATCCCAAGTGAGGCGGCTCAAACCGTAAACTGCAACAGCGTTGAAGCCATTGTCGAGAGCGGGCTCGATAGTGATCTCGAAGTTAGTAGTAGCAGTGCCAGCGAAAGGACCGTCAACATAAGCCTCCTCGCCCTCGCCTACGAGGCTGAAGGTCAAAGTCTCGTTAGCAGTAGCGTTCCAAGTGCCAACCCACTTCTCCATATCGGGGTGGGGCTGAGCCTCAGTTGTAGTGATGAAGTCGTCGAAGATAACCGACTGACCCTCATCGTTAGTAGCCTGAGCGATGATACGGTACTCAGTTGCAGCCTCAACCTCGAAGAGCATAGTTACACCAGTCTCAGTGTTAGCCTTAGCAACAGCCTCAGCAGAAATTGCCTGGCACTCAGCAGCCAAAGTAGCAGCGGGAGTGTTGCGGTAAGTCTCAGCGTCGAAAGCCATTACGCGGATATCAGCGATACCTGTACCCTTGTAAGAGTGGAAGATGTGCATAAAAGGATAGTAGCCGTACTCTGCATCCTCCTCAGTGGGGAGAGATACGAGGTGCTGAATCCAGTCTACATCATCAGCAGTTGCGCCGTTTACAGCCTGCTGGATAGAAGCGAACTCAGAGTTAGTGTAGTTCGAACCCTCGGCAGCCATAGCCATAACCTTAACAGTGTAAGTACCAGCGTTGAGGTTCTCCATCTTGAACTCAGTTGCGGTGATGTTGTGGTTCTTAGAGCCATCGTTTACCATATAACCGATAGCGTTCTCAACAGCCTCCCACTTAACGATGAAGCTGGTGTTAGTTACATCCTCTACCGAAAGAACGGGCTTTGCAAGAGCAGTAGGAGTAGTAGGCTTGTTACCGTTACCATTGCCGTTGTTGTTGTCGTCACCATCGACGGGAGTCTCACAAGCAGCAAACGTGAACATAGCAGCGAAAGCCACCATCAAAGAAAAAAACTTTTTCATTTTCGTTGTTTGTTAGTTATTAATAAATTAAAAGTTGTATGTTAATTCTTCGTTAGGAATGCCCCTAAGCATAGCCCTCGTGGGCTTTTACCTCACGGAGCAACTATCCTTAGACACACTCATTCACGTTGCGAAGATAGTAAAAAAAATTCTAACTGATACAAAATATTCTCAAAAAATAAAAAAGAGACTATTAAAACGCGCTATCCCCCTCTGTTTTATGTAAGAATGGTCTGCGTATTAAAAAAATATGCAAAACGGTGGGCGTCGCGAGGGGGGGTGGTATCCTTCGGGTGCTGAGTGTCGATAATGCCCTGCGATTGGGCATATGGCGGATAGTCGGGGCGGACTGACAGACAGTCGGGATGTAAAGCGGGCGGGCGGACTGGTAGGCTTAGACGTAAGAAAAACAAAAAAAAGTGTGACACCGCAAAGGTGTCACACTCCATAAATGCGAACTTAGCTCTATTACAGCAGTTCGGACATCATCTCTATCATCCCATATATTGTAGTATATTTATCGTAGTTCTCCTCGACCCATTTGTAGATTAGCTCCTGGATGTAGTCTCCTTCGTTGTGGATAAGTGTCGTGAGCTGCTTGGCTACGGCCAAGAAACCGTTGAAGTCGTCGTTTGCCGCTGTCTCGTACCACTTCTCATAGATATAGGGCACGGCCTCCTCGGTGGAGAGCGTGGCGTAGTACTCCGTATCAAAGCCTTTGTATTCCAGCGAGTGGCTATTGATCAGCTCACCAGCCTTAGGGTATTTATTCAGCCATACTTTAGAGATGGAATCAATCTCGGCACGTTCCTCGTCGCTCTTCGTCTCTGACCACTCGGTTGATAGGTTACTCAACTTAACAATCATATAGTTGTTGTCCTTCTTGGCTCCTGCGTAGATTCCCGATAGCAGGTAGTCTACGGCATCCTCACGTGTCATCGCATCGAGCTCATAGGTGGTCATTGTCTGGAAGGTCTTCTCCACGTGCTTAGTCTTAGGTCTCTTGGCGGTCTCCATTGCCGAGGCATCGTTTGCTGCGAGTGTCATCGCGGCACAGCAGCTAAGTAATAGAAATAGTCGTTTCATTGTTTGTAGTGTTTAATGGATTTGATGTTTGTTATTTGTATGTATAGAGTAGTTCGATACGACGTTTCTATCATTTTTTTTGATTATTATTTAAAAAAAAGAGAAGGTGTGGAAGTTCCCTTCTAAAAATAGTGGGGTGGAGCGTGATAATATAAATGATGGGGAACTTATAAACAAGGCGGGATACGCATAAAAAAGAGAGGAGGGAAACTTGATTTCCCCCCCCTCTTAGATTGAGTCGCTTGTGGATTACAATGCGATCTCGTTGCCGATGAAGCCACGGAGGTTTACATCCTCCTTGCAACGCTCAGCGTAAGCAGGCTCCTTAGCGATAGCCTTCTTAAGCTCGGCAGTAGCAAGAGCCATATCGCCCTGCTTCGTTGCGATGATAGCGCGCAAGTAGTCAGCCTTAGCCGAAGCATCGTTAGCGATGAACTGCTTAGCAGCTGTGTAGTCAGCGTTCATAGTTGCAGCGATAGCGGCGTTGTAGCCCTCGAGCTGCGACTGAGCAGCAGCGTAGTTACCCTCAGCAGCCGATGCAAGAGCCTTAGTCTCCTTTGTAGCGTTAGCGGTGTAAGCCTTAGCAGCCTCGGTGTTACCGTTCATAAGGTTAACGAGAGCGAGGTTGTTGTTGAGCTCCGATGAGTTGCCACCAGCCTTAACAGCCTGCTGGAAAGCGTTAGCAGCCTTAGCACCCTCGTTTGCCTCGGCGTAAGCAACGCCCAAGTTGTTGTACGATGTAGCCGAGCCATAAACCTTAGCAGCAACCTCCAACGTAGCGATCTTCTCCTCGAGAGTGAGCTTGCCGGTAGAAGCGATGTGGAGCATCTCCAACTCGTCGAGCTCCGAGAACTGGCCAGCGCGAACGAAGGCGATCATCTCGTCGTCGGTCTTACCGGTGATGTCTGAGCTGTTAACGAGCTGAGCACGACGCAACTGGGGAAGGATCTCGTCCTTCAATACGTCGAATACCTGGCTCATATTCTTGATCTGCATCTCGCGCTCCGAAGATGACTCGTAGCTGTTGAGAACAGAGAGGATGAGCTCCTTGTCCTCGATGTCAGAAGCGGCAACAAGCTGCTTGAAGCCCTCCCAGTCCTCGCCATACGATGCAACGTCGAGGGGAAGACCAATCTCCTTCAAGAGCTCCTCGGCAGCCTTCTTACCAGCCTCGCTACGTGCAGCTGAGAGCTTGTCGTTGAACTTCTCGGGGCCATCGGGTGATGCGTAACCGTTAACGTAGAGGTTCTGCTTGATGCGGTCGTTCTCGGTCTGAGCAGCAGCAATCTCCTGGAATGCTGCGAGCTCGTCAGACGACTTAGCATCGCGGTTCAAGGTTGAAGAGTTGATGGCGAACATATAGTTAGCACGAGTAACCTCAGTGATAACGTTCTTGTAGCCCGACGCCATAGTCTGCATAGCAGCTGCGTAGTCGATATCCTTCTGCAAGGTGTTGACACCCTGAGCGATAGTGAGACCAAATGCGCGCTTCAAGGCATCAGCCTCAGCACCACCAGCAGCCAAAACAGCAGCCTCCTCCTTGGTGGGGATAGCACCAGTGTTAAGGTTTACGAGCGTGAACTCCTTGCAAGCTCCCTTAGGACACTTGATCTCGGCACGGAGCTGGAGCTCGCTGCAAGCCATACGCTCGTCGTAGGGGAACGATACGTGCATAGTGTACTCGCCACCATTCTTCTTGTCGATAACAGTGTAGTTATCATCAACCTTCGAGCCCTGGAAGTACTGGGTAGTGCCAGCAACCTCGCCGCCCTCGAATACAATCACGGGGGTAACCTTCAAAACAGCCTTTGCGTTGAAATACTTCACGGGGAAGGTGACGGTAATGTCTGCATCAACAGTGCCGTTATTCAAAACTAAAACCTCGGGAGTACAGGTCAACTTAACCTCATCCTGGTTCTTGGCCATCTTCTTGAAGCAATTACAGCCTGAAAGGGTCAAAACCACAACAGCGAGCAGTGCGCTCACTTTGAAAAGATTCTTCATAGGTGTTAAAATAGTTAGTTTAATTTCAAATGTATTTATATTCTGTTTGCAAACTAACGTCGTGCCACCGCATATTATTATATAATGTGGTGGCTACGACGCCATTTTTTTCTATTAGTGACGGTCACGACGGGGACCACGATCGCCACGGTGCTCGCGCTTCTCGCCATCGCGCTGCTCGCGGGGCTTACGCTCGCGGGGCTCGCGCTCAACCCAGCCCTCGGGCTTGGGAAGCAATGCCTTGCGTGAGAGCTTCAGCTTGCCAGTCTTCTGATCCTTAGCGATGAGCTTAACCTCGATCATATCGCCCTCCTTGAGGCCGGTCTCCTCCATAGTCTCGAAACGCTTGTAGTCGATCTCAGAGATGTGGAGTAGAGCATCCTTACCGGGGAGAATCTCAACAAATGCACCGAAGTCTACGATAGAGCGGATCTTACCGTTGTATGTCTCGCCAATCTCGGGAACAGCAACGATAGCCTTGATGCGTGCCAAAGCACCATCCAATGCCTCCTTGTCCTGGCCGAAGATATCAACGATACCCTTCTCGTCAACCTCCGTGATGGTGATGGTTGTGCCAGTGGTCTTCTGGATCTCCTGGATAACCTTACCGCCCGGGCCGATAACGGCACCGATGAAGTCCTGAGGAATGGTAATCTGAACGATGCGGGGAACGAATGGCTTGTAGTCCTCACGGGGCTCGGCGATAGTCTCAACGAGCTTGTCGAGGATGTGCAAGCGACCCTGACGTGCCTGCTCCAGAGCCTTGGCCAACACCTCGTACGAGAGGCCGTCAACCTTGATATCCATCTGTGTTGCGGTGATACCGTCGCGTGTACCTGTAACCTTGAAGTCCATATCACCCAAGTGATCCTCGTCACCGAGGATGT
Organism: Alistipes sp.; assembly: GCA_017937765.1. Lineage (GTDB taxonomy): Bacteria > Bacteroidota > Bacteroidia > Bacteroidales > Rikenellaceae > Alistipes. The sequence goes on from JAGBCY010000022.1 coordinate 51,405, forward strand.
CCGACAACACTGCCCAGCGGCCGGTTGTAGAGTCCGAGATAAGACCCATAGCGATACCCGATACAGGCTTACGGAGCTTAACACCAGCATCCATAAGTGCCAAAGTACCAGCACATACCGTAGCCATTGACGATGAACCGTTCGACTCCAAGATATCCGAAACTACGCGTACTGCGTAGGGATTCTCCTCGCCCAGGGGTACCATAGGCTTAAGCGCACGCCAAGCAAGGTGGCCGTGGCCAATCTCGCGGCGGCTGAGACCACGTGCGGGACGAGCCTCACCGGTAGAGAAGGGAGGGAAGTTGTAGTGGAGGACGAACTGCTCGCTGCCCTGAACCAATACCTCGTCCTTCATCTTCTCGTCGAGCTTTGTGCCGAGAGTTACAGTCGTAAGCGACTGAGTCTCACCACGAGTAAAGATAGCCGAACCGTGAGCGCAGGGGAGGTAGTCAACCTCGCACCAGATGGGGCGGATCTCGTCGGTACGACGACCGTCGAGACGCTTACCCTCGTCGAGGATCATATTACGCATAGCCTTCTTCTGCACGTCGTCGTGGAAATACTTGTGAATAAGGGGAGCCTTCTCCTCGAGCTCCTCCTCGGTATAGCGTGCTGCGAACTCAGCCTCCAAAGCGTCGAAAGCGTCCTGACGCTCGTGCTTCATAGTGCCGCTTGTTGCGATGGCGTATGCCTTGTCGTAGAGCTCACGGATGATAGTCTCGCGAAGCTCCTCGTCGTTAGTCTCGTGGCAGTACTCGCGCTTAACATCCTTGCCGAGCTCCTTCATAAGCTCGATCTGTACGGCGCAGTGCTTCTTAATCTCCTCGTGAGCGAACATAATGGCACCGAGCATAACCTCCTCAGATACCTCCTTCATCTCACCCTCAACCATCAAGATATTGTCGATGGTACCGCCAACCATAATGTCGAGGTCGGCATCCTTCATAGCCTCAAAGCCGGGGTTGATGACATACTCACCACCGATACGTGCTACGCGAACCTCCGAGATGGGGCCGCCAAACGGAATGTCCGAAACGGCCAAAGCTGCCGATGCAGCAAGACCTGCGAGTGCATCGGGCTGGATATCTTTCTCAGCCGAGATAAGGTTAACGGTTACGAAAACCTCGGCGTGATAATCAGCAGGGAAAAGGGGACGCAGTGCACGGTCGATCAGACGTGCCACCAAAATCTCCGAGTCGCCGGCCTTACCCTCGCGCTTCATAAAGCCACCGGGGAAGCGACCGCACGAAGCATACTTCTCCTTATACTCCACCTGCAAGGGCATAAAATCGGTTCCCTCCTTGGCGTCCTTAGCGGCAACAACGGTACCCAACAGCATCGTGTCGCCCATACGTACAACCACCGAGCCATCGGCCTGCTTTGCGAGCTTGCCGGTCTCGATCATAATCTCACGACCATCGGCCAGCGTGATTGTCTTCTGTACAGCATTGTACAACTTGTTTGCTTCCATAAAATCTAAAAAATACCTCTAAAAAATTGTCGTCAAATATATTTCGTCATAATTTGTTTCAAGTGTAAATGAAGGCAATACCGAAGCATCGCCTTCATTTGCTGCACATCCGTACTACTTACGGAGGTTAAGAGTCTTGATGATTGCGCGGTAACGCTCGATATCAACCTCCTTCAAGTACATAAGCAACTTACGACGCTTACCTACGAGACGCAACAAAGAACGCTGCGTACCGAAGTCGTGACGGTTGCTCTTCATGTGCTCGGTAAGGTGGTTGATACGGTAGGTGAATAACGCGATCTGGCTCTCGGGTGAACCCGTGTCGGTTGTAGACTTGCCGTACTGGCCAAACAACTCCTGCTTCTTTTCAGGTGTCAAATACATAAAAATTAAGGTTTTATGGTGCGCGTCCTTCTTCTTTTCCCGAGGATCACGCCCCTGGTTCCACTCCACGACAGATCGTCCTTACCTTAGATCCTGCCGGAGCGTGCGGCAAAGATACGGCAATTTTTGTAATACGCAATGCCTTTTTCTAAGAAAAAGAGGTGTTAACTAATTATTTTTGTGGGATATCTGCTAATCTTGTGTGTGGTGGGGTGGTAGAAATGACGACTCGTTTGGTGTGTATGGCCAAAATGGTGTGTGACCAAATCTTTGCTTTGTGAAGATATAACCATCTGCACGGAATAAAATACTCGTTGATTTTAGGGCTATACTATGGATTAATATGGTTATCTTGATGATTGTAAAGTTAAAGTGTAATAACCATAAAAACTATATTGTGCTGATAATGATTCAACTATTTTTCACATCAATCCCTATTTTTTAGGGTAATGATGGTGGAAAATTGTGATTTTTTACTACCTTTGCTCTCTGATATAACAAAGTTATAAACGATGGGTATTGTGAGCAGAGTGTTGGTAAAGCTGATGGGCGTTGTGCTGGTGGGTGTGATGCTCCTCGCTGGTGCGTGTCAGAGTGCTTCGGAGGGCTATATCGAGGTTCGCGGTAAGGCTCTCGGAACGTTTGTTCAGGTCAAGTGTTGCACCGATCATAGCGAGGCGGACCTCGTGGAGATGATTCGTCGTGTGGATGCTGAGGCTAAGAGTTCGATGTCGATCTTCGACCCCGAGTCGTTGCTCTCGCGCGTCAATCGTAACGAGACAGACTCGTTGGATTCTCATCTTATCTACAATATTGAGCTGGCAGGACGCTTCCACGCAATGAGCAACGGCTGCTACGATGTAACCATCAAGCCGCTGACGGATGCTTGGGGCTTTGGTCGCGAGTTGGCTCTCGACAAGAGTCCTAACCTCGACTCGATACTTCGGTTCGTGGGCTACGATAAGATAGCTATCGAGGGTAATCGCTTGGTAAAGAGCGATAGTCGCACGGAGATAGACCTTAACTCTATCGCTAAGGGCTACACTGTCGACCTTGTTGCCCAGGAGCTCGAGGCTATGGGTGTGGAGAACTATATGGTAAACATCGGTGGCGAGGTTCGCACTAAGGGTGTTAACGGCGCAGGCCGTGCGTGGTCGGTGGGTATCGAGACCCCCTATGATGGAAACGTGGCGCAGGACTCATTGGAGAAGATTATAGAGCTTGAGGATGAGGCGGTTGCGACATCGGGCAACTATCGACGCTTCTACCTTGCTGAGGATGGCAGTAAGATAGCACACACGATCGATCCGACGACGGGACGAAGCGTCCTTAGCGACCTACTCTCGGTTACTATCGTGGCTCCCACGTGTGCCGAGGCCGATGCTGCGGCAACGATGTTTATGGCGATGGGCTCGGGCGACGAGACTCTGGCGTTGGCTGATGAGTGTGCCCGAGAGTATGGCTGGAGCTACTATTTTATATATGCCGATGGCGAGGATTATCGCATAGAGTGTAGCGAGGAGTTCGAGTAGCTGGCACAAGTGGGCTATGGGGGCATTACTATTATACAACGTCGAGGCTGGACGTGGTACGATCAAGAACCGATTGTCGAGCATTGTCGAGGTGTTTCGATCGGCGGGTATAGCGATACGGCCGAAGCAGATAGTCTTCGGTGAAAACCCCTTCGACGGTGTGGAGACGGCGGAACTTGTTGTGGTGTGCGGTGGTGACGGTACGGTTAATTATGTTGTTAACAGTATGCGTAGCAGAGGGTTAGATCCGGTGCTTGGTATCATCCCCTCGGGTACAGCCAACGACCTTGCGGGTGCGCTCGGTATGCCGCTCGATGCGGTGCTTGCGGCACGCAAGATAGTTGCGGGGCGTGAGCGCAGGATCGACTGTGGCGAGGTGAACGGTGCTCACTTTGTCAACGTGCTGAGCTTCGGCGTGCTGACGACCACGTCGCAACATACGCCCGATAGTGCGAAGCATAGGTTTGGCAAGATGGCCTACCTGTGGGTGGGTATGCGCGACCTCGTTAAGATGCACCCGATACATTTAAGGGTGCGAAGCGAGGGTGAGGAGTTCGAGAGTGATGCGCTTATGTGTCTGATATTCAACGGTGAGACGGCAGGACGTTTTCGCTTGGCACGTGGGGCTAAGCTCGATGATGGCAAGCTCGATGTCTTGATCCTCGAGAAGCGTAACGTGTTGCGTGCCTACGGGAGTATGATGCGCTATCTGTTGGGTGGAAATCCCGAGGCGGTAAGGTCGTTCGCAACGAGCCGAATCGAGATTGAGGCGATACACGATGAGCCTACCGATGTTGATGGCCAGCAGGGACCGCACTTCCCCTTGCGTGTGAGGTGCCAACACCACAGCCTAAGGGTGCGCTGTTAGTGCACTACGTAGCGGCGTGGTAGCGTTGTAAGGATTTAAGTCAAAGGAAAAACCTAAGATAAAATAGGAATATAGATGAAACAGGATGGTATTAAGCGAGCGTCGATAGATAAACTCAAGTCGCGTTTCGAAACGGCATACTACTCGGAGGATATGGTTATCACTCCGCTTGTGATGTTTCGCGAGCTTGACGACCTCACCGCTCTGATTCAGGGCGTGTCGATTGGCGTGACGGTCAGTGGCACGGCAAAGATTAAGATAAACGGCAAGATGCACGAGTTGCGTCCCAACACGCTCTTTATCTTCAACGAGAATACCGTCATCGAGCAGGTGAGAGCCTCGATACGCTCGTCGGGATATATGATAACCTACTCGCGTCAGTATCTTAATAGCATACACGTCGATACGCAGGACTTGATATCTATATACCACGGCTTCCTCGAAGACCCTTGTGTGCAGGTTGAGCCTGCCGAGGCTGCCTATATCCACGACATTTCGAAGCTTATGCGTTCGGTGTTGTGCGACTATGCCCCCACGGCCAACCGCGAGAAGATTATCAGCTCGCTCTTTGCGGCGATGTTCCACTACGTGATGGGCATCCTCCAGCAGCATAGCTTGCCCGACAATGGCACGGTGAGCAACCGCACCGACGAGCTCTTCAACCACTTCTTGGCACTCCTTAGGGAGCACTGCTCGACGGAGCGCAGCGTGGAGTTCTACGCCCAGAAGATGGGTATCACGCCGAAGTACTTGTCGCTGATTCTCAAGAAGAAGAGCGGCCGCAATGCCTCGAAACTTATCGACGAGGCGGTGGTGTACGAGGCTAAGCGACTGTTGAAGTATTCGGGTCTTAGCATCCGTGAGATTGCGCTGAAACTTAATTTCGCATCGCAGTCCTTCTTCGGCAAGTATTTCAAACAGAGGGTGGGAGTGTCTCCCTCGAGATATAAGGTGTGGGATGGCCGTACCGAGGGCGTCATTGCCGAGAATGAGGCGTTCGACGCGATGGATTATAACGATAAAGATGAGTAATAATAAATATCTAAACTATTAATTTATGAAAAAACTATTTAAGACTCTGGTGCTTACAATAGCACTTATGTTGCCTTTTGCAGCCTTTGCTGAAGGTGCTGCGGACAACAAGACTGTTGGCGAGGTTAACTATGAGAATGAGGGTAGCCCCATAGAGTGGGTTATCACTGCCGAGAAGGAGAGCGACGGTGTCTTTGTCGTAACCTTTGATGGCGCAATCAAGGAGGGCTTCCACGGCTATCCTATGACCGATTTCTCGGCTCCTTATTTCGAGTTTGACAACGCAAAGACCGTTGGTGATATGACTGAGCCTCTCACTCCTGTTGAGCACGGCATCGACGAGATGACTGGCCAGCCCTCGTTAATCTACTACGACCGCGCACAGTATGTCCAGAAGATCGAGGCTAAGGATGGTCAGACGGTTACGGGTTATGTTCAGGCAACGATCTGTACGAACGACACTAACCAGTGTACTTCGAATGCTGCAACCTTCTCTATCGCTATGCCCGGTGTTGCTGTTGTTGAGGCTGCTGCCGCACCCGCTGCGGAGCAGGAGTCTGGCAACTTGGATTGGAGCTCAATCATCCAGGCTATCCTCTGGGGCTTTGCTGCGCTGTTGACACCTTGCGTGTTCCCTATGGTTCCTATGACCGTGTCGTTCTTCGTTAAGGGCTCGCAGTCACCCGCGCAGGGTCGCTTCCGCGCTTCGATGTACGGTTTCTTCATCGTGGCTCTCTACGCATTGCCTATCGCTGTGCTCGTGCTTCTCTCTAACGCATTTGGCACAAACGTTGCGGGCGATATCTTCAACGCCATCGGTACACACTGGATTCCCAACCTTATCTTCTTTGTTATCTTTATGGTATTCGCAGCATCGTTCCTCGGTGCTTTCGAGATCACGTTGCCCTCGTCGCTCGTTAACAAGAGTGATGCTGGTGCCGATAAGGGTGGTTTGATCGGTATCTTCTTTATGGCTTTGACCCTTGTGCTTGTATCGTTCTCTTGTACCGGTCCTATCGTGGGCTCGGTTATCATCAGTTCGACAAGCGGTGGCGTGTGGATGCCTATCATCACAATGTTTGCTTTTGCTGTGGCATTTGCACTCCCCTTCACCATCCTCGCTTGGTTCCCCTCGTTGCTCAAGAACTTGCCTAAGAGCGGTGGTTGGTTGAACTCGGTGAAGGTTGTCCTCGGTTTCATCGAGGTGGCCCTCGGTTTGAAGTTCTTGATGACTGCCGACCAGACTATGCACTGGGGTTTGCTCGACCGTGAGACATACCTCGCTATCTGGATCGTTGTATTCTCGCTTTTGGGCTTCTACCTCCTCGGCAAGCTCCGCTTTGCTCACGACGATAAGGTTGAGCATATCTCTGTATTCCGCCTCTCGTTGGCCATCGGCGTATTCTCGTTCGTGGTATATATGATCCCCGGTTTGTGGGGTGCTCCGCTGAATGCAATCTCTGGTTACATTCCTCCTATGTCTACTCAGGACTATCAGGTTAACGGCCGTGTTGAGAATGCTAACGCTGGTCGTAAGTATGCTGACTTCTTGCACTTGCCCCACCAGCTCGAGGGTCACTTCGACTTCGAGGAGGCTGTCGAGGATGCTAAGCGTCAGAATAAGCCTATCTTCGTTGATGTTACAGGCCACGCTTGTAACAACTGCCGCGAGATGGAGACGATGGTATGGAGCAACGACCGCGTATTGCCTATGCTTCGCGAGGACTTCGTTATCTGTGCTCTCTATGTCGACGATATGACAAAGATCGAGGGTGGCAAGCGTCTTGGCTCGGTAAATGCTGCCTTTGCGCAGGAGCGTTGGGGTGTTAACGCACAGCCCGGCTATATCCTCCTCTCGCCCGATGGTGAGACCGTATTGGCAGGCCCTCGTGGCTACGACACCGATATCGACAAGTTCGTCGAGTTCTTGAACAAGGCGTTGTAATCGCATCGATTATATTTAATGAAGTGTGCTCCGCAGTTTTCTGCGGAGCACCTTTTTTTAAATTAGTAGTGAGTAGTGAGTAATTAGTAATTAGTAATATTCTGTGTTAAGGGGCTTTAAGAGGATAGTTGAGGAATTATTCGCGTAGCGAGCTAAAAGGTGGTCAAAAAGTATCTGAGGGTTGTGCTATGGGCGAGTAGAGTGTGTTTTGATTCACTGCTCTGCGCAACATCCTCAACATTTACCCCCCCCTTCTTACAACCTTTAGTCTATCCTAAGCACATCGCTAAACCCGAGAGCGTCTATATGGGTGTGGCGTATATAAACACCAAAGGCGACCCGAAGGTCGCCTTTAGTATTAGTTCCACGAGGGAAGCTAATCCAAATTATTTCTGTGCGAAGAATGCCTTAATCTCATCATCCTCCAAGATGTTCTGTGTCTGGAACACGTAAGCACCAGTCTTCTCCGACTTAACCATCTTGATGCACTTTGTGTACTTCTTGGCAGTACCCGTCTTAAGGGTTGCAACTACTTTCTTTGCCATACTTTACTACTTGTTAAAATTACTTAATCTCACGGTGTAAAGTTACTCGCTTCAAGTAAGGATTGTACTTCTTACGCTCCAAACGGTCGGGAGTATTCTTCTTGTTCTTAGTGGTGATGTAGCGTGACATACCTGCAACGCCGCTCTCCTTCTGCTCGGTGCACTCAAGGATCACCTGCACTCTGTTACCTTTCTTTGCCATTTTCTGTTAGCTTTTTTTAGTAAACCTTCTTAGCGGCCTTAGCCTCACGAAGTGCAGCTGCAAGACCCTTCTTGTTGATTGTTTTGATACCGGCAGCCGAAACCTTCAATGTGATCCAGCGGCCCTCCTCCTCCGACCAGAAACGCTTTGTTCTCAAGTTGGGCGAGAACTTACGCTTTGTGCGGATGTGCGAGTGAGAAACATTGTTACCCACCATCGCTACCTTTCCAGTGATTTCACAAACTTTCATTGTCTCTTGTTTTTTACCTTAAGTGCCACCGTGGCACAAAAGCGCACAAAGATACGTAAAATATTTTATTCTGCAAAATATATCTCGTTCATTTTGTTAAATGAGCCCGCTTCAACGAAATAACCCCGCAACATATGGGCTGCGAGGTTATTTCGTGCATCGTAGACGGGACTATAACTTGATAAGTATCGTGTAGCTCTCCTCACCTACGGTGTAGGTGAAGTAGATGCTGTCGGTCGTACCGTTGTTGATCTCAGTGTCAAGGTCGATGCTTATTGTCGAGCGAGCTGCCGCCGAGCCCTCTGTAATCACGGCCTCTGTCTTGGCATCTTGCAGAACAATGCTGTGGGCATAGGGTAGCACGTAGAGGAGTCTACCGTTATCCTTCTCGTACTGGATAGCGAGGTTCTCGGCGATCTCCTCGGCCGTGGGACGGATGACGATCTCGTCGTAACAGCTCTCGTAGTCCATACTACGCATCCACTGCCAATCGCTGTTGTTCTGGCCCTTATAGTATATGCGCAGACGGTCGCCCAACTCGATTGTCGTAGTTATCGTTGCATAGGCGTCGGAGTACCACATAATGTAGCCGGGCGGAAGATCCGAGACACTCATATCCATTAGCTTCTGCTTGATGTTGCCATCCTTGTCGGTGAGTACGAGAAAGACCTCTCCGGTGAATGTCGTAGAGCCCGTGTTGTAGAACGTACCCGCAAGGAATGGGAATGACACGTTCTGGTTGAAGCTCGTCGCAGTTGAGGTGATACCGCGGTACTGGTAGCCGTATGTTTCTTCGTCGTAGGGATAGAGCATAAGCTCGTCGCTATACTTCGAGGTGCCATTCTTGTCGGGCGTGAGGCCGAGGAGTGCCATCTGTCCTGCGTAGTACTCGATATTTGGGCAGAGGAAGAAACCATTGCCCGAGCCTCCCCAGCCGAAGTTGAAGTGGAGGTAGTCGCCGTTGTAGCCATCGACAACAAAGGCGTGGCCGCCATGATCGCTCTGACCGCTGTAATAGGTTGGACCACAGCTGTCAAGGTTCTCGCGGATAAGCTCGTTCCACTCGTCAATGGGGTAGCTCGAGCGGTGGGCGAACTTTGCAGCCTTAGAGTATTGGAAGTAGGTTGTGAAGGCCTTAACGACGTTTACATCGTAGGCTCCCGATGATGAGTAGTGGTACATCATCTGCACCGACGTACCCATATCCTTCATCAACGCTGCCACGGCATTACCCTGTTCTGTGGTGTAGTAGTTGTTGTAGTCCTTGAGCATCGTCGAGTATTGGTAGGTGCGGCCGAGCGTATTGGCCGCAACCGATCGGGTATATCCGTAGGGGTCGGTGTAGCTATACGCAGGAGTTGTGCCCGTGCCCTTCGAGGGCCACTGGTTGTAGTAGCAGATGATCGACATTGCTGTGGCAACACATCCTGTCACCGAGCGGTAACCATTGTACACGGGAGCCTCCCAGTTGTATGGCTCAAACTGATTCCAGATGGCCGTGTCGTAGAGGAGGTAGTCCGACGCGCGTGTCGCGATGCTCGGCATACCCTCGCTGATGGGCTGAGCTGCCTGGCGGGCGTTATCCACCTGCCTGCACCACGCATCGAGGATGGCGCGCGTAGCCTCGGCCATATTCGAGGTATCGAGCGTCGTGTCGAACGAGTAGGCGATGATGGGGGCAATGTTGCTATCGCCGGCGACAACGACAAAGCCGTCATCCGTGCCACGATTATATATATACATAAGTGCGCTCGAGAGGTTATTCGTCGTGTCATCTATCTCGTTGCCTGCCCACTCGAGCGAGAGCTCGCTCGTAGTGGCACGCGAAGCATACTGCGCAAAGAACTCCTCGGCAATCTGGCGTGCACGCTCCTCACCGATAGGGCTGGCAAAGAGCGATACCGAACTAAGTAGTAGGGCTAAGAGTATCTGTATCTTTTTCATAGTGTCGTGCGGTTAAAAGTTGGTAAAGTCTATCTCGGAGATGCCCTCGCAACCGTAGATCGTAAATCTCCAAGCGTTGATCGATTTTACGGTCACGGTGTGCGACGGCTGGCCATCGTCGTAGACGTACGACTCGAGGGTGTTGACCTCCGACATATAGTCGTCGCCCCAGTAGATATAGCCCGATATTGCCGTTGAGCCCGAGAGTATCGGTGCGCTAATCTCCGAGCCTGAGTGCTTGATGGTTACGGTCTGCCACTCGACATCGCCGCCCGTGTCGAACGTAGCCATAGGCTGTATGGTGTTGCGCGCGATGACGATCTCCTTAGAGGTGCGCTTCGGGAATACCGTGCCGTCGGTGAAGTTGACCTTCACGCTGATACCCGACTCGAATGCAATCGTTGGGAGTGTCACGTAGAAGTTGGTTGGTATGTCGGTAAGCATCACACCCGAGCCGCAGTCGATGGTTATCGAGTCGGATAGGTTCTGGTACCACTGAACAAGCTGAGCATCTTTGTTGACTATTAGTTCTCCGGCGACTACCTCACCGTCATTACCCGAGATCTCGATGCTCTGGACAACCTTGCTACCCGTGAGGCTGAGACGTAAGTAGCCGTAGAGGTTCTTGAACGTGAAGTTCTCGCCATCGGTACTTGTGCCAAGCATAGCGTTGGTGTCGGTGCCGTAGCTATTCTTCTTATAGCTCTGTGTGGCAGGAAGTGTCACATAGAATACAGGGTCGCCATTATTATACCAGCTATATCGCAGGGTATTTAGATGCACTGCGTAGTATTTGTCGTAGTTAACAACAGCATTCGAACCTGGTGCACCGTAGTCTGTGGTGTAGGTAAAACTACCGCTACGGTCGCCTGTCTTGCCATCGAAGGTGTACTCGCGGAAGTAGCTGTTGCAGTAGACAAATATCTTGTCTCCCTCGTTCCATACTGTCTGTCGCTTCTCGTTGAGCTGCACGCGGGTGTCGTCGCACTCGCTCTCGGCGATCGTTGCATAGATCTTGTCCGCATCGGCGTTGTTGTTGACAACCTCCTCGATGCGATCCTCGGTACACGCCGCAAACATCGTCGCAGCGAGTAAAAGTAGTAATCCTCGTCTCATAGCTACCACTCCATTTCGTCGTTTTCAAATGGATCCTCTATTGAGTTGGTAAAACCAAGCTCGACAATTACGTCTATTATCTCCAGTTCGGGAGCAACGTACTCTTTGTGTTTTGTTCTCATAGTGTGCAGGGTGTGTGTTAATAATTGTCTGTGTTAGTGTCTGTTGTGTCGTGTGGGTTACTCCTCGCTACGCGATTGGTTGCGTAGCAGATAGCGATATACCTTTACCTCCTCGGGGTCGCCCATCTCCTTGCCCTCTACGTCCGAGAGCTTCACGCACAACTCCTTGGGCTTGCGCGAGTTAATCTGGCACGACGATAGCTTCATTACGATGTTGCACGAGGCGTGGCCCGTATCGCACGTAAGGTTCGTGCCGATGCCGAACATACACTTTATGCGACCTTCGCACGCCTTCTTTATCTCCACGCACTTCTCGAAGTTGAGCGAGTCGCTAAAGACGATCGACTTGGTCATCGGGTCGATGCCGAGCTCCTTATATCGCTTGATAGCCATATCAATGAAGGCTATGGGGTCGCCCGAATCGTGACGTACGCCATCGAAGAGGCAGGCGTGCTTCTTCGAGAAGTTGTTGAAGAATGCCTCCGAGCCAAAGCTGTCGGTAAGTGCCGTGCCGAGGTAGCCGTCGTAGACCTTCACCCAGTCCTCCATCGTGAGGTAGTTGGCGTTACGCGGGCCACCATTCACGGCGGCGATGAACATTGGAAGCTCGTGGGGATATGTTCCTATCATCCTCATATCGAGCTCCATAGCCAGATGACAGTTCGACGTGCCGGTGCAACCGCAGGGATTGTTCTTAAGATGCTTAACAACCATTCGCTGTACGTCGTACGAGAAGCGGCGACGTGTGCCAAAGTCCGAGAATACGAGCTGGTTGTCACGTGCGATCTGTTCCTTCTTCTCCAGACGCTCGATCATAGCCTCGGCGTCGTAGCTGTTGCGCAGGTGGAAGAGCTCCGATACGGTGGCGAGGATGGGGATCTCGTAGAGCGTCACCTTGTACATATAGTCCGTGACGTTGATCTGCAAGTGGTGCTCCTCGTCGAGCCAAACGTTTATCTTCGAAGAGTCGAACCTGAAGCCCGTGAGCCACTCAAAGTAGTTCTGCGGTATATACTTGCAGTTTGCAATCATATAGCGGAACTCGTCGTCCGAGAGGGCGATGCGCTCCAGAGCCTTAAGCTCGGCCTTCAGGTCGTCGAGGAAGTCCTGATCATATTCGACCTTAGCGCGGTCGTTGAAGGTAAAGGTGCCAATGGCCTGTGGGTAGAGCTTGAAATAGGCGTACGAAGTTGTGAACTTGTACAGGTCGGTGTCTAATATTGAGCGTATCATAATTTAGTAGTTTTTGTCGGTTATTTTAATTCGTTGTAGAGCATCTCTATGGCGTATGCTGTGGTGCGGCTGATTATCTGGCCGCGGTCGGTTCCCGAGTTACGTACGACGGCAATAGTCCTTGTGGGTGTGGCTACTGCCATCCATACCGTACCTACGGGCTTCTCCTCGGAGCCACCACTGGGTCCGGCGATGCCCGTAGTTGCAATGGCATAATCGGCACTCGCCACACGGCGAACGCCCTCGGCCATCTCGCGAGCCACCTGCTCGCTCACGGCACCATACTTTATGAGGCTCTCCTGGCTAACGCCGAGGATGTCGCGCTTGGCCTCGTTCGAGTAGCTCACGACGCCCGCCATAAAGTATCGCGAAGCACCAGCCATAGCGGTAAACTTTGCGGCGATGGCGCCTCCCGTGCAACTCTCTGCTACGGCGAGCTTCTGACCGCGCGTGGTGAGTATCTCGTGGACGCGCTCCTCGAGCGTTGCGCCCTCCATTCCTACGATGTTGTCGCCAATGATGGTGTTGAGCTTGTCGAACTCCTCGGCCATTGCTTTACGTGCCTCTGCCTCATCCACGTCGTATGCCGAGAGACGCAGCCTCACGACATTTGGCGCAGGGAGGTAGGCAAGGTGCATATAGTCGGGAAGAGCATCCTCCCACGCGGCGATGCGCTCGGCGAGTATCGACTCGGCAATGCCGTGCGTTATAAGCGTCTGGTGTACGATGCTACGTAGCTCGAAGCGTGACTTTAGACGCGGAATAACCTCGTCGTCCATCAGGTGCTCCATCTCGAACGGAACGCCCGGGAGTGCGACTACCACGCCACCGCGCTCCGTGTCGAACCACATACCCGGAGCTGTGCCGTGGGCATTATGTAGCACCGTGCAGCACTCCGGGAGCATTGCCTGCGAACGGTTTAGCTCGGTGAAGGCTATACCGCGACGCTCCAATAGCTGACGCACGTGGTCGCCCTCGGTGGCATTGTAGCGTAGCTCGGAGTGAAACATCTCGGCAAGCGTATGCTTCGTGATGTCATCCTTCGTAGGGCCGAGGCCGCCGGTGATGGCAACCACCTCGCTGCGCTCCATAGCGCGCTCGATGGTGGCGATGATCTCCTCGCGCTTATCGCCTATCGAGCACTTCTCCACGATGGTGATGCCTGCCGTGTTTAGCTTGCGGGCGATGGATACGCTGTTGGTGTCTACAATCTGGCCGATGAGAATCTCATCGCCGATGGTTACAATCGTTGCCTTCATTATTTCGTATTATCCTCGTTAGTCTCTCTGGGAGTTGCTATCCTGTTTGCTGCGCGCTTTAGCAGACGCATACCATTCTCTCTTATGCCCGTGTTGAGGGCTACGAGTGAGGCTCCCGCCTCCATCATTCGCACGACATCCTCCTCGGTCATAACGCCTCCCGAGCCAATGATGGGGTAGTTGTGCTCGGAACGCTCGGCCACGTAGCGCACAATCTCGATGGCCCTATCCGTGAGCATAGCTCCCGTGATGGCTCCGCCGTGCGTGGGATCCATATCGAACGAGCCGGCCACCGCCTCGATGCCGTCGAGCGGTGTCTCGATAAGGATATCGACGACGGTGTCTATCTCCTCACGGCTGAGGTCGGGCGAGATCTTTAGAAGTATCGGGCAGTAGTCGAGCTGTCCGCGGCGGAACTCGAAGAGCGGCTCGACAAGGGCGAGGAGCTCCTCGCGGGTGCGAGGGACATACTGCTTCGAGGCTGTGTTGCACGCGGCGTTGATTACGAAGAAGTCGACATACTGATACATATTGCGGAACACGCGCAAGTACTCCTTCGATATATCGTCGGGGTGCGTGGCCGTGAGCTTGCCTATGTTGCAGCCGATAACCAATTCACGAGTATGCTTCGTGCGCCTGCGGACGTTGTCCAAGATGTACTCAAGACCGCGACTGGGGTATCCCGAATTGTCGACGAGCGATTGCATCTTTCTCAGACGTCGGAGTCTTGGACGTGGTGTGCCGGGCTGGGGGCGCGGTACAACAGAGCCTATCTCCACAAAGCCGAAGCCCGAGGCGGCCAACTCGTTGAGCCTGTCGCCATTGGGGTCGAAGCCTGCGGCGATGCCTATGGGGTTGCGGAAGTGTACGCCAAAGACCTCACGCTCGAGGTTGAGTTTTCGCGACGGGGCGAGGCCGAGCTTCAGCCACCACCGTCCCGAGGGTATCTTGCCTAAAAGCCCCATCAGCGTCATACGCACGCGATGTGATGTCTCGGCGGGCAGAAGCCTGAGTATATTTTGAAATAGCGATCGTCTCATCTCTTTGTATATTCTTATACAAAGGTAGTAAAATTTAGCTGTCGTTATCCTCTTTATGCGAAAAAAATGACGGATAACACGAAAATCGCGCTATCCGTCATTTTGTGCCCGAGGGCGTACGCTTAGCTTGCAGGCTTTACGTCGGCACCACCATCCTCGTCGATATCCTTGTGTGCGGGGTTACCGGCATAGCGTACGTCGGCACCACCCGAAGCACGTACCTTGAGCGAATTTGTGGCGTAAACATCTACATCGGCACCTCCCGAAACCTCTACCTCAACATCCTCGGCGCGTAGTTTCGAGGCATCGACATCCGAGCCTCCCGAGGCGGTGATTGTTAGGTGCTTGCAGCTGCCAGCAATCTCTACATCGGCACCTCCTGAGGTGGCTATGCTTATCTCTTGGCTATTGGCGGTAATCTCCACGTCGCTACCTCCCGAGGCTGCCACGCTTAGCGATGGCACTGTGCAGTCGTGCCACTCGAGATCGACACCGCCCGATACCGCTATGGCGTTGTAGTCGTAGGCGGGGATAAGCACCTTGAGAGTCTTGGCTCGGATTGTCCACCCGTTGAGGTCGATGTTAAGCGTCGTGCCGACCACCTCCACGTCGACGTTATCCATAAGGTCGCTATGCGTTATGACGCGCACCTCGCCGAGTGACAACGTGGGATCTACAACCACGTCGAAGCCATCCGCCACGGCAAGGCCACTCACCTCGCCACTGATGGTAAAACTCTTCTCGATGACCTCTCCCGTAGCAAACGCTATTGTGCTACACGCTACCATACCAATAGTTGCCAAAAGAATAAAAGCAATACGTTTCATAAAAGGAAATTGTTATTTAATTAATTCATTGATTACTAATTACTCACTACTCACTGCTCACTACTAATTCGTTAGTTATTGTTGCCGCCGCCGAGTCGACTGCGGTCCTCCGTCGAGCCGCTCTCGACGCTACGGGCGCGGAACTGCTTACCTGCGCTGAAGTTGTACGATATCATAAACTTAACGCCGAAACGCTGCCACGGCTGGTCGATGACCATCACGCGCTCGAAGGTGCTCTCCTCGATCGTGATGCGCTGCTTCATAGGTATGAGGTTATCGGCACCGAGCGTCAGCGTCAGCTTGTTATCAAGCATACGCTTCTTGAGTGCGAGGTTAAGATTTCCGAAGTCGGCAATCGTGGTGTTTCCGGCCTGCGCTCCGTGCATATACATACCATCGAGCTCGATAAAGAAGTTCTTGGGCAGCGTGAACGACATCTGAGCATTTGCCACGCCCATAAAGTTTCGGCGCACGGGCTCGTCGGGGTAGATGCGCTGACCCATATACATACCCGTAAGGTTGATGTTCGCCTGCCACCACTTTGTGAACTGGAAGGGTAGGCTTACCGAGGCGTAGTAGTTATTGAGCGTCGGGTAGTTTATGGTCTGCAATATGAGTAGCTCGGGGTTCTCGGCGTCGACGAGCGTGGTCTGCTGTATGGCGTTCTGCATAATCTGCATACCGAGGGTTACGGTGTACTTATACTTCAGGACGGCTGTCACCGATACGGAGTTCGAGTACGAGGGCTTAAGGTTGGGGTTGCCGCGCTGTATCATATACTCCGAGATCTTTGACTCGTTGGGTGACAGTGCCCAGAACGAGGGGCGCGAGATGTTGCGCGAGTACTGCGCGATAAGCGAGTAGCTGCCGTCGGCCTTTAGTGCGTACGATATGTTGGCGTTGGGGAAGAGGTCGAAGTAGTCCTGCTCGACGAGCTTATCGGCCGAGCGGAACGAGGTGTACTCACCACGCAGACCACCCACCAAGCTCCAGCGTCCGAGACGCGCCGAGGCGATAACGTATGCCGCACCGATATTCTCCTTGTAGCCGATGTCGTAGCTGTTGTGGTCGTTGTGTAGCCACTGCTGGTCCTTGAGGTACTCGTAGTTGGCCTTGTTGGCGTTGGTGTTGTAGGTGTACTTAAGGCCACTCTTTAGTGTCACCTTAGGCGAAAGAACCTTCTCGAGAGCAAGCGTGGCTGTTGCCATCTGATAGTGGCTCTCGGCGGCGTAACGATATGTGGAGTCGCGCTTTAGTGTGGGCGTCGCAAGGTCGTAGTTGGTGTCGAAGTAGTTGTTTGCGGCGGGTGACTGCGAGTCGGTGTAGTCGCCGATGAGCTTCAGTGTCGAGCCCTTGTCGTCGAGCTTGTAGATGTAGTTGAGCGTGGCAGTCATCATATTGCTGCGATTGCGGTTGTTGTACTCGCCGTCGCTATGCGATGCGTTGCCGTCGAGCGCACGCTCGGTCCAGGTCTCGGTGATATCCTTGTTGCCCCAGTAGTTGTACTGAAACTCAGCACCTACCGAGTGGCGATCGGTTATGTCGTAGACAATGCCCGCCTGACCACCAGCCCAAGTCGAACGTCCGTCCATCTCGGTGGCAGCGTCGATGATCGTTCCCGAGGTGTAGTCGGTATGCTCCTCGGTCGCGAAGTGCGAAGTGCTTGTACCGGCCCAACCGCGAGCATAGGCGTTGACCCTGCCCTGAGTGTAGTTGAGCGAGAGCGACGGACCGATGTTAAAGCGGTCGCGTGCAGCGTTGAGGCTGAGCGATGCCGAACCCATAAGACCCATATCCAAGCGTCGCTTTGTCGTGATCTTGATGATGCCGCCCGACGACGAGGCATCGTAGTCGGCACCCGTCTGAGGTACAACCTCGATCTTCTGTATATCGTCGGCACGCAACGAACGCAGGTAGGCCATAAGCTGTGCATCCTCGAGCTTCACCTCGCGGTCGTTGAGATATATCTTCGAGCCCGAGGCTCCGTTGATAGATATCTTGTCGTCCTGAATCCATACACCCGGAGCACTCTTTAGCAGTTCCTCGCCATCCTTGCCTATGGCGATGGGCGAGTTGGCAACGTCGACAACAAAGCGATCGGCCTCGCGACGTATAAGCTGTGCGGTGACCACCACCTCGTCGATCTTCGTGTCGTCGGCCTCGAGCGTTATGGTGCCTATGTCGCACGTGCCCGAAACCTCAACCTCGAGCTTCTGGCTTATGTAGCCTATGTAGCTGACGTTTAGGGTGTAGGTGCCAGAGGCAAGGGCAAGCGTGAAGCCTCCCTCGCTGTTTGTTGCGCCGCCGGCTGCCTGTGTGCCATCTTTGAGGGCCACGACCGTGGCGTAGGCTATGGCGTTGTTCTCGCTGTCGACCACGTGGCCGCTAAGCGTGTGTCGTTGTGCCGAGGCGATTGTGCTCGTCAATAGAAGCATCAACGCTACGATGAATAGATTTCTCGAATGTCTCATAACAGTATCTCGTTTTTCGGTTTTACTAATTCCCAATGTTTTAACTCTTCACACTGCAAAGATAAGCATTTCCCCCCCCCGCCAAATTTTCTGTGCACTTTTTTTGTTTGTTGGGTGAAATACATCTATATAACGTATTTCGCGGAGGTTTTGTAACATATCCTCAAACATTTTTTCATCAAGGAGGTATCGGCTGGCTAATTCAGTTTCGGCGTATTACAGTACTAATACACTGCAAATATAGGGCAAAATTCTTAAACTGCAAATTTTTCGACCAAAAATTTACGATTATTTTCTTTACCTTATTTCTATACTACGCCCCGTGTATATGTGAGGGAGTGAGATTGTAGTTGAATAATTGAAAAAAAAGTGGGCGAAAAATTTGGAAGTATAAAAATTATCTCTACCTTTGCAGTGTATTAATTGGCTAATACACTATTTCGGTCGTTTTAATGAGTGAATCGTAAAAACCTTAAGAACTATGATTACAACAAAGAATCTGACATTTGGTTACACCTCGGGACGCAATGTCCTCAACGACATAACGCTTGAGTTGCGCGAGGGACATATCCACGGTCTGTTGGGTTGCAACGGAATTGGTAAGACAACACTCCTAAAGATCATCTGCGGCATAATGCGCCCGCGTACCGGAAGTGTAATGGTCGATGGCGTGGATCCGCACAAACGTCTGCCTCGTACCTTCGAGGAGCTGCTTATTATCCCCGAGGAGTTCGACTTGCCGAACATCTCGTTAGAGCGTTATGCCAAGATCACCTCGCCGTTCTATCCTCGCTTCGACTTCGGTCAGATGCGTGGCTACTGCGAGGAGCTCGGCGTAGATCCTATGGCCAAGCTACACTCGCTCTCTATGGGTCAGCGTAAGAAGGCGTACATCGCCTTTGCTCTGGCGTGCAATGTGAAGATGTTGCTTTTGGACGAGCCGACCAACGGCCTCGACATCCCTTCGAAGGTGGTGTTCCGTCGCCTCTTGGCTTCGTACGTCGACGAGCAGCGTATGGTTGTTATCTCCACGCATCAGGTTGCCGATGTCGAGCGACTATTGGACAATATCGTCATCCTCGACTCGAAGGGTGTTGCGCTCAATGCCACGACCGCCGAGATTACGCGTCGCCTAAAGTTCGGCCACGCCACGGCCAGCGATAGGGTGCTGTATAGCGAGCCTACGATTGCGGGCGAGATGGCCGTTGCGCTTAATGACGGTGATGAGGAGACGATGCTCAATATCGAGCTTCTGTTCAACGCCGTGGCGGCACGCCGCGATCAGATGTCGGCATTGTTTACTAACGATAATCAGGCAAAGTAGTATGGGCACTTATTCTCTCCGTAGGGTGGCGCAGTATGCTCGCTACCACTACACCGCGCAGCGAAAGAACTACCTCTCGGTTATGTTTACGTGTGTAGCCTTCCCCGTGCTCTTCGGCATCCTTTCGAACGAAATATCTGCGGTTGAGGGTATCTCTACGGCCATATATTTCTTTGGTGGCATTGGCTTCGCCGTGCGCACAACCTTTGCTATGCGCCATCGCGGCACGAAGATTATGGAGTGCTCGTTGCCTGTGTCAAACGAGGAACGTATGACCTTTATGGTGCTAAACCTCGCGGTGATGTTCCCGCTGTTTGTGACCTTTACGGCAAACATAAGTCTACTTGCGGCAGCACCCTTTAACTACTACGAGGTGAATGTATGGGAAGTGATGCGTGATGTTACGCATAACTTTTTATGTGATTGGAGGTTATACGTGATGGTGCAGATTATCGCCTCGGTGTCGCTCTTCCTAAACATTGTTGCACGCCGTAGTCTCTTTGTGGCATACCTCGGTGCTTTCCTCGGTGTTATGGTGTTCTTTGGCGCAGTTGCGCGCATCAGTGTACACATCGTTATGAATGTCAATCCCTTTTTCTTCGAGTCGTTTGAAGTGAGCGATAATGTGGCGAGGGTAATATATATAATGATTCCTGTGGTGTTCTATGCTCTGGGTTATTGGGCATTGCGTCGCAGACAAATGAGATGGTAGGGTATGGCAAACGTAAGAAATATATATAGATATGCGGTGAAGCACTACGCAGAACACCGTAATAACTACCTCGCGCTCCTACTCGGTATGTTTGGCCTGCCGTTGCTCTTGGCCTATATGTCGAAGGGTGTGGAGAGCGCAGGTGTGATGGCAACGTTCGTCTTTCTGTTGGAGGTGCTCTATGTCACATACCTCTCGACCTATGCGATGCGCACGAAGGGTAAGTTTGTCCTTGAGAATACGTTGCCCTTAACGTCGACCGAGCGTTATGCCTTCATATTCATAAATAGTATTGTGGTGGCTCCGATGATGTTTGCGCTCAGTTACGTGCCGTCGTTCCTTATAGCTGAGTGGTTTTTCCCGCCTACGTACGATGTCAATGCGCTACTTGTGGAGGCTGTCGTCGATGTTGGTTTTGTTGTCGGACTCTTCGCCTTGCAGAGCGTGATTCTTATCACCAGCCTGCTTATCAGAAAGCGTGTGTTTGCGGGCTACCTCGTGTTGTTGGCCTTGATCGTGGTATGTGAGTTTCTGGTTGATGGTTATGTTTATGACGATCTTCGCGATGTCTTTAGATTCATATCCAACATCGTGCTTATCGTTACGTGCTGGGTGTCGGGATATTTTATACTACGTTCACGTGAAATAAAGATTTAAGCGTTATGATGCAGTTTACGGAGGAGAAGCCTATATGGCGACAGATATACGAACTTATAGCTATGCGTGTGCTCTCGGGCCAATGGCCTGAGGGTGAGCGCGTGGCGTCGGTGAGGGAGATGGCCGCCTCGGTGGGTGTCAACCCAAATACGGTGATGCGTAGCTACGAAAAGTTGGAGGCCGATGGCGTGATCTTCAACCGCCGAGGTATCGGATTCTTTGTTCTCGAGGGGGCTAAAGAACATATCCTCAAGCTCGAGCGACAGAAGTTTATGGATGAGGAGCTCCCAAAGCTTCGCGAACGTCTGCAACTTCTTGGCCTCACGATTGTTGTGGGCGTTAAGGAGTAGTGTGCTAAATATAGTGAGTCTTCGTCTTGTTTGTGCATCGACACAGACAAGACGATTTTTTTGTTGTCGGTTTGAATAAAAGTCCCTATCTTTGGGTCGGAAATACAAACTTGAAAATAGATATATCAATGAGAAAGTTTTATTCTTTGTTTGTCATCGCCCTGATGGTTGTGGCGTGTGATAATTCCGATGACAAGGTGAATGAGCCGGATAAACCCAACGTCCCCGACGAGGGTACAGTCTTAGAGCTCGCTGATGGCCAATCGGCCGATCTCGAATTTGATGGCTTTGCTCAGAGCGCAGATGTTAAGTTTAAGGCTGCTGTGAACTGGATGGTGCGCCTCGACGGCGGCATCGACTGGTTTACGGTTGAGCCTATGTATGGTGAGGCTGGCGTGGCGGCTATAACTATCACCGTGGCCGACTATTCGGGCGAGGGTACGCTAAGCGGTGGCTTCGATATCGTTGCGGGCGATGAGAGCATTGCAATCACCGTCAAGCAGCGTTCGGCGGCCGATCCCGATAGCCAGTATATCTATATCCCTGATACGCAGTTCTTGGCCTACTTGACCGAGAATTTCGACGCGGATGGCGATGGACGCATCAGTCGTACCGAGGCCGATATGGTCGAGGAGATTGTGTGCAACGACCGTGCTATCGTGTCGATGGAGGGCGTCAAGAATTTTACGAATCTTAAGAAGCTCGACTGCTCGTATAACGTCATCACAGATACTCTCGACCTTGTGGGTATGACCTCGCTCGAGGAGCTCTACGTTCACCACAATCGCTATACGAAGCTCGACATCGAGGGTTGTGCCAACCTTCGCCGTTTGGAGGCTAACGACAATATCGAGTACACGGACGACTATCGCTCGATATTTTATACCAAGGAGGTGAATCTCAAGGGGTGCCCTTCACTGACGTATATCGAACTTACGGACAACGCCATCGAGGCTATCGACCTCACGGGATGCCCCGAGTTGGAGGTGTTGCGAATGACGTGGAACAACCTTAGCTCCATCGACCTTACAAAGTGTCCGAAGCTCACACATCTCTACGTGCGTAAGAATACCGAGCTTCAGGGTGTTCTCGACCTCACGCAGTGCCCCGATATCGTGGAGGTGTGGTGTGGCGAGTCGAAGCTCACGGGCGTAGATTTCGCTGCGGAGTGCCCTGCGCTTGAGACCCTCATCTGCTACGATTCGAAGATCGAGGCTCTCAACCTCTCGTCGTGCCCCAACCTAAAGAAACTCGAGGCGCACAGTATGGCCCTCAAGGCTCTCGACGTCACGGGTTGTCCCAAGCTCGAGCATCTGTGGCTCAAGTTCAACGAGGTGGAGGAGCTCGACCTCACGCACTGCCCGCGCCTTAACGAGGTGCAGATCGGCTACAACAAGATTAAGTCTTTGGACCTATCGCAGTCGCCGCTAATCACCACCCTCGAGGTGGCATATAACGGCCTTACGGAGCTGAATCTCGCTGGCTGCGAGAATCTTGTGACGCTCAATGCCGCTATGAATAACCTCACTGAGATCGACCTCTCGGCGTGCTCGATGCTCTTCCAAGTGAGCGTTGCAGATAACCAACTCACTTCGCTCGATGTATCGAATAAGTCTGAGCTTATCGTGCTCAACTTCGAGAACAACCTCGTCGAGGAGCTTAACATCGAGGGCTGTCCGAACCTCACGCTCTTCTATGCTGCAAACAACAAATTGCGCGAGCTTGACCTGCGCATCACGCCGCTCTTGCAGGAGGTACTCATCTCGAACAACGAGCTTGAGACTCTGCACGTTGAGGGCCTTGAGTATATGTATCAGTGCGAGTTCCAGAAGAATCGCTTGGAGCGTCTCGACCTTACGGGATGTACCGGAATCGCGGAGCTTTATGTTCAGGATAACCCGCTTGCATACTTTAGCGTCTACCCCTGCACGTCGCTCTCGCAGCTCGATATGCGTCGCACGGCGATGAAGTCCATCGACCTGTCGAACAACGCCAAGGCGTCGTTCCTCTTTGCTCAGGAGAATCCTCAACTCGAGACCGTCTATATCGCCGTGGATGCGGAGTATAGCTCGCTTATGGTCGACGAGCACGTTGAGGTATGGTATAAGGACGCCGGCTCTTATGACGACGATGTAGATAATGACAACTGGGGTGATGAGGATCTCGATCCGTGGACCTCGGGCGATGCAGCATAGTGAGTAACAATTCAAACAGATGATGAGTATGAAAAGAGTATATCATATATTTCGTGGCATTGCGGCAGTAGCACTTATTGCTGCGATGACGGCGTGCCAAAACGACGTGGAGCGTGTCTCGGAGCCCACAACGCGCACTATTGAGGTCACAACGGCCGAGACACGTACGACCATTGCCTACGAGGGTTCAGACGTCTCGCACCTCAGGTGGCAGGAGGGCGATAGGGTAGCCTACGTAACCGATGCTCAGGGCGATACGTTTAAGAGTGCCGAGATGAAGTCGGGCTCGACGGGCTGGTCGTTTAATGCGACAATCCCGAGCGATGCAAAGAGTATCTACGTCCTATACCCTGTGGGCGATAATGAGGGTGTGAGCCTTGCCGATGCTAAGGCCTCGCTTAGGAGCTCCGTGGTGCAGATCGCTGGCGAGGAGTTCGACGGGTCGCAACTCCCGATGGCGGCCATATCGGCCGTGCCCTCGGGAAGTAAGGTGGCAGTGACGTATGAGTGCTTAGCCTCGGTTCTGCGCTTTACGGTCGGTGGTGACGAGGGTCACGAAACGGAGAGCCTTAAGAGTCTCACGCTCACGGCAAACGAGCATATCGTTGGCGACTATACGTTCGATATCGCTACGTCGGAGCTCACCCTATCGTGCACGGAGCAGAGTATCAAGGTTGAGTATCAGAGCGCGACAGAGACGGGTGAAGATGTACTTCTCGATGGTAAGCACCATATATATGTCGTTGTTCCCTCTGAGCAGTTTACGGGCGTTGGCGTAACGCTCGAGACCGATGCTAATGTCTATACGTGGAACGACGGCACAATGGACCTGTCGCATCCCGAGCGTCGCCTCTACCGCGTGAACCTCGACCTCTCGAAATCTGAAGGTGCTCCCGAGCCCGAGGTGGAGTGCTTTACGCCCGTCTGCTCGCTTAGCGAGGTTACGGACGATGGTGTGTACCTTATCGCCGTGGAACTCGATGGTAAGTATTATGTTACGAATAACACCCCGACCGATACATCTAACTACTACTATCTCACGGGCGTAGAGGTGGCATCGGACGATAATGGCGTGATACTTAGCGACGATGTTATGAACTACACCTGGTCGATTACCAAGCGTGACGCGGGCTACGAGTTCTTCTCGGCCAATATGGAGAAGAAGGGCGATACGGGCCTGCTTCTTATCACTCAGGGTGGTACGGGTATGTTCTCTGGCGAGGATGGCTATGAGGGTAAGGCGTGGTTTGTGACTCCCGCTACTGCCGATGGCTATGCCGCAGCTCAGCAGCCCCGCCGCTACTGGGATATAGAGCTCGATGGCACTGGCAAGGCCGTCATCCGCAACAAGTATGATCGCGATGTCGATATGTTCCCCTGTTATAAGTATTGCACCTCACACAACTATTTCACGCTCTGTTTCGAGGGTGGTAGTGACAAGGAGGATGTTCAGTTGCTTAAACTCCGCAAGTAATTTCTTGTGATAAGCCGCAATCTGCGGCACCAAGCCTCAGAGCCCCGAATGGGAAATACGTCAGGTATGTCCCATCCGAGGCTCTTTCATTTGGCACCAAATCTCACGACTTCTCGCAAGAAATTTCTCGTGATAAGGGGCTTACTTCGGCACCTCAGTCAAAATGGCGAATGGGAAATACGTTTAAGTATGTCCCATCCGCCATTTCTCGTGTCGGCACCAAATTAAACCCCTTCTCGCAAGAAATTAGGGTGTGCTTGTCCGTGTCAACAAAGATATTATTAATTACTCACTGCTCACTACTAATTGCTAACAGTTCCTCTCATCGTATGCTTAGTAGTATAACTACTACCCGTTGGAAAATCGACAAAGAATTTATTTTTTTATCGCGCCGTGTTGCGCTTGATTCAATAAAAAATTTGTATATTTGCAAATTGAATAATTTGTAAGATTCTAACAACGTTTATTATGTTAACTATTCTCTACTATTTAGTCTGTTTAGTGGTGGCTCTGGTGCTCTACGTCGCCTCGTTTATAGCTCTTGTGGTGTGCTATCCGTTTGATAAAAAGCGCGTTGTGGTTCACACGTTGTCGAAGTGGATTACCGACGTTATCTTCGGTCTGCCGCCATTTATGAAGCGCGAGGTTATCGGCGTGGAGAATATCGACCCCAAGCAGGCGTACGTCGTGACGCTCAACCACAACTCGATGGTCGACATAATTTGCATCTACAACCTCCCTTTGGTATTTAAGTGGGTGTCGAAGAAGGAGGTATATCGTATCCCCATCGTTGGCCGATTGCTCTATGCTCACGGCGATATTGTCATCAACCGCGCCAGTGCAAAGGAGGCGATGCAGCTCGTGCACGATAAGGGTAAGGAGTGGCTCGCAAAGGGTGCTTCGGTGTCGATCTTCCCCGAGGGCACGCGCTCGAAGGATGGCGAGATTCACAACTTCAAGGCCGGAGCCTTCATCCTTGCCAAGGATGCGGGTGTGCCTATCCTTCCCATCGTTCTCGATGGTACGAACAGAATGGTACGCAAGGGCTGGCTTATGAACTGGCGTAACAAGATAACGATCAGAGTGTTGCCTCCAATCTCGGCAAAGGAGGTTGAGGAGCGTGCAATAAAGGAGGTTATGGCCGAAGTGCACGATTCGATGGTCGAGGCTTTGGCCGAGGTGCGTAAGAGCAATAAGTAATCAGTGACGAGAGATAGGAGATTATGGCAGAGCAAAATACGTCAACAGCAGCATATGGCAAAGATGCGATAGTCACGCTATCGCCGCGTGAACATATACGCCTGCGTCCCGGTATGTATATCGGCAAGCTGGGCGATGGTACTCAGGCAGATGATGGTATCTACGTGCTTCTGAAGGAGGTTGTGGATAACTCCATCGACGAGTTTATTATGGGTGCGGGTAAGCGTATCGAGATTAAGATCGAGGAGGATAGGGTGTCGGTTAGGGATTATGGCCGAGGCATTCCGCTCGAGGCTCTCTCGGATGCTGTGAGCAAGATGAATACGGGTGGTAAGTATGGTGGCGATGCCTTCAAAAAGACGGTTGGTCTGAATGGCGTCGGCGTCAAGGCCGTGAATATGCTCTCGAGTCACTTCCTCGCGCGCTCGGTGCGCGACGGTGAGGCTCGCACTGTGACCTTCTCGCAGGGCTTGGAGCTCACGGACCGCTCGGAGAGTGGCGTGAAGGAGCAGAACGGTACCTACGTGGAGTTCATTGTCGATCGTGAGGTTTTTGGCGACTACGCCTACAATTTGGAGTATGTCGAGCAGATGGTCAAGAACTATACCTACCTCAACCTCGGACTCACGGTGGTGCTTAACGGCGTGCCGTACACGTCGAAAAACGGACTCTTGGACCTTGTGAACGATAACCTCTCGAACGAGCCGCTGTATGCTCCCGTACATATCTCGGGCGAGGATATCGAGGTGGTAATCACCCACGGCAACGGCTATGGCGAGGCATACTACTCGTTCGTCAATGGCCAATATACTCCGCAGGGCGGTACTCATCAGGCAGCCTTTCGTGAGGCTATTGCCAAGACTATCAAGGAGTTTTATCATAAGGACTACGAGCCTGCCGATATCCGTACCTCTATCATCGCAGCCATCTCGGTGCGTGTCGACGACCCCATCTTCGAGTCGCAGACCAAGACCAAGCTCGGCTCGAAGGATAAGGAGGAGGGCGTGACGATGCGTCAGTTCGTTGGCGACTTCCTCGCAACGAACCTCGATAACTACCTGCACAAGCATCCCGAGGTAGCGCAGACGCTGCAAAAGAAGATCGTCGAGAACGAGAAGGAGCGCAAGGCGATTTCGGGCGTGCAGAAGAAGGCGAGAGAGGCGGCAAAGAAGGTCTCTCTTAATAACAAGAAGCTCAGAGACTGTAAGATACACTATACTGATAAGCACGAACTTGCCGACGAGACTATGATATTTATCACCGAGGGTAACTCGGCATCGGGCTCAATCACCTCGAGTCGCGACCCGCGTACTCAGGCCGTATTCTCGTTGCGCGGTAAGCCGCTTAACTGCTATGGCCTCACGAAGCGTGTGGTGTACGAGAACGAGGAGTTTAACCTCTTGCAGGCAGCACTCAATATCGAGGAGGATATGGACAACCTTCGCTACAACAAGGTGATTATCGCTACGGATGCCGATGTCGATGGTATGCACATTCGCCTCTTGTTGACATCGTTCTTCTTGCAGTTCTTCCCCGACGTTATACGCCTCGGTCACCTCTACATATTACAGACGCCGCTGTTCCGTGTGCGTAACAAGAAGGAGACGCACTACTGCTATACCGACGAGGAGCGACAGCAGGCTGTTAAGAGGTGTGGCTCGCAGGCCGAGATTACACGCTTCAAGGGTCTTGGTGAGATATCGGCTGCGGAGTTCAAGGAGTTCATCGGCGAGGGTATGCGTCTGGATAAGGTGCGCCTTACGAAGGACGACCCGATCTACGACCTTTTGGATTTCTATATGGGTAAGAATACGCCCGATCGTAAGGACTTCATTGTGGGCAACCTACGCGTGGAGGAGGATATTATCGAAAACCTGAAACAGATTAATTAATGGAGGATAACAAGGATATAAAGCAGGAGGAGTTGCTCGACCAGCAGGCCGAGAGTGTGGATGTGGATGCCGTGGAGGCGGAAGCAGAATCGGACGCTCCGAAGGGTAAGTACGACCAACTGACGTCGGCCGACGATAATGTGCGTAGGCTTACGGGTATGTACAAGAATTGGTTTTTGGACTACGCCTCGTATGTTATCCTCGAGCGCGCCGTGCCCCACTTGGCCGATGGACTCAAGCCCGTGCAGCGTCGAATACTTCACGCTATGAAGTGCGTGGAGGATGGCCGCTATAATAAGGTGGCCAACGTCGTGGGTCAGGCTATGCAGTACCACCCCCACGGCGATGCTTCGATCAAGGATGCACTTGTGCAGCTCGGACAGAAGGGCCTGCTTATAGATATGCAGGGTAACTGGGGTAATATCCTCACGGGTGACGAGGCTGCCGCAGCACGATATATCGAGGCTCGTCTGTCGAAGTTCGCGTTAGATGTTGTCTACAACAAGAAGACCACGGAGTGGATGTTGGCCTATGATGGCCGCAAGGAGGAGCCCGTGACGTTGCCGGTGAAGTTCCCGCTTTTGTTGGCGCAGGGAGCCGATGGTATCGCCGTAGGTCTCGCGTCGAAGATCTTGCCACATAACTTCGTGGAGCTGATTAATGCCTCTATCGCCTACCTCCGTGGCGAGGAGTTTACGTTGGTGCCCGACTTCCAGACGGGAGGTATTATGGACGCGAGCAACTATAACGACGGCCTGCGTGGCGGCTCGGTTAGGGTGCGTGCTCGTATTTCGAAGATAGATAAGCGCACGTTGGCAATCACGGAGATACCCTATACCACGACGTCGGAGTCGATCAAGGAGTCAATCATCAAGGCTAACGATAAGGGTAAGATCAAGATTAAGAAGGTCGATGACAATACGGCCGAGAAGGTGGAGATTGTGATTCAGGTGGCTGCCGACGAGTCGTCGGATAAGACCATCGACGCACTCTATGCCTTTACCGACTGTGAGGTGTCGATCTCGCCAAACGCCTGTGTTATTGTCGATAACAAGCCTGTGTTTATGGGTGTTAGCGACATCCTGCGTTACTCGACCGACCACACAAAGGGGTTGCTCGGTAGGGAGCTCGAGATTAAGCTTGAGGAGTTGAACGAGGCTTGGCACGCAGCGTCGCTGGAGCGTATCTTTATCGAGAATAAGCTCTACCAGCTTATCGAGGGGTGCCGCACACGTGAGGCTGCCTACGAGGCTGTGGATAAGGGCTTGGAGCCCTTCAAGTCGCAGTTACGCAGGGTGGTGATGTTGGAGGACGTGCAGCGTCTCACGGAGCTTAAGTTCATACGTATCTCGCGTTACGACTCGGAGAAGGCCGATAACGAGATTAAGCAGATCGAGAAGGATATCAAGCAGACGAAGTACGACTTGGACCACCTTACTGACTATGCAATTGCCTACTTCGAGCGCATCAAGGCTAAGTATGGCGAGGGTAAGGAGCGACGTACGGAGATTCGCGAGTTCGATACCATAGAGGCGTGGAAGGTTGCCTCGTCGAACGCCAAACTCTATGTCGATAAGGCCGAGGGCTTCTTCGGCTACGGCAAGAGTATGAAGGATGCGGAGTTCGTGTGCGACTGCTCGAACCTCGACGATGTGATAATAATTCTGAAGGATGGCCGTTATAAGATTACGAAGATTACGGAAAAGGCCTTCTTCGATAAGAATATATATTATATAGGTGTGTATAAGCGCAACGACGAGCGCACGATCTATAATATGCTCTACCGCGATGGTCGCGGTGGTGCCATAATGATGAAACGTTGTGCCATAAAGTCAATCACGCGCGACAAGGAGTACGACCTGACGAAGGGTACGCCTCGGAGCGAGTTGCTCTACCTCTCGGTTAACCCCAATGGCGAGGCCGAGATATTGAAGATCTACCTCCGTCCGAGGGCACGTCTTAAGAAGTGTATTATCGACCTCGACCTCTCGACCCTCGCTATCAAGGGTCGCCAGAGTGTTGGTAACCTCGTTACGCGTTATCCGATTAACAAGATTGTGCTTAAGGAGAAGGGTACCTCTACGCTCGGTGGCCAGAATATATGGTACGACGAGGATGTCCGCCGCCTGAATACCGATGGCCGCGGTACGCTGCTCGGCGAGTTCAAGGGCGACGATAAGATTGTGGTGTGGACAGCGAAAAATCAGTATTACATCACGGGCTTCGACGTCCAGCAACACTTCCCCGACGACACCATCCGCGTGGAGCGTTACGTGGCCGATAGGGTCTACGCTCTGTGCTACTACGATGGCGAACAGAAGTACTACTATATGAAACGCTTCCAGCTCGAGGCTGGCGATAAGACGCAGTACTTCTTGGAGGAGGGTGCTCCGATGCGCTTTGTGGCTATAACCTATCGCGCGGGTGCTCAGCTCGTTGTGACGTTCGGCGGCCAGCACGCCCAGCGTGCCGAGGAGAGTATCGACGTCGATGAGTTTATCGCCGTGAAGAGCCATCGTGCTAAGGGTAAACGCATAACTACCTACGAGGTGGCAACGCTCAAGTTTATCGAGCCCGAGGAGCCCGAGCCTACGGACGAGGAGCTGGAGGGGGACGAAAGCCTTGAGGACCTCGATGTGATGGATGCGGAGGCTGAAGCTATTGATATGGACGACATCGTGGGCGATGATATCAAGGCCGACCCCAATGTCGACTACGATAAGCGAGTGGAGGTTGACGATGCCAACTTCTCGCCGTCGCAGCTTAACCTCTTCTAACGCTGGCTATGATTATCTTCTTGGTGGGATATGCCGGCTCGGGAAAGTCGACACTCGGACGTCGCTTGGCGCGCCGCTTGGGTCTCGGTTTTATCGACACGGATAAGTGCGTGGAGGAGAGCGTTGGGGCGTCTATCGCCGATATATTCTTCTACGAGGGCGAGGAGTACTTTCGTCGTGCGGAGCGCGATATGATAGAGGCTATCGTTGCGGATGGTGGCGATGTAGTGGTTGCTACGGGAGGAGGACTGCCCACGTGGGGCGATAATATGCAGCGTCTCAACGAGTGTGGCGTCACCCTATATCTGCGTCGCACGCCCGAGCAGATACTCTCGCGCCTTACAGAGTACGGTCGCGAGAAACGGCCGATGTTTCGCGGTAAGAGCGACGAGGAACTTTTGGTATTTATGCACGAGCAGATGATCGTACGCGAACCATATTATTCTCAGGCTCGGATGGTTGTCGACTGCGCGACGATGCGCGACGACGATGTTGTGGAGTATGTAATAAGGGAAGTAAAACTATAAGCGGGTATGAATAACGCGCCCATAGGTGTCTACGATTCGGGCTTTGGAGGCCTGTCGGTGTGGTTGGAGCTGCACCGTATGCTTCCGTGCGAGTCGCTTGTCTATCTTGGCGATGGCAAGAACTGTCCCTATGGAGGTCGCTCGCGCGAGGAGATTACACGTTTTGCCTTTGAGGCTGTGGAACGTCTTGTGACAGAGGGTGTTAAGATGGTTGTTGTGGGGTGTAATACTGCAACCACGGCGGCGGTTGATGCCGTGAGAGCACATTGGTCCGAGATGCCTATCGTAGGTCTGGAGCCTGCCGTGAAGCCTGCGTGTCTAACTACCGCAACACGACGTATCGCGGTGCTTGCCACGGAGCATAGCCTGCGTAGCGATATGTTCCTTCGCACGGCGGCGCGCTATGCCGAGGATGTCGAGGTTGTGAAGGTCGTTGGTCGTGGCTTTGTGGAGCTTGTCGAGGGCGATAGGGAATCCACGCCCGAGGCAATGGAGGCTGTCCGCGGGGTTGTCGAGCCGCTGCTCGATAAGAATATCGACAAGATAGTTCTCGGCTGTACGCACTATCCATTTCTGCGTCCGCTTATCGAGCGGGTGATTGCGGGGCGCGATATCGAGATTATCGACTCGGGCGAGGCTGTTGCTCGTCGTGTACGGTGGCTGTTAGACCGCTACGACATTGCAGCCGCGGAGGATCACAACCCGGAGTATAGATTCCTGAGCTTCGCCGACGAGGAGTATCGTCGGGGTCTGGAGCGCAAGGCGTCAAAGATTTTATTGAGTGATAACCTATTGTAACGAATTGATACATATATGGCAAAAGATAAAAAGAGTAGAGGCAACGCACGTGGCGAGGCTTCACAAAATAGGGAGGGTGGAGAGTTGTCGACGCTCGACAACGTACGCCTCATTTCGGGCTTCGTGCTGATGCTTATCGGTGCCTTCCTCTTCTGTTCGATCCTATCGTACTTCTTCTACTGGAAGCAGGATATGAGTGCGCTTCAGGAGGTGGGCAAGCCGCTTAGCGATCCCGAGTTTAGGAATATGTGTGGTCAGGGTGGTGCTCGCGTTGCCAATATGTTGGTGGGCGGCGGCTTCGGACTCTTTGCTATCATCATACCTCTGGTTATCACCACGATAGGATGGCGTCTGTTCCGTTATAAGCCTCTGCGCCTCTACCGCTTCGTGCTTATCTATGCCTTTGTGCTTGTGCTCGGTGCGCTGACGATGGGCTACATCTTCGGCGTAAGGTGGGACATCTTTGGCTCGGGTCTGGGCGGCGAGTATGGCGTTGCGCTATGCGAGGTGTTGGGTGGCTCTATCGGTGCTATCGGTACGCTGCTTGTGATTATTGCTGGTTGGATTCTCACGGGCCTACTTATCAACCGCAACTTCTTGCGAGTGGTCGATGCTAAGGGTGGCCAGATGGCGGGCACAATCTCGGATGCTACGCGTCGTGTCTTTGGCCGTTTTCGCCGTGGGGGTGAGCGTGATGCTGAGGTTGACGGGACGGTCGGTAATGAGCCTGTGCCAAATCCCGAACCTGAGGATGTCGCAGAGCCCGAGAATATTACAGAACCCGAGGATGAGTATGAGGAGTATCCCGCTGAGCCTGAGGATATTGAGGAGCCAGTAGAGCCTGCCGAGCCCGAGGAACCCTCGGAGCAGGAAGAGCCTGCCGAGCCTGAGGACGCTGAGGATGATATCTTTACGGTTGTGCCCGCGGATGAAGATAAGCCGCTCGAGCCGCTCGAGGTGGATAAGGTCTTGGGTACGGATGTGGACGATGTTATGAATAAGCCCGATGAGGGTAACGCGGGCGATGCGGATAATCCGCTTGTTGTCAAGGTCATCGTAAATAAGCCAGCGGAGATTGATGACGAGGAGATAGATATCGAACTCTATAATCCGTTGCTCGACCTGCCTTACTATGAGGCTCCAACGCCCGAGTTGCTTAGCGACTATAAGAGCGAGAAGGTCATCAACGAGCAGGAGATATTCGAGAATAAAGAACGTATCCGTGAGACACTCAACAACTTCCATATCCCGATTATCTCGATGACGGCGACCGTCGGGCCTACGGTTACGCTTTACGAGATTGTCCAAGATCCGAGCGTAAAGATCGCCCGAATCCGTGGCCTTGAGGATGACCTTGCTCAGAACCTCAGGGCGCAGAGCGTGCGTATCATCGCCCCCATCCCCGGCAAGGGAACGGTGGGTATCGAGGTGCCAAACCAGACGAAGCAGACGGTGTCGATGCACTCGGCTATATGTTCCGAGAAGTTCCAGTCGATGCGTGCTGAGCTGCCAATCGTCATTGGCCGCACGATCCAGAATGAGAACTATACGTTCGACCTTGCCAAGATGCCGCACTTGTTGGTAGCCGGTGCGACAGGACAGGGTAAGTCGGTGGGCCTCAATGCGATAATCACATCGTTGCTCTATCGTAAGCATCCTGCTGAGTTGAAGTTCGTGTTGATCGACCCCAAGATGGTGGAGTTCTCGCTCTATAACAAGTTGGAGAAGCACTTCTTGGCTAAGATGGAGTCGGAGGATGAGTCTATCGTTACCGACCCGAAGAAGGCTGTATATACGCTCAATGCCCTCTGCACGGAGATGGCAACGCGTTTGGAGCTCTGCAAGAAGGCTGCGGCGAAGAATATCGTCGAGTATAACGATAAGTTCCTACACCGCAAGCTCAACCCCGAGAAGGGACATAGGTTCCTGCCATATATCGTGGTTGTGATTGATGAGTTTGCCGACCTGATTATGACGGCTAAGGAGGTCGAGACGCCCGTTATGCGCCTTGCGCAGAAGGCTCGTGCCGTTGGTATCCACCTTATCGTGGCTACGCAGCGTCCCGATGTCAAGGTTATTACGGGTGGTATCAAGGCCAACTTCCCTGCGCGTATCGCCTTCCGCGTGATGCAGATGACCGACTCGCGCACGATTATCGACCAGCCGGGAGCAAACCAACTTATCGGTCGTGGCGATATGTTGTTTCTCAGTGGTGGCGAGCCTACGCGTATCCAGTGTGCCTTTGTCGATACGCCCGATGTGGAGCGCATCGTGAATCACATTGGCTCGCAGCAGGGCTATACCTCGGCCTATAACCTCCCCGACTACACGCCCGAGGCGGGTAGCGACGCGGTTAGTTATGGCAGCGAGGAGAGCAGCGCACCGCAGAAGTACGACCCCAAGTTCGCAGAGATTGCCCGCGAGGCTGTCGCCAACGGTATAATCTCTACCTCTATGATCCAGCGTAACTTCGAGGTGGGCTTCAACCGTGCGGGACGTATTATGTTGCAGCTCGAGCGTGCCGGCATCGTTGGCCCGCAGATAGGCTCTAAGGCTCGCGAGATACGCTTCTACGACCTACCGTCGTTGGAGGCGAGGTTGCAGGAGTTGGGCGTGGAGTAGTCTTAATTATTAAAGGTCAAATTATTATGGGTAATATGTTGATATTTAGGCAGTTTGCAATGTGTGTCGTGGCGTTGTTTAGCGTTACCGTCCTCTCGGCGCAGAGTGCCGAGGAGTGGCTCGGGTCGCTAAATGAGTCGCTCGGTGAGCGATATTCGATGTCGACCGTGGTGCAGATTGGCGATGGAGAGAGTGTCTCGGAGGAGCTCGCGGGCCTCTTTATGGTTGATGGCGATGGCTACTACCTATCGCTCGGCGTGATGGAGGTATTTAGTGATGGCAAGCTGCGCTACGAGGTGAACAACGAGCGCAAGGAGGCAACGATAGATAGGGTAGACCTCGAGTCGCACGACCTGCTTACTAACCCTACAAATGCCTTTGCGTTTGCTGGCGATGAGTTTCAGATTAGCATAATATCCTCGGATGATAAAGTGGCGTGCATAGGCCTTGTGCCGCGCGATGAGATAGGCATAACGGATATCAAGCTGCGACTGAAGCGCGACGCGAGCGGAGAGGTTGTGCCCGAGAGTATCACCTATAACTACGATGGCGACGTGGTACGTATCCTGCTTAGCGATGTTGGCGATGGCGATTGGACGCTCCCGCGCTGGGATGAGAGGGCGTACCGCGCCTACGACGTAGTGTCGTTTATATAGACATAATTCAAATATTTAGACATATGAAGAGACTGCTTATTTTGTTAGTTCCTGTGTTTTTCGCAGGGTGTGCGATGGACGAGGAGGGATTGAATGTGGACAACCAGGTCTTAGCCGTGATTGATAGCTTCGAGCGCAATATGCCCGAGGGAAAGAGTTACGTCTACGGCTATGAGGACGACATCCTCGATTTCCAGTATTTCGTCAACGAGGAGTATGGCTATTGGGGTGGCTTTGCGCAGTGTAATGGCTATAATATGGAGGATGGCACCTACGCCAACCAGTACAGCGTCTATAATACGTCGGCAGCCACGGGCAACAGCTACCTGCTCTACTACTACGACAGCTACAACGAACCCTGCGATATCCTTTGTCGCTACTTCGGTAACTACCAGTTTACCACCGTGCGCCTGAACCTCACGACCTATACCTATAAGTCTATCACCGAGGAGGATGTCAACACCTTTGCCCGCGCCTTTACCGAAGGTGATTATCTGAAGGTTACGTTCACTGCCCTGATGGAGAATAAGACCGAGGGCGTGAGCACCGAGTGCTACGTTGTCGACTACCGCGAGGGTCGCCGTTTCGTTGCAACCAACTGGGATACCTTCGATATCTCTGCCCTGAGCGGCGAGCTGTGGGGTATCCGCGTTCGTATCGAGACCTCGGATGTTGGTGAGTATGGTGCTAATACGCCGCTGTATATCTGTATGGACGACCTTACTTTTACGGTTGATTTCTTGTGATAAGGGGTCTACTTCGGCACCTCAATCAAAAGAGCGAATGGGAAATACGCCAAGTATGTCCCATCCGCTCTTTCTCTTTATCGGCACCAAATTAGGCACCCTTCTCGCAAGAAATTTCTTGTGATAAGTGGCCTACTTCGACCTCTCAATCCAAAGCCCGAATAGGAAATACACAAAGTATATCCCATCCGCTC
Organism: Alistipes sp.; assembly: GCA_017937765.1. Taxonomy (GTDB): domain Bacteria; phylum Bacteroidota; class Bacteroidia; order Bacteroidales; family Rikenellaceae; genus Alistipes. Next base: position 87,770 of record JAGBCY010000022.1, read on the forward strand.
TTTCTCTTTATCGGCACCAAATTAGGCACCCTTCTCGTAAGAAATCGGGGTCTGCTGGTCCTAACTCTTTGTTTTGCACTGTCTCGCGACAACAACATAACTGTTAATAATCGCTCATCCTTATTTGTCGAGTATCACTTGTTTATGCTATGAAAATCAGCCGTTTTATTGAATTTCGTTTGCACGCGGAGAAAATAGTTGTACCTTTGCCTCGATTTTTCCTTGCGCGTATGTGCACATATGTGAGCTCGCGCGGGAGGTAATGAGCTGATTATAACGAATTAATAAAATATTAGACAGATGAAAAAACTATTCTACACTGCCCCTGAGGTAGAGATTTTTGAGATTGCTGTTGAGTGCGGCTTCGCCCTTTCGGGTGTTGGCGGCGATGGCGATTATGGCGATGGCGGAGAAGGCTCCGAGATGGACTAATCACTTAAACAATTCACTTTAGGACTATGAAGAAGATTTTGATGTCGTTGGCAGCCGTTGCTGCCCTGGTGGGTTGTACTAAGGAGGCACCCATCGCAAATACTGAGACTAAGGAGGCACTCTCGATTGTTGCCTCTATCGACCTTTCGGAGACACGCGTGAGCGTCGAGGGCGATAAGTTCACCGATGTTAAGTGGGAGATGGGCGACGAGGTTGCACTCTCATCAGCAGCCGGTGCATCGGCAACTCTTAAGGCTACCGCTTCAGGCGATACGGATATCCGTTTCGAGGGCGAGGGCTCGTTCGCAGCCGATGTTGACACCTACTACGCTGTATATCCTGCCACGGAGATTGCTGGTGGCGTGGCTACGTTTGACCTCGCATCGCAGTCGGGCGACGATGCTGCCGTGCTCGCCGCTAAGGCTGAGAATGTGGCTAAGGGTAGCATTCCTATGACGTTCAAGCCCGTGAATGCTCTCTTGCACGTTAAGGTTACGGGCATCGCCGAGCTTGCAAAGGCTGAGTTTATGGCATACAATGGTGCGACTCTTGCTCAGGGCTTTACCTACGATGTCGCTTCGGACGCTACGCAGCCCTATGGCGAGGTAGCAGCCTACACTATTACAAGCCCCGCAGCCGAGGGCTTCTTCTTCTCGTTGCCTGCCGACCTTAATATGGCTGAGGGTTATGTCGTTCGCCTAACCGATGCCAACGGTAATGTTTGCTCGAAGGCATACAATGGCAAGACCTTTGACGCGGCAACCACCACACGTGTTGAGATCGCTTGGTCTCAGCCCACGGTTACGCTTGGCGCAAAGACTTCGTATAGCTACTACTTGCTCAACCAGCCCGCAACGGCTAATAGCTGTGCTAACAATGTTATCTACTTCTCTGGCGACTGTGCAACGACATATGCAGGTATCCAGAACGTGTATGTATCGGAGGTTGGTTTCTATGTTGACGGTACGAAGTATAGCTCAGCAGCTGGTCAGGTGAACTGGAATAAGGGGTCAAAGAGCTTCTCAATGAGTAATATGACTGTATCGGAGAAGCGTGGCTACGCAGTTGAGGCATATATCGTAACTAAGGAGCACGGCACTATCACATCTTCTAATACACTCTATATCACTGGCCTGCCATATACGCTTAATGTGTCAGCTAATGATGGTACATGGGCTGAGGAGGGAAATGTGACTTGGAATAGCTCTTCTGCTGTAAGATTAGGTTGGTATACGACAGGAGGTGCTTACATTCAAAAGTCAGACTTTGTTCTGCCCGCTGACGTAAATATTCAGCTTGTGGGTAGTGGTCTAGTAAATGGAACTGGTTCATGGATTAAGGTCGATAATACTGCATCGTATATTGTATCTGGTAACACATTGTTCAGTAAGACGGCTAATGGCAATAACCCTCAGTCATACGATATCAATGTGACAGGTACTATGAACGCATCGAATCCATCAGTAAAGATTAATAGCTCGTATAATCTTGAGAAGGCTCATGTACTTACTTATTCGTTGAGTATTAACTATAGTAACAAATAATAGTTTGTGTATTTCATTACTACTTGCCCGATCTCTTATGAGGTCGGGCTTTTTGTTTTGGCGGTTTTATTTATAGATTTGGCGATTTAACAATTTTTTCTTACCTTTGATACGTTATATATACCTATATATATTTACGGAGTATGGAGCTTAAAAAGATAGAGGATAGATTGTCGCGCCTCGTGGCTATGGTCGAGGGGTGGAGCGACTTGGAGCGTGTGCCGCTTATCGAACGCGATATTGTACTCGAGGAGCTACGTCATATCTACGTGGAACTGCTCGACGGTGAGGCTGTGTCGGTGACGCGCGATGAGGCGGAGAGTCTCGCTTCGGAGGTCGCATCCGTAGCTCAATCGGTTGTGGCGGAGCAGGAGTCGGGTGGTAGTGCCGAGGATCTCGGCGATGCCTTCGATGATGCCCTCGATATAGATGCTCTCTTGGGTCTCGACTCCTCGGATAAGCCCGTAGAGCCCGTAGAGCCCGAGGTGGAGCCACTGGTAGAGCCAGAGCCTATCTCAGAGCCAGAGCCCGAACCGATTGAAGTGACCGAGCCCGAACCTATCGCTGAACCCGAGCCTATCGTTGAACCCGAACCTATCGCTGAACCCGAGCCAGTTGCAGAGCCCGAGCCCGAACCTACCCCCGAACCAAAGAGGGGTGGTGGCCTGTTCGATATCGAGGATATCCCCGTGAGAACGAAGTCGGGCCGTAGGATGATTGCGCTCTACAACACGCCTCCGCGACCCGTAGAGCCTAAGTCGGAACCCAAGCCGGGAGTGCAGCGCGAGGAGCCCGATCAGAGGGTGCAGCGCGAGGGGCCCGATCAGAGAGTGCAGCGCGATGAGCTAACGCTGGAACCCGAGTCAATGGAGACGTTTGTCGACAACGCAGCCGAGGATAGCCCTGCGGAGCCTCCCAAGCGTCTGGCCGATGTGCTGGGCAGTGGCGTCACGGTGCTTGGCGATAAGATGTCGAGCGACGATGCTCCCACTACCCCCTTTAACCGTATTGACGATATTCGCAAGGCCATTGGCCTAAACGATAAATTCCTAATGATTCGCGACCTGTTTGGTGGTGATGCGCAGAAGTTTGAGGATACGATTGACACGCTCAATGAGTTTGAGGATCTGGATGAGTGTATGATATACATAGTCGAGAACTTCCGCTGGAATCCCGACTCTGATGGTGCGAAACTCCTTGTCTCGCTCATCGAGCGTAAATTGGCATAGTATGGCAAAGTTATACGTTGTACCGACACCCATCGGTAATCTTGAGGATATAACCCTTAGGGCGATAAATACACTTCGTGAGGTCGATTTCATCCTTGCTGAAGATACACGAACGACGTCGCATCTATTGCGACACCTCGGCATCGAGAAGCCGATGCACTCGCACCACAAGTTTAACGAGCACGCCACCGTGGAGCGCGTTGCCGAGTCGATAGCCGCGGGCCGCGATGTGGCCCTCGTATCGGATGCCGGCACACCCGGTATATCCGATCCGGGTTTTTTGCTCGTGCGTAAGTGCGTGGAGCGCGATATCGAGGTCGTTACGTTGCCCGGTGCTACGGCCCTAATCCCTGCCGTTGTGCAGAGTGGCTTCCCGTGCGATAGGTTCTGCTTCGAGGGTTTCCTGCCGCAGAAGAAGGGGCGTATGAAGCGACTGCAGGAGCTGGCTCACGAGCCACGAACGCTCGTCATCTACGAGTCGCCCTACCGTGTGGTTAAGTGTTTGGAGCAGCTCGCTGAGACCTTTGGCGCGGAGCGTCGTGTGGCGGTGGTGAGGGAGATAACCAAGAAGTTCGAGGAGACGGTGCGAGGTACTGTGAGCGAGGCTCTCGACCATTTCCGCGAGCACGAGCCTAAGGGTGAGTTTGTGATTGTCGTGGCGGGCTACGATGCTAAGGCTGGTGGGCGCGACGCGGAGAGTGACGACGAGGAGTAGGCTATGGCACGGTTGAGCGTGGTGATATTGAACTGGAACGGACGTGCGCATTTGGAGCGTTATCTGCCGAGTGTCGTTGCGCACACTTCGGGTGATGCCGAGGTGGTTGTTGCGGATAATGGCTCGACGGACGACTCGTTGCAGTGGCTCAGACTCAACTACCCTGAGGTGCGCGTCGTGCGTCTCGATAGAAACTATGGCTTTGCTGGCGGTTATAACCGTGCACTAAGAGAGATTGAGGCGGAGTACTACCTGCTCCTTAACTCCGATGTGGAGGTGACCGAGGGGTGGTGGCAACCGCTTGTTGAACTGCTCGACGCGGAACCCGATGTCGCGGTGGTGGCACCTAAACTGCTATCCGACGCCCGTCGCGAGGAGTTTGAGTATGCCGGGGCGTCGGGTGGCTTTATCGACTACCTCGGTTATCCGTTCTGTCGCGGACGTATCCTTTCGTGCGTGGAGCGCGATGAGGGTCAGTATGACGACCGCCGTGATATATTCTGGGCCTCGGGTGCGGCGATGTGCTGCCGTAGCGAGGTGTTCCACTCTATTGGCGGCTTCGACGATGACTTCTTTGCCCATATGGAGGAGATCGACCTTCAGTGGCGTATGCAGCTTGCGGGCTGGCGTATTATGGTTGAGCCGCGTGCGAAGGTCTACCATCTGGGTGGTGGCACGCTGCCGGTGTCGTCGCGTAAGATATACCTCAACCACCGTAATAACTTGGCAATGTTGTATAAGTGCTCGACTACGGCACAGCGCGTGACGGTTGCCATCGTGCGCCCGTTTACCGATATGGCAGAAGCAGTAGCATATCTTCTTACGTTGCATCCTCATAAGGCGTGGGCAGTGGTGCGTGCGTGGGGTACGTTCTTGCAGTGGCACGGAGCGTTGGCCAAGAAGCGTGCTCGGGTGGTGCGTAAGAAAAAGGTCGCGGGCATATACCGCTTCTCGATAGTTGTGCGTTATCTGCTTGGAGAGAGAAAGTTTAAAAGAATGATGTGATGAGACGACTGATAATTATACCTACATATAACGAGCGAGAGAACGTGACGAGGATGATTCGCCGACTTATGGCTATGGAGCCGGAGTTCGATCTCCTTGTCGTTGACGACGGCTCGCCCGACGGTACGGCTGGGCTCGTGCGCGAGGAGCAGGCGACGTTTGGTCAGAGGTTACACCTCATCGAGCGTAGCGGCAAACTCGGCCTCGGCACAGCATATATCGCGGGCTTTAAGTTCGCCTTGGAGCACGGCTACGACCGCATCTTCGAGATGGACTGCGACTTCTCGCATAACCCCGACGACCTGCCTCGCCTCGATGATATGCTCGAGGAGGAGGATGTGGCCATTGGCTCGCGCTACTCGCGTGGTGTGAATGTCGTTAACTGGCCTATGGGACGCCTCTTGATGTCCTACTTCGCGTCGAAGTATGTGCGCACGGTTACGCGTATGCCCGTCTATGATGCCACCGCAGGGTTTGTCGGCTATCGTCGTGAGGTGCTCGCAGCCATCGACTTCGACCGTGTGGAGATGAATGGCTATGGTTTCCAGATAGAGATGAAGTATACGGCTTGGACGCTCGGCTTCAAGCTCGGCGAGGTGTCGATTATCTTCATCGACCGCGAGGCCGGCACCTCGAAGATGTCGTCGGGAATCTTTGGTGAGGCATTCTTCGGCGTGCTACGTCTGCCGTTTAGAAAGATTAAGCGTAAGAATTAAATACTCAATACTATGAATAGACCTGAGGCCGAGATGGCCACAACACGACTACTCGACGTAATGGATAGACTCCGTGCCGAGTGTCCCTGGGATAGGGAGCAGACCTTCGACTCGTTGCGAAACAACACCATCGAGGAGACTTACGAGCTCGCCGATGCCATCACCGATAAGAATATGGAGGGCATCAAGGAGGAGCTTGGCGACCTTCTGCTTCACGTCGTTTTCTACTCGAAGCTCGGCGAGGAGGCTGGAGCGTTTAACTACACTGACGTGGCTAATGGCGTGTGCGACAAGCTGATATATCGCCATCCGCACGTCTATGGCGACATCCACGCCGATACTCCCGAGCAGGTGAAGCAGAATTGGGAGGCGTTGAAGCTACGCAAGAAGAAGCGTAAGAGCGGTACGCTTGGTGGCGTGCCCGTGTCGTTGCCCGCAATGGTCAAGGCCTTCCGCATCGGCGAGAAGGCGGCAGCCACGGGTTTCGACTGGGAGCATAAGGAGGATGTGTGGTCGAAGGTCAAGGAGGAGCTTGCGGAGGTGGATGTCGAGCTCGAGGCTAAGGACAAGGAGCGTCTCACAAATGAGATGGGCGACCTCTTCTTCGCACTTATCAACGCCTGCCGTCTCTACGGCATCGACCCCGAGGGTGCGCTCGAGCGCACGAATAAGAAGTTCATCCGCCGCTTTGAGTATATCGAGAGCCGCGCCGAGGAGCGTGGTGTCACACTCTACGATATGACCCTTCAGGAGATGGATGCACTGTGGAACGAATATAAATTATTAGAAAACAAATAATTGTAATATACCTTGATATTATGGCTTTAGTAAGAGAAGTGCGCGGCTATACGCCCGAGATAGGTAACGACACGTGGCTCGCGGAGAATGCCACGATCATTGGCAACGTTAAGATTGGCGAGAACTGCTCGATATGGTACAACGCAGTGCTTCGCGGTGATGTTAACGCCATCACCATTGGCAACCACACAAACATTCAGGATGGTGTTGTGATTCACACCCTCTATGATGGCTCGAAGCACCCCTCGCAGACACATATCGGTAACTTCGTATCCGTAGGTCACAACGCTGTAATCCACGGTGCCATCATCGAGGATGACTGTCTGATCGGTATGGGTGCAACGATCCTCGACAATGCTGTTGTCGGCACTGGCTGTATCGTAGCGGCAAATGCTCTTGTGCTCTCTAACCAGAAGCTCGAGCCCAACTCTGTATATGCCGGCATCCCCGCCAAGAAGGTTAAGGATGTTACCCCCGAGCAGCGCGAGGAGATTATCAAGCGTACGGCACGTGATTATCGTACGTATGCCTCGTGGTACTAATTTGTTGTGATAATGGGTCATCTACTTCCGCTAACGAATTATCTCGCCAATGGGCAGTACGCTCAAGTACAGCCCATCGTCTCGAAATTCGCCGAGCGTTGTATCTAACCCATTCTGACAACAAATTAGGGTGTGCAGCCCAGTTGGGTGGAAGCCTAATGAGGACAAATTTAGGGAGTGTAGTTCGAGTAAAGTAAAATGTTCGCAGACCATAAAAGAGATATTTTTGCTCATTACAAATTACTCACTACTCACTACTCATTACTAATTTTTTATTGCTAACTGCTAATCGTTCGGCCAATGCGGAAATTTAAGACAAGCGTAGGATTGCATCTGTTGATTGCGGTGGTGCTGAGCCTCGTGATCAACTTCTCGTACCTGCTGATGCCCATCATCACGGAGCAGGGTATCAACCAGCGTGGTGACGACGACAGTAGCCACGGCGAGCACAGCACGGGTGTTCTACACCTCTCTCCCGACCTCCACGGCTACATCATTTGTGACTGTGAGGAGCGCGATAGCGTCTATGTTTCGGCGTGGCAGGTACACTCGTTGAAGCTCCTCGATGGCGATCATCTGAGGTTCAGTCGACGTGAGCCGTGGGGCGACACCTACTCCGTGGATCAGGTTAGCGCAGCGCATCCCCGTCTCGACGACATCTACGAGCGTAACGGCGAGCGGTTCGACTTCGATACCATCTACGACCGCCCGAGTCGCACGGTGGAGTTCGTGTGGCAGATTGCCTACTACGCGCTGGTGTCGTTTATTATGCTCCTGATACTCACGCGTATGCCGCGCAACGGGAATTACTCTAACTCGGTATTTGCACGTCGCGTGCTCATCGTCGTGTTGCTGTCGGTCGTATGTACCTACTTCGCCCCGGTTGTCGACTTCAAACACGGATTTATGCGTATCGTCTTCTTCTTCGAGGCCGAGCCGCACAACAACGTCTATCTCATCGTACTCACAAAGTGCCTCTTTATGTTGGCCGTGTCGATACTCTATTCGCGCATCTATATGCTTATGCGCGAGCAGCAGACGATGGCTGTGGAGAACGAGCGACTCAAGAGCGAGAACCTCGAGACGCGCTACAATATGCTCGTTGGTCAGATAAATCCCCATTTCTTCTTTAACTCGCTTAATTCGTTGGCGATGCTCGTGCGCGAGAGCGACAACAAGCGTGCGTTGGAGTATATCGACCAGCTCTCATACACCTTCCGTTACATAATCCAGAACGGGCAGAGTAGCACAACGACACTCAAGGACGAGATAGCCTTTGCCGAGGCATATGCCTACCTCTTCAAGATTCGTTATGCCGATAAGCTCTTCTTCGACTTTGATATCGATGAGAGGTATAACGATTGGACGTTGCCCGCCCTCTCGCTCCAACCGCTCATTGGTAACGCTGTGAAACACAATAGTATAACCACGAAGAACCCGTTGCACGTGACTATCCGCACGCGCGGCGGTGTCCTCGAGATTGAGAACCCGAAGCATCCGAAGCTCGATGTGGAGCCCTCGACGGGTATCGGGCTGAATAACCTGCGTAGTCGCTGGCAGATAATCACGGGTCACAGCATCGAGATTGTGGACGAGGCTGACCGTTTTATGGTGCGTATGCCGCTGGATAACCCCGAGAAGAAGTAATGTAAAAGAATTTAGCTGATGAAAAGGGTAATTATCGTTGAGGATGAGACGGCTGCTGCCGTGAATCTTCGCACAATGCTTAGTAATATAGAGCCTAAGGCTGAGGTGGTTGCGGTGTTGGAGTCGGTGGAGGAGAGCGTGGAGTTCTTCTCTGGCGAGGTCGAGGCCGACGTGGTCTTTATGGATATACACCTCGCCGACGGTGAGTCGTTCCGCATCTTTAAGAGCGTAGATATCAATATACCTATCATATTTACCACGGCCTATGACGAGTACGCGCTCGAGGCCTTCAAGGTAAACAGCATCGACTACCTGCTCAAGCCCTTCAAGGAGGATGATTTGCAGCGTGCACTCGATAAGCTGCGTCGCCTAACTGCCACAGAGCGAGCCGAGGGGCGCGAGCACATTGCGAAGTTGGTCGAGGAGGAGCCGACGAGCGAGCTGCGCACGATGCTTGTGCGCTATAAGGATAAGATTATACCGGTGGATATGGATGATATCGCCTTCTTCTATACCTTCGCCGAACGCGTGACGCTCACGACGCTTGCGGGCGATACATACCCCGTGGATAAGACACTCGAGGCTTTGGGTCAGCAGTTGTCGTCCGAGAGGTTCTTCCGTGCCAATCGTCAGTTTATCGTATCGCGCCGTGCGGTGAAGGATATCGCTGTGTGGTTTGGTAGCCGTCTCGCGCTGAATCTTACCATCGAGACACCCGAGCGTATCATCATTTCTAAGGCTCGAGTTCCCGAATTTAAGCAGTGGCTGCAATCGGTTCACCTCGCTTGACGGTCGCTTCATCCCCGGGTGGGGGCGTTTCGTCCGTGGTGGAGGAGCAAAAGGCTTTAAGGGTTTGTAACTTTGTATCAGGAAACAGGAGTAAGCCTGATAAGTTATAAACCCTTAAAGCCTTTTTTGTTATGAGAAAGATGATGTTTTTGACCCTCGCGTTGTCGGTGATGACGGTGGGTAGTGCAATGGCGATGGACGACGCAGCGGCTGCGGATCGTAAGCCCGGACGTGTGAACGTCGATATCCATATAGCTGGTGGAGCACATAATCCCTATGCCGAACTGCTGCATATGGCTCTCTGTCCCGAGTGCCGACCACACCGAGATTGTTGCGATGCACACCACGGTTCGGATCATCGTCATCGCCCACCGAAGAGGGGTCACAGTAGACCACACGATGGCGGACGACCACACAGCCCGGAGTATCACCACGGTGGTGGCCACGGACCGCACAGCGGTTATGATGGAGGCCGAGGAGGTCGCGGCGATAGAGGAGATGATGGTCGCGGCAAGCGAGGCGACGATGGCGGACGTCGTGGTGGCCGCAGATAGATAAGGGCGCGATAGACACTAAAATCGAGAGGGTGTTGGGAGACTGACACCCTTTTTTGGGCGATTCACCGACAAAGTGTGGCAAGAATAAAATAATTATATTATTTTCGCAAGCGAAAAGTGTAGTAAACAGAGTGCCCAAATGGGCGCAAAGGTTAACCAGTAAGTAATAAAAAGAGATATAGTGATGAAAAGATTTTTTGCTATTGCGATGCTACTACTCGTAGCGATGCCAGCTATGGCGCAGTCGGGAAAGATTACGGCTACGATCATAGATGCTGAGACTAAGGATGGTATCATCGGTGCCATTATGGAGGTCGTGTCGTCCGACGGCCAGCGACATAAGCACTCGGTGTCGGGTGCTAAGGGCCTTGTGACCGTCACGGGTCTTGCGGCAGGAGAGTACGACGTAAATATTACCTTTATCGGCTATGCAACGCAGAACCACAAGGTTAAGGTTAGCGGCACGGTCGATCTCGGAACTCTCGAGCTCGCACCCGAGGCTGTGGCTATCGAGGCCGTGGTTAAGGAGGTGCAGGCTCTGCGCACATCGCAGAATGGCGACACGGTGGCCTATAACGCTGCGGCGTTCAAGGTGGCGGCTGATGCTGATGTTGAGGGCTTGTTGCGTAAGATGCCCGGTATCACTATATCGAATGGTTCGGTTGAGGCTCAGGGTGAGGAGGTTAAGAAGATCTTTGTGGATGGTAAGGAGTTCTTCGGCGAGGATGTGTCGACGGCTCTTAACTCGCTCCCGGCGCAGGCTGTCGATCGTATCGAGGTGTTTAATAAACTGTCGGATAACGCCGAGTTCTCGGGTATGGACGATGGCGAGGGATATAAGGCCATCAACATCGTTACGCACTCGAATATGCGTCAGGGAGTCTTTGGTAAGCTCTACGGAGGCTATGGTTATCAGCCCGATACGGATGGCGGCGCTCCAGAGCTCGACTTCCAAAACGATGCTATCTACTCCCCCGAGATCGGCAGTGTGACATCGAATCACAAGTACAACATCGGCGGTAACGTCAATCTGTTCCACGGCTCGAGCCGCGTGTCGGTTATCGGCCTTCTGAATAATGTCAACCAGCAGAACTTCTCGTTCGAGGATATCCTCGGCGTGACGGGAGGTAGCGGCGGCGGCCCTGGTCGCGGCCGTGGTGTTGGTCAGTATATGGTACGCCCGCAGAGTGGCGTGGCAAACGTTGGTTCTATCGGTGTTCAGTACTCCGATTCGTGGGGCGAGGGTGATAAGGTTAAGCTCAATGGATCATACTTCTACAACAGTACAAACACACGAAACCGTAGCGTTTTGGAGAAGTGGTATGAGAGCCCGTCGCCCGATGACGATCTTATCCAGGAGGGTGAATCGGAGACGCATAACTTCAACCACCGTCTGAACGTGCGCCTCGATTGGAACATAAACGAGAATATGTCGCTTATGTCGCGCACGAACTTCAGCTTCCAGGGTAACGATCCGTATAGCCAGCAGTATGGCGAGCTGTCGGGCGAGACGGCCGATGGCAAGGGTCTACCTTTCGAGGTGCTCTATAACGGTTCGGAGGGGTCGTCGCGTGCACTGCGCTTCAACGAGTTCTTGCAGTATCGACTGAAGCTCGGTAAGGTGGGTCGTACAATCACGGTAGATGGTCGCTACTCGATACGTAACACGCCAGAGTCGTGGGCGCATAGCTACTCGACGTTGTCGACCTTCGAGGAGGGTGGCATCTACTATCCTACGTTGCGTTATGTGAGTGCGTTTGCCCCTGAGACTGAGACAGATGTTAATGCCAATGTGACCTATACCGAGCCTGTGGCTAAGAATGCTCAGGTGAGTATGCAGTACCGCTTTGACTACGAGAATCAGGAGCTCGAGAAGACGGCCTACATCACCGGCGCGGACTATAACATCGCGGGTCTTGCGCCCGACGTGTCGCTCTCGAGCCTTACAGATAGCCGTAGCATCGAGCATAGGGTAGGTCCTGGCTTCCGCTACTCGAAGGATCGTAACACCTTCATCGCCAATGTCTACTACCAGCACTCGACACTCGACGGTATGGTCAAGGGCGAGCACATAAAGCGCGGCTTCGACCACGTGACCTACTTTGTGATGGGTAACATAGCGTTTAACCCGGAGAACACCATCCGCGTATTTATCAACTCCTACACGCAAAATCCCGACGTGCGTAACTTGCAGGATATCTACGACGTGTCGAATGCTCAGTATATCTCGAAGGGTAATCCCGGTCTTCAGTCATCGTACAACCATCGCCTGAATTTCCACTACGTGCGCTCGAATATCGAGAAGGGTCGTACCTTTATGTGGATGTTCTCGACGCAGTTGACGCAGGATTATGTCGGCCAGTCGATAATCTATAATCCCACGGCTGAGGATATGCCCGGCCTGCCGGAGAACGATGGCCAGGCGTACAACCCCTTGCAGTATTCTACCTACGAGAATATGAATGGCTTTGCCAACCTCCGTACGCACATTAGCTACGGATTCCCCATCGCGCCCATCAAGTGTAACCTCAATGTTATGGCTGGTGTCAACTGGTCGCGTACACCCTCGAAGGTGAACAACGAGCTGAACATCACGAATAACCTCGGCTACGATGCTATGCTGTCGTTGGGAAGTAATATCTCGGAGAATATCGACTTTACGTTGCAGTGGAATGGTGCGTACAACGAGGCTAAGCAGACGCTTGCACGTACACGCGGTAACAACCAGTACTTCAGCCATACGGCATCGGGATCGTTGAAGTGGGTATTCTGGAAGGGCTTTACGCTCACGGCTGCAGTGAACTACAACCAGTATATCGGCTTCACGGATGACTATAACGAGGACTACCTCCTCTGCAACATCTATCTCGGTAAGAAGATATTTAAGAACCAGTTGGGTGAGGTGCTTATCGGCGTTAACGACCTCTTGAACGAGAATACGGCCTTTGTGCGCACCGTGGGTAGCGGTTATACACAGAATGCGTGGAATAGCACCATCGGTCGCTACTTCACCGTGCAGTTCAACTACAACCTGCGCTACTTCGGCAAGAATGCCACAAGGGATATTACGAAGTACGAGGGTATGGATGTACGACCTGGTGCAGCGGCCTTTGGTCGTCCGCCTATGCACCGTTAGCAGACAGACGTAACGACACTCTAAAAAGGGTTAATTCGCATTTTTATTAGTAGTGTATTTTTTTTAGTGGAGGTCATCCTCGGCAGATGCCGGGGATGGCTTTTTTGTTTTGTGCGGAGTTGTAAGGTGAAAATATTGCGCGCTACTAACTATTAAATATTTTTGTACTTAGCAAAAAATATTGTATATTTGCGCGCATTATATGTCGATGTGTGGCGTTGTGGCTGAAACGACTCCGACGAGGCATAACGAAAAAGAGAAAAACAGAGTAATATTATGGATATTTTATCAAAGGTTATCAAGCTATTCTTCGGCTCAAAGGCCGATAAGGATCGTAAGGAGATTGTTCCCTACGTTGAGAAGATAAAGGCGATATATCCCTCTATCGCCAAGCTAACGAATGACGAGCTCCGTGCCCGCTCGGCAGCCTTGAGTAAGGCCATCGCCGACTTTATCGCAGCCGATGAGCAGAGCATCGTGAAGAATAAGGAGCTTCTGGAGCTTCCCGAAACATCGCTCAAGGATAAGGAGCGCATCTCGAAGGAGATCGACGACACCACCAAGCGCATCGACGATAAGATCGAGGAGAAGCTCGAGGAGATTCTCCCCGAGGCCTTCGCTATTATGAAGGATACGGCACGCCGCTTTGCCGAGAATGAGGAGGTGGTTGTTACGGCTAACGACTTCGACCGTAACCTTGCGGCCGAGCGTCAGGACTTGGTGCGTATCGAGGATGATAAGGCTATATATAGCTGCCAGTGGACTGCTGGTGGTAACGTCATCAAGTGGGATATGGTTCACTACGACGTGCAGCTCTTCGGTGGTGTGGTATTGCACAAGGGCCGTATCGCCGAGATGGCTACGGGTGAGGGTAAGACCCTCGTGGCAACACTCCCCGTATTCCTCAACGCCCTCGCTCACAAGGGTGTTCACGTGGTTACGGTGAACGACTATCTGGCACGTCGTGATGCCGAGTGGATGGGTCCGATGTATCAGTTCCACGGCCTCTCGGTTGCTTGTATCGACAACACGCGTCCCAACTCTGCGGAGCGTCGTAAGGCCTATAATGCCGACATTACCTTTGGTACGAACAACGAGTTCGGCTTTGACTACCTGCGTGACAATATGGCATCGCAGCCTAAGGACCTCGTGCAGCGTAAGCATCACTTCGCTATTGTCGATGAGGTCGACTCGGTGTTGATCGACGATGCTCGTACGCCGCTTATCATCTCAGGTCCCGTGCCTAAGGGCGGCGACCAGCTCTTCGCGGAGTTCCAGCCCTCGGCAAAGTATATCTACGACCTCCAGAGCAAGATGTCGTCGGCCGATGTTGCCGAGGCTAAGCGTCTCTATAACGAGGGTCAGCACGAGGAGGCCGGTAAGCTCTTGTTGCGTGCGCACAAGGCTATGCCTAAGTATAAGGCGTTGATTAAGTTCCTCTCGGAGCCCGGTGTTAAGGTGCTTCTCCAGAAGACCGAGAACATCTATATGCAGGACAACGAGCGTCGTATGCACGAGATTACCGACGACAACTTCGTTGTTCACGACGAGAAGATGAACTCGTTGATCCTCACGGATAAGGGTCACGAGGTGGCATCTAAGCGTTTCAACGAGGAGGGCTTCTTCGTATTGCCCGACATCGGTGCTCGTATTGCCGAGCTCGAGCAGGATAAGGAGCTTAGCGCAGAGGAGCGCGCTCAGAAGAAGGATGAGCTCCTCAGCGACTACTCTATCAAGGCTGAGCGCGTACACACGATGAACCAGCTCCTCAAGGCTTACTTTATGTTCGAGAAGGAGGTAGAGTACGTGCTTATCGACAACAAGGTTAAGATCGTCGACGAGCAGACGGGCCGTATTATGGAGGGCCGTCGTTACTCGGATGGTCTGCATCAGGCTATCGAGGCTAAGGAGAATGTGAAGGTTGAGGATGCAACGCAGACCTTCGCAACCATCACGCTTCAGAACTACTTCCGTATGTATCACAAGCTCGCCGGTATGACCGGTACTGCCGAGACCGAGTCGTCGGAGTTCTGGAGCATCTATAAGCTCGATGTTGTGGTGATCCCCACGAATAAGAAGGTTATCCGCGACGACCGCGAGGACCTTGTATATAAGACCGAGCGAGAGAAGTATAACGCCGTTATCGCTGAGATTGAGAAGCTCGTGTCGGAGGGTCGTCCTGTGCTGGTGGGTACTACGTCGGTGGAGATCTCGGAGCTGTTGAGCCGTATGCTTAAGCTCCGCGGTATCAAGCATAACGTGCTGAATGCTAAGCAGCACCAGCTCGAGGCACAGATCGTTGCCGAGGCGGGCCGCAGTGGTCAGGTGACCATCGCTACGAATATGGCGGGTCGTGGTACCGATATCAAGCTCACGCCTGAGGTTAAGGAGCGTGGAGGTCTTGCCATCATCGGTACGGAGCGTCACGAGAGCCGTCGTGTCGACCGTCAGTTGCGCGGTCGTGCAGGACGTCAGGGTGACCCCGGTTCGTCGCAGTTCTTCGTGTCGTTGGAGGATAAGCTTATGCGCCTCTTCGGCTCGGAGCGAATTGCTAAGCTGATGGATAAGATGGGCATCCAGGAGGGCGAGGTGATCCAGGCCGGTATGATGACAAGTGCCATCGAGCGTGCTCAGAAGAAGGTCGAGGAAAACCACTTTGGCGTGCGTAAGCGTCTGTTGGAGTACGACGACGTTATGAACTCGCAGCGTGAGGTAATCTACACGCGTCGTCGCCATGCACTCTATGGCGAGCGTATCGACATCGACCTCAATAACTTGCGTTACGACTACGCCATCAAGTTTGTCGAGGCTCACGAGGGTTGCTCGTTCGAGGAGTTTAAATTCGACTTGTTGCGCGAGGTTGCGCTCGACACTACGCTTATCGAGGAGCAGTATAACGCTATGAAACCCAAGGAGATCATCGAGTCGGTTGCTGCCGATCTTAATGCTCTCTACGAGCGTAAGGCTAAGGCATTTGCCGACATCGTACGCCCCACGATGGAGAAGATCTACGAGGCTCATCAGGATAATATGGGTATCCGCATTGCCTTCCCCTTCACCGATGGTCGCCTGCGTTACTCTATCCCTGTGGAGTTGCAGAGATGTAAGGATACTGATTGCGCCGAGATCTACCGTGTCTTTGCTAAGGTGGCGTTGTTCACCACAATCGACGACGCTTGGCGCGAGCACCTCCGCGAGATGGATGACCTGCGTCAGAGCGTGCAGAATGCTACCTACGAGCAGAAGGATCCGTTGTTGATCTACAAGCTCGAGTCGTTCCAGCTCTTCTCGAAGATGTTGGAGGATATCAACCGCGACGTCCTCGCGTTGCTCAATAAGGCCTACCTCCCCGTCAGGGAGAACAACCCCGACACCGTACAGCAGGCTCGCGAGCAGAAGTCGAAGATCGACGTCAATAAACTTCAGGCTTCGCGTATGGCGGCAGCCGCTGCTGCTGGTCAGGGCGATAAGGGCAAGACGGCACCTATCAAGGTCGATAAGTCGGTGGGCCGTAACGATCCTTGTCCCTGTGGCTCGGGTAAGAAGTATAAGCACTGCCACGGTAAGATGGCATAACCATAAAAGACTACGACGGTGGGATATAAGGAGCAAAAGCAACGACAGTTCGACATCCGCTACTTGCAGATGGCGCGCGTATGGGCCGAAAACTCATACTGCGTGCGCCGCAAGGTGGGTGCACTGCTCGTGAAGGATAATATGATTATCTCGGATGGCTATAACGGTACGCCTGCAGGCTTCGAGAATGTCTGTGAGGATGATATGGGTAAGACTAAGCCCTACGTGTTGCACGCCGAGGCAAATGCTATCACAAAGGTTGCAAAGAGCGCGAATAACTGCGACGGCTCGACACTGTATGTTACGGCCTCGCCCTGCATAGAGTGCGCTAAGCTCATCATTCAGGCGGGTATTAAGCGTGTTGTCTATGCCGATCCCTACCGCAATGACGACGGTATCGAGCTACTCCGTAAGGTGGGCATCGAGTGTGTCCAGCTCACGGTAGAGTAACTTAGAATGTGTAGATGATATAGAACGTAAAAAGAGAGCAACATCGGTTGCTCTCTTTTTTTATTGGATTGCTTGTCTACCTATCTACCCGTCTGCCTGCCTATCTACCTACCACTATGAAGTGAGCCCGACAAAATGGAGGTGGCCAGCTAAAACTCCTGCTTGCGATTGCGCGTCTGGCTGCAGTATATAAGTACTCGTGCCAAAGGACACTCCGCGCATCGCGAACGCTCGCAATACTCCTTCGATAGTTGCAGGAGTGCCTGACTGTCGAAGGCAGTCTTTGCGCTGTAATTGCTCGAGTTCCACGCGGCAATATATCTGTTGTTCTCGGCAGGAATGCGCTCCAAGAGTTGTAACGATCTGTCTATCAGCTTGTCGGAGTTGCTATATCTGCCATAGGCATACATCATCGGCACAACGAGGTTGATGCCCATAATGTCGCTCTTGAAACTTCCCACGCGTCGCCCTATCTCGAAGTTCTTGCTGCGCGGTACGAAGTTCGTAGCCCAGTAATCCGATGCCTTGCCCGAGAATAGCTTGTAGACATCCTTGCGCGTCTGACACGCTGTGATGCTCTGCATAGTGATCATATTTTCGTGCAGGCAGGCGGCAATCTGTGCTATGCGCAGCGTGGGGTGGTTGTTGAGATACATACCCGTAAGTTGCCACTCGCCCGCGAGCATAGGCTCAATGTTGTACTTCACGGCGAGGTGGTCGAACTCCTGACGTAGATATGTTGTGTAGTCGTCATCGGCATAGATGTCGAGAAGGCCCGATGTTCCAAGCAGTAGTGCCTCGATGTTACGAAGCGAACTATTCTCGCGCATAACGATGTGGCACGTGGCTATCTTCGCGAGTCGCTCCGTGGCCGTGCGGTTGTGCGAGCCGCCGATGAAGCGGAAGAGCATAACGTGGAGCGTCTGTGCCCAGTCGTCGGCCACCTCGCGACGTATCTCCTCGATGTCGTTATACTTGCGAAGGAGGCGTTCGTGGGCCAGATCGACAAGGAGTGTCGCACGCCTTAGCGGGTCGAGTGCGCCTAAGTGCTGGCTGCAGGCTCCCCACTTGCGACCCTCTATTAGCTTCTCGAGGGTTATGTCAAGCTGCTGCGACATAGTTGATGATTTATAGGAGATTAAGCTCTAAGAGTGCCTCCTCCGACATCATCGACTTATCCCACTGCGGCTCGAACGTTAGTGTTATGTTTACCTTGTTTACGCCGTCAATCTTGCTCACCTCACGATGAATGTCGGCAAGGAGTATATCGGCCATCGGGCAGTTGGGGGCCGTCAGCGTCATAATGATATCGGCCGTGCCCGTGGGGTCGTAGTTAATCTCGTAGATGAGGCCGAGGTCGTAGATGTTTACGGGGATCTCGGGGTCGTATATGTTTTTGAGCGTGAGAACGATGTTCTTCTCAACAGCAAGAATCTCTTCGGGAGTCATACCTACCTATTATTTATTGGTTTTGTGTATGTGTGAAAATCAGGGCATCGAGCTTCATCTGCTGGATCATAGCTCTCAGTCCGTTGCTACGCGTGGGCGACAGGTTCTCGCCGAGGCCTATGGCGTCGACGAAGTAAAGGTCGAGGTGTGCAGCCTCCTCAGGCGTGCGGCCATTCATCACCCTCACAAGAAGGGCGATGATGCCCTTCGTGATGATGGCGTCGCTATCTGCCGTGTAGTACATCTTGCCATCGCGGAGTTCGGCACTAACCCACACCCTCGACTGGCAGCCCTCGATAAGGTAGCGGTCGGTACGCTTCGCGGGGTCGATGGCGGGCAGCGACTCCGAGAGGCTTATCAAGTAGTCGTACTTATCGAGCCAATCGTCAAATATCGAGAACTCCTCGATGATGTTCTCCTGAATAGTGTCCTGTGTCATATGTGGTTACGTCTGTTTCGTTATTCTCTGTTGTCTAAATCTTATCTAAAACTCGGCCAGTGGCTCGGCCTCGGTTGCCCACGGTGCCTCGATGCCCAATATGTTTGCGAGCGTTGGTGCCACCTGCGTGATGCTCACCTCGCGGTCGATGCGCCGAGCATCTCCCGAGTGGCTGATTATGAGCGGCACTCGGCGGTCGTAGTAGTAGCCGGCGTGCGATGCTGAGCGATAGTTGCTATCCTCGATAGTCCATCCGGGCATAAAGTCGATAACTACGTCGCCCGAGCGCGTCGGTACGAAGCTCTGCTGCAAGAGACGGCTGCGACCATTGGCAAACGCTGTATTGCGCAACGATGATGCCGAGAGG
This sequence comes from Alistipes sp., assembly GCA_017937765.1. Lineage (GTDB taxonomy): Bacteria > Bacteroidota > Bacteroidia > Bacteroidales > Rikenellaceae > Alistipes. The sequence goes on from JAGBCY010000022.1 coordinate 107,161, forward strand.
GCGTTTGCGACGCCACGAAGCTGAAGCAGGAAAACGGCCACCTCTTCGCGTACGGTCTCGAGGTCTATGCGTCGCTCCTGAAGCAACGTATGGTCTAAGTACAAGGCGTTGTTAGCAAAGCCGAGGATATAATCGGCCGAGCCGTAACGTGCTCCGAGAAAGGCATTTACGAGGACCACCATCTGGCTTACGTTGAATCGCTCGCGTGTCACACCACCCACGGGGTTGTACGCGGGCGAGGTGCCGTGGTCCGAGCTAAGGACTACGACGACATCCTCCGGATCGTCGAACTGAGCATAGAGAAACGTGAGGAAGTCGGCAAGCGACTTATCGAGGCGATAGAGCATATCCTCGTACTCGATAGACTCGGGACCATAGGTCTCGGCAATGTAGCGCGATGAGTCGAGGCAGATGTTCAGGATGTCGGTATGTTCATCCTTGCCCAAATTCTCGATGACGAAGAGTATCGATGCGAGCTCCATAACCATCGTGTTGCCCGCAGGCGTGTAGCGCATCTTGCCGTAGAGATCCTGCGATAGTTTGAGGTCGATGCCGCTTATCAGCTTGGTGCTCTTATTCTTGATACCCTCCACTACGGCAACCTCCTCGTTGTGGTAGAGTGGTGCGGCATAGAGCGGCGTCCATCGCCTTAGGGTGTGTTTGCGATTCGAATCCTCGGTGTTGTAGAGCTTTAGCCAAGCGGGGAGCGCAGAGGTGTAGTAGGACGACGTGACCCAATGTGTCTGGTTCTTCTCGGCCCAGAGTGCGATGCCTCGCTTGCCGTTAAGGAGTATAGCCGATAGCGGGTCGATGGCTATTGTGTACTGCTTGCTGAGGCTGTCGTTATAGAGCAGCATATCACCCACCGTAGCGGCTGTTAGGCGCACGGGTGAGTAGTTACCCGTTCCAGTGCTGAACTCCACGGGACGCACCTTGTTATCGACGATTAGTTCCACGAGCGACGAGTCGACGTAGTTCCACCAGTGGTCGCCCACGATGCCGTGTGCCGAGGGCTGGGCCCCAGTAGAAAGCGTTGCAAGGCCTGAGGCTGTTGTTGTCAGTGCATAGTCGTAACGGGCGTTGGTGTACTCCACACCCTCGCGCGCAAGACGACGAAAACCGCCGAAGGTGAAGTTGTCGGCGTAGCGATCGAGGTCCGAGGCCTTGAGTGAGCCAACAACGATGTTGACCACCACGCGGGGCTGCTTGGCCGTCGTCGTGCCGAGCGATATCATAAGTGCTATGAGGAGGGCGACTCCTTGTTTCAGTAGTTGTGTCATAGGCTCAAAAATCCCACAAAGTTACAAATTTATTTGTAACATACGCTCGAAATATCCCCTTTCTTCCGATAAATCTACTCCCGTGAGCCGATCTATTGCCTCGATCTGTCGTTGACAGAAGGCGCGGTGTTGTTCGCTTCGAGGGTTTGAGGGACGGTGATTTGCCGCGCGTGTGATATCCACAACCTTCGACATCAGCTCTTTAGCCTCGGCAGAGAGGGCTGCATCGAAAAACTTTTCGGCGATGTAGTCAACAGCCATCTCCGAGGGGTGAACGAGGTCACTGGCGTAGAATCGGTAGTCGCGCAGGTCGTCCATCATAATCTCGTACGAGGGGAAATATGTCACACGCTTGGGATGACGATGCATAACCTCAGCGATGGCCACGCGTAACAGCGACTTACTGAGTGAGTTATCCTCCACGCCCTCGCCAATATGTCGCACGGGGCTGAGCGTGAGGACGAGGCGACAGTGGGTGAGCGATAGGATTGCCTCTATGGCTTCGATGATCTCCTCGGTGCTGAGGAGCTCGCGTCGAAACTCTGCGGCTGGTTGCTTGTGGCAATTGGCCACGACCACGCCTGTCGATCGCAGGCGATATACCCACGCCGTGCCGAGTGTAACGATCATCAGGTCGGCCTGCTTGATGGCTTCTCCCCCTGCGCGCAGAGTCTCGTTCATATGCTCGGCCGTAGCTTCGGGTGTCGCACCCGAAACAGATGAATGGAACCTATAACTTACGTAGTTGTCGTTTAGCAAGATAAGCTCCTCGGGCGTCACAATTCGCCCCTCGACCATATCCCTCACTGCTGCGGCAATGGATGCGGGGTTGAAGAGTATGCCCGTAGGTGACGATGTCACGTTAAATTTGCGGTCGTGTAGTCGCTGGGCGATATTTGTTGCGAAGCACGAGCCGAGGCTCACGATTCTCTGACTGTAACCTATGGGCTCTGCCCACGGTGCGACCTCTATCTCGGTACGAAATTTCATACTATCCAACGATATATTTGCTCTTGGGAAGGAGTGATAGTAGCTTCGTGATGATGGCCGACACGGTGAATGTTATCACGGCCGATACAAACATCGTAAGTGGCGTGCCTATCTGCCAAGAACTTACGATGTCGAAGACAGCGACCAGCACGAACATATGCAGCAGGTAGATGCCGTAGCTTAGCTTCGAGAGCTCGGCGATGAGCGGATATATACTGCACGGGCGTTCGATAAGTTTAAAGAGCAGGAACACACCGAGCGTCATAAGCGCGGCCCCCGTCGTTGTGAAGTCCCAGCTAAGCTCCATCTGTATTGCGAGGTCGATGCTCTCCTCCACGGGGAAACTCTTGGGAATCTGGAGGTAGAAGGGTAGTGCCGTGGCGACGTAGCCGATGATGATCATAGGCAGGGCTATGGCCGCGGTCTTTGCTGCGCTCCAGTTGACATAGGTGCGGATGTAGTGTGCCGCGACGACGAAGCCGATGAAGCCGCTCACATAGTAGAGCATACCAAACTCGTTCCAGCTCGCCTCGCCCCAAATGCCAGCACTGCCGCGCACGCTTAGGGCAAGTTCGCGGATAAATGGCACGGACGTAGCAAACAGCCAGAGGCCGAGGAACCACTCCTCGCCGCGCTTCGATACGCGCTCGAGCCAGGGCGAGATTATGGGCATTATGAGGTAGACGCCGATGATCATATAGACAAACCACAGGTGGCCGCTCTGCCACATAAAGTTAAGACTGAGGAATGCGAAGTTACCAGCAATGTCCACCTCGCCGCCCGAACCCCACATAGGTACTACGGCATAGAGCAGCGACCAGACGATAAATGGTGCCACAACGCGCTGAAATCTACGACGATAGAATGTCGACGTGTCGCCCGTGACGGGGACTAACAAGTAGCTCGATGTCATAACAAAGAGCGGAACGGCGATGCGTAGTAGCGAGTTGATGCACGTGACCCACAGTGCATCCTCGTGTGAGGCGATGTAGGTGCCCTCGCCACCGAGGTAGAAGGGCTCGATGCAGTGTACGAGGATCACCAAAAAGCAGGCCACGGCGCGCACGTAGTCTAAGAAATATATGCGTTCGCGCTTCTCTAACGTAGGAGTCATGTCTGTATAATTAGGTGTTTTCCACTGCAAAGTTACATATAATTCGTTGAATTGAGAAATTTGGGGCAAAATAATTGGCAGACAGAGGTTTTGTGAAATTCTGATTTTTGGAGGAATGCCAGCAAAAACCAACGTAATGCCAAGTTATTCCAAAGCTGAGTAACC
>JAGBCY010000023.1 GCA_017937765.1 Alistipes sp.
CCCTCACTTGATAAGGATAATGGTTTTACAACCCTAACAAGACGAGGGCATACACCCACCCCCTCACTTGCTAAGGATAATGGTTTTACAACCCTAACAAGACGAGGGCACACACCTACCCCCTCTCTTGATAAGGATAATGGTTTTACAACCCTAACAAGACGAGGACACACACCTACCCCCTCACTTGATAAGGATAATGGTTTTACAACCCTAAATGTAGAAGAAATGTTTCTGCCGACAACAAATAAGGAGGTTGAGGCTCGTGGATGGGACGAGCTCGATGTCATCATCTTCTCGGGTGATGCCTACATCGACCACCCGGCCTTTGGTCCTGCGGTCATTGGCCGCATCCTCGAGGCCGAGGGTTATCGCGTTGCCATCGTGCCACAGCCCAACTGGAGGGACGACCTGCGCGACTTCAAGAAGCTCGGCAAGCCGAGGCTCTTCTTCGCCGTCACGGCAGGAGCTATGGACTCGATGGTAAACCACTACACCGCCAACCTACGCCTCCGCTCGAACGACGCCTACACTCCCGGCGGCAAGGCGGGCTTCCGCCCCGACCGTACGGTAGATACATATACCCGGATTCTCAAGAAGTTATACCCTCATACGCCCGTTGTCGTGGGTGGCATCGAGGCATCGCTACGTCGCCTCACGCACTACGACTATTGGAGCGACAGGCTGCAACGTTCGGTGCTCGCAACAAGCGGTGCCGACCTGCTGATCTACGGTATGGGCGACAAGCCCATCCGCGAGGTGGCTAAGGCTCTACGTAACGGCTTTAATATGAAGCTATTGCGCGGCCTTAGGCAGGTGGGATTCTTAGCCGATGGGGAGTATGTCCAGAAGCTATATAACGGCAAGACCATCGTGCTCAGCTCGTTTGAGGAGTGCGAGGCCGACAAGCGCAAATTCGGCCGCAACTTCACTGAGATAGAGACGCTTAGCAATATGATGGAGTGCGAGACTACGCTCGTCGAGCGGGTTGGCGACAGCTACGTGGTAATCACGCCACCGCACGCCACGCTCACCACCGAGGAGCTCGACCACTCGTTCGACCTTCCGTACGAGCGCGCACCGCACCCGCGCTACAACGGCAAGGGCGATATCCCCGCCTGGGAGATGATCAAGCACTCGATAAACATCCACCGTGGCTGCTTTGGTGGCTGCTCGTTCTGCACCATCTCAGCACATCAGGGCAAGTTCATCAACTCGCGCTCGGAGCGTTCGATCCTCGCCGAGGTTCGACGCCTGACCGAGATGCCCTACTTCAAGGGTTACATCTCCGACATCGGAGCACCCTCGGCAAATATGTACCGTATGCGCGGCCGCAACGAGGAGCTGTGTAAGAGGTGTAAGCGTCCGTCGTGTCTGCACCCGAAGCTGTGTCCCAATATGAACAACGACCACACGCCACTGCTGGAGCTCTACCGCAAGATTCGCGAGACGAAGGGCGTAAAGCGTGCATTCATCGGCAGCGGCATACGCTACGACCTGTTCGACGCGTCGCCATACTTCGAGACCGTCGTCAAGTATCACACCTCGGGACGTCTGAAGGTGGCACCCGAGCATACGGAGGATCGCGTGCTGAGCCTTATGCGCAAGCCGTCGTTCTCGATGTTTGAGGATATGCACCGCAGGTTCCAGCAGATATGTCGTCGCGAAGAACTTAAGTATCAGCTTATTCCCTACTTCATATCGTCGCACCCGGGCTGTCGCGAGCAGGATATGCGGGCACTGGCCGACAAGGTTCTCGGCAAGCTGCACTTCACGCTCGAGCAGGTTCAAGATCTCACACCCACGCCTATGACACTCTCGTCCGTGATGTTCTACACCGAGGAGAATCCCTACACCGCGGAGCCGCTCTTTGTGGCTCGTTCTCAGGAGGATAAGCGTCGCCAGAAGAGCTACTTCTTTGGTGGTACGCTACCTACGGATCATCGTCACGAGGCAACATCACGCGATACGAAAAGAGGCGGTAATCGCACCACGAAGGCTGAAGGCCGCACTGCAAAACCCGAGCATCGCGGCACACGGCCAGAGGGTCGTAAGCCACAACGAGGCACAACCAGTCGAGGCACAAAGAGAAGAACAAACAACACAAATAGATAGAGCTATGAAAAAGATGATGTTTTACGCTACGGCGATGCTCTTCGCGGTAGCTTGCGGTGGCAACACGAATGCCGAGAATAAGGAAAAGACCGACGACAGCGTCGATAGGTTCAATCAGGAGGCACAGGAGGCCATCGAGGCCGGCAAGGTTGTAGTCAGCGAGTTTGCCGAGGAGGCAGGGGCTGTAATCTCGGAGCATGCCGAGGAGGTTAGCCAGCGTGCTAAGGCGTCGCTCGAGCAGGGCGAGGAGATCTATAACAAGACAAAGATGGAGGTCAAGGCTGCGGCCGATGCCTTTGTCGACAAGAGCTTGGAGGTAGGCAGCGACCTTATGGACCGCGGTGCCGAGGCGTTGGAGTCGGGAAGCGAGGCACTCCAGCGCGCTCGCGAGGCCGAGGGTGAGGAGTAACCCACCGAGGATAGACAAAGTGGGCTGGTCCATCGAGGATCAGCCCACTTTATTTATCTATCAACCAAAGCGTTAGCAGCCAGGTCACAGCATCTTAGAATAAGCACTGCTCCTTACGCACCTGCTCCATAAGGCCGAAGATATCTCGCCAGGCATCCTCGCCAAAGGTGGTGCCCACGACCTCGATAACCTTGCCCGCTGCGATAGCTCCGATCGTGCCGCACTGCCTAAGCGACAGACCCTCGCACAAGGCCGCAAGGAATCCCGCAGCGTAGAAGTCGCCAGCACCCGTGGTGTCGACACGCTTGGCCGCGGCCATAATGCCCACCTGCACAAACTCCTCGCCTCTTCTAATCAGCGCACCCTTCATTCCGATCTTCACAACCGCCAACTCGCACATCGTGCTTATGTAGTTAAGAGCCGCCAGCGGATCGGCCTCGCCACTAAAGGCGCGCGCCTCATCCTCATTGGCAAAGAGTATATCGACATATCGCTCGACAAGATCGCGCAAAAAGTCGCAGTTCTCCTCCACGACGTTAAACGACGCAAGGTCGATGGCAACACGCAGTCCGTGCTGCTTTGCACGCTCCACGGCCGTACGTATAAGGTCGTGATCCTGAACCAAGTAGCCCTCGATATAGAGACAGTCGTAGTCATCGAAGATCGCAGCGTCGATATCCTCCGGCGCGAGGTGTGCCGCAGCTCCGAGGTGCGTAACGAACGTACGCTCGCCATCGGGCGAGACCAACGCCACGCACTTACCCGAGCGATACTCCGAGCGTAGGATATAGGGCTCGACGCCGATGTTACGCAGTGCCTGCTCGTAGAAATCGCCCGTTGTATCGTGGCCCACCTTGCCGATAAAGCCTACACGCGTACCGAGGCGCGCCATAGCACGAATGGTGTTGCCCGCCGAGCCACCCAACGACAACGAGTAGGGACATCCCGCCACGTGTTTCGATATATCGGTCTGAAGCTCACTATCGACCAGGCTCATCGAACCTTTAGCCAAGCTATAAAGGCCGAGCACCTCGTCATTCGACATATTGACAAGCATATCCGTGAGCGCGTTGCCAATACCTATTACACTCTTCATTCTCTTGGGTATTTTATTCTATTGGGGTTATAATGTTCAATTTGCGGAGATGGCTATATCGACAGCATCTTGACAATCTCCAAGTCCACGCCACCGATCGAGTGTTTATGCGTCGTCGCCTTCGAGAAGGGGACGTAGACCAACTCGCCATTCTTGATGCCAATCATAACGTTGCGCTGGCCCTCCATTAGTGCGGTGATGGCCTGCGCACCCATACGCGAAGCGAGGATACGGTCAGCAGCCGTGGGTGAGCCACCACGTTGGAGGTGTCCGAGGATCGTCACGCGGGCGTCGTACTCCGGGAACTCATCCTTGATGCGCTGTGCAAGGCCGAGAGCACCTCCCGTCTCGGGATTCTCGGCAACGAGCACAATCGCCGAGTTCTTGCTCTTACGGAAGCCGCGGCTTACGAGGTCGGCCAACTGGTCGATCTCGGTCTCCATCTCGGGAACTATGGCCGCCTCAGCACCCGACGCGATAGCACCGTTAAGTGCAAGATAGCCAGCCATATGACCCATAACCTCAACCAAGAAGAGACGCTCGTGGCTCGTGGCCGTATCGCGAATCTTATCCACCGCCTCGACGATGGTATTGAGTGCCGTGTCGTAGCCTATGGTGCTATCCGTGCCACCGAGGTCGTTGTCGATAGTTCCAGGCAGGCCGACGATAGGCACATCGAACTCCTCGGCAAAGAGGCGAGCACCGCTAAGCGAGCCGTCGCCACCGATGACAACAAGTGCGTCGATGCCCGCAGCGAGCATATTATCGTGAGCCTGCTTACGTCCCTCGACGGTCTTAAACTCCTTACAGCGCGCCGTCTTAAGGATCGTACCGCCCTGCTGGATGATATTGCTAACCGACTTTGAAGAGAACTCCTCCATCTCGTTATAGACCAAGCCATAATAGCCACGCTTGATGCCCACGACACGCAGGCCGTGGTATATTGCTGCACGCGTCACGGCGCGGATTGCTGCGTTCATACCCGGAGCATCACCTCCCGAGGTGAGCACTCCGATAGACTTTACTTGTGCCATAGTTAAATAGTACGATTAGGTTTTACTTATTAAATCGTTTTCAGCGTTAAAGGTACGAAAAATATACCACAATACAAAAATGGGTTGCAACCGAAACTGCAACCCATAAATATGATCTATTAAACAGAGTCCCGTTATCCTGGCCTCAAAGCAGGAATCCCCATTTTTAAGCCCCCTTGAGTGCCCCCTTGAGTGCCCCCTCGAGTGCCCCCTTTGAGTGCCCCTTTGAGTGCCAGCCCCTTGAGTGCCCCCTTTGAGTGCCAGCCCCCTCAAGTGCCCCCTTGAGTGCCAGCCCCTCGAGTGCCCCCTTGAGTCCTCGGAACCCGGCCTCTTGATTAGATCTGGCCCTCGCCACGGAGGTCCTTAACGTTGGCCTTAGTGGTGATGGTCTCAACAGCGCGCTGACCCATCTGCGACTCGAGCTGTGTCATCGAAGGAGTACGCTCTGCATCAACAGCCGTGAGGTCTACCTCGCCGTTGATAGCGTCGACAACGAATACATAAGCACCCGTCATACCCTTAATCTTAGTCTCAACGCCAGTCTCGCGAGCCGATGCAACAGCACCGATAAATGCGAGATCATAGTTACCGTCGATGTTGTTGTCGGTGAACTTAGCACCCGAGAACTCGCCACTCTTAGCACCCTCGATAGTAGCACCCATAGCGAGCTGCGAAGCGATAGCCTCATACTGCTTATCGCGCTTCAAGGTAGTCTCGATATTGCGAGGATTGATAACCTCAAACTCGTTCTCGTCGATAGCCGACACGATAGCCACGTAGATAACATTCTCGCCGTGGAAGCTCTTAACAGCACCTACGGGAGCGTCGTATGCCCAAACAGCGATGTTACGCGATGCGGGGATGTTACGAACACCACGCTCACGGCCCTGCATAGCGGTATAGTCGTTGCGGTTAGCAGTGGTTACAAGGATCTGATAGTGAGCAGCGTTAGCAGCCTCGTTGAAGCTCTCGACGCTTGAGCCTGCGCTCTTGACGAAGTTATCAACGCTCTTAACGATGCTGCTGTGAGTGAGCTCGCTTGCCTCAATACCCTTGTTAACATCAGCAGTGAGGACAAAGCGGTCAGCCTCACCCAACTTAGTGATCTTAACAACTGCGGGCTTGTTATCATAGGTATAGGTGAAGATATCACCCTCCTTGCGGTTGATGAAGTTAGCAGCGTCGCTCTCGCTCATATTAACCATCTGACGGCTACCGGTAACCACGTCGACAGGAGTCTCGAGCTTGGTGAAGTCACCGCCGTTAGCGATAAGCTCATCGGCGAGCTCCTTAGCCATAACTACGTTGTCAACAGTAACAACGTCGAAGTCGTAGCTTGCCGGAGCAGTAACATCCGAGATGATGTAGCTTGCCTTCCATACGTCGTCAACCAAAACGGGGCCGTAGTTCTTGCCAGCCTTCACAGCCTCGGCAACCTCAGCCTCGAGAGCAGTGAAGAGCTTATAACGGTCAGCCTTACCACCGATAGTACGTACAGCGCGCTTGATAGCGTCGCTATCACCAGCAGCGGCAGCAATGGCAGCATCTACGTCCATAACCATCTTCTCAACAGCTGCGCGATCCTCAGCCGTGGGCTCCACGTTGAAGGTAACGTAGCGGAGCGTGCGAGCACCAAAGGTCTTGCTGGGCTGCTTGTGAGCCTCGTAGTATGCGTTGATCTCCTCCTCGCTAACCGTTACCTCGGGCATAGCGGTATAGGGGACCATTACATAACGACCGTCGAACGTGAGGTTTGCATCGCGCATCTGCTTCTCAACCTCGAGACGGTTAACATAGTTAGCAGCCGAATAAGCCGATGTGAACTTCGTGTAGGCCAAGGTCATATCAATTGTAGGAAGACCCGCAACCCAACGACGCTCGATCTCGTTCTGGATAAGGTCGGCGGGATAGCCATACATCTGGTACATAGCAGCCATCTGCTTAGCGAATACCGAAGCATAAGCCTTGATGTCTGCCTCCGCAACGCCGAGACCGAGAGCCTCGAGCGAGGGCTCGGCATAGTTGTCGAACATAGCGAGCTCGTAGCAGTAGTCCGCCTTAGCATCCTCATTCATACCCGTCTCGCGAACGAGCTCCTGATACTTAGCATACTCCGATGCCTTTACCTCTGTGCCGTTGATAGTCATAACGGTGTTATCCTCGGGGATAGCGTTTGTGCGATTCTGCATAGAGAGCTGATCGTCAAGGATAAAAGCAACAAGTACGAGGGCAATAACTACTGAAAGTACAATGCCGTACTTGGTTCTTAGTGTGTTTAATGAAGCCATAGAAATTTATTATTTTATTGTTATAATCGTTTAAGCGTCCAAAGGTAGTAAATTTTTATTAAACAAAAGCACATCTCGGCGAAAAATCGCTAAAAACAACGCATTTCGACCAGCAGACGCCAATCGAAATGGTATAATTCCTACTTTTTGCTATGCGATCTCTATCTTTTACTGCTCGATTTCAATCTCCTATCGCGCAACGAGCACCTATGTCGCAATGCCCCAAACATCTACGTCCGTCTACTTCAGACGCTTGATGCCCACAAGATCGAGGCGCGAACTCTCGCGCTTGAGGATCTTGACGCTCAGGTGTCGCGTGTCGAAGCTATCGCCCTCGTGTGGGATGCCGCCATACTCTGCAATGATATATCCCGCCAACGTGTCGTACTCATCGCTCTCGGGGATATCGAGGTGGTACTCCTCGTTGAGATACTCCACCTCCAGACGCGACGAGAATATCCACTCGTTATCGGCCACGCACTTCTCAACAAGCTCCTGCACATCGTGCTCATCCTCAATATCTCCGAAGATCTGCTCCAAGACATCCTCCAACGAGATGATACCCGCCGTGCCGCCAAACTCGTCGATGACAACAGCGATGCTCGCCCTGCGCTTGGTGAAGGTCTCGAGCATTGCCTGCAACGGCATAGTCTCGGCAACGTAGATGGTCTTGATAAGCACATCCGATATCGACTCTGGCTTCTCGAAGAGGCTCTTCGAATTGACATATCCGATGATGTTATCAATCGTGTCGTGCCATACGAATATACGCGAGAAGTGGGTCTCCACGAAGCGGTTAGTGAGCTCCTCGATAGATGTTGACTCGAGGTCCACAGCCTCCACGTCCACGCGCTGGACCATACAATCTCTGACTCTCAGGTCGGCAAAATCGAGGGCATTTTGGAAGAGGCGTATATCCTCCTCATCCTCGCTGTCAACCTCCACGTTATCAGCCTCGACCAATGATGCAAGGTCGTCGCGGTTGAACTCCGTAGGCTCGTCGCGGTTGACGATCTTCGTACCCGTAAGGCGTATGAGGCCATAGGAGAGCAGTGTCGATAGTCGCGTGATGGGATACAATATTATATATAACAGATAGATGACGGGCGAGAAGAACGAGTAGTAGAAGTTGGGATTTCGTCTTACCACCGACTTCGGGATATACTCGCCGATGAAGAGTATTACGACGGTAGAGATTATGGTCTGCGCCAGAGCATTCTCCAAATTGAAGAGCTCGACGAGCAGTTGCGACATAAACATAGAGTAGACAACCAGCGCGATGTTATTACCCACGAGTATTGTCGTAATGTAGTTGCTGGCGTTATGCGAGAATATATCGGCGATATGGTTAAACAGCGGATTTTGCTTGCGGTCGATCTCCTCGCGCAGACGGTTACGTCCCAGGAACGCAATCTCCATTCCCGAGAAGAAGGCCGAGAATAGCAGCATAACCACTATCACCGCCACCGTTGATATCGAAACATCTCCCATAGCTATATTAAACGAGTTTTACTCTTTGTTTACGATTAACTTACTGTCTACCAAATTATTCGCACACTTATCCCCGGCCATAATTCTACGCCGATATTTACCTCCCCACAAACAAAATATCACACCTATTTGCTGTCACTCTCAGTGGCTGCGTCTGCCTCACCGACCGTACCGGCTGCTTGCTGGGCACCGGGACGGAGTGCCCCGCCATTAAGCGGAGGTTGCTCGGCACCTTGAGGTCGCGAGCCTGGACCTGCCGGCGTAGACACCGCACCGGGACGAAGGCCCTGCTTGGCTTCTCCGGGCTTCAAAGGCATAGCACCTGCACCCACCGTGAGCGGCTGCTCGCCACCTCCCACCGGAAGAGTCGCAGGTCGACCTCCCATTGAGGGTGTAACGGGCGCGGGTCGCTCGGCCGGAGCCTCCTTCGCATCGGGACGCGCAGGACGCCCTGCCGCGGGCAGAGGCGAAATGTTACGATCCTCGGCCACGGGAGTGGTAGGTCGTGTAGGTGTCACAGCGGGACGCTGAGGTGTCACCTTAGCATCGCTCGCACCACCCTTTTCGCCATCCTCGGCCGACGTATCTACATCAGCCTCAGACTCTTCGTCACTCTCATCCGAGGGTTCCGGTTGGCTCATATCAAACTCCATCTCGGAGCTATACTTTCTGAAATGGATATTCTTAAGGTCCTCGTCGGCATCGAAGCCCACGCCGAAGTGCCAGCCATCGGGCTGCAGGACCTTGGTGTCGACGTTGGAGTAGATCTTCTTGGTCGTTGCATTCCAGAAGAGCTGCTGGGTGTAAATCTCCGTGAGTCCCGTGACCACGGTATCACCCGTCTGGCGGTTCTTCTTGATTATGACCACGTTGCCCTTTGCCTCCCACAGCTTCTGACGCTCGTAATAGATGGCATAGTTTGCCGTGATCGTTGCGTCCTCTAATGCGAGCGAGTCGGTAAAGGTGGTCATATGGATGCCTCGACGGAACTCTTGATATGGATTTGAGGCCATACTATATCCCTCCATCAATGGGGCGGTAAAGGTATAGGAACGCTTACCGTTCTCCATCATCGTTATCGTGCGATTCTCGCTCGACTCGGTCATCAACGTCTCGTAGTCGTAGACCGTAGCCGCGCCCTTCTTGTCACAGGAGAATAGCAATGAAGCACTCCCCAGTACGAGGAGTGCCAACATTGCAGTTCTTAACGATTTAAGGTACATAGTAGATGCCCTAATCCGATATATTAGCGGTAGCGTACCGTTGTTGACTGACCCGATGCGAAGCCGCACTTAACAACGTAGCGGTCGCCAGAGGTGAGCTCTGCGAAGAAGCAAGCCTCCTGCTGGGGGAATGCAGCACGGTAAGCGTTCATAAGCTGCTGAGCAGCCTTCTGAACCTCGGGCTCATCCTTGAGAAGATTAACAGCCTGAGCCATAGCGTCGTATGCTGCCCAGTATACTGAAGCACCACCGATCTTATCATCCGAGCAGGGCGACGATGCGTAGCACTGACCGAGGATGAAGTATGAGTAGCCGTTGTCGGGGTTGATGCCGCGGAGCTCGCGAGCAGCCTCTGCTGCGGCCGAGTAGTTGCGGTTACCGATCTCGATAAGAGCAATCTGAACATACAAAGGCTCCTTCGATGTGGGGTTAGTCTCTACGGCCAAAGCCTCACGCAAGTACTTGAGAGCCTTGTCGTTCTCGCCACGGCCCTGGAAGCCCTGAGCAAGGAACAAAGCGGTCTCCGAAGAGGGGTTCACAGCGTAGTACTTCTCGGTAGTAGCGAAGAAGAAGTCGCTCGTACACTGAGCGCGTGACATAAGAGCCACAGCCTGAGAGAGCAATGCCTGATTGTCGGGATCGGCAGCGAGCTTCTGAGAGAAGAGCTCCTCGAGGTTCTCGCAGCTGGCAGCACCGCTGGTACCGAAGCTGCTCTCGAAGCTATCTCTATACTGCTCATCCTCAGCCGATACCTCAGCAAAGAGGGGCGAGAGACGCTCATACTCCGAGAGGATCATATCACTTGTAACGCTATCATCATACTCGAAGTCCTCGCATAGGAACTTATAGTACGAAGCAACGATATCGAGGTTGATACGGCCCGACTCGATAGCTGCATCGACAGCATCCTTCAAACCTGCGCGGAGCAAGGGGCGGTCGGTTGTGCAGTAGCGGAGCATATCACGAGCCTTCATATCGAGAATATAGTCCTTACCATTCTTCTGGTGGTCACCGAAGTAGATGACACGCTGGTCATAGATGAAGAGGATAGAGTCGATAAACACGCGCTTCTCCTCGACGCTACGTGCGCGCTGCGCCTTGTTCTTGTAGAGGGTAACACCACGAGCGAACGTCTGCTGCGACGCTGCGGGACAGCTGTTGAGCAACTGCTGGAAGTACTGAGTTGCGAGTTTGAAATCCTTAGCATCCAAAGCCTCCTTAAGGTAGTTACTTGCACTGATGTTAGCCTGACGCTCCTCAACAGTAGCACCCCACTTACCATAAACTTTGTCATCGCTAAAATCCTGCGCCGATGCCGACAAACCGACAACCATTGCAGCTGCTGCCAAAATAAATTTTACGCCTTTCATAAGTTTTAGTTTATATTTGTTTGTTTCTGTATTCTTCTATTTACCAACTTGTTAATCATACTTCTGGCGCACGAACCAGTAGTCCGACGTGTCGACCGAGAAGAGGCTGAAGCCCAGCGTCACCTTATAGTAGTTTTGCTTCACAAGGCCTATACGCTCACCCCCGTAGTATGTGGGTTGCGAGGCGGGCATCATACGTCCGTACTCGAAGCCGATATTCACCGACGAGGCTCCCCACACCTTGATAGGGAGGCCAAGACCTGCCGTCACCGCCATCTTATTCAAACGCTCTCCTGCGAATCGCTGGTAGTAGTTACCCAGACGCACACCAAAGCGGTACGAGATACGGTTCAGATAGTTACGCACGTCGGTGGAACGCGGTGTGTACTCGAAGCCGAGCTTTATGTCGTGGGTACGGGTGTAGGTCACGGGGAGGTTCTTCGGGTTGGCATTCTCGTTATACCCTTTGTTCGCATCGCCCCACATTGCGTAGTTATAATCCAAACCACACGCCATCGTTCTGTTACGGTAGAAGAGGCCCACACCAAACTGGTGCGGCACCTGAAGCTCCATAACCTCGATGTTGTCGCGCACGGGGTTGCTCTGAATCGAGTTAATCGTATTGTCGGTATAGACATAGCTATGCTTCTTTGGCTTTAGGCTGCCACCCAAGTCGTAGGTTGCACCGAGCGTAAAGAGTTGGGTCTCGGAGTAGAGGATATTCCACTGTACGCCCACCTGAAATTTGAAGTTGCTGACGCTATAACGATCCAAGCCAGTTGTCGAGGCGATGCTTCCCGAGCCGGTGATGTCATTCACTATCTCGGCCGAGTAGTTTCTCTCGATGTTTCCCCAGAAGTACTTAGCTGCCACGCCGATAGAGAAGTTACGCCAGGGCTCCCAACCCACCGACAGCTTCACCTCCGTGATATCGCCATCGCCGCTATAACCATACATCACGCGGCCTACATCTGCCCACGCATCCTCGCTCTGGTCCGTGGTCTTAATCTTATAACCGACGCTGCTATACGGTGCCACGCCGAACGATACACCGAGGCCCTTAGCCAGCGGGAATGTCAACGCTAAGCTATGGATATTCACCGTGTTATAGGCAGTGCGTGCACGGCCAGCGTAGCTCTCGCCATTGTACTTCGACTGGCGATTGCGATAGTGTGTGCCATCGAAACCCACGTCGAAAAGAAAACTCTTGCGTGGCGCAACACTCGCGGCCGCGGGGTTAAGCAAGTTGACCTGTCCCATCGAACGCACAGCGATACCCACGCCACCCATCGAGCGCATCTGCACCGAACCGGGCGTAAGCAACTCACCCGGGCCATACATCGAGTACGGCGAGTATGCGTTGACGCTGCTGGTCTGTGCTGAGGCCACGAAAGGCAGCATCAGCAACACGACAACAACCCAGTATATCCTTCTAACTCTGCTCTGCATTGTATTCCAAAATTCTGCTTAGTCCGTATATTACCGGCTCACAGTCTGCAAATATCGCATTTTTAATTCTCTTTGCAAAATATTTTGCATCACCTCCGGTGAAAATTACGATTTTTTTTGCTTTTTCCGTTAAAAAGTCCTCGATATACCCCCGAATCTCGTACTCAACACCACGCATCACCCCCTGTTCGATAGCCTCACGCGTCGTGCGTCCCAGGTCCAAAACCTCCTCCGTCGCCGAGCACAACGGCAGGCGAGCGGTATAGTCGGCAAGGGCACGGAATCGTGTGGTAACACCCGGTGATATGTTACCCCCGAGGTAGGCACCATCCACAACAAAGTCGACGGTGATGGCCGTGCCAAAGTCGACAATCATAGCATCACACCCGGGATACAACGCCTCGACCCCCACAGCCGCAGCTATGCGGTCGGCACCGAGCGTCTCGGGCGAGTGGTAGCGGTTCTCGATAGGCATAGGCGTCCGTGCGGGAGAAAACTCCACGACATACGGCACCATCTCGCGTAGCTCGTGCACGACCTCCGTAGCGTCGCCTCGGGTCGATGCAACGATCGCTCGGCGGATGGTCCAGCGCGCTACGATGTCGCGCAACGTATCAGCGGTAAGTTGCTCACACACAAGCTCCTTTACCACCTCACTGTCACGCATAACCACGACCTTTGCGCGGCTGTTTCCGATATCGACAATCAGCTTCATTCTCTATGCCTCCCTCTTTGTCTCGGCAGCCGAGCGTAAGTGTCTTAGCATAGCGACACCCTCGGCCACAGAGTATATCTTTCTAACGGTCATCGACAGACGATTATTGTATTGCTTAACCACAAAACGCGCAGGGTCCGACACCACCAACCTCAGCATATTGAGGAACGTATCGGTCTTGAAGAAGGGCGAATTATTATCGCCCACGAAGCGCGCGATGAGCAAGCCATTCTTAACCTTCACGTGCTCCATACCGAGCTCCACAGCCTCCCTACGCAGTTTTACAACGTTGATAAGCTCCTCAACAGGCTCGGGGATGGCACCGAAGCGATCCACGAGGCGCAGCCTCAAGGCATCGAAAGCCTCGTCCGTGCGCATAGCGTCGATCTCGCGATAGAGGCGCAACTTCTCGGCCTGCGAGCGAACATAACTATCAGGTATCGAAGCATCTACGTCGATATCAATGGTAGCATCGTCGACAAACGCAATCTCCTTCATCGCATCGTTTTCGGCCTGCGACAGACCCGACACATCCAAGCCCTCGGCACGCAACTCCGAGATCGCCTGATTCAGAATCTTTTGGTAGGTCTCGATACCCACATCGACGATAAAGCCGCTCTGTTCAGCACCCAGGAGGTTACCCGCACCGCGTATATCGAGATCCTGCATAGCGATATTGAATCCCGAGCCTAAGTCCGAGAACTCCTCGATGGCCCTCAGACGACGACGCGCATCACCGCCGATAAGCTCATCGGGGGGCGAGAGCAGGTAGCAGAAGCCCTTGCGATCGGAGCGTCCCACACGGCCACGTAGCTGGTGCAGGTCGCTCAGTCCGAAGCGGTGTGCATCGTTGATTATTATGGTGTTAGCATTGCCAATATCTATGCCGTTCTCGATGATGGTAGTTGCCACAAGCACGTCGAACTCGCCATAGATAAAGTCCATAATTAGCTTCTCGAGTTGCTCGGCAGGCATACGTCCGTGGCCCGTCATAACGCGAGCCTTAGGGCATAGACGGGTGATGAGGCCCTGCAAAACAGGCAGATCCTCCACACGGTTGTGGACGAAGTAGACCTGACCTCCGCGCGCGAGCTCCTCCTCGATGGCATCGCGGATGACCTCCTCGCTAAACGTGTGCGACTCGGTGACGATAGGCTGGCGGTTGGGTGGCGGCGTGGATATCACCGACAGGTCGCGCGAGCCCATAAGCGAGAACTGCAACGTTCGCGGGATGGGCGTGGCGGTGAGCGTCAGCGTATCGACGGCGACGGAGAGCTGCGTGAGTTTCTCCTTAGCTGCCACGCCGAACTTCTGCTCCTCGTCGATGATAAGGAGTCCAAGATCGTGAAACTCAATCTGTTTCGAGAGCATCTTATGCGTACCGATGAGGATGTCGATCTTTCCCGACTTCAATTCCTCAGCTATACGTCGCGCCTCCTTTGCCGACTTCGTGCGGTTGAGATACTCCACCGTGACGGGCAGATCGCGTAGACGCTCCATAAACGAACGGTAGTGTTGCAGTGCAAGGATGGTTGTAGGCACGAGCACCGCCGTCTGCTTGCCATCGACCGCAGCCTTGAAGGCGGCACGTATGGCCACCTCGGTCTTACCGAAGCCCACATCGCCACAGACGAGTCTATCCATCGGCTCGTCCGACTCCATATCGCGCTTCACAGCGGCGATGGCCGTCTGCTGGTCGGGCGTATCCTCCCACTTGAACGACGCCTCGAGCTCCTGTTGCAGGTAGCCATCCTCCGAGAAGGCATAACCCTTCGAGGCTTTACGCTTGGCATACAGAGCGATAAGCTCGCGCGAGATATCCTTGACAGCCCTCTTCGTCGTGGCCTTGAGCTTCTGCCAAGCGGCATTTCCCAACTTGTAAATCTTCGGCGGCTCGCCCTCGCCACTCTTGTAACGCGAGATGCGGTGCAGCGCGTGAACATTTACAAACAATATATCGTTATCCTTGTATATCAGCTTGATAACCTCCTTTGTGCGGCCATTCTCGTTGAGCCTAACAAGACCTCCGAAGCGACCCACACCGTGGTCGATATGCACCACATAATCGCCAACCTTCAAGGCGTTGAGCTCGGCGACGGTCATCTGCTCGTCGCGCTTAATCTCTCCACGTATGCGGTAGCGTTGATAGCGGTCAAATATCTGATGGTCAGTATATACGCATATCTTCAGATCATTATCCACGAAGCCCTCGTGAAGCACCACATCCTCCGCGCGGAACGACACCTCGCGTCGCCCCACCTGATGGAAGATATTCTGGAGACGCTCGATCTGCGCCTTGTTGTGCGACAAGATTGAGGTTGTATATCCACGCTCGGCATTCCACCGAACATCATCGGCCAACATCTCGAAGTTGCGGTTGAAAGCCGGCTGCGGCGCAGTGTTGAAGGTGATGGCCGCATCTATCGGTCGCTCGCGGATGTTATCCTTCAGGACCACGAGTGTCGACTGCTCCCAATCCTTAAGCAGGGCTTGACGCGATGTGACGCGTTCGGCCAACTGCCGCGCATCATCCTCGCTCTCAGCCTGTTCCAACACCTTCTTACGTATGTCCGCAATCTTACGTAGCGCGAAATCGCCATCGTCGACCCACCACGTCGCCTCACCGACAAAGCGTGCCAACGACACTCGCTCGCCACCCTCGTTCATCGTATTGGGTATGATATCCACCTCTTCGGGACGCTCCGCCGACAGCTGGCTCGAGATGTCGAATCTGCGCAACGAGTCAACCTCGTCACCAAAGAAGTCGATGCGATAAGGCCGCGACTCGGCATACGAGAATACGTCGACGATACCACCTCGCACCGAGTACTGACCCGGCTCGTAGACGAAGTCCACGCGCACGAAGCCCTGATCCGCGAGCCACGCCACGAGCTCCGACTGCTGGAGTTTATCACCCACCTTGACACGTCGCGAGAGCTCGGCGAGCTCGACCCTCTGCGTCACGCTCTCGGCCAGAGCCTCGGGGTAAGTACATATCACCAAGTAGCCCTTCTTAAACGAGGTGACGGCGTTGAGCGTACCCGTGCGGCGCACGATGCCCTGAGCATCCTCCGCACCATAGGCCGCCGAGCGTTTATAGCCCGACGAGAAGAACGCAACACGCTCTTCGTCAAGAAGTTCGTACAGGTCATTAAGGAGATAGGCTGCACGGTCGCGATCCTCCGACAGGAAGATATGGATACCCCCCGTGCGCTCCACCATATCGGCGGCATAAAGCGAATAGGCTCCGCCGACCATCTGCTTAAGATGGACGGTAGAGCCTCTCTTTTCCAAACTTTTCTTAAGCTCGCCCGCACGTTTGGACTTGCGGACAAGACCTTTCAAATAGTCCATATCGCTTCACTACATTTTGCTCTCGAGAGTCGAGCCTAACTTAAAGCCCACCCTCGATGCCGGGATATCCCGGACTTAAGCCTCCGAATTTATTAGAAGCGACTCACCCCTCTTATCGAGGTAGCTGACATCAATCATACCGACACTCTGGTCTGATGATATGTCGATGCGCAGCTTGTACTTAAAAATCCAACGCATTCTGAGCGACCACAATCCGCGGCACAGATACGACTGAACATAGGGGCTAACCCTGAGGTTGACATATCGACACCCCTTCTCGGCGAGCAGCTGAACCTGACCCTCGATCTTCTTCTCGAGAAGCATCGTAGGCTCGACCTTACCCGTGCCGTGACACGTGGGACAGACGTCCGACGTCTCGGCAATGGCGATGGGACGCACACGCTGGCGCGTGATCTGCATAAGGCCGAACTTCGTGAGTGGCAGGATTGTATGCTTGGCCTTGTCGGTGGCCATCAGCTTCTGCATCTCCTGATACAAGGTCTGGCGACTCGGTGCCTTGCGCATATCGATGAAGTCGATGATAACGATACCACCCATATCCCTCAATCGAAGCTGTCGCGCTATCTCCGCAGCAGCGGCGAGGTTCACCTCGAGGGCCGTCTGCTCCTGATCGTCCTCCGCCTTAGTGCGATTTCCGGAGTTCACGTCGATGACGTGCATAGCCTCCGTGTGTTCGATGATGAGGTATGCGCCACGGCGCAACGATACGTACTTTGCAAATAACGACTTTATCTGTTTCGCGACATCGAAGTTTTCGAAGATGGGCACCTTGCCCTTATAGAGCTTCACCAAGTGCTCCATATCGGGCTTAATGGCGTGAACGTAGCTCTTAATCTCGTTATACATAGCCTCGTCGTCGACCGAAATCTGCGAGAACGTATCGTTCAACGAGTCGCGAATGATGGTGTTTACTCGGCTCATCTCGCTCATCAAGCGTGCGGGAGCCTCGCTCTTGCGCATAGCGGCAAGAGCCCTGTTCCATCTCTCGATAAGAGAGAGTATGTCTTGCATAATGTCGATGTCCTCGGCCTCGGCAGCTGCCGTGCGTATGATGACACCGAAGTTGTGTGGCAGCACCTCCTGTGCCACCTTTCTAAGTCGTTTCTTTGCAGCGTTCGAACGTATCTTCGCCGACACAAACACCTTGTTCGAGAATGGGACGAGCACAACGTTGCGACCCGCCAGCGATATCTCGGCCGTAAGTCGCGGGCCCTTAGTCGATATCGCCTCCTTGGCGATCTGGACCATAACGGTCTGACCAACCTTCAGGTGGTCGCCGATGCGTCCCTCCTTTGCCAACTGCGGCTCGAGCTTCATACTCTCAACTCTAAGCGAACGCTTCCCCTGCTCGCGGCTATCGACAAGCTGTGTGAGCGACGTGAAGTCGGGGCCCAGGTCGAGGTAGTGGATGAAGGCATCCTTCTCGTGACCTATGTTTACGAATGCTGCGTTCAATCCGGGCATTATTTTGCGCACGCGACCCAAGTAGATGTCGCCCACGGCAAAGCCCGTCTGGCACTGCTCCTTGTTCAACTCGACAAGCACCTTATCCTCGCAAAGTGCTATCGAGACCTCCGTTGGATTTACATTGATAATTAATTCTCTGTTCATAATCAGAAACAATGCAAATCGTTAAGTTTCGGCATTGTCCGCGACGGACAACACCTCGAATTTTAAAGAACCTATTCTCAAAAATAGAGGAAGCTAAGGACCCAGCCTTAGCTCCATCTATGTCCTAAAAGAGAAGTGACTTACTTCTTCTTATGACGATTCTTGCGAAGACGCTTCTTACGCTTGTGCGTAGCCATCTTATGACGCTTGTGCTTCTTTCCGTTTGGCATAACTTATAATAATTAAAAGGTTTGTATATTACTTAACCTCACCTGCAAAGCTCTTAGCGGGCTTGAATGCGGGAATATTGTGCTCGGGGATAGTGATCGTAGTATTCTTCGAGATATTACGAGCAACCTTCATAGCACGCTTCTTGATGATGAAGCTACCGAAGCCACGGAGGTATACATTCTCTCCCTTAATCATCGCACCCTTCACGCTCTCCATAAATGCCTCTACGATAGCCTGAACCTGAATCTTCTCTACACCGGTTGACTTCGCAATCTCGTTTACGATATCTGCCTTTGTCATAGTTGTAAATTATTTATTTAGTTTTTTTATAATAACAAATGTCTACAATCTTTGCCCATTAAGGGGGCTTACAGCAAAAAATGTCCGCAAATATACGGTAACTTTAGTGAATTTGC
Source organism: Alistipes sp. (assembly GCA_017937765.1). Lineage (GTDB taxonomy): Bacteria > Bacteroidota > Bacteroidia > Bacteroidales > Rikenellaceae > Alistipes. The sequence continues at coordinate 18,824 of JAGBCY010000023.1, forward strand.
AAACAAAATACGAAATAAAATATTTTTTTTATCCGCGCAACACATTGGAAGGCAAATAAAACGCCTACGCAGAACAGCTATCGAAAGTTGTTAAGTGCATTGGCCAGACCGTCGACCGCCTGGTCCAGACCCGACTGAATCTTGCTGCCGATCATCATTCGCATCATCATATTGAGCTCGGCGTGAAGAACCATCCTCACACGCGTGTCGCGCTCGGCAACCTCCTTTAGCTGGATCCAGAAGCTGAAGTCGACGGGTATTCCACCCTCCTCAGCAACAATCTTAACATAGTTATTCTCAACGCGTTCGGCGATACGCAATCCCACTTTCATTCCCTTGACCTTGAACGAGCAGCTATCGGGCGTTGCCTCCCACTCCTCGACCTTATCCTTGATTGCGGGGGTCATAAGATCCATACGCGAGATTATCGGGAAGATAAGCGACGCGGGATGGTTTATTTGTCGTTGTTTTGATTCGTACTTTTCCATTGATCTAAAATTTTGACGCGCAAAGGTAACCCTTATTTATCGAATTACAAAACGTCGCTCCTGGTCACCAAGAATCTCTATCTTCACGACCATCGTATCATCAGGCAGCAACGGCTCGATCTTCTCGGGCCACTCCACCAGACAGAGCTCTCCCGAGGCGAAGTACTCCTCCGAGCCAAAATCTAAAGCCTCCTCCACACGCTCGATGCGGTACATATCGAAGTGATAGATCGTGCGATCGCGACCCTCATACTGGTTGACGATGGCAAACGTGGGGCTTGTGACCATATCGTCGGCACCGAGCAGTGCGGCTATACGGCTGATTAGCGTAGTCTTACCCGCACCCATCGGGGCATCGAACGCCACCACCGTGCGACCCTCGAGGGCTTCGATAACGGCCTCGGCCACCTTATCAAGTTCATCTATTGAGTCTATTTCAATTATTCGTTCCATCAATGAGTTTATGTTTTATTAAATGGTTACCAATTACTTACCTCCAACTTACTACTCACTACTCACTACTAATTACTCACTACTAATTACTAATTGTTTCTCACCTTCTTTTCGGCTCGAGCACCACGTAGGGCACAATCATCTCCTCCATCGAGATGCCGCCGTGCTGGAAGGTATTTTTGTAGTAACGTATATACTTGTTCGCGTCGTTGTTGTAGACGAGGAAGTCGCGATTGTAGGCGAAGATATAGCTCGACGTGAGGCGTCCCGAGGGCAGCTGCACATCCTCCGGTCGCGTCACCTCATATACATCGCGTGCGTTATACGCGAGGTTGCGGCCCGTCTTATAGCGTAGGTTTGCCGAGGTCTCCCTGTCGCCCGTGACACGCACGGGGTTATCCACACGAATAGTGCCGTGGTCGGAGGTGATGACAACCCTGTGTCCACGCTCGGCGAGGAGCTTCAGCAGCGTGTAGAGCTCCGAGTGCTCGAACCACGAGCGCGTGAGCGAACGGAAGGCAGCCTCGTCGTCCGTGAGCTCGCGGATGATATCCGTCTCGGTGCGGGCGTGCGACAAGATATCGAGGAAGTTGTAGACGATGACCGAGAAGTCGGCCTCGTAGACGTGCTGCATATTATCCAACAGCTTACGTCCCGCCTCGGGGCGTACGAGCTTATCGAACGTGAGCTTGTAACGCTTGCCCGTCTGGGCGATGAGTCTGCGCAGAAACTCCTCCTCATACATATTCTTACCACCATCTTCGTTGTCGTTGAGCCACTTCTCGGGCATCAGCTTGTCGATTGCCAGCGGCATAAGTCCCGCAAAGAGGGCGTTGCGCGCATACTGCGTCGCCGTGGGCAGGATGGCGCAGTAGAAGTCGTCGACGGCCGTGTCGTAGAAGCCACGCAACAGAGGCTCTATCGTGCGCCACTGGTCGTAGCGCATATTGTCGATAAGTACGAGCGTCGTCTTAGCCCCCTTATCCACCTCGTCGAAGATACGTCGGCGCATAAGCGTGTGCGACATCACGGGGGTATCCTCCTCCGTAGCACGACGGTTTATCCAGTCGTAGTAGTTGCGGCGCACGAACTTCGAGAACTCCTGATTCGCCTCGTTCTTCTGGTACGACAGCACCTCGCGGATGCTCCTATCCGACGAGCCCGAGAGCTCTATCTCCCAGCCCACAATCTTACGATACAAGGCGCACCACTCGGCAAACGTCGAGGCCGACTGCTGCTGTGCCGCGATACGTCCGAATTCGGAGCGATAGTCGGCCGTAGTCTGCTCGGTGACAAGCTGTTGCGAGTGCAGGTTCTTCTTTATCGAGAGTAACACCTGATTCGGATTCACGGGCTTGATTATGTAGTCCGCGATCTTCGAGCCGATGGCCTTATCCATAATGTTCTCCTCCTCGCTCTTGGTGACCATAATCACCGGCAGCGAGGGTCGCGCAGCCTTTATCAGCGGCAAGGTCTCGAGGCCCGTCATACCGGGCATCATCTCGTCGAGGATGACAAGGTCGTAGGCCGTGGCCCCAACCATATCCACCGCGTCGTAGCCGTTATTGCAGGTATCCACCTCGTAGCCCTTCGACGTGAGGAACATCACGTGAGGCTTCAGCAGATCAATCTCATCATCTACCCAGAGTATCTTATTCATATCAAATCTTCGTTCAATGTTTCTTATGCAACGCAGCGACCACCTCTTTAATTGTCTCGTAGGTATTTTTCATCGCCTCGTCGAGTGCCTCCGCTCCGAGCCAGCAAGCCTCCGTAATACCCTCTTCACCCTGAGGTTTTAGCTCGCCACCCACCCTACGCATCCACCACCAGCGCGTGCGCTTCAGCTCCCAGCGTCCATAGGTATCATAGGCGTGCCACGTCTCGCCAATAGGATCATCCTCAACAACATCAGCAACAATACCTGTCTCCTCGCACACCTCCCGCAGGGCCGCCTCGCGAGCCTCTTCACCCATCTCGACGTGGCCCTTAGGCAGATCCCAACGACCGCGCAGGCGTATCATCAGTAGCTCACCATCCTCGCGCTCGACCACGCCGCCCGCCGCCTCGACGACAACGAATTGCTCAGCAAGGAGCCTAAACGTACGCTCGGGATCGGAAGATATTATCGCCACAAATTTGTCTGTCTCAACTTTTTTTATTACTTTCGCTCGCGAAACCGACATCTTGTCATCCACCCTGAGAGTGGCATACTCCGAGGTGGGTGCCGATGTTGCGATTGTGACCTGCGCCGATCCGATGTGGATGGTATATGTGTTATGTTGCTCCATAATATGACGGCAAAGATACGAAAAAGTATTAAACTACCATCACTTAAGGCTATGCGAGTTGCAGAACCTTGATGTAATTAGGGCCGTCGATGCGACGGCAAAGATACAAAAAAGCATTAAGTTGTCACCTTGTGACGAGAAACAAACTAAAACTACAACACAATATTTATGAAAAAATTACTCTTTATTATGACATTTGCTTCGTGCCTCACGCTTAGTGGCTGTGGCAACTCCGAGCAGGCGATACCCGAGCCGCTCACTATCGACAACACCCTCACCGACGCCGAGAAGGCTGCGGGCATCCTCACCCCCGAGGTTATGTGGAAGATGTCGCGCATCGGAGCGCAGACACTCTCGCCCGATGGCAGCAAGCTCATCTACACCCTCACGCAGTACAACCTCGCCGAGAACCGCGGCATTACGCTCCTATGGTTGCGCGATATGGCAACGGGCGAGGAGCGCGCACTTACCGACTATAACTCTACGAACACCGCACCCCAGTGGCTCGACAACGACAACGTTGCCTTCCTTTCGAACCGCACGGGTGAGATGCAGGCGTGGGCTATGAACGTCGACGGCAGCAACCTCCGACAGCTGAGCACCATCGCCGGTGGCATCGAGGGCTTCGGCATCGCCGGTGACCACGCCTTCTACGTTCAGCGCGTGGCTGTGGCCAAGCTCAAGGGCTCGAACAAGTACGAGGATATGGACAAGTCGAAGGTGCGCATCTATGACGACCTTATGGCTCGCCACTGGGACTACTGGGATGATGGATCGTATCTGCATATCTTCGCAGCTGACTACAAGGATGGTAAGATCGCCGAGGGCGTAGATATCATCGGTGCGGACAAGGCCTACGATGCACCCCTCGCACCCTATTTCGACACCGCCGAGATTCGCCTCTCGCCCGATGGCTCGCAGCTCGCCTACACTTGTAAGCCACTGACAGGCACGGAGTATGCCCTCTCTACCGACTCGGATATCTTCCTCTACGACTTCGCTACACAGCAGACGCGCAACCTCTCGAAGGAGGCGGCAGCTAAGGGCTACGATAAGTTCGTAGGCTACGATAAGTACCCCGTATTCTCGCCCGACGGCACGAAGATCGCCTTCCGCTCGCAGCGTCGCCCCGGCAACGAGGCCGACCAGCAGCGTCTCTGGGTCTTCGACCTTAAGACCAACGAATGCAGCTATATCACCCGCAACCACGATATCTGCGCGACGGAGGTTGTGTGGGATGGCAACGAGGCTATGTACTTCGTCCTTCCCTGGCGCGGCACACATCAGGTTGCGCATATCGACCTCGAGGGCAACCTCAAGCATATCACCTCGGGTAACCACGACATCAACGCCTTCACTATGGCCGAGGGTCGCATCGTGGCGAATATGAACACCATCTCTAAGGCTGTTGAGCTCTACGACGTTAACACCTCAACGGGTGAGCTCACACAGCTCACGGACGTCAACCGCGAGATCTACGACAACATCAAGTTTGGCGAGGTCCAGGAGCGTTGGATTACAACCACCGACGGCAAGCAGATGCTCACGTGGGTAATCCTCCCGCCCGACTTCGACCCCACGAAGAAGTACCCCACGCTCCTCTACTGCCAGGGTGGTCCTCAGAGCACCGTATCGCAGTTCTGGAGCTACCGCTGGAACTTCCAGCTTATGGCCGCTCAGGGCTACGTCGTCGTTGCGCCTAACCGCCGTGGCTGCCCCTCGTTTGGTCAGGAGTGGACCGACCAGATCTCGGGCGACTACTCGGGTCAGAACATTCGCGACTACCTCTCAGCCATCGACGAGGTATCTAAGGAGCCGTGGGTAGACACCGACCACCGCGGCTGCGTGGGTGCTTCGTATGGCGGCTACTCGACCTACTACCTCGCTGGCGTTCACGAGGGTCGTTTCAAGGCCTTCATCGCACACTGCGGCATCTTCAACTTCGAGTCGATGTATGGCCACACCGAGGAGCTCTTCTTCGTCACGAACGACTACGGTGGCGCGTACTGGGAGAAGGATAACGCCGTAGCACAGCGTTCTTACGCCAACTCGCCCCACAAGAAGGTGGGCAACTGGGATACGCCCATTATGATTATCACCGGCGAGCGAGACTACCGCATCCCTTATAGCCAGTCACTCGAGGCCTTCACCGCAGCACGCGTTCAGGGTATCGACGCTCGCCTTGTGTCGTTCGAGAACGAGGCACACCAGGTATTCCAGCCCCAGAACAACGTGGTATGGAACCGCGAGTTCTTCAGCTGGCTGGATAAGTATCTCAAGTAGTTGATACATAGAGGCATAGCTTCTAAAACACGTTAACCACGAGGATTCGACAACGGCACAACCGCCCGCTCGAATCCTCGCTCTTTTTTACCATTTCAGCCCATTATTTGCCAAAATGTGAAGCGCGGCTTAGCAATGCGAAAAACTATTTTGTTGTTTAGGAAAAATTAGCTATCTTTGTGCGATTATAGATATAAGTGATTGTGAGACAGTTTTTCGATACCATACTCGAGCATTACCAGTGGCAGGGAGTGGCCCTTATAGGCGTTCTCCTGTTGCTCTTTTTCGTGCAACTATTCTACTATGCGATAGCCTACAACCGCATACATAAGTTTCGTCTTATGCGCCGCAAGCTACGCGGCAACGGCAACCCGCCGATATCGGTTATCGTGGCCGTAAGAGGCGAGAACGAGCTCTTTATGACCGACAACCTGCCCGTGCTGATACAGCAGGACTACGACCATTTCGAGGTTGTGGTGGTCTACATTGGTGGCGATATGGACTATTACGAGCAGCTGCAGCTCATCCGCGACACGCACTCGAATATGCGTCTTACGCGCATCGGCGGCAACGAGCACATCTATATCTCTACGAAGCAGGCACTAAACGTCGGTATCAAGTCGGCACAGTACGACGCGCTCTTCTTCACCACGCCGGGCTCTATTCCCCGCTCCGAGCAGTGGCTGTCACATATAGCCAAGGGCTTCGAGCGCGGTCAGGTGGTGGCAGCACCCTCGGTGCCGAGTTTCGAGCATAACACGCTCAAGACCTTCCTTATGCGTATGGTTGAGTTTCACCGTTTGCGTAACGCTATGACGCGTGCCGTGCGTGGCAAGCTCTACTACGCACCGCGTAGCAACTATGGTTATGTGCGCAAGCTCTACGAGTCGACCCGCGGCTTCAACTACCTCGGCATCGACATCGGTGACAACGACCTATACCTCCAAGCCATCGCCCGCGCAGAGAATACTGCCGTGGTGCTCTCACCCCACTCGGTCGTCGAGGAGGAGCGTCCCGAGAGCTGGGCTGAGTGGATGGAGCTTATGCGCTACTACTCGACAACGGCCGAGCACTACCCCGCCGCAGCAAAGACATTCTCACGTCGCGAGTGCGGTAGCCGCGTGCTCTTCTTCATCGCAACCGCCGCAGCCATCGCCATACTTCCGTTAGAGCTTAAGCTCGGGGCAATAGGACTCCTGCTCCTGCGTTATATTGCCGTGGTGGTATCGTCGCGCCGCACAGCGCGCCGCCTCGGCGAGCGTGGCATCGTCCTAAAGTATTGGATCTACGACCTCTTGGGCCCCATCATCGAGTGGAGGATCGGAGCACGAGCAAGCCATAAAAACCCCAAGCTATGGAGATAGACGACTATATCGTTGCGACGGATGCACGCCTCGTGGAGTTGGCGGCCGAGGGCGATCAGCAGGCCTTCGAGTACCTCTTCACGCGCTATCGCGATGCGCTGACACGTCTGTTCGAGCAGCGTCTGGGCGACAAGGATATGGCCAGCGATCTATTGCAGGAGACCTTCATCAAGGTCTACCTCCACTTGGATCACTACTCCAAGAGCTACACCTTCGGACAGTGGATCTACACCATCGCACGTAACACGTTGGTCGACCACCTGCGTCGCCGTGCCGATGACGTTGCCATCGACGAGCGTTTCCGCGCGCCGCTTGCCACGACACCCTCGCCCGAGGAGTCGGTGATAATAAACCAGAGCCGCACACACTTCTACGCGGCACTCGACGAGCTCACGGAGGAGTATCGTCAGGTGATCGAGATGCGCTTCATCGAGGAGTACACCTACGAGGAGATTGCCGAGAAGCTCGGCCGACCGCTCAACACGATCAAGACCCAGATACGCCGCGCCCGAGCTGCGATATGCAAGATACTCATTGACAAAGAGTAAAGATATGAACCACGAACTGATTAAGAGATACTTCCCCGAGATTACGGAGCACAAGGCCGAGCAGTACGAACGTCTCGGCGAGCTCTACGCGGAGTGGAACAGCCGCATAAACGTCATCTCGCGTAAGGATATGGAGCACCTCTACACGCGCCACATCCTCCACTCGTTGGCCATAGCCAAGGTGTGTCGTTTCGAGCCCGGCGCGAAGGTTGTGGACATAGGCTGCGGTGGCGGCTTTCCGTCGGTGCCGCTGGCTATTATGTTCCCCGAGACGGAGTTCGTGGGTGTCGACTCGATAGGCAAGAAGATACGCGTGGTGGAGGGCATCGCGGCGGGTGCCGACATACGAAATCTCCGCGCCGTGAACTCACGTGCCGAACAGCTCGGCGAGAAGTTCGACTACGTGGTATCGCGTGCCGTGACCGAAATGGCAAGGTTTATGCCGTGGGCTTGGCCATTGCTACGCAAGGGTACGGACAAGGGCTCGCTACCCAACGGCGTGCTCTACCTCAAGGGTGGCGACTTGGCCGAGGAGCTGGCCGCAACGCGTCGAGGGTGGGATATCTATGACATTCGCACGATGTTCGACGACGAATTCTTCGATACTAAGAAGGTGGTATATACACCATACAAATAGCTTATGCACAACGAGCTACGACATATCACCCCCGCAGAGCGCGAGGCATTGAAACTCCGAGGCTGCTATGCCGAGGAGTGGGAGCGTGTGACTGTTGCCGAGGATTTCTGCCCCGAGCAACTTCGCAACGTGCGCTTCGAGGGTAGCGTGGCCGTAGGCTCCAAGACCCGCATCTACGACTCGACAATCGCCAACTACTCGATAGGCAGCGACTGCCTCATTGACGACGTGCTACGTATGGAGTGTCGCTGGGCCTCGACCTTTGGTGAGGGTGTGCGCGTGGCAGCCGCCAACGAGAATGGCGGACGCAGCTCGGTGATATACCGCGAGCTGACATCGCAGGTGGCATACCTGATGACCATAATGCGCAACCGCCCCGAGATGGTTGCACGCCTCGAGACGATGGCTACGGCACGCGCCGAGGAGCATCGCGCGGAGATGGGTCGTGTGGAGGCGGGATGCAGGATTGTGGGTGCGAAGTTCATCCGCGAGGTAAACATCGAGGCGGGAGCCACGATCGAGGGTGCGTCGCTTTTGGAGAACGGCACCGTGGGACGTGGTGCAACGATAGGCATCGACGTGCGCTGCCGCGACTTCATCATCGACTGCGCGGCACGCGTAGATGGAGCCTCGATGGTCGAGCGATGCTTCGTGGGCGAGAATAGCGTCGTCGACAATGGCTTCACGGCCATCGACACGCTAATGTTTGCCAACTGTCACTTCGAGAACGGCGAGGCGGCATCGGTCTTTGCCGGTCCCTTCACCGTCTCGCACCATAAGTCGTCGTTGCTCATCGCCGGTGTCTTCTCGTTCTTCAACGCCGGTAGCGGCACCAACCAGTCGAACCACCTCTTCAAGAGCGGTGCTGTGCATCAGGCTGTACACCAGCGCGGCACGAAGTTCGGCAGCGGCGCATACGTTATGTCGCCCGCAATCGAGGGACCCTATACCGTGGTGCTCGGAAGCCACACGCGTCACCACGACACGCAGGATATGCCCTACTCCTATTTGGTCGAGGAGGCGGGACGCTCGACACTTATGCCCGCCCTCGCGCTCAAGAGCTACGGCACGGTGCGCGACATCGAGAAGTGGAGAGCCCGAGATAGACGCGAGCTCAAGCACGACAATATATGCTTCGAGGAGTTCAACCCCTTCATCACGGGCAAGATGCTCCGCGGCGTGGATACACTCACACGCCTGCGCGAAGGAGACCCCGAAGCTAAGACATATAGCTACAACCGCACCACGATACGCTCGTCGATGATCGAGCGCGCTGTGAAGATGTACAACCAGGCCATCGGTGCCTCCATTGGCATTATGCTCCGCGACGGCGACTACCGCACGACAACGGCTGCGGGCGACGAGTGGATCGACCTCGGCGGTCAGTACCTGCCTTTAGGCGAGGTAGAGCGCATAATGGGGAGTATCGCACGCGAAGAGTTAGGCCTCGACGATATCAGCGCGGAGCTCCGCTCACTGTTTACGCGATACAAGGATATGGCTGCGGCCTACGCCTACGAGCTACTGTCGACACTCCTCGGCCACGAGGCGGAGGATGCGGAGGTCGAGGAGATCATCGGTGCTGCGGAGAACATCATCACCCATATGCGCGAGGTTACCGACGACGACCGCCAGCGCGACACGAGCCTCGATATGATGGTAGGCTACGGCTACGACTTCCGCGATACGCGGGAGCACGAAGCCGACTTTAGAAATACACGTTAGCTTAACGCAAACAATAATTACACTATAACTAAAACCAACTAAGACTATGGAGAAAGTAAAAGTTTTGATTATCGGTAGCGGTCCTGCTGGCTTCACAGCAGCAATCTACACCTCACGCGCCAACCTCTCACCCGTACTCTACGAGGGTATTGAGCCCGGCGGTCAGCTCACAACAACAACCGAGATTGAGAACTTCCCCGGCTACCCCGAGGGTATCACCGGCACGCTTATGATGGAGGATCTTAAGAAGCAGGCATTGCGCTTCGGTGCCGACGTTCGTCGCGGCATCATCACCGACATCGACTTCTCGGAGCGTCCCTTCAAGGTTACCGTCGACCACGAGCACCAGATCGAGGCTGAGTCGGTTATCGTTTGTACGGGTGCCACGGCTAAGTACCTCGGCTTGGAGTCGGAGGCTAAGTATCGCGGTATGGGCGTTAGTGCTTGTGCTACGTGCGACGGCTTCTTCTATCGCAAGCGCGATGTTGCCGTTGTAGGTGGTGGTGACACTGCTTGCGAGGAGGCTACCTACCTCGCATCTATCTGCCGCAAGGTCTACCTCATCGTTCGTAAGAACTACCTCCGTGCATCGAAGGCTATGCAGGAGCGCGTGTTCAACACCCCCAACATCGAGGTTCTCTTCGAGCACAACACCGTTGAGGTACTGGGCGACGACGAGGGTGTAACCGGCGCACTCCTTAAGCACAGCGTTACGGGCGAGGAGCGCACCATCGACATTATGGGCTTCTTCCTCGCTATTGGCCACCACCCCAACGTCGAGGTGTTCAAGGGTCAGCTCGAGCTCGACGAGCAGGGCTACATCAAGGTTGTTCCTGGCACGTCGAAGACATCTGTCGAGGGCGTATTCGCCGCTGGTGACGTTAAGGATCCCCACTACCGTCAGGCTATCACGGCTGCAGGCTCGGGCTGTATCGCAGCTCTCGACTGCGAGCGTTGGTTGCTTGCCCAGTAACAGCCCGCTATGGCTTTCAGCGTAACGATTCTCGGTAACTCGTCAGCTAAGCCTACGCCAACAGCCCACCCGTCGGCTCAGGTAGTCAACCTCAACGAGCAATACTACCTCCTTGACGCGGGCGAGGGCGTACAACAGCAGCTCATAAGGCGCGGCATAAATCCGCTGCGCCTTAGGGCTGTGTTTATCTCGCACCTGCACGGCGACCACTGCTTCGGTCTCTTTCCGCTAATCTCGACGCTCGGCCTTATGGGCAAGCGCACGCCGCTCGATGTCTACGCCCCGGCACCTATGGGCGAGATCCTCGACTACCATCTGCGCTACTTCGACAGCGAGCTACCCTACGAGGTCAAGTGGCACGAGGTGCGCACTACGGAGCATCGTATCGTAATGGAGAACAACACCTTAGAGGTGTGGTCGATACCTTTGCGTCACCGTGTGCCCGCCGCGGGCTACCACTTCCGCGAGAAGCAGCCGGAACGTAACGTCGACAAGTTCAAGATTGAGAAATATGGTCTTAAGATCGCACAGATAGTGGCGGCCAAGCGCGGCGAGGATATAACGCTCGAGAGCGGTGAGGTGGTCCCCAACGACGAGCTGACGTATATCCCCTATAAGGCACGCTCCTACGCCTATCTGTCCGACACGGCATACTCGGCGAAGGCTGCCGAGCGCGTCGCTGGCGTCGACCTCCTCTACCACGAGACTACGTACTCCGCGGCCGACGAGCAGTGGGCCGGTGGACGTGGCCACTCAACCACAACGGAGGCAGCTAAGGCAGCCACCAAGGCGGGAGCTAAGAGGCTGATTATTGGTCACTTCTCGTCGCGATACAAGGATTTCGAGGCCCTACGTGACGAGTGCCGCGAGATATTTCCGAACACCGATGTTGCCGCCGAGGGCGAGACATTCATAATCGAAGAGGAACGATGACAAAGGCAGAGATACAATTCATACGCTCGCTCGCCGACAAGCGCACGCGCGACAGCGAGGGGCTCTTCATCGCCGAGGGTGTTAAACTCGTCGAGGAGATTCGTGCGTCGGACTACCACATTCGTCGTATCTACACCACGCGCACCGACATCGTGGGTGCGGAGGTGGAGCGCGTCGAGCGTAAGGATATGGAGCGTATCTCGGAGCTCAAGAGTGCCTCCGACACCCTGGCCGTGGTTGAGAAGCCGCGCCACAGGCTGTCGCTCGCTAAGATAAAAAGGGAGCTGATCCTTGCTCTCGATGGGGTGCAGAATCCCGGAAACCTAGGTACAATTATACGCCTTGCCGACTGGTTTGGCGTTAAGGATATCATCTGCTCAGCCGAGTGTGCCGACTGCTTCAACCCCAAGGTGATACAGGCCACGATGGGCGCGATCCTGCGCGTGAGGGTTCACTACGTAGGGAATCTCGCCGAATTTCTTAACGAGGCACATCGCGAGGGTATGCCTATATATGGCACACTCTTAGATGGCGAAAATATTTATACTAAGGGACTTACGGACTATGGCGTTATCGTTATGGGTAACGAGGGTCGCGGTCTTACGGAGGAATGTCGCCGCGAGCTTAGCGAGCGGTTACTAATTCCGCCCTACCCCGCCGACTCACCCACCTCCGAGTCGCTGAACGTAGCGATGGCAACGGGTATAATACTTGCCGAGTTCCGTCGCCCGAGATAGATGAAAAATTAATAGAGAGTAATCAGCTATGGTTACTCTCTATTTTTATCTTCACTCGCTACTCGCTACTCACTACTCACTACTAATTACTCATTACTATTGTACTACCATCGTATCGGCTCCTTGCCGAGGCTCTCGAGATAACGATTAGCCTCGGAGAAGTGCTTGCAGCCGAAGAAGCCACGGTAGGCCGAGAGTGGCGATGGATGCACGGCACGGAGGATCAGGTTGCGCTGCGGATCAGCAATGGCACCCTTACGCTGCGCATAGCTACCCCAAAGCATATATACCACACCCTCCTTGCGCTCGGCGATGGCACGAACAACAGCGTCGGTAAAGAGCTCCCAGCCACGCCCTGCGTGTGATGCTGCCTCGTGGGCACGTACCGTGAGGACGGCATTCAGGAGCAACACTCCCTGCTCGGCCCAGCGGTCGAGCTCGCCTGATGATGGTACGGGAGCACCCACGTCGTCGTGGACCTCCTGAAAGATATTACGTAGCGACGGCGGGAACGGCACGCCCTCGGCAACCGAGAAACAGAGCCCGTTAGCCTGCCCGGGACCGTGATAGGGATCCTGACCAATGATTACCACCTTGAGCTTAGAAAACGGACACTTGTCGAAGGCACGAAAGATATTACGTCCCTCGGGGTAGACCGTACCCGAGGCATACTCGCGCTTGACAAATCCGACAAGCTCGTCGAAATAGGGCTTCACGAACTCGTGGGCCAATATCTGCTTCCAATCCTCTGCAATGCGTACCTCTGCCATAGTAAAATCTGGTTGATAATTTCTTGCGAAGATACGATATTTTAGCTAATTTTGCAATACCATAAAATCGCATATAACTATGAAACGAAGACTACTTATCGCGCTGGCTACCATAGCCACGCTCTTCACGGCCGAGGCTCAGGAGGTCAAGAACATCATCTTCCTTATCGGTGACGGTATGGGTCTTGGCTCGGTGTCGATGATGCAACTCGAGAACAACTACGAGCCAACGATCTTCGACCGTGCCGAGAACGTAGCTCTGCAAAAGACCTACTCGCTCGATAACCGTGTGACCGACTCGGCAGCGTCGGGTACGGCACTGGCAACGGGAAACAAGACAAACAATACGGTGCTCGGACAGCTGCCCGATGGCACACCACTCCTGTCGCTCTTCGACGTCGCCGCAGAACGGGATAAGGCAACGGGCGTCGTCGTAACCACCTACCTGCAACACGCCACACCCGGAGCATTCTATGCCCACACTGCCTCGCGCCACGACTACACGACAATAGCCGAGCAGCTACTGCGAAGCAACATCGACATAGCCATCGGTGGCGGTATGGCCTTCTTCGACGAGCGTTACGGCAGCCACGAGGCGGCACTCGAGGCAATAGCCGAGAGCGGATTTCAGCTATACGACAACCTCACAACAGCAGCCGAAGGTAGCGACTCGAAGCAGCTTATCGTCCTTGCAGACAAGGAGATAGAGCCTCGCGAGGGTTATCTCGCACGCGCTACCGAGAGAGCGATTGCACATCTTGCCACGAACGACGCCGGCTTCGTGCTTATGGTCGAGGGCTCGATTATCGACGGTATGGGTCACGGCAACGACGCCAGAGGCCAGCAGGGCGAGATGCGCGACTTTATGGAGGCTGTGGAGGTAGCCGTGGAGTATGCCCAGCACAATCCCGGGACGCTCGTCGTTGTCACTGCCGACCACGAGACTGGCGGTCTTGCCATTGTGAGCGGCAACTCGGACTTCAACCTCTCGGAACAGGGCATCGAGTATCGCTGGGCAACGGACGGTCATTCGGGTGCGATGGTACCCATATACCTCTATGGCACTGGTGCAGAGCTTATTAATGGTGTTATGGAGAATAGTGAGCTGGGAGCAAAGCTCAAAGAACTCATATCACACTAAAAACCAAAAAACACAACCCCATCTTTTTATTAAATTAGACAATTCCGTCGGGCGATTCACCCCCAAAATTTTCCTATTCACAAGCAAAAAAGAGGTAAAATAAACATATATAAGATTATTTATCTATATTTGGTCCGTAAATATATAGAAAGGATAATGTGTGTATGAGTAGATTATTTACGCGAAACATTCTATTTTTCATCGTGTTTCTCGGGCTTATGGCAGAACCTGCTGCAGCACAGGAGCCCGCAACATCCATAGCAATAACAGGAACAATTATCAACGAGGAGGGTGAGCCCATACCGGGTGCCACGGTATTGGTAAAGGGCAACGACCGCTTAGGCGTAGCGACAAACTCCATGGGCGAGTACAAGCTTACCGTACCTTCGGATGCGACCATCGTCGTCACATTCTTGGGCTACAACGACACGACATTCGAGGTTACGCCCGACAAAAGTGACTACACCACAACTCTATATCAGGCATCGCAGCGTGTAAACGACGTTGTCATCGTGGGTTATGGCGAGCTTAAGAAGAGCGACCTCACAGGCTCCGTTTCGGTCATCGGCGAGCGTAGCTTCCACGACCAGCCCGTCAAGAATGTGGCCGACGTACTGCAAGGTCGTACCGCAGGTGTGGAGGTGACAACATCGAGTGGTATGCCCGGCGCAGGAGCACGTGTGCGCGTGCGCGGTACTACATCTGTTAATAAGAGTAGCGACCCGCTATACGTCATCGACGGAATAATATCGTCAAGCGGCCTCGATGGCATAAACCCTCAGGATATAGCCTCGATGCAGATACTCAAGGATGCCTCGTCGACAGCCGTATATGGCTCGCGTGGTGCTAACGGCGTGGTGCTCATAACGACACGCACGGGCGAGAAAGGCACATCGCGCATATACTTCGACTCGAAGACAGGAATCTCGGAGGTGCGCAAAAACTACGACCTGATGAACGCCTACGAGTATGCCTTGGCTCTCAACGACATAAAGGGCTCAAATACTATATCGCCGGCTGACCTCGAACTATACCGCACGGGGGAGAAGGGCATAAACTGGATAGATCTCCTCACACGTACAGGCATCACGCAGAACTACAACATTGGTGCTACGGGTGGTAGCGACAAGATACGCTACATGGTGTCGGGAAATGTCCTCGACCAGCAGGCCGTGACCATAAAGTCGAAGTATATGCGTTATGGTATACGTGCCAACATCGATGCCGATGTGCGCCCATGGCTCTCCATATCGACAAAGATAAACGGCTCGGTACTACACCAGAAGAATGGAGCACCCAACTGGTTCCATGTGCTCAACTTCTCGCCTACGATGGAGATGAAAGATCCCGAAACAGGCATATACAACAACGACCCCTACAACATAGGCACGGGAAACAACCCCTATGGCGTTATGCAGGAGAACTATAGCGACTCGTACAGCTACAACCTCAACGCCAATGCCATGCTCCTCTTCCGCATCGTCAAGGGCCTGACCCTCAGCGTACAGGGAGGCTACGACTTCGACTACGCACCTTCGTACAGCTTCTCGTCGAGCAAGGTAGCCCCGGGAGCCAAGAGCTCGATGTCGAACAGCGCGGCACTGCACAACTATTGGCAGAATACCAACAACCTAACGTATAGCGGCACGTTTGGTCGCCATACGCTCGCGGCAACAGCCGTATGGGAGCTTAGCGGCGTGACCGATAGCAGCATGTCTATAAGTGGCACGGGGCTGAGCAACGAGAGCGTAGGCTACTGGGATGTGAGCAATGCCGCAACACGCAGCCAGTCGAATGGCTACAGCGAGTCGTCGCTAATGTCGGGCATCGTGCGCCTAAACTACGACTACGACAAGCGTTACTTCATAACCGCAGCCTTCCGTGCCGATGGCTCGTCTAAGTTCCAGAAGGACCACCGCTGGGGTTACTTCCCCTCGGCTGCCGTGGCATGGGATATCGCTGCCGAGAGCTTCATGCAGAGTCAGGATGTCGTCGAGCAGCTAAAGCTACGCGCAAGTTATGGTATCACGGGTAACGAGGGCATCTCGGCATACAACACACTCGGCCTACTATCAAAGACATCATACGGCTGGGGCACGACGACAGACTACACGGGATATTGGGGCAACACCTTTGCCACACCAGACCTCACGTGGGAGAAGACATCGCAGATAGACGTCGGCTTAGACCTCACACTCGCGGGCGTAAACATATCATTCGACTGGTTCCGCAAGAATACCGAGGACCTACTCTTCCAGAAGCAAGTGCCCCTATACAATGGTGGCGGCAAGTACTGGGTAAATCAGGGTGCGCTCCAGAACGAGGGCTACGAGTTCTCGCTCAACACATTCGTCATCGACCGCGCAGTGAAGTGGGAGACGACAGCAAACGTAACATACATAAAAACATGAGGTTGTAGACCTCGCGGGCGACGACTTCCACCTTACAGCAAACTACAGCGACCTCGGTGGCGAGATGCAGATAATGAAGCCGGGCTACCCCTTGGGCTCGTTCTACGTCTACGACTGGGCGGGCTTCGATGAGCATGGTGCCAACCTCTACCGCAAGGCTGATGGCTCGCTTACGACAGCACCCACGGCTGCCGACCGCATCATACGCGGCTGCGCATCGCCCAAGTGGATGGCAGGATGGAACAACACCATCATCTGGCGCAACCTCTCGGTCAACATATTCTTCAACGGTGCCTTCGACTATGACCGTCTGAATATCAGCCGCTTTACCACAGCATCAATGAGCGGTGTGTCGCGCTTCATCACACTCCGCGATGCCTATTTCCGCGGCTGGGACTATGTCGATGATAAGAGCCAAGCGCTATATCCGAGCGTGACAAATACGGACAATAAGAGCTACGCCAACTCTACGCTATGGTTGGAGGATGCCTCGTTCATCAAGCTCAAGAACATAAGCATCGCCTACACCATACCTCGCCACCTGACACGTGTGGTAGACATACAAATATCCGTAAGCGCGCAGGATGTATTCACGCTGAGCAAGTATAAGGGTATGGACCCCGAGGTATATTCGAGCTACGACGGCATAGACTATGGTGCCTATCCCGTTCCGCGCACATACACCGTAGGTCTTAAACTAACATTCTAACATGCACGATAATATGAAATACAAAACACTGATATTCACACTTCTAAGCACGGCATTATTCAGCTCGTGTGTAGACTTCTTGGACGAGGATGCCAAAGGTAAGCTCCCGAGTGACGAGTTCTTCTCATCAAAGAACGACCTCGCGGCATCGCTCAACTCGTTATACTCGGTTGTTGCCACATCGCAGTATGCCAACCACTATATAGGCACCAACTTCCTATCGGGCGACGACATATCGACACATCCGGCAAGCAACAAGCAGCCACTACGTGAGCATGACCAATACAGCGTGACGGATAATAACTCGTGGATGGTAAACCTTTGGGAGCAGCGATACAAGGTTATCAAGGCCGCCAACTTCATCATAAACAACGCCTCACGTACACCCGACGTCAGCAAGGCCGAGATTACCGAGGCCATAGCTCAGGCTCACTTCTGGCGTGCATATTCGTACTTCTACCTCGTGACAACATGGGGCGAGGTGCCCGTGATGCTCGACGAGAAGATTGACTACAACGCACCACTCGAGAGCGTCGAGGATATATACACCCTGATACTCAGCGACCTTAAGATTGCCGAGGAGGGGTGTCCCGACAACTACACCAAGGCTCCGCAGGTGCTCAACGGCATGAACGTGGCCGTAAGTCGTGGTGCTGTGAAGGCTACGATGGCCTATGTCTACATGTGCATGGCGGGATGGCCTCTAAATAAGGGCGTTGAGTACTACGACCTTGCCGCAAAGAAGGCCGAAGAGGTTATCGACCTTACCGAGAACAAGACATACTACTATCGTCTTTTGGATAACTATGCCGACGTCTACTCGCAGGCATACACACAAAAGAATCCCGAGATTATCCTCGGCATATACTACAACCGCGACCGCACATCGCAGATGA
The DNA here is from genome assembly GCA_017937765.1 of Alistipes sp. Taxonomy (GTDB): domain Bacteria; phylum Bacteroidota; class Bacteroidia; order Bacteroidales; family Rikenellaceae; genus Alistipes. The sequence goes on from JAGBCY010000023.1 coordinate 37,183, forward strand.
TGCCCCTCACGGACTTCCTCCTCGACATGAAGCAGTCGGGTTGGGGCGACACCAATGGTGAGATAAAGTTCTGGAAGGAGTTTCCCGAGGGACCACGCAAGGAGGCTACCTACTTCCCCAAGATTATGCTTGCCGATGGCGAGCTGCACGACTGGTGGTACGACACCGAGCCCGCCTCGCGTGAGGTTGTAGCCCCCGTGTTTATGAAGTCGGCAGAGGCGGCAGATGGCGTTAGTGAGTTCGACTACACAAGCCCCTCTCCGGGTCCGCAATATGGTCAAAAGACGGGTCAGGTGATACGTCTTGCAGAGGTGTACTGCTGGTATGCCGAAGCTACAGGACGTGCCGGCAGGGTGACCGAGAAGGCTGTAGATGTGCTTAACCGCGTGCGTAATCGCGCCGATGGCACGACTACAAACCTCTACACCACGGCAATGAGTGCCGAGGAGCTCGCCGAGGCGGCATACAACGAGCATGGCTGGGAGATTGCGGGATACTACTGGTGTGGCTTCGCTTCACGCTCACGCGACATGTTCCGCATGTATCGACTGAAAGAACACTTCGAGTACCGCAAGGAGAACCCTATGATAGAGGTTGCCCCGGGCATCATGCGCAACGAGGCTGTCAAGGTCACGGGCACGTGGGACGACTCGAAGATGTACTGCCCCTACCCCAATACGGATGTGGTACTAAACCCCGGGTTGAAGAGATAGACTATCCGGTAGTTCGATAATTTCAGGCTCCGAGGCGGGTGTTGCAACAACGACATCCGCCTTTGCTCTCTCCTTAAAGCACATCGAGCGGTAGTTGCCACGATTAAGAATTGCAAAAACCATGACTGCAATTATGGCCACGGCACACAAGGTGCCAAACATACGGTTAATCATCGCTTACCTCCTCTCCTCTTCAGCTCGGCGCGCAGCTCCGCGACTGCACGCTGCATAGCGTCGTCAATTGCATATATGTTACTATAAAAACCCGACTCGTCACCCAAAGCGTTACGGCCGATGTAGGCACGAATCTGAGCCTCGATAAGCTCACGCGACATAGCGAGGCCCTCGCTGTCGGGCTCAACACCGTTACGCTCGGCATACTTCACAAACTCACCGACGAGGTCCTCCGATGCCAGCAGCGCATCGAGCTCCGCAAGCGTCCGAACAGCATCCATAGCCGCACGATGGCGATCCGTAAAGTCCATCGTATAGCGATACAACACGTTGGTATTCCATACCTTATGATAGTAATCCGACATACCGAGCGTGTCGAGCGGAATGAATATATCGGGCATAATACCGCCACCGCCATATACCGTGCGACCGGCAGGCGTGGTGAACTTCATCGAGTCGTCGAAGTGTATCGAGTCGGCCGAGAAGAACTCGCTGTGGTTGTAGCGATTGATTATGTCGAGGTGGTATGACATCTCGTCACCACTCGTATATGGCTTCTGTATCGAGCGACCCGTGGGGGTATAGTAGCGCGCCACAGTGAGGCGTATTGCCGAGCCATCCTCGAAAGGTATCTGCGCTTGTACCAGACCCTTACCAAAGGTGCGGCGTCCGATGACAAGACCACGGTCGTTATCCTGAATCGCTCCTGCCAAGATCTCGCTCGACGAGGCACTCGTCTCGTCCACAAGCACCGCGAGGGCCACATCCTGATACTTGCCACGACCCGTGCTATATTCGTTGATGCGACGCTTGCGGCGATCCTCCGTATAGACGATGAGCTTGTCGGCCGGCAGGAACTCGTTGACCATAGGGATCACCTGATCGAGGAAGCCACCACCATTGCCACGAAGGTCGATGATGACGCCCTGCATACCCTCTGCCGCGAGCTTATCCAACGCCTGACGAATCTCGGCATACGACGTGCGCGAGAACTGCGAGAGGCGGATGAAGCCGATCTTCGACTTGGGGTCGACCATAAAAGCGGTCTCAACGCTATGAAGCTCGATGGCATCGCGCGTAACCTCTATGTCGACAAGCTCGTCGAGACGTGCACGCTCCACCGAGAGCATCACCTTCGTGCCACGCGGACCACGCATCATACGCACCATCGAGTCCTGCGGAATCTTCTGCCCCGCAACATCACGGCCGTCGATGCGTATCACGCGGTCGCCAGCACGCACACCCGCCTTGTCCGAGGGGCCCTGCGGCACGACGCTGAGCACGGTGATGGTATCGGTCATAGCGTTAAAGACGATGCCGATGCCGTCGAACTCGCCCTCCAGCGACTCGTTCACGGCGTCGAAATCACGCGCGGGGATATACTCCGAGTGGGGGTCGAGCTCCGAGAGCAGCGCAGGGATGGCCTTCTCATAGAGGGTGTCGAGGTCGATGTTATCGACATAGTTGCCACGGATGGCCATAATCGTTTGCAGGAGCTTGTCGTTGCCGGCGATATGCTGCTCGATGGCTGCGATTTCGCGTGCGAACTCGTTGGCCTCGGCCTCGTAGCTCTCCACCTGACCCGACATCTGTTGCATCGTGTCATAGAGACGCTTACGCTCCACACCGCGACCAACGCTTACACCTATCCATATGGATATGGCCACACAAGCTACCACCAGTAGCGTACTCCACAATCTTGTCAATCTACTCTTATCCATTTATCTTTTTGTTTACGCCATTAACGCTCCCAGTGCCATACAAAGTATGGCAACCAGAGAAAATAAATTATATGGTCAGCCGCCGCTTCCCACCTTACCACGCTGCAAGAGTTTTAGACTTCCCGGCCCACACTACCCTCTTTGCTGACAACGAGGAATCAGACTTCCCGGCCCACACTACCCTCTTTGCTGTTAGAAAGGGTTAGATGTGGTAGCTGGTCGCAGTCGTTGAAAGCGGAGCATACTTGAGCGTATGTGAGCATTTCAACGACAAGCCAGATGCCGCAGATGGCCCCTTATCACAGCAAAGATTTGCTGTTAGAATGGTGCAGATACAACGCTCGGCGAAATTCGAGACGATGGGCTGTACTTATGCGTACTGCCCATTGATGAGATATTTCGTTAGCGGAAGTAGATGCGCCATTATCACAGCAAATTACTTGTTTTTGAAGGTATAGGTCAGACCTACACTCAACATCGACGATACCTGAAGCTGATGCCACTCCTGCTTGTTGTAGTAGAGCTGGAAGTATATCTGCGTTGATATGTACTTTGTTGCCTTGATGTCTATGGTGTTCTCCCAACGCACGGTGGGGACAACGTGGCTATACTCGGGCTTCTCCTCGGTGGGGACAAAGCGGTTCTTCGACGACAGGTCGGTGAGCCAACCGTAGAATGAGTAGGCCGTGGTGCGGTAGCGCAGCCAGCCATTCTTTCCCCACGTGCGGTCGAAGTCGAGCTGTATCGAGAGACCGCCCTCGTACTTCGAGCGTCCCGATGTCACGCCATAGTCCTTCGTGGTGGTGATGTCGTCGCGATAGGTGGCACTCATAGCCAGAGGCGAGAGGTTGACCTTGAGCGGGAACTTCTCAAACGGGAGGACATAGGTGAAACCGACCGAAGCATCGAGATATCCGGGGGTCATAAAGTTCGACACGCGTGCCTCACCCTTCTGCTCGTCGCCGCGTGCCGCGTAGCCCGGAGCAAACTGCGTACGGAACTTGACGTTGGCACCATAGGTCCAGTTCTTGACCATCGCCCACTGCGGAGCTGTCGAGATGGCTACCTCGTCGACATTCTTGAACCACACACCTCGCGTACCTCCGTGCTCCTCGCCCAGATCGGTCTTCATATTGTTGTAGCCGAACTTTGCCGAGGCTGTATTTGTGAGGGTGAAGCGACCCTTCTTGAAGGTATGGAGGAAGTTGATGTTGGCAAGGATAGTCACGGCATTATCGCCCGCTGCCTGCCACGACTTGCTATATGCGGTGAGGGTGCCGTGCAGGTTTGCCGAGAAGTCCACGAGGTTGCGCTCACGGCGTATCGCCAGACGCTCGGCGCGATAGGCTGCCTCGGAGAAGTATTCGGCATCGACCTCCTGACCCTTGACGTCGTTCTCGAACTCACGACGCTGCTCCGAGGTGGATACATCGTCAATGGATACCTGCGCCGAGGCATCCGTAAGCGCGAAAATGAAAGCGAGAGCAAGGGCTATGCTATATAGTCTCTTCATAGTTTTCTTTGGTATTATTGGTTTAAGTTATATGACAATAGGTAATTACAATGCAAAGATATAAATCTTTTGTTAAAAATTCGTTATCTTTGCAATAAGAATAGGATAATAATATAAAAAGAGAGTACGATTATGAAATATATAGGAGCACACGTTAGCGCATCGGGCGGCATAGAGAATGCCGTGCGTAATGCCAAGGAGATAGGGGCTACGGCTTTCGCGCTGTTTACGAAGAATCAGCGTCAGTGGATCGCACCCACCCTCACCGACAAACAGATAGCCACGTTCAAGGCGGCGATGGCCGAGGCGGGATATACCGCCCAGCAGATACTACCTCACGACAGCTACCTCATAAACCTCGGGCACCCCGACACGGAGGGTCTCGAGAAGTCGCGCGAGTCGTTCTTCGAGGAGATGACACGCTGCGAGCGTCTCGGCCTCGACCGACTCAACTTCCACCCCGGCAGCCACCTCAAGCGTATCGACGAGCGTGGCTCGCTCGACCGCATCGCCGAGTCGATAAATATGGCTCTGGAGCGTAGCTCGGGCGTGACGGCCGTGTTGGAGAATACCGCAGGGCAGGGTTCGAACCTCGGCTTTCGCTTCGAGCATCTGGCCTACATCATCGACCGCGTGGAGGATAAGAGCCGTGTGGGCGTATGTATCGACACGTGTCACTCGTTTGCCGCGGGCTACGACCTGCGCACAGCGGAGGCGTGCGACGCGACGTTTGCGGAGTTCGACCGCATCATCGGCTTCAAATACCTCCGCGGTATGCACCTCAACGACGCTATGCGCCCCTTAGGTAGCCGCATCGACCGCCACTCTCCCTTAGGCGATGGCGAGATTGGCTGGGAGTGTTTCCGATATATAGCCTCCGACCCGCGCTTCGACAACATTCCCCTCATCCTCGAGACCCCCGACGAGGCTCGCTGGGCCGAGGAGATCGCGAAGCTCAAGGAGTTTGCAGCGAAGTAATCGGAACGCAAGCCAACGAGAGCGATATGTATCGCTCTCGTTTATACCTACTTAGAATAATAGACAACTTAATTTTGTGGAGTATGAAGAGAGTATTTTGCCTTATGGTTGCGCTTGCGGTGGCAGTCATCGCCGAGGCGCAGGTGTCGATCGAGAAGCCCTATGCTGTGGGTGCCGACATCTCGTGGCTGCAGTCGCAGGAGGCTCGTGGCACGGTGTTTAGCGATGGCGGCGTGGCGGGTGATGCCATAGAGATTCTTCGCGATAACGGCTTTAACTATATCCGCCTGCGCATCTTTGTCAACCCGCGCTCGGAGCTCGGCTATTCGCAGCGCGACGGCTATTGCGACCTCGAGCATACGTTAGCAATGGCCAAGCGCATAAAGGCTACGGGGATGTACTTCCTCCTCGACTTCCACTACTCGGATAACTGGGCCGACCCGCAGAAGCAGATAATGCCGCAAGCGTGGCAGACATACTCCTACGAGGAGGTGTGCAGTGCCGTCTACGACCACACGCGCGAGGTGCTCACCGCCCTCGAGGCTCAGGGCACGGCCCCCGATATGGTGCAGGTGGGCAACGAGGTGAGCAACGGTATGCTCTGGCCCTATGGCTCCGTGCGTCACTCGTTTGAGGGTCTGTGCGGGTTACTGCGCGAGGGCGTTCGTGCCACACGCGAATATGCCCCCTCGGCCGAGATTATGCTCCACGTAGCCCTCGGAGGTCAGGCCGAGGAGTCGGAGCGTTTCTTCGATGCTATGGCCGAGTATGGCGTCGAGTACGACCTCATCGGCCAGTCGTATTACCCCGAGTGGCACGGCACGTTGGAGGAGCTCGAGGCAAATGCTAACGCGTTGGTTCGAAAGTATAAGAAGCCGCTTATCGTTGTGGAGTATCGCGACCACTACACCGACATTGAGCGCATCGTAAGCTCGCTGCCCGATGGTTTGGGTCGCGGCACGTTTATATGGGAGGCAACCTCACCGCAGTGGGGCAAGCTCTTCGACGAGGAGGGACAAGCAACGCCCGCCCTCGACGACTATAACAGATAACAGATTTTAGAGATGGGAATCGTAGAACTTCTGCTCATCGCCATCGGCTTGGCGATGGACGCCTTTGCGGTATCGGTTGGTAAGGGTATCACGCTTCAGCGCGTGGAGCCGCGCCACGCTCTGACCACAGGATTGTGGTTTGGTGGTTTTCAGGGACTTATGCCCATAGTGGGTTACTTCCTCGGCCAGAGCTTCGCTGACTATGTCACGAACATCGACCACTGGATAGCCTTCGGACTGCTCACGATCATCGGTCTGAATATGATTCGCGAGACACTCTGGGGCGACGAGGAGAGCCACAACGCCGACTTCGGCTTTAAGACGATGCTCGTTATGGCCATCGCCACGAGCATTGACGCCTTAGCTATCGGCATCACCATCGCCTTCATCGGCATCGAGATCTGGATCCCGGCCATCATCATCGGCATTGTCACGCTGCTGCTATCGGCTATCGGCGTCTACTTGGGCAGCCTCTTTGGCTCGCGCCTCGGCGCGAAGGCCGGCATCCTCGGCGGCATCATTCTTATCGCCATCGGCCTCAAGATTCTCATCGAGCACCTCTGGGCGTAAGTCTAATGCTCAGCCACATAAACAAAAGAACTCTGCCCCGAGGAGCAGAGTCTTTTGTTTATGTTATTTGGATCTGTTACTTCGTAACGCTCTCCAAACGCTTCATCATCACAAACATAAAGAGTGCTGAGAGCAAGCAGAGAACAACGAATACTGTCCATACCGACCACAAGGGAAGACCTGCCCAGAGGAAACCGCCCACGGCAACAAGCATATTACCGATAGCAGTAGCCACGAACCAGCCACCCATCATAAGACCCTTGAGCTTCGGAGGAGCAACCTTCGATACGAACGAGATACCCATAGGCGAGAGCAAGAGCTCAGCGAACGTAAGGATCAAGTATGTGAAGATCAACCAGTAGGGCGATGTACGAGTCTCAGACTTAGTATCAGCCTTGATAGCTGCCAATGTAGCCTCAGCCTCCAAAACAGCGGCGTTATCCTCAGCAACAGGAGCCTCGGCAACAACCTCCTCAACTACGGGAGCCTCAACTACCTCCTCAGTAGCAACAGTCTCCTCAACTGCGGGAGCCTCAACTACCTCCTCAACTACGGGAGTAGCATTAGCTGCAAGGATAGTAACGCTTGCGTTGTATACGTCGAAGAACACGGGCTTAGTGGTCTTTGTAAGCTTACCCATAAAGTCGGTAGCGGGCTTAACCTGAGCTGCAAGATCCTTGTTATCCTTCATAGCCTCGAGCTCCTTAGCTGTAGAAGCTACGGTGTAGTACTCGGCAGCAAACTGCTCGGCCTTCTGTACGGCGATAGCACGCTGCTGGTCGTTAGGCGTATTCAAGCCATCAGAGCCGACAGCCATAATAACAAAACCGATAGCGGCAACCAACATACCGTAAGCGATCTTACGGGGTGCTGAAGGCTCCTTGCCCTTGCGTGCCAACGAACCGAAGATGGCCATCGATACGGGAGTCAACGCAACAACATAGAAGGGGTTGAACTGCTGGAAGATAGGAGCAGCAACACTTACCTCAGCAGTAGCCTCAACGCCCATAGCGCGGTATACGAGGAATGCCAAAACGCCCGATGCCAACACACCCGAGAAGAGCTTACCCTTAGCGCTATCGCTCTGGAAGATAGAGAACGTAGCGTAGACAGCAACGATAATGAGTGCGAGGTTCCATACGTCGAACAACATAGTGTCGAAGCCAAAGGCTGTAGTCTCGGTGAACTCGTCAGCGAAGTATGTGAGCGTCAAGCCATTCTGGTGGAATGCCATCCAGAAGAAGATAACAACGGCAAATACGAGGCAGAGGGCCACGATGCGCTGCTTGGTCTGCTCGGGAGTGAGGTTATCCTCAACAACAGCAGCCTCGCCCTTCTTCTTACCACCCTCAACGTGACGGAACGTGAAGCGGAAGGCGTAGTAGATAAGGATCGAGAGAACCAATGCTGCACAAGCAACCATAAACGAGAAGTGGTATGCGTCGTTCGAGCTATAGCCGAGCGACTCCTCAGCCCAGCGCTTGATACCCACGGCTGTGGTAGGAGCGAACAACGAACCTACGTTGATAGCCATATAGAAGAGCGAGAAGCCCGAGTCACGCTTATCGGCATACTTGGGATCGTCGTAGAGGTTACCAACCATAACCTGGAGGTTACCCTTAAAGAGACCCGTACCCAAGCTGATAAGAAGCAATGCTGCCATCATCGCAATCATAGCGATAAGATCGCCACCCAAGGGGAACGAGAGCAACATATATCCGGCAAACATAACCGAGATACCGATGGTTACCATCTTACCAAAACCGAACTTATCGGCAAGAATACCACCTACAAGAGGCATAAAGTATACCAAGCCGAGGAATGTAGAGTAGATGGCACCAGCTGTACCAGCCTCAAGACCGAAGTTCTCGCGAAGGAAGAGCGCGAAAACCGCCAACATCGTGTAGTAACCGAAGCGCTCACCAGTGTTCGCAAGAGCTAAGGCATACAGACCTTTAGGATGTCCTTTAAACATAAATTAGAGTTTTAAGTTAAAATATAAATTTGTTTTGTTATTCAATTAACACTTCACAACGGGCAAAGATACGAAGATTTTTTTATATCTTTGCTAAAAATAAACCAAAAAAAGTATGGAAGTACACAAATCTAAACTCGCAATGGTTGCGGCAGATGAGTGGTTGCAGCCCGTGGAGGAGGAAATAGAACGTCGCTATAATATGTATATCAGCAGGTTAAGCGACATCGAGAAGGCCGCAGGGTCGATTGTAGACTATGCCAACGGCTATCGCTACTTCGGTTGGCAGCGCGACGAGACTATGCGTGGCTGGTGGTTTAGAGAGTGGTTGCCCGAGGCTAAGGATGTCTACATCTTTGGCGACTTCAACTCGTGGCAGCGCACCGAGTTACGCTTGGATCGCAATCGCGAGGGCGTTTGGAGCATCTTCCTTCCCGATGCTATGTACGGCGCGAGACTCACCGATGGCTCGCTCTACAAGATACACGTCCACGGCCACAACGGCTGGCGCGACCGCATCCCCGCCTACGCCAAGCGTGTAGTGCAGGACGAGGAGACGAAGAACTACACCGCACAATTCGTCGTTGACCGCCCCTACGAGTGGAAACACGACGACTTCCACGCCCCCGCCGTAGGCGAGTTGCTCATCTACGAGGCTCACGTCGGTATGGCCGAGGAGAGGGAGGGCGTTGGCACCTACGTCGAGTTCCGCGACAATGTGCTCCCGCGCATCAAGGCTGCGGGCTACAACGCCGTGCAACTTATGGCCATCGCCGAGCACCCCTATTACGGTTCGTTCGGCTACCACGTCTCGAGCTTCTTTGCCCCCTCGTCACGCTTCGGCACGGCCGAGGAGCTACGCTCGCTCGTAGACCGCGCTCACGAGCTCGGCATCGCAGTGATTATGGACCTCGTACACGCCCACTACGTCAAGAACTTCGACGAGGGCATCAACGAGCTCGACGGCTCGAAGCACCACTATTCGAAGGAGGGAGGTGCTGGCTATCAGCAGTATTGGGACTCGATGATCTTCGACTACGGTAAGCGCGAGGTTGAGCACTTTCTGCTCTCGAACGTGAAGTATTGGATCGACGAGTATCACTTCGACGGCTACCGTTTCGACGGCGTAACCTCGATGCTATACCACCACCACGGCTACGTGGAGTTCGACTGCCGCGAGCGTTTCTTCGATGAGGGTGTCAACCGCGATGCCATCGTCTATTTGACGCTTGCCAACAAGCTCATCCACGACCTGCGCCCCGATGCCATCACCATCGCCGAGGATGTGAGCGGTATGCCCGGCTCGTGCGTGAAGCCCGAGGATGGAGGTATGGGCTTCGACTATCGCCTCGGTATGGCCATCCCCGACTATTGGATTAAGATACTCAAGGAGAAGAGCGACGACGAGTGGAACATCTGGGAGATGTGGTCGGTGATGACCAACCGTCTGCCGTCGGTGCGCACGGTGGCATATGCCGAGTCGCACGACCAGGCTCTCGTGGGCGACAAGACCCTCGCCTTCCGCCTCATGGACAAGGAGATGTACTTTGCGATGGATCGCGCATCCGAAAACCTCATCATCGACCGCGGTATGGCTCTGCACAAGCTCATACGCCTCTTCACCATCACCACGGGTGGCGAGGCATACCTCAACTTTATGGGCAACGAGTTCGGCCACCCCGAGTGGATCGACTTCCCGCGAGAAGGCAACGGCTGGTCGTATAAGCACGCACGCCGTCAGTGGTCGCTGGCCGAAAACGGCTTCCTGCGCTACTCCTATCTCGGAGCCTTCGACAAGGCTATGATCGAGGCAGTCAAGGAGTATGGCGTCCTCGGCGACGGCTATCCCTACAACCACCAGATGGACGAAGAGAACAAGACGATGGTCTACTCGCACAAGGGGCTGCTCTTTGTCATCAACTGGCATCCGACGGCATCCATCCCCAACTATCGACTCAACGTTCCGTGGCCGGGTAAGTACACCGTACTCTTCTCTTCGGACGAGGAGCGATTTGGCGGTACGGAGCGTGCCGACATCAGCAGCGAGCACTTCACAACGACACACCGAGCCGACGACGGCACGGAGCACTATACCATAGATATATATAACACCTCGCGCACGGGCGTGGTCTTAAAGTGGGAGGAGTAGCCGCCGTGGAGGCACACTACGCGCCACACCGAAACAACAACATCGAAACGTAAAACTTAAAAAAAAGAATAGACCTATGAGTACAAAATGCAACCATTGCGGAGAGAGCATCGCCGACGGTGCTACCTTCTGCCCCAAATGTGGAAACGACACTGGCCTCGATGCCACGCTTATCGACCGTAAGCCCGCAGCTGCACCTGCGAAGAGCAACAAGTGGACCACCATCTACGTCGTGGTTCTGCTCCTTGCCGCCATCATCGGTGGCGTGGGTGGCTACCTCTACGTGACCAACCGCGACAAGGCCCCGGCAGATGCTGTGGAGGAGGCTCCCGAGCTTCCGACAGTAATAGTCGAAGAGGAGGCGGAGGATATCGAGCACGACGCCCCTGAGGATAGCGATGTTGTCGCCTCGGAGGCATCGTTCGACTACGACAAGTGGAACGACCTCAACGACTTCTTCGATGCCGATGCTGTGGGTATGCTCGACTTGGGCCGTTACTCGGTAAATACCGCCGAGCTCTGCCGCGATAACCACTCGTGGCGTAAGACCACAATCGGCAAGAACGACCACGAGGCAATCATCTACGCACACCCCTCGTTGCGTCTGCGCAGCACCCCCTCGACTGCTGATAACTCCAACGTTCTCAACGGTATGCACTACGGCACAAGAGTGCGCGTGTTGGAGATTGTCAACAACGAGTGGGCAAAGGTTGAGTATATGGCTGGCGAGCTCGACAATATGAGCGTCGTGGCCAATGGCGAGCCCCTTGTTGGCTACGTGAACCTCTCGTTCCTCATCAACGTCAAGATGTTCTCGGTTATGGATCGCCACATCACTGGCACGGAGGAGGATCGCGATGAGTTCGACGTGAGCAAGTGGCGTCGTGCTGCTACCGACCTCATCTACGCCCTCGGTGCTACGGCTACGGGCGCGAAGATCGACGTCGAGATCGAGGAGAACTGGACCTATAAGGACGATATGACGGGCGAGGAGATGGAGAGCCTCGTAGTATTCGGCCTCGAGCGCAGAGATAGCGACGTTAAGTTGCTGGCTTTCGTGGAGTTCTTCGCCGAGGACGAGGAGTATCGCATCCTCGGCATCGTTCCCGGCGAGGCCATCATCAACGTCAGGATGCTCGGCTCGGGTAACTACGACATCATCTACACCACCGACGTAGAGGAGTAACCTAAATAGCATACTATCAATGAGATTCTATAACATTATACCTTTAGCGTCGTTGGCCGCGCTGGCCATCGCGTGCGGTGGTAACACCCCGAAGGAGAGCCCCGAGGCAACACCCACCGCTGTGGCCGAGGAGCCTACGGAGGTGGTTATCGCTGAGCCCGAAGAGGCGGCCACGGGTGACCCCGCCTTGGCCGAGTATATCGTCATCTCGAAGGAGACGATGACCCTGCGCCTCTACGACAGCAACGACGCCCTGATCTCGCGCTTCGAGGTTGCCACAGGTAAGAACCCCGGTAACAAGCAGCGTTCGGGCGATATGAAGACCCCCGAGGGCGAGTTCACGATTCAGGAGATCGTCCCCGCAGCGCACTGGACCCACGACTTCGGCGATGGCAAGGGTGTGATAGAGGGTTGCTACGGCAACTGGTTCATACGCCTCTACACGCCACCACATAAGGGCATCGGCATCCACGGCACGCACGCGCCCGAGTCTATCGGCACGCGCGCTACGGAGGGATGTATTCGCCTACATAACAACGAGTTGGATAGTCTCAAGGTGATGGTGCGTCCGGGTATGCGCGTGGTTATCGAGGCAGGCTCACTGGACCGCGAGGCTGATGGCGTAGCCACGCCCGAGGAGCCCGCAACCGAGCCTGCTGCCCCCAAGCCCGTGGAGACCACGACAAAGGATGTGAAGGCCGAGGCACCAAAGAGCGCGCCTGCACCAAAGAGCGAACCCGCGACGCCCAAGAGCACCGAGAGCGAGGTGTGGCACACGGTGGTGGATGGCGACCTTGTGGGCCGCATCGCACAGAAGTACGGCACAACGACGGCCGAGATTCGCCGCCTAAACCCCGATATCGACATCGACCGCATATCTATCGGACAGCGTATCAAGGTTAAGGATGCAACTTCCTCAAGCCCAACGACTAATCCCGAGGCGGAGACTCCGGCACAGCCCGCAACCCCAGAGGTAAAGCCCGAGGCTGCAAGCACTGCTGAGCCCGCTACAAAGGAGACCCCTGCAACAAGCAGCGAGGAGGTGTGGCATACGGTGGTGGATGGCGACCTTGTGGGCCGCATCGCACAGAAGTATGGCACGACATCGGCAAAGATCGCGGAGCTCAACCCCGACATCAACATCGACCGCATATCTATCGGCCAGCGTATCCGCGTAAAGTAGGCTACAACAAGCAGGCGGCTGACACTATTGGCACGCGATAAAATCCTTAAAATATGGCGTAATATTTCGGAATATTACGCCATATTTATATCTATCTGTATATCAATGATTTACGCTTCGGGGGGGGGGCTTTTTTATTAAATTTTATGGTGATATTTAGAAAATAATACATTATCTTTGTAAGTAGAAACACAACATAAAACCAGGTGTATATGAGAAACTTACTACTTAGCGCGTTCATCATACCTCTGATGGTGTTCGCGGCGTGCGAGAAGCCAAGCACGGAGACTCCGAAAAACGAGAATCAGAACAACGAACAGCAGCTACCCGACGAGCCCAATGAGCCTCAGCAGCCCGACGAGCCACAGCAGCCCGACGAGCCCAGCGTGGATACATACAAGGGGGCGTTGATGCCTGACAAGAGTGATGGTCGCGAGCAGATGGAGGCGATACTATCGCTTGTCGAGGAGCAGGAGGGCGCAATCGACAGCGAGCAGCTCATCGCCACACTCACATCACAGCTCTTCGTTTGTACACAACGCTTTATGCTTATCCACGATCTGAAGGGCGAGGAGGCCGACCACTGGTCTTGGGGAAATGAGTGGGTTGGTGGAAAAATGTGTTATACGCTATCTCTTGGTGATGACGGCAAGCTATGCTATACAGATTTGTGCGGATGTGCCTATATAGACTTTGATAGCTACCTCCACGAAATAGGATACTATGGCTATCACGTCACAACCCAATGGACATATGAGAACGACACGCTCTACACGGGCAAGGACAAAAAATACGCAGCAAAGGTACTCTACTTCGATGGCCAGCGCGCTGTGCTCGAGGGTCACGTAGTGCCTATGTCGCTATACGAGGGCGAGGGCTACAAAGTGACAAGCCCCGAGGAGCTCTACCTCTTCGAGTTCAAAGATGGCCGCGACACATTCCTCAATGGCTTCGAACTCACGTACGAGGAGTTTAGAGCTATGCTCGAGGAGTTTTACGCTAACCTCTACGAGGGGATTTAAACGTATGAGTTGAGTAAAAATGTAAGTAGTTACGGAGTATGCGAGTGGCACAATTGGATGCCTCTCGCATACTTTTTTACTCATCACTGAAATAGGCCATTTTGCACCTTAAGAAAAATAGTCCAAAGAAAACTCCAAAAACTATAAAACTTTTTTTGTTTTTCAAGTTTTCTTGCGTATCTTTGCACCGTAAAATTAGGTTTAAACAATGGCTCATAAGGAGGAAATAATCAAACACGCATCAAAGATGTTCGTCGAGCAGGGCATTAAGGCTGTGCGTATGGACGACATCGCTCAGGAGCTAAGTATCTCGAAAAGAACCCTTTACGAGATATTTGGAGACAAGGAGGAGCTTATCTACCAGAGCATTCGCTACTACTCGGAGCAGTCGCGCGACCGTCGCCTAAGCCAGATATCGAGCGAGACGACAGCCCTCGAGACTATGGTCTGCAACCTCAAGGGTATGATGGATTCTGCCCCCATTGCCGGCCGTATGCGCAGAAATATGCGACGCTTCTACCCCTCGGTCTACGAGCGACTCGAGCGCGACGTGCAGTCGAAATCGTTGCAGGACCTCGAGAACTGGGCAGATAGTTGCATAAAGAATGGCCACTTCGAGGCCAATATCAATAAGGAGTACGCCATAAAGTTGCTGCACAACTCGGTACACGGTATGCTTATAAACACGCTGCACGAGGAGACACCGTCGGACGAGCTCATCGAGATGATTTTCTACGCACTACTGATCTTCATCCGTGGACTCTGCACCACGGAGGGCCAGGTCGTGTTTGACAGCTGCAAGAGTAAATATTTTAAAAATATTTAGGGTTGGCAATAATATTACACGGTGTACGTTTGTTGGAGATAGGAACGTGCGAAGAATAGAAAACAAATAAAACTAAAATAGTATGAAAAGATTATTAATGACGATCTGTTTGGCATTTGCCTCGCTTGGCGTGGCAGAGGCTCAGGTGCAGCTCACGCTCGACAAGGCGATAGAGATTGCACTAAACGACAACCCCACCATCAAGGTGGCCGACTTGGAGATCGAGCGTTACGACTACGTCTATAAGCAGGCAGTGTCGACGCTCTACCCCCAGATCGAGGCATCGGGCCAGTATGCACTGGCTATCCGCCGACAGGAGATGACTCAGGGCTTCTCGTTCGGTGGTAAGAACACGTTTAACGTATCGGGCAACGTTTCGCTGCCGCTCTTCGTTCCCTCGGTCTACCGCCAGATGAAGATGACACGCACGCAGATGGCTACGGCCGTGGAGAGCGCACGTGCCAACCGCATCGACCTTGTGGCTACCGTACGCTCGGCATACTACAACGTGCTGCTCGCCGAGCAGTCGCTCACAGTACTTCAGGAGGCAATCGCAACGACACAGCGCGTTGTGGACAACACCAAGGATCTCTACGACAACGGTCTTGCTGCCGAGTATGACTACCTCACAGCTCAGGTACAGCTCTCGAACCTCAAGCCCCAGGCTCTTCAGGCCGAGAGTGCAATAGAGATCACCAAGCTCCAGCTCAAGATGTACCTCTCTATCCCCGAGGACGTGGATATCGAGGTTAGTGGCACGCTCGACGACTTCCGCACAAAGGTACTCCTCGGCGAGGACTACACGATGGATATCTCGGAGAACACTACGCTTAAGACCCTCGATCTTCAGCGCGAGCTCTTGGAGCATCAGGAGAAGATGATTCAGACCACACGTATGCCCACGATTGCAGCATTCGGCTCGATCTCGTATATCGGTCAGGAGCGCATCGACCTTAGCGGCCTTATGGGCGGCGGTATGGGCGGTGCAACGGCTGCTCCTGCCAACCAGTCGAAGTTCTGGTGGCAGTACCCCATCTCTGTTGGTGCACAGATCTCAATCCCAATCTTCTCGGGATTGAAGAAGACAAACCAGCTTCGCGAGGTGCGCAACCAGATGGCTCAGCTCGAGCTCCAGCGCGACTACGCCGAGGAGGGTATCCGTTTGCAGGTGCAGGCGTCGGTGAACACGCTGCTCACCGCACGCGAGACAATGCTTGCCAACGAACTCACGGTCGAGCAGGCCGAGAAGGCATACGATATCTCGCTCACGCGATATAACGCCGGCGCGGGTACAATCATCGAGCTTAACACTGCACAGCTCTCGCTCACACAGGCACAGCTCAGCTACTCACAGTCGATCTACGACTACCTTTCAGCCTACGCCGAGTACGAGAAGACTCTCGGCACGGAGACATTCCTCGATGGCACGGCAAGCGTAGAGTAGCCCACAACCGCAAATAAATTAAAAAAGATAAACAATTATGAAGAAAAGTTTTATGCTTATCGTTGCAGCTGCCGCTCTCGTGGCCTGCAACTCTAACCAGAAGTCTACTGCTACGACTGACGCCGAGACTGAGAGTGCCGTTCAGGTTAAGACCGTGACTGCCGAGGTCGTGACAATCGACCTCACCGAGACCTACACCTCGGAGATCCTCCCCTTCAAGGAGAACGACATCACCCCCGCAGCTCAGGGTCTGCACATCGACCAGATTAAGTTCGACGTGGGTGACCGCGTGCAGGAGGGTCAGGTTGTTGCAACGCTTAACCGCACAAGCCTCAAGCAGCTGGAGATCAACCTCTCGACGGTGGAGGATACCTACAACCGTATGAAGCCCGTACACGAGGCCGGTGGTATCTCGGACCAGCAACTTATCGAGATCGAGAACACACTCAACCTCCAGCGCGAGATGGTCGAGCAGATGCGCAAAAACTCGGTGATCGTATCGCCCATCTCGGGTATCGTTACGGCTCGTAACTACGAGAATGGCGACCTCTTTGCCGGTATGCCCATCTTGCACGTTATGCAGATCAACAAACTCAAGGTTATGGCCAACGTATCGGAGCAGTACTACCCCAACGTTAAGGTGGGCCAGACTGTGGAGATCCACGTCGACATCTTCCCCGGCGAGGTATTCGAGGGTAAGGTATCGCGCATCAACCCCGCGCTGGATGCTGCAACACGCACCTTCGGCGTGGAGGTTACCATCCCCAACGCAAACGAGCGTCTCCGCCCTGGTATGTACGCACGCGCTACGTTTAATATGGGCCAGCGCGAGGCTATTATGATCGACGACATCGCCGTGCAGAAGCAGGCAGGCTCGTCGGAGCGTTTCGTCTACGTCGTAAACAACGGCGTTGCGGAGTATCGCTTGGTTGACGATGGCCGTAAGGTTGATGGCAAGGTCGAGATTCGTAAGGGTATTGAGGCTGGCGAGCAGGTTGCCACCACCTCGTTCGTACGCCTTATGGATGGCAAGGCTGTGGAGGTTGTGAACGAGTAGTTCACAAGGCTAAGTTGTTAAAGAATAAAGACTTAACAAAAGATGAAAATTTACGAATCAGCGGTACGAAAGCCGATTTCTACCGCGCTAATATTCATAGCGGTCATCGTCTTCGGTATATTCTCTGCCGGAAAGCTCGGCGTTGACCAGTTCCCCGATATCGAGGTGCCCTACATCAGTGTTATCACTATGTACCCGGGCGGTAATGCCGAGGATATCGAGACCAACATCACCCGAGTGTTGGAGGATCAGCTCAACTCGGTCGACAACCTCGACAAGATCACCTCGAAGTCGTCGGACAACGTATCAATCGTCTCACTTGAGTTTGAGTACGGATGCGATATGACCGAGGCGGCGAACGACGTTCGTGACGTTGTCAGCCGCTCACAGTCGCTCCTTCCCGACAACGTGGAGTACCCCACGGTTATGAAGTTCTCGACATCGATGATGCCTATTATGATGCTCTCTGTCACTGCGGATGAGAGCTACACGGCCCTTGCTAAGATCCTCGACGACAAGATGGTTAACGAGCTTAACCGTATCAATGGTATTGGTTCAGTTGCCGTTATCGGTGCCCGTGAGCGCGAGGTGCAGGTGAACGTCGATCCTAAGAAGTTGGAGGCTTACGGCCTTACGGTCGAGTCGCTCGGCGGTATCATCGCAGCGGAGAATATCAATATCCCCGCAGGTACGCTCGACCTTGGCAACCAGACCTTCAACCTCAAGTCGGACCTCGAGTTCGACGACTCGCGTGAGTTGCGCGACATCGTTATCTCGAACATCGGCGGCCGCACCGTAAAGCTCACCGACGTTGCCGAGATTCGCGATACGCTCGAGAAGGCTACGATGGATGAGCGTATCAACGGTCGTCAGGGTGTGCGTGTTATCGTACAGAAGCAGACGGGTGCCAACACCGTGCAGATCATCGAGGATGTGCAGGCTAAGCTCGAGGAGATCATCCCCACGCTGCCACCCGACTGTAAGGTTGAGACCATCTTCGAGTCATCGCGCGAGATTAACGACGCCATCAACTCTCTGGCCGAGACCATTATGTTCGCCTTTATCTTCGTGATCTTGGTGGTTATGATCTTCCTCGGACGTTGGCGTGCGACGTTTATCATCTGTCTTACTATCCCCATCTCGTTGATCTGTGCCTTTATCTACCTTTATGCCTCGGGCTCAACGCTTAACATCATTTCGCTCTCGGCCCTCTCGATCGCTATCGGTATGGTTGTGGACGATGCTATCGTGGTGTTGGAGAACATCACCACGCATATCGAGCGAGGCTCGAAGCCTAAGGAGGCAGCTATCTACGCTACCAACGAGGTATGGCTCTCGGTTATCGCCACAACGCTGGTTGTCGTTGCCGTGTTTATGCCTCTTACGATGCTCCCCGGTATGTCGGGTATTATGTTTAGAGAGCTCGGTTGGATCGTTACGATCGTTGTCTGCGTGTCGACAACTGCAGCTATCACCCTTACGCCTATGATGTCGGCCTATATGCTTAAGCTCGACGGTGGCGAGCACACCTACAAGGGCATCGGTATTGTCTACAAGCCTATCGACAAGGCCCTCAGATGGTTGGACCGCGTGTACGAGAGCTCGTTGCGCTTCGTTGTTCGCTGGAAGAAGACCACCATACTGGTTCTTATGGGCATCTTTGCCGTGTCGTTGATGCTTATCCGTCAGGTGCCCACTGAGTTCTTCCCACCCTCGGATAACGCACGTATCACGATGATGATCAAGATGCCGCAAAACGTCCACGTGGACTACACCACGAAGATCGCTCGTCAGGTAGACTCGATCATCGCCGAGAAGTATCCCTACATCTTTATGGTGTCGACCTCGGCAGGTAAGAGCTCATCGGAGAACGCCTTTGCAGCTATGCAGACTACCGGCTCGCACATCATCAACTACAATATGCGTATGCCTCGTCTCTCGGATATGGACCGTCCTACGATCTTCGAGATCGCCGACGGCCTGCGTAAGGAGCTCGCCGCAATCCCCGAGATTCGCGAGTTCACCGTAACGCCCGGTGGTCAGGGTGGCGGTATGGGTGGCGCAAGTACCGTAGATGTCAAGGTGTTTGGTCACAATATGGATAACGCTATGGCTACGGCTAAGGATCTCCAGAAGCGACTCTCGGAGCTCAGCACTATGCGTGACGTGCAGCTCTCGCGTGAGGATCTGCAGCCCGAGTACAACGTGATCTTTGACCGCGAGAAGTTGGCATACTTCGGTATGAACAGCGCAACAGCAGCGCAGTTTATCCGCAACCGTATCTATGGTTACGAGTGCTCGAAGTACCGCGAGGATGGCGACGAGTACGACATCGTTGTTCGCTACGACGAGCCCTTCCGCGAGAGCATCGAGGAGGTTGAGAACATCATCCTCTACTCGGCCACGGGTCGCCCCGTACGCCTCAAGGAGGTTGCCGAGGTGAAGGAGACATTCTCATCTCCCGAGATCGAGCGCGAGAACCGTCAGCGTATCGTCACCGTGAAGGGTATGGTTGGTGCTAACGTGGCTCTCGGTGACGCTGTTACGGAGGTTAACGCCATATTGGCCGACTACGAGACACCCTCGGGTATCACCCTCGAGCTCGGTGGTTCTATCGAGGATCAGGGCGAGGCATTCGGCGACATCGGTACACTTCTCGTGCTTATCATCATCCTTGTTTACATCGTGATGGCTACACAGTTCGAGTCGCTCCTCTACCCCTTCATCATTATGTTTACGCTGCCGTTCGCTATGTCGGGTGTGTTTATCGCCCTCTGGCTCACCAGCACGCCGCTCTCGATCATCGCGCTTATCGGTGCCATTATGCTTGTGGGTATCGTTACGAAGAACGGTATCGTGATGGTTGACTATATGAACCTCTTGGTTGAGCGAGGTATGCCCGTTGGCGACGCTGTTATCGCCGGTGGTAAGAGCCGTCTGCGCCCCGTGCTTATGACCTCACTCACTACGATCCTCGGTATGGTGCCTATGGCTATGGGTATCGGTGAGGGTTCGGAGCTCTGGCAGCCGATGGGTATCTCGGTAGTAGGCGGTCTGCTTATGTCGACGCTTCTTACGCTCTTCATCGTCCCCGCCCTCTACGCTATGCTCGAGGGCCGCAAGGAGCGCAAGGCAGCACGCAAGGCTCGCCTTTTAGCCGAGCAGGAGGCCTTCATCCGCGCACAGAAGCGTAAGGCTTTGGAGGCTAACAATTAAGATTAATCCCGTGGGGCGAGTGTTCGTCCCACGGATAAATACACGACTTATGAAAGCATTCTTTTTATCATACAATCAGGCACTTACCGACCGTATCAACAAGATGTTGGACGACCACGGCGTGCGAGGCTTTACACGCTGGGCACTCACCGAGGGTCGCGGCTCTTTCAACGGCGAGCCCCACTATGGCACCCACGCGTGGCCCTCGATGAACACCTCTATCCTTGCTATCGTCGAGGACGACAAGATCGAGCCGCTGTTGAATGCCGTGCGCGAGATCGACTCTACAACCGAGCAGCAGGGCTCACGCGCATTTGTTTGGGATATCACTCAGGCGATGTAGCTCGATGGCGGCCACGGCCGCATAACATACTAAACGCAACCTTATGGGCGACTCCGGAGATGGAGCCGCCCATTGGCTTTGAGTGAGGGCGGCACGTCTAACGATATGATTGTAGAGGAGGGGGCGAGATAGACACAAATGACATCCGCCGGCCGAGTATATATTAAAAAATTGGGGATTTATGAACAACATTCCTAAAAAAATCGTATATTTGCGCGGTAGTAATTATATATAGAGATCGTTGGCTTAACGATCACACAACTCCGACGCCAACGCTTAGACTATTGCTCACGAATGAAGAGGTACGTATTGTCGAGGAGATTAGCATCCCTTCCCCCATTGAGATGATTACCAATACACCCACTTCATTCTCATTTGGTTTACGCATAGGTTTGCAAGGAGTTTATGCAATTGAAGAATACGCATACAGAGACAATAAATGTTTAGAGGCACGTCTTGGGTATGACTGGGGCATTGAAGGTATATGGATAACCGTACTACACAACTGGCGGACGTTTAAACATAATAATCTATTCTTGGACTTTGGGTGCGGCATAGACTTTTCACCTACGCATACGCCCAGAGTTGGTATAGCAGCGAAGATAGGCGTAGGCTACAAATTGAAAAATACGCCTATTAGCCTATCATTAGATTATACTCCAAGTATCTTGTATAATATGAATCACAGAGAAATATTGTCAAATCTTGCTAATATTGGCATCTCCTGCACATTTAACCTATAATCCAATATATATCACATAACTCGCCTACAACTCGGGGTGACTACTCCGCGGCGACGGCCTGCATAATGGCCACAAGCGTACCGTTGCTTAAGAGCAGCATATTCTCGGCCGACATCTCGTAATGCGTGACACGCTCAAGAACATCGTAGTACTCATTCTCGGCCTCGAAATTAGGACATAGGCGACGCGTCGAGCCTAGGTTCTCGATTCTCAGCACGCGCGACTCGGTCGCGGTATAGGTAGCAGTCATTCGGTTGCAATCGCCCGCGCCCGACACCGTGCCATCGGCGTGGAACATAAGCGTATAGCTATCGGGCGAGGGCTGCACCTCGCGACCCATAATCTGAACGAGTTGCCACTCGGTGCCGACAAGCGGCTTCTCGAGCTTCTGGAGCTTGCGGCAATCGCAACAGCCCGCGGTAGTAAGTGTCATAATTATTGCAGTTGTGAAAAATAAAATCGCACGTTTCATACTATTTCCTAAATTATAATTATCTTTGTAGTCGCAACAAAGATAATACAAAACAACTAAAACTAATACGAAAATGAAAAAAGTTATCGCTTCGCCTTTGGCACCCAAGGCCGTAGGTCCCTATTCACAGGCTATCGCTCACGACGCAACTCTCTACATCTCAGGCCAGCTGCCCATCGACGGCGCAACAGGTCAGATGGCCGAAGGCGTTGAGGCTCAGACACGTCAGGCTCTCACTAACCTCGGTTACATCCTCGAGGAGGCAGGCTACACGTTCGACAACGTAGCTAAGACCACCGTGCTCTTGGCCGACATCGCCGACTTCGGCGCGATGAACGCCATCTACGCTGAGTTCTTCACAGGTGACAAGCCCGCACGTATCTGCTATCAGGTGGCTGCACTTCCTATGGGCGCACGCGTTGAGATCGACGCTATCGCCATTAAGTAACGGCCACGAGGCACAACAGCGGCACGGCTGATGCTCGATAAAAAGACTCGAGCTAAGGAGAGCATAGCCGCACACCGATTATCGGAGTAATGGAGGTTGACCCTCTGTTACTCCTATTCTTTTTTGGGCGGGGCACTCCATTTTCGACTCGCGATAGCGTATGCGAACACCCAAAAATATACTGCATAACATTGCATACTACCGTCGCGCAGGAATGGTATATGACTCGATTTGGCCGAAGAAATTGGTCACCGACGAGCCAAAATCGTTATTATAATATAGGTATTAGCTGAAAAAGGGCCATTTTGTTTTGCCAAATGCGAAGTTTGCATTATCTTTGTAATGTTGTATGTCTTGGCCTCACGAGGCCAGGCGAGGCGGGCTCGTTGCGTGGCAACCACGGAGTCGTGGGGTGCTATGCAAGACGCGATATGAGGGTGTGCAATCAATCTATTACAACCATCGGGGCAAAGGCTACGGTGGGTAAAGAGTGGCTGTACACTGCGAGCGTGAGTCTCGGGTGCTGCGCGGGAAGAGGCATTGGCCCTTCTCGACGAGTGAGGAGAGGGTATGCCCATAAGTAAACTAACGGAGTGATGACAAACGGAGATGAGATACGATGGTACGCCCTGCGCACCTTTCACAACAAGGCCTCGGTAGTATGCCGCGAAGCGACCAGCGCAGAGGTTGAGTGGTTCACGCCCGAGCGCGAGGTCGAGGAGGTCGTAGATGGCAGGGTTACGACACGCCGCGAAGCTCTGATGCCATCGCTTCTGTTCCTCAGATGCACGGCCGACTACATCGCGCGGCTGCGCCGGACGACGGGCGACAACATCCTCCCCTACTGCTACCCGAGGAGCGCGCGACCGCAGCCCATCGACGATGGCGAGATGGAGATATTTCGCCTCGTGACACGCACGGCGGCACGCACCTTGGAGCTTGTAGACGACGCCGAGCTCGACAACGACAAGCGCGTACGCATAACGGGCGGGCTCTTTGCCGGCAGCGAGGGTTACATCCGCCGCGTGCGCGGCACGAAACGTTTTGTGGTCCGCATCGAGGGCATCGCCGCCATAGCCACGACATACATCCCCCGACAATATATCGAACCGATAGAGTAAAACTCAGAGATATGAGTAATGAACTTATAAACCAAAGTGAATTAAACAATTCTGGTCATTTTATACATTGCCACTATCACTCGAGTAACGAAACATGGATCGCATACGGCAAATCGGCGTATGTTCTTCAGACATTAGTCAAGAATGTCGGTCTACATTCCATAGACAGATTCTCGCCAGAGCTAGACATGGCAAGTGTGATGGTTGGAAATAAGGTAATATCTTCAATCTGTACAGAATGTGGTACTGTGCAAAAACAAGAGCGAGGATACATGTGCATCAGCCACAACCAAGGTTTTGATAACAACAAATACAAGGAATGGGTGACGTGCATAAAGGAAGCCAGCTCAAAAAAGAATAACCAATGGGTACACACTATAATTAGCGATGAAGTATCTCACAATGAGTTCATTGCCGATGGCATGTCGGCATTCGCTCGTAACACGAAACGCCTCGTAGACTTCTTTGCCTCGCTATTTGCGTTGATAGTATTCTCACCCCTTTTTGCGATTACCTTTCTACTGGTAAAACTCGAAGATGGAGGGCCAGCCATATTTAAACAGGAGCGCATCGGCCGCTTTGGACGTCCTTTCAACATCTACAAGTTCCGCTCAATGCGACTGGATGCCGAGAAATATGGACCACAGCTAAGTCATAGCGGCGGAGATAACGACCCCAGACTAACAAAGGTTGGCAGGTTTATCCGCGCACATCATCTCGATGAGCTTCCTCAGCTGTGGAATGTGTTCTGCGGCGATATGGCCTTTATCGGGCCTCGTCCCGAACGCAAGTTCTACATCGACCAGATTATGGAGTACGACAAGCGTTACGCGTACCTCTACCAAATACGCCCAGGTGTTACGAGCTATGCAACGCTCTACAATGGCTACACAGACACCATGGAGAAGATGTTGCGACGATTGGAGTTCGATCTCTACTATTTAAGTCACAGATCGTGGGCGTTCGATATAAAGATACTCTTCAACACCTTTTGCGCCATAATGTTTGGCAAGAAATTTTAGATAGAAACCCTAACGCACATTACTCTAACTAAATGAAAATAGCAGTTGCAGGCACAGGATACGTGGGACTCAGCATCGCTACACTGCTGGCCCAACATAACGACGTCGTGGCCGTGGATGTCGTGGCCGAAAAGGTTGCAATGATCAACCGCCGACAATCTCCAATTCAGGATGACTACATCGAGCAATACCTGCGCGAGAAGCCTCTTTCGCTCCGCGCCACACTCGATGCCCGCGAGGCATATCGCGATGCCAGCTTTGTGATTATCGCCGTGCCCACGAACTACGACCCGCAGCGCAACTTCTTCGACACGCACAACATCGAAGATGTCATCGACATAGTGCTCGATGTCAACCCCGAGGCCGTGATGATAATCAAGTCGACAATCCCCGTGGGCTACTGCCGTAGCCTCTACCTTAAGTATGCCGAGCGTGGCGTAAAGCGTCTCAACCTGCTCTTCTCGCCCGAGTTCCTGCGCGAGAGCCGCGCACTGGAGGACAACCTCTACCCTTCGCGCATCATCGTGGGAATACCACGCCACATCAAGGGCGAGGAGTTCAAGGCTGAGAATGAGGCCATTATGAGCATCTCGGACGCGCCGTATCTCGAGGCTAAGGCCCACGAGTTTGCAACACTGCTCCAAGAGGGCGCACTCAAGGAGAATATACCCGTGCTCTATATGGGCATCAAGGAGGCTGAGGCTGTTAAGCTCTTCGCTAACACCTACTTAGCCCTCCGCGTGAGCTACTTCAACGAGCTCGACACCTATGCCGAGATCAAGGGTCTCGACTCTGAGGCTATCATCGAGGGCGTGGGCCTCGACCCCCGCATCGGCACGCACTACAACAACCCGTCGTTTGGCTACGGCGGCTACTGCCTGCCGAAGGATACGAAGCAGCTTTTGGCCAACTACGAGGATGTGCCACAGAATATGATGACGGCCATCGTCGAGAGCAACCGCACGCGCAAGGATTATATCGCCGACCAGGTGTTGCGCAAGGCGGGCTACTATACGGGGTCGAGTCAGTGGGACTCGTCGCGCGAGCGTCAGGTGACTGTTGGCGTCTATCGCCTCACGATGAAGGCGGGCTCGGATAACTTCCGCCAGTCGTCGATCCAGGGCGTAATGAAACGTATCAAGGCAAAGGGTGCGAAGGTTATCATCTACGAGCCTACGTTGGAGGATGGCACGATGTTCTTCGGCTCGGAGGTGGTGAACGACCTCGCGCGCTTCAAGAGGGAGAGCGATGTGATCATTTCGAATCGCCACCACCCCGACCTCGACGACATCAGCGAGAAACTATACACCAGAGATATATTTAGGAGGGATTAAAAATGGCTCTTCAGAGTGGCATTTCAGCGGATAATAGCAGAGTTCTCAAAAATAGTGTCTACATATATTTGAGGCTCGGAGTTGTGATGTTTATCGCGCTCTACTCCACTCGAATTCTTTTACATTCACTCGGAGTTGTAGATTACGGAATATATAATGTCGTTTGCGGATTCGTATCGATGTTTGGCTTTATCAACATCTCTATGTCCAATGGTATACAACGCTTTTATAATTACACCCTTGGCAAAGAGGGAGATAAACAATTATCCGATGTGTATAGTGCTGCGGTTGTAATCCAGATAAGCATTATCGCCATTATAGTGTTGCTGGCCGAGACAATAGGATTATGGTATCTTAACAACGTAATGGTTATACCAGCAGATAAGGTTACGGATGCTAATTGGATATTTCAGCTGTCGATACTCTCATTGGTACTAACAATATTACAAGGCCCGTATAGTGCAGCAATATTGGCATACGAACGTATGGATTTTTATGCTATTGTGAGTATTATAGATGCTGCATTGAAACTATCTGCGGCATTCATATTACGATATGTCAACAATAGCCACCTAATAGCATATGGCTGGTTCATCACAGGCATTAGTTTTATTATGTTTGTTTTATACTACACTTATAGTAAGCGTAAAACACAAAACTTGGTACTAAACAGAAAGATAAATAAGACATTGCTTAGGGAGATGTTCTCGTTCTTGGGCTGGAACATATTTGGCTCATTCTCCTATGTATTCAAAGCTCAAGGCACAAACCTCTTACTAAATAACTTTTTCGGCACTATTGTAAATGCTGCAAACGGAATTACCACGCAAGTAACATATGCGATACAATCATTCGCATCAAATCTTGTTATAGCATTTAAACCTCAGTTAACCCAAGCATACGCAATTGGAGATTACGACAGAACCCGAAAGCTCCTATATAGTATGTCAAAATTATCATATCTACTATTTTGTATTATCGCGATACCAATAATTTGCGAAATTGACTATATACTAAATATATGGATAGGAGACTCCGTACCTCCATTCACCGCAACATTTTGCATCTTATCCATTATCGCAACGGGTATTGGTTGTTTTAACACTCCTATCACACAGGTAATTCACGCCACAGGGCAAATGCGAAGATACCAATTGATAACAAGTTGCATAATTTGCAGTATCATTCCCATATCTTGGATTGCTCTTATGTTGGGAGCAGACGCCAACTCGGTATTTATTATTACGATTGCTGTTACAATAATAAACCAGATTGCCTGCGTATATACATTAAATAGAATCTTTTGCATTGATTTGAAACGATACTTTACAGAGGTCGCCAAATGTTTGACCTTTACCTGTATTGCTTTAATTGCCCCATACCTCATAAGCACAACAATGGAGGCATCGTTCACAAGACTCGTGGTGGTATGTCTAAGTATATTACTCTCTTTCGGGGCTATACCATTAGTACTTAATCACACTGAAAAGCAGACATTAATGTCATTCATTAAACGGGTTGTTAAGATATAACTATGATTAATCGCATAATTGATTTCATCCTAAAAATACGCTCCCGCAGTAGGGTAAAAAATAATACTACGATAACTGGCAAAAATCACATTATTGGAGCGCGTGCTAATGTTATGCTATCCGACGGTGCGCAAAAGGAACAAGTGACAATTGACTCAGATTGTTGGTTGTACGGAAAGATTGCCGTTCAAAATGGAGGAACCGTCGCACTACATAAACACGCCCAAATAGGAGAAAACTCCTACATACTATGTGTTAATCATATTGAAATAGGAGCCTATACTGCTGTTGCGCCAAATGTTACAATATGCGATAACAACAACCACCCCATTAGTCCCGAGCAAAGAAAAATAATGAGGGTCTATCCTCCAGGTCACGACTCAAAGATGTGGAAACACTCTGCGAATGCCCCTATTATCATTGGCGAAAACTGCTGGATTGGCACCAATGTCCGCATCTGCAAGGGTGTAACGATCGGAGATAACTCGATTGTTGCTGCTTGCTCAGTGGTGACCAAAGATGTTCCCGCCAACTGTATTGTAGCGGGAAATCCTGCGAGAATTGTAAAAACGAATATTGATAAATTGTAAAGTTGGCCGTGTTGGTCGATACAAGCACCAATGGAAATAACAACACGACATCAAGTACGATTCAGTGAGATTATATCATTCTGCTGTATATTCTTTGCAGCAGCATCTATGCTGTACGAAGAACTGAACTCGTACGCATTATTTATGGCAATACCTATTGCATTCTGCTTCTGCTTCTTATCACACGACACACTATCGGAGAATAAACATATGCGGTTGTTGCTACTGTTATATGCCTGGTTATGTGTTAGCTACGTGTTCACGTGGAATGTTGCAGCAGCCAATGGCGAAATGCGAAAAGTGCTTGGGTGTTTTATTTTATCATATATAGTAGCATCACTTGCACAAAGGCCCAAAAATATACCGTGGCTTTACATATTGTACTGCGTTCTACTTATATTCACTTGGAAATACGCTTATGATAATATTATTGATGATATTATATTTGGAGAAAATCGTCTCAGCGACGACACTCTCAATGCTAACCATTTAGCATATTACACTTTCTACACGACCATTAGTATATTTATCCTGGGAGACATCATATCTGCATCTTGGTTAAGGCAGATATTCCGAATACTATTCTGTGGTACGTTGGTTCTAAGTTTTTATACGGCTATTTTTACTGCTTCGCGCCAGATTCTCATAATCCAGATACCGCTATTTATCGTATTGATCCTATACAGATATATAGTGATGAACAAGACATCAGCATTTATGCATATCTCGCTGGTGGTGATCTCCATCGGCATAGCGATATACGCTTACAACCAGTATGGCCAGAGCATTTATGATGATAGTCTTCTGAAAGAGAGAAGTAGCACACGCATTGAGGATGATGACCGTATGCGCATTGCCAAAGAGGCATTGGAACTATCCACAGAGCGACCAATAGTCGGATATGGGCCTGGCAACGCAATGTACAATATTTCGAAACACGTATTCACACATAATACCTTCTTAGAGCTTCTTGTAAATAGTGGATATGTAGGTATGCTGATATTCGTATTTATGCTGTTTAATTTTCTAAAAACACAGTATAATCGCTTAAGGCAAACCAGGGATAAGACTTATCTAATATTTCTAATCTTTGGATTGTTTTGGCTCGTAGACCAATTCTTCTACGTATTCTACGTCGATTTATGGTTGATATCATTCTTTATTTTGGTGGCAACACACTCAGATACTTACTACAAGACTCACTATGCAAGTCTAAGATAAACAACGAAGCGGTATGAAAATAATACATTTTTGTGAAAGTTTAGCAAGTGGTGGTGGTATCGCTTCATTTATTGCAAATTTAACACACGAACAATCAAAGACAAATAATGTAACTGTCTGCTCAATATTTCACTCTAATGGTGAGGTCGACCTCAATACG
The DNA here is from genome assembly GCA_017937765.1 of Alistipes sp. Lineage (GTDB taxonomy): Bacteria > Bacteroidota > Bacteroidia > Bacteroidales > Rikenellaceae > Alistipes. Next base: position 66,948 of record JAGBCY010000023.1, read on the forward strand.
AATGTAACCACTTATAATCTTGGCAAAACCGAAGCAGGGTTCTCCGTAAAATATCCTTTAAGAGTATTACGTTTCCTAAGTAAGAACCACTATGACATAGTTCACATTCACTCTGCATTTCTCTATTATGCGCTTGCAGTTGTCTTCCTACACCGACGTTCTAAGTTTGTATATACGATTCATACGGATGCCAGACGAGAAAACAGTAATCAATGGGACAGACTGTTCTTATGGTTAAAACGCTGGTGCTTTAAACACCATTGGATGCATCCGGTGACAATATCACAGGTTTCAAAAGAATCATTTGATGACCTCTATGGAATGGAGAGTCACTTGATATACAACGGTATCCGCAAGAGAGTGCCAACGCCAAACATTGTAAATCTTTCTCAATATAAGGTAACCAGCAAGACTCGAGTATTTATCCATCCAGGCAGAATATCCGAGGCAAAAAATCAAGTGGTTCTGTGTCGGGCTTTTAAAAAAGTTATAGATGATGGACACGACGTTGTACTCCTTATAGCCGGGACTGTTCAAGATAAGCAGATATTTGACCAAATAAATAACTTCCTATGTAATAGAATAATTTATATTGGGCAGAGGAGTGATGTCCTGGAATTACTATCTGAGGCTGATGCTATGTGCTTATCCTCAATATGGGAGGGATTACCTATAACTCTTCTTGAGGCGATGTCCGTTGGATGTATCCCAATATGTACGCCAGTAGGGGGAATAGTTGATGTGTTAAAGGACAATCACAATGGAGTATTGGCATCCTCGACTGACGAGACTGATTATTATTTAGCTCTATGTCGTTTTTTAGAATTAGGCTCTCAACAAATAGAGGACATCAAAAGTGCTTGTCTCGAAGAGTTTGAAGAATATAATATCACTAAAACATCTGCATTGTATATTGATTACTACAAGCGTATTGCTTGCGATTAACAAGGGATGATATCAGTATGAACATAATCTTCATAGGACAAATATATTTCGACGGACAGCTCGAATACTTCAAATCTAAGGGATCGAATATAGATGTTGCAGCACACACATTCCAGAGTGTCCTGCTGGATGGGATTAAACTTCACTCCCACACAGTTCATATTATATCCACCCCGTATGTTTCGTGCTACCCAAAAACGAAACTACTACGCATTCAAGGACAAGATTTTAGCGATGGTAGCGGACTGAAATACTCTATACCATTTTTGAATATCAGTGGTATTAAACACCTAACAAAGATATTTTATATTAGACGTAAACTCAAAAAGTTGTTATCTGAAGGCAAAGAGTATCGCATCATTGTATATGGCATTCACTCACCATTTCTTCTTAGCCTTATTGGGCTGAACAGGCACCACCGGCACAAGACTTGTTTGGTAGTGCCAGACTTACCGGAGTATATGTCCGAGAAAGGAAATCCTATATATAAAATTGCGAAGAAGATAGATCGTAAATTTATTAATATTGGATTAAAGGATATTGACTCATATGCCTTGTTTAGCAATCTAATGACCGAACGCATAGCTATTAACAAACCTTACATAGTCATTGAGGGCATTTATAAGGATGATGGCAATAATAGCTCGACTCCAAAGGCGAATAATAAGATAATTCTATACTCTGGGAATCTCGATGCCAGATATGGAATTTTGATGTTAATAGAGGCATTTTCTTCAATAAATGACAACAATTTCCGCCTCTGGATATGTGGTAATGGCAACTCAATTAAGCAGATTCAAGAGTATGCTAATAATGACAATAGAATCACATATTGGGGTGTTTTACCCAGAGAGAAGGTACTTGAAATGCAGCGACAAGCGACAATACTTGTTAACCCACGTAAAAGTAGCGAGACATATACCAGATACTCTTTCCCATCAAAAACGATGGAATACCTCGCTTCTGGGACTCCGACTATAATGTCACACTTGGCGAGCATACCACCTGAGTACGATTCACACATCTACTACATCGATCAGGAGGATGCAGAAGGTCTTAAAAAGAAAATTATCGAAGTCGCAAGCCAATCGCAAGATGAACTCAACGATTTTGGAGCCAGAGCCCGAGAATTCATATTAACAACTAAAAATAGTTATAAACAAGCTGGTAAGCTGTTATCACTACTCGAAACATTATAACAAATAATCATCTCCCTCTACAACGAATTATTAACTAAAAAACAACAATAATGTCTGTATTCAAGGATAAAGTCCTGCTTATAACAGGCGGTACGGGGTCGTTCGGTAATGCCGTGCTCCGACGATTCCTCGACTCCGATATCAAGGAGATTCGTATATTCTCGCGCGACGAGAAGAAACAAGACGATATGCGTCACCGTTTGCAGAATCCAAAGGTGAAGTTCTACATCGGCAACGTCCGCGACAAGGCCTCCGTCGACATCGCTATGCGCGGTGTGGATTACGTCTTTGCCGCCGCGGCACTCAAGCAGGTACCATCGTGCGAGTTCTTCCCGATGGAGGCGACGATGACAAACGTCGTCGGCACGAACAACGTGCTGCTCTCGGCCATCGAGCACGGCGTGAAGAATGTCGTGGTACTCTCTACCGACAAGGCTGCTTACCCCATCAACGCAATGGGAATATCGAAGGCCCTTATGGAGAAGGTTGCCATTGCGAAGGGCCGCGAGCTCGGCGACGGTGCCCCCACAACGATATGCTGCACGCGCTACGGCAACGTGATGGCATCACGCGGCTCGGTGATTCCGCTCTGGGTGGAGCAGATGATATCGGGCAAGCCCATCACCATCACCGACCCCAATATGACGCGCTTTATGATGACCTTAGACGATGCTGTCGACCTTGTCATCTACGCCTTCACTCACGGCAAGAATGGCGACCTCTTCGTTCAGAAGGCCCCGGCCGCAACGCTCACCACGCTTGCCGAGGCACTCAAGCAGCTATACTCGCAGGTAAAGCCCGAGTATGGTCAGACCGAGGTGCGCGTCATCGGCACACGCCACGGCGAGAAACTCTACGAGACGCTCGTCACACGCGAGGAGATGGCCAAGTCGATAGATATGGGCGACTACTACCGCATCCCGTGCGACACACGCGACCTGAACTACGACAAGTTCTTCTCCGTGGGTAACGAGGAGGTGTCGCGCATCGAGGACTACCACTCGCACAACACGCGTCGCCTCGACGTCGAGGGGATGAAGGAGCTACTTCTAAAGCTGCGCTTCGTGCGCGAGGACCTCGGCCTTGTGGAACGACAGAAGAGTGCCGAGATTCGTAGCGAATAACACACGTAGATGCGTATGAATATTCTTGTTACTGGAGCACGCGGCTTCGTGGGACGCAACCTATGCGCTCAGCTACGCAACATCGCCGAGGGTAAGAACCGCAGTTATGGCGATGTAGCCATTGGCGAGATCTTCGAGTACGACATCGACTCCACGCCCGAGGAGCTCGACGACTACTGCCGTCGTGCCGACTTTGTCTTTAACCTCGCGGGCGTCAACCGCCCGAAGAACAACGAGGAGTTTATGAGCGGCAACTATGGCTTTGCCTCGACGCTGCTGGCAACACTCCGCAAGCACAACAACACCGCTCCCGTCGTGCTCTCCTCATCGATTCAGGCGACGCTCATCGGCCGCTATGGCGAGGGAGACTATGGCCGCAGCAAGCGTGCGGGCGAGGAGCTGTTCTTCGACTACGGCCGCGAGACGGGCACACGCGTACTCGTCTACCGCTTCCCTAACCTCTTTGGCAAGTGGTGTCGTCCGAACTACAACTCCGTGGTTGCGACCTTCTGCCATAATATCGCTCACGACCTACCGATCACCGTCAACGACCGCACGACGTCGCTCGAGTTACTCTACATCGACGACCTTGTCGACGAGATGATCGCAGCCCTCAAGGGCGAGGAGCACCGTGCCGAGTACGAGGGTCTCGAGCCTCGCGCCACGGTCGATGGCCGTTACTGCTACGTGCCTACTACTCATCACGTTACACTTGGTGAGATAGTCGACCTCTTGGAGCGTTTCCACCGTCAACCAGCAACGCTTCTCCTCCCCGAGATACCCGCTGGGAGCTTTGCCAAGAAGCTCTACTCGACGTATCTCTCCTACCTCCCCGCCGAGCGCGTTGCATTCCCGCTCAAGATGAACACCGACGAGCGCGGCAGCTTCACCGAGATTCTACGCACCGCGAGCAGTGGTCAGGTGAGCGTCAACATCTCGAAGCCGGGCGTTACAAAGGGCGAACACTGGCATAACACCAAGTGGGAGATGTTCGTCGTCGTCAGCGGCCACGGCCTTGTGGAGATGCGCCGCATCGACAGCGACGAGGTCCTGCGCTTCGAGCTCTCGGGCGAGAAGATCGAGGTTGTGCAGGCACTCCCGGGCTACACCCACAACATCGTAAACCTCTCGAATACCGAGGACTTAGTTACGCTCATCTGGGTGAACGAGCCCTTCGATCCGAGCCACCCCGATACCTACCAAGAAAAAGTAAATAAAAGATAAGTTATGGAGCTAAAGAGTGATTACAGCGACGTACAATTCCGCAACGACGGACGACTTAAGTTGCTCATAATCGTGGGCACACGTCCCGAGATTATCCGTCTCTCGGCGGTGATCAACAAGTGCCGCAACTATTTCGACTGCCTCCTGGCACACACGGGCCAGAACTACGACTACAACCTCAACGGCATCTTCTTCCGCGACCTAAAGCTCGCCGACCCTGATGTCTATATGGATGCCGTGGGTAGCGATCTCGGCGAGACTATGGGCAACATCATCAACGCCTCGTACAAGCTGATGGTGGCCACGAAGCCCGATGCCGTGCTGGTCCTCGGCGACACGAACTCTTGCCTGTCGGTCATCGGAGCCAAGCGTCTCCACATCCCTATCTTCCATATGGAGGCCGGCAACCGTTGCTTCGACGAGTGCCTCCCCGAGGAGACCAATCGCCGTATCGTCGACATCATCTCCGACGTAAACCTCTGCTACTCGGAGCACGCACGCCGCAACCTCAACGCTTCGGGCGTAGCTAAGGAGCGCACCTACGTGACGGGCTCGCCAATGGCCGAAGTGCTGCACAACAACCTCGCCGAGATTGAGGCCTCGGATATCCACGCGCGCTTAGGACTCGAAAAGGGCAAGTACATCCTACTCTCGGCACACCGCGAGGAGAATATCGACACCGAGAAGAACTTTACGTCGCTCTTCACGGCCATCAACCATATGGCCGAGAAGTACGATATGCCGATCCTCTACTCGTGCCACCCACGCTCACGTAACCGACTGGCCGCGAGCGGCTTCGAGCTCGACAGACGCGTGATACAGCACGAGCCCCTCGGCTTCCACGACTATAACTCACTGCAAATGAACGCCTTTGCCGTCGTGAGCGACAGCGGCACGCTGCCCGAGGAGAGCTCGTTCTTCACCTCCGTCGGCCGTCCGTTCCCCGCGATCTGCATACGTACCTCGACCGAGCGTCCCGAGGCCTTGGACAAGGGTTGCTTCGTGCTGGCGGGCATCGACACGGCGTCGTTGCTTCAGGCCGTAGACCTCGCCGTGCGTATGAACAAGTGCGGTGACAACGGCATCCCTGTGCCGACGTACACCGACGAGACCGTCTCGACGAAGGTCGTAAAGCTCATACAATCGTACACGGGCATCGTTAACAAGATGGTGTGGAGAAAGTAGCGATGACGAGACGTGTATTGCTTGTAGCTCAGAACTTCTACCCCGAGTTCTTCAAGAGCAACGACATAGCCACCGAACTTGTGGCACGCGGCTATAAGGTCGACGTCTTGGCTGGCATCCCCAACTATCCCGAGGGTGTCTTCTACGATGGTTACGGCCTCTTCCGCCGCCGTGTCGACAGCTACAACGGGGCTAAGGTTTACAGAGTCTATCAGGTGCCGCGCGGTCGCCGACCGGGATCGTTGCGTCTGTCGATAAACTACCTATCGTTCCTCTTCTGCTCGACATTCTGGATACTCTTCTACTTTGTTTTCAAGCGTCGCTACGACGCCATCATCGTCCACCAGACCTCACCCATCACGCAGGCGTGGCCCGCGCTGCTACTCGGCGCCCTGCGCCGCACGCCCATATACACCTGGGTATTAGACATTTGGCCCGACTCGGTACTCGCCTTTATGCAGCGACCTAAGCGTTTCGTGAGCGCACCACTCGGCTGGTTCACAAACCTTGTCTATCGCCGCTCGAAGCGTATCCTGATAAGCTCGCCGGGCTTTCGCGGTCTTGTCAATCGCGATGCTTCGTACGACGACAAGATCGTCTACTTTCCCAACTGGTGCGAGGATATGCTGAAGATGGAGTGCCACGAGGTACGCACGCTGCCTGAGGGCTTCCGCATTATGATGGCTGGCAATCTGTCGGATGCCACGGGCCTCGACGGTGTTGTGGAGGTCATCAAGCGCACGGCCCAGAATCCCGAGATAAAGTGGATATTCGTAGGCGGAGGTAACCGCGAGGAGTGGTTGCGTGAGACCATCAAGGAGTGTGGCTTGGAGAGCTGCTGCGAGGTGCTCGGGCGATTCCCGTTCGAGGATATGCCGTCGCTCTATAAGCTTGCAGATGTGATGTTTATAAGCCTCAAGCCCACGACATACCAGCACCTCGAGCAGACGATCCCCGCACGACTTCAATCCTACATCGCCGCTGGTAAGCCCGTCGTGGGAATGATCGGCGAGGGTGTCACGAAGCTCATCGACGAGATCGGCTGCGGTGCTACGGTAGATGCCGGCGACTACGAGGCCTGTGCCAAGAAGATTCTCGAGATTGCCGCCGACCGCTCGAAGCTCGCCACGTGGAGCGCGAACGCCCGCAACTACTACCTTAAGAACTACACCAAGGGTTTGTGTATCGACAACCTCGTATCAATCATATCTAACACCTCCGACAGATGATCTTAGACAAGGCTCTATTGGACAGCATCACGACTAAGGCGCGCGAGAGCGAACGCCTGAGGATGAACTACAACCTGCACGACTCGCTCGATGCCAAGGCGCAACGCCTCTTCAACGCACTGGAGCCCGGCACCGAGCTACCCATACATCGCCATCAGCACACGGCCGAGACCTACATCCTCCTGCGTGGTCGTATCGACGTGCTCTTCTACGACGACTATGGCAACCTCACCAAGAGATATGAGCTTGATCCTGAGCGCAGTAACTACGGAGTGCATATCCCCAAGGGGCAGTGGCACACGCTCACGGTCCACGAGTCGGCCGTGATTTTCGAGGTTAAGGATGGCCCATACGCACCGCTCGAACCGTGCGACATTCTCACGATATAGTCTATGAGTGCAGTAAAAGAGACAACCGCCAATGTGCTGATGCACCTCCTGCGTGTGGCACTCGGCACACCCACTGCGACAGCCGTGACGATACACTCGGGGCTATGGCCCGAGGTCTATCGTCTCTCGGCGCGTCAGGGTGTGGCCGCCATTGCGTGGGATGGCCTCCAGCAGCTCGCAAGCGAGGGTGCGATATCGCCTGAGCAGGCTCCCGACAGAGCCACAAAGCTCCAGTGGGCACTTGCCGCGGAGCGCACAAAGGAGCAATACCTCAAGCATCGCAGGGCTATCGTTCGGCTCGCCACAATATACACTGAAGCCGACATCAAGATGATGATACTCAAGGGGTTCGGCCTCAGTCTACTCTACCCCACGCCCGAGCACCGCTCCTGCTCCGATATCGACATCTGGCTCTTTGGCGAGCAAGAGCGCGCCGATGAGCTCCTCCGCCGTAGGCTCAACATCAAGATCGACGAGGACAAGCACCACCACACGGTATTCTACCTCGATGGCGTTATGGTCGAGAACCACTACGACTTCCTAAACATCCACGCCCACCTATCGAATCGCGATATCGAGGAGCAGCTACGCGAGCGTGCCGAGCACCCCGATATCGTTGAATTTGAGGGATGTACGATATACGTCCCCAATGCCGACTGCCACGCGCTCTTCCTCCTTCGCCACGCCGCGGCACACTTCGCTGCCGCGGAGATAGTCCTGCGCCACGTGACCGACTGGGCTATGTTCGTCAAGCACAACCACGCGAAGATCGACTGGGTGTGGCTCCGCGATGTTGCCCGACATCATAATATGGATAGGTTCCTCGACGCGATGAACGTCATCAGCTCCGAGCTATGCAACATAGACCTCGCACTTATGCCCGACACCGTGCGTCGTCCCGAGCTCGAGAGGCGCATCCTCGGCGACATCCTCTCGCCCGAATTCGATGAGACGATGCCCGAGCGTGGGCTCCTACGCATCGTCTGGTTCAAGTATCGCCGCTGGTGGGCCAACCGTTGGAAGCACCGTCTCGTCTACCGCGAGGGCCTCATAAGCACCTTCCTTGTGCAGCTGCGTAGCCACCTGCTTAAGCCTAAGAGCATCACGCACAAATAGCCGCACGGCACCTCCCCACCCCGCAATGTATCAGCAACAGATAAATCATATAAATCGCACGGCGATAGTTCTTGTTGTGGACGGCTCGCTGTCGATGAAGAAGATGACCTCGATAAACACGATGCGGAGGCCACGCGCCGAGGCAGCAGCTTTGGTCTGCAACTACATCATCGACGAGCTGTTGGAACGTGCAACACGCTTCGACACCGTGCGCAACTACTACGACATCGCCGCCATTGGCTACTCGGGCGAGGGTGTTGTGTCGTTGCTGCCGGGTGATGGCAAGGGCTTCGTCGCGATCAATAGGCTTGCCGAGATGGCACCTCAGCCCACGACAACATACGTCGAGCACCGTACGCCCGAGGGTGAGACGATCGAGGTTCCCTTCGTGCTTCACCCGTGGGTAACGCCCACAGCCACGGGCGCGACACCGATGTACGAGGCTTTAGTCGAGGTTAGGGATATGGTCAAGGCGTGGTGCGAGCATCCCGACAACCGCGACAGCTTCCCGCCCATCGTCTTTCACATCACGGATGGCACGGCGAGCGACGCATCGGAGAGCGAGCTTATCGACATCGCCCAGCGCATCACCAAGACCTCGACACGCGACGGTAACACACTCTTTATCAACGTACACCTATCGTCTACCGACCGCACCGACGCATTTTGCGAGGTATTCCCCTCGGAGGCGACATTCCACACCGACGACCCCGAGCGACTACTACTCTACCGTATGTCGAGCGTCATACCGCAAAGGATGGAGCCCCAGATTGCCGATATGCTCCACCCCATCTACAAGGGTCCTTACCGCGCCGTGGCGTTCAACACCACGGTCTACGAGATACTATCAATCATCAGCATCGGCTCGGAGAGCATCAACGCCATACGATAGCAATGGGCATCACAACATTCTCACAATTCCGCAACGCTATGCGCTCACCGGAGTTCTATCTGCGTACGCTGCGCGACATAGAGCCCGACCCCGCGAGCGTGACTACGCGCAAGTACTTTGCCGAGTGCAGCGCACTTAGAGGCTCACATCCCGTGCTTATCTATGCACCCACGGCACTGCAGTCGATGGAGTATATCGAGCGGGCCGAAGTGGCTCTTCGTCGTGCAGGAGGCGCGCTCGGCAAACTCGAGATCATTCGCGACGAACTTATTTCGGGTGGCGCGCGACCGTCCTACGCGGACCTCATCATCGAGCCCATCGTGGAGGGCACGCTCCTGCGCGAGGCGATTCACACCTTTTCGTACGACCATCTGATGCGCGGATTGGAGGAACTGCGCGAGCGACTAAGACGCCACGACACAAGCCATAACCACCTATATATCGGCAACATAACAATCGACAGGAACTATATCTGGCACCCCTTTCGCAGCTACTACACGACCGAAGGGTACGGTGGCGACGAGGCAACGCTCTACCACCTCGCATCGCTAATCGAGGAGTATGCGCTGCGCGACAGCGTTGCGGGCGACTACCGTTTCCACGAGCCGCTATCGGCCTATCGGACGCACAGCGAGGACTCGGTAACGCGCTACGAGCTCCGCGAATACCGCCGACGTTTTGCTTCGTCGCGCGGTGTAGGCTTCGAGGACGAGAAGGGGCGCGTGGTTATCAGCGATGAGTTTCTCAGTGCCACGGACTTCTCCGAAGATCGCGCCATCGTCACCACCCGCGACCATAAGATGGGCATCATTGATAGGAACGGCTACGTGATCATCGCACCAATATACGACCACCTCGAATTCAGCCTCGAGGACGGAGTAACGGTTGCACGCTCGGGCGATATAACCACGCGTTTCGACTACTTCGGCGACATCATCAAGGAGCAATTTTAGGCAACGCAAAAGAATATATTTCACTAAACCAGCGAGGGTGCCCGGCCAAATGCCAAGCACCCTCGCTTTATGCTAACAAGCTATCCTCTACTTGTTTATAGGGCTAATGATATAACCATACGAATACTCATCCGCCGTCAAGCGATAGGGGTCGTGTGGCGACATTCCCCACGAGTTATCACCGCCAAGACCGCGCTGAGCAAGGTCGATATGGAGGACCACCTCGCGACGAGGCTCGATGTCCGAATAGTGCATCTGCTTCTTCATTCCGAGGCCCGGATCGAGATCCTCCGAGCGGTGCGGCATAGCACTCACGCTAAGGGGCTGAAGGCCCTCGACACGCACGCCGATGCCCTCATCGTTCGTGAGCTCCACCCAGCGCACATCGCTCTTATTTCCCGACTCCTGCGGACGCACGTAGGGGAAGAGCTGCTCGTCGGTAGACTGCTCGTAGAGGCCCAAGAATGCCGACTCGCATCTATCCGAGTAGTTCTCCCAGGGGCCGCGGCCATAAAACTTGAAGTTCTTATAGTTCGCGGGGAAGATCATACGCATACCGAAGCGCAGTAACTCGGGCACATACTCGCCATCGCGCTTCCACTCAACCTCAACCTGAAGCGAGCCATCGGCACGGAACGTATAGATCGTGGTGTAGTACGACGGGGCGTCCACGAGGTAGTACTCACCCTTGACAACAACCCTATCCTCATACTCCTCGACCGTGGCACCCAACGCCTTACGACGATTTGTGCGCCATACGTTGCAGGTGCGCTGAAGGCCCTCGCCCCAGTCGTTATCCGTAGGAGCGCGCCAGAACCACGGCTCGGGCATCTCGCGCATAAGGTTACGGCCATTCGACACGTAACGCTCCAAGCGGCCATTCGAGGTGTTGAACAACACGCCCGTATCACCCGAGAAGGCAGCCAACCAGTTGTCCTGCTTCTCGATCTCGATCACGCCCTCGGGGTGTCCCGTGGGGAAGGTGTAGGGCTGAAGCACGAACTGCTCCTCGGCAACGATATGGCCCTCGATAAGCAGCGGCTGGTAGCCGTTATCCGTAGCATACACACAGAGCGTCCACTCGGCATCGCTGTCGTCCGTAACATAGTTAATAGCTACATCTACGCTCTTACCCGCAGGGCAGCGTGGGCAATCGACACCCTCGACCCATACCATATCCTCGCCATTGCGGTAGGTCACATAAGCGATAGTAAACTCCGAGAGATCGCGGCTATGTGTGTTGTTATATATACGTAGCGTCTTGCTGTCAACGAGCTCGAACTCCAAGTCCTGATACACCTTCTTCACCTCGTTCAAGCCGGGGTGGGGCGTACGGTCGGGCAACACGAGGCCGTTGCAGCAGAAGTTCTCGTCGTGGGTGTACATCCACGCACCGAAGTCACCGCCATAGCCCCAGTAGTGGCGGCCATCGCGACCTACGGCATCGATACCCTGGTCTACCCAGTCCCAGATGAAGCCACCCTGCATATGGCGACCGAGCTTCATAATGTCGAAATACTCGCGGAAGTTACCCGTAGAGTTACCCATAGCGTGGGCAAACTCACACATAATATATGGCTTCGTGGGCTCATCCCACTCGGCATACCTGCGCATCTCCTCAATCGAGGGATACATCGGGCAGATGATGTCGGTATTCGGGCCACCGTAGCCCTGCTCGAACTGCACGAAGCGGCTCTTGTCGCGCTGCTTGATCCACTGATAGTTCTCCGTATATACGGGGCCATCGCTACTCTCGTTACCCATCGACCAGATGATCACCGAGGGGTGATTCTTGTCGCGCTCGACCATCGAGCGGATGCGGTCGTTGTGCGTGCCCTTCCACTCCTCACGGTGCGAGGGATGGAAGTTGGGGAACGACTCGTGGTAGCCCGTGCCACAGCCGTGTGCCTCGATATTAGCCTCATCGACGAGCAAGATACCATACTCGTCGCAGAGGTCGTACCAGAGGGTAGGCTGCGGATAGTGGCTCGTACGCACAGCATTGATGTTGTACTGCTTCATAAGGGCAATATCCTTGAGCATCAGCTCGCGGTTGACAACGTGACCCGTAGTGGGGTTATGCTCGTGGATGTTCACACCGTTGATCATCAAGGGGCGGCCGTTGAGCAGCAGCTGGGCATTCTTGATCTCCACCTTACGGAAGCCCGTGCGGCACGACGTAGCCTCGATAACCGAGCCATCTGCGCCCTTGAGCGTAACAACCGTAGTGTAGAGGTTGGGCGTCTCGTGGCTCCAGAGCTTCACCTTCGCGATCTGGCGGCTGATCTCCACGTCGGCCTTAGCCTCGGCAGCCACCGTCACGCTCCTTGTGTTCTTAGCCACAACCTTGCCACTGGCATCCAAAAGTTGAAGCTCGACATATCCGCTAAAGGCCCTATCTGTCACATTCTCAACGGTTACCGTCGCGTTATACACACCATTGCGATAGTGTCTATCAAGGTCACCGATGACGAACATATCGCCGATGCGCACCTTGTCGACCGAGTAGACCTTAACGCCACGGTCGAAGCCTGACAGTCGCCAGAAGTCTTGATCCTCGAGGTACGAGCCATCGGCCCAGCGGTAGCCCTCGATAGCGAGGGTGTTCTCGCCCGTGCGGGCCTGCGCCGTGATATCGAACTCGACGGCCGTCTTTGTTCCCTCCGAGTAGCCCACATTCTCACCATTGAGCCACACGTGCATAGCCGCCAAGCCCGACTCGAAGTGGAGGATTATGCGTCGTCCCTCCCACGCCTCGGGCAACGTGAAGGTGTGGCGATAGCAGCCCGTGGGGTTATCGTCGTGAGGGATGAAGGGGGGATTCATCGGATGGGGGTAGGTGACGTTCGTGTAGATGGGCACGCCGAAGCCCTCAACCTCCCAGTTACCGGGCACGGGCATCGTCGTCCACGCCGCGTCGTCGTAACCCTCGGCCCAGAAACCCTCGGGACGCTCCGCGGGGGTCTTAGTCCAGTGGAAACGCCACTCGCCACTGATATCCATAACATAGTCCGAAGCCCCACGCTCGGCAGCCTCCTCGGTCGTAGCATAGGGCGTAAGCGTAGCGCGTGCCGGCAGCTTATTGATGGCATACACCTCGGGTTGCTCCCAGTAGGGGCGCGGCTCCTCGGCCTTAGCTCCGAGGCTCACTGCGGAGATAATCACCGCACAAAGTATCGAATAAAGTCTTCTCATAGGTTATTTAAGTATTAAGTCGTCAGTTGTAATCTTCGGCACGTAGTGCTTACCGCCCTCGCGGTAGTAGTTAAGGTTGTCACCCGGATGGCAGTCGCGAAGCTCGATATCCTCCTTCGGGCGGCCGATGGCAAGGACCAACAGCGGCTCGTACTCCAAGCCGAGCTCCTCCCTAAGTGCCGCGTGGTCGAAGGCACCGATACATATGCCGCCCAAGCCAATCTCCACAGCTTGAAGGAGCATCGACTGAGCCACGATGCCGAGGTCCATATCGACATATTTCGACTCCTCGACCGTCGAGCATATCACCACAAAGGCATTGGGCTCGGTGCCGGGGAAGGGGAGCTTTAGCTCGGGGAGCGCACCGCCGAGGCGTATATGTCGAAGCACACGCGGAGCCTCATCCCTAAGCACGGGACGGAAGCGCAACACCTGCTGGTTGCGGGCCGAGGGGCAGAGGCGTGCCACCTCGATAATCCTACGCAGCTGATCCTCGCGCACCGTAAACGATGCGTCGTAGCCGCGATAGCTACGGTTATGCTTCAGCAATCGCACGAGCGATGCCGTGCGCTTAGCACGCGGCTGTTGCTGAGCGTAATCCTCCATTCGTTTTTCAAGGTAGTTGTCTGCCATAACCCACACATCTTATTTAGAGCCCCGTCGCGCACCACTATATCGACGCGAGCCTCCGTTATCGTGTTATTTCATACCGCCACACAACGGTCAATTTGACTGCAAAGATAATATAAAAAACTAAAAATACAACCGCCGAGACACAATCCACCAAAAATATGGGGTCGACCCCACGAAGGATCGACCCCATAATTTAAAGAGTGAACTACCAAGACTTACTCGAGCTCGATGCCGTAAGTCTTCTTGATCAACTCCTTAGCGCGGCGGTGGAATGCCTCCGAACCGTGCTCAATCTTCTGCTCGGGAACAACGCGCGTGTACTCCTTAATCTCGATCGAACGAACAGGCGTGATAGAGTATGCACGCTGCATAGGCACGGGAGCCTCGCCCAACGACTTGATAGCAGGAGCGTCGCACTTAGCAACCGATGCGTTAGCCTTTGTGGCTGTGCGAGTTGCGCCCTTACGCGTGAGGACTACGTCGCTACATACGCGAGGTGATGTAGGAGTAGCCTGACCATACTGGAGCTGCGTTACGCAAGGATAGTAGATCTCCTGAGCGGCGTTACCCGCAGCATCCTTATAGTTGTAGATGATAGGCTTGATAGTGATCGTGTTGCGATCCTCCGACACCTCCACGGGGAAGCGTGAGTCGAGCAACAACGAGCCATCCTCGCGGTAAACGGGAGCACCGATATATGACTTCTGGCCTACACCAAGCATATAGAACGTGTACTCCAAACCGAAGTTGAAGGTCTCGAGCGGGAACTCGCGCTCGATGTTGATAGGCAACCATACGTTACCATCGGCATCAATCTCGAGGTTCCACTTAGGACCGAAGTCGTAGAACATATGGCTAACCTTGCTCGACGAGTAATCATCAGCGGTGAAGAGGTCGTAAGGCGTAGCCACCAAATCCAACATATATGTAGGATCGGTAAGGTCGTAACCGAGGCAGAGGAGGCGGTTGAAGCCACGTGTACGGTTGTTATACTGCTCAGCCAACTCAACGAACTCCTCCCAGAGAGCATCAGTAGCATCGCGGCTAACGCCCATAGATGCGTAGAGGTCGTAGATCTCCTTAGGCAATGTCTCGGGATACTCCACACCAGCAGCGATAGTTACATCCGAAGTGTAGGTCTCACCGATAGGCAACCAAGCCTGAGCATCAGCATCGTAAGCTGTCATCTCGGCCGAAGCAACCCACTCACCTACGAGCTCGTCGAAGAGCGGCGAGTTAACGCGTACGGGGTAGTTAGCCTGAGGTGTAGTGTACTCAGCGATAGCAGACGAGCCGGTAGCGTTGAGGTTGTTGTTCGTACCCTCGTCGTTGTATACGAGCACTACGAGACGTGTTGTGGCGTTCTCGCGGCTTGCTACCGTGAAGTTAAGACCTGCGGCAGAGTTGATTGCCGAGATCTCGGCCGAGCCAAACTGGTTACCAGCACCCATCGACTTCATAAGTGCGAGGTAGGTGGTATTCTTAAGTGCAGCGTCGAACTCACGAACATAGTCGCAAGCGAAGTAAACCTCGTAAGCATCCTTGTTGGGAGCCTTGATGTTGAAGGTTGCGGTGTAAGGATCCGAGCTCTCGACGGGAGTAACCACGATCTCGGGAGCGGGCTTAGTAACCTCGGGCATAGTGAACTTGTAGGTATCGAATGCCTGAGTCTTACCCTCGTTGTCGCCCATAGATGAGCAGAGCACACGGATCTCCTTGCCAGCCAAGCCCTTAGTGTCAACGAACCAGTCAGAGAGGTAGATCTCGCTGTCGCCACTCATAACCTGCGAACCGAAGGTATAGAGTGCGAAGTACGAGCCGGTGAACCAACGCAAGTACTCCTCGTTGTTGTCGAGCAAGGGGAGGATGTTAACCTGATACTCCGACTCCTCCATAATCATCACGTTGTAGAACGCAACATTCTCAGTGGGAGTGAACGAGATGATACCGTCGATAGGACGCAAATCGTAGGTCTTAATCTCCACGCCGCCATCGAGATCCTCGGGCTCGAGGGTGTCAACCTGAATACGCTCGTAATAGCCTGTCCAGTACTTCTCCGAGTCGAAAGCATCGGTACCACTCTCATTAGCCCAAGCCGTCCAGTCGAACATAGGCATATAGTAGCCAGCCTGCCAGCCTGCAGGGTACGACCAGATTGCGTGTGTTACGTAGTCTACGTAGTTAGGATCGCTCTCAGGAACGCTAACAACAGATATCTCACCATCCATATATACTACCAACTCATCGGGATCGCCCATATAGCTATACTCACCGATAAGGAAGATGCCGGGCTCGCCGGGAACCTTCGGGTCAGAGTAGCTTGCGCCATTCTCTACGATGTTGCCATCCTCGTCGCGCTCGTAGCTGTTCTCCTCGTCGTAGCGGATAGTCTTGTCATTCAAGGTGTACTGCTGAGCGTTGTAGAGAAGCATATCGATCTCCAACGAACCCTCGCTCTTAGCGTAGTTATAGAAAGGAAGCGATGTTGTGGTGTAGCGCAAAGCGTTGCCGCGAGCCTTAACCTCGGCGGGAACCACCACGTGAACAGCGAAACCATCGTAGCGACGGTCTACAACCGTAAGCGTACCCTCGTAGTTAGTCGTAGTGAACTCCACCTTGATAACCTCACCATAGAAGCTGTTGTCGCTCTTACGGAATGCGAAGTAGTAGGTGTAGGTAGTAGCTACCTCCTTACCAGTGATAAGGATGCTTGTGGTTGTCTCAACGGCGGGATCGGCGATAGTCTTAACCTCGCCACCAGCGAAGATTGCCGACTCGGGCAACTCGCCATCAATCTCGATGTAAGCGATCTCGCTGATGCCCTCGCTCACGATGTCGATAGTTGCACCACCGGGCTCAACCGATGCCACAGTTACATCAACGGCGGCCTCAACAGGCTTCTTGTCGTCGCCACCGGTGCCAGGCTTCTCGTCGATGGGATCATCGCCACACGATGCGAGGCACACACCCAAAACGAGCGTCGCAACCGCAAATAAATAATGTTTAAAGTTTTTCATAAAGTTAATAATTTGGTTTTTAATGTGTCTTATTTCGTATCTTTGTCGTATGTCCAACGTGCAAATATATGTAAATTTTTCGTAACTCACACTTTGACACGACATTTTTCCTGCATACACAGAATTTTTATTCACGCTAAAAGCTCATATTTTATATCAAATTGGGGGATATTTACAGGATTACGAAGAGCGATAAAAGATAATAATATGGTCTTTTTACAGCCCAATATCATTACTAAAGAGAGGTATCACACCCCTCATCACACCATCGCCACCCGACAGGCTACCTCAGCACCCGCACATTACGGGCCTCCACGCGGCCACCCTCGTCACGAACGATGTCGTACTCCACACGCCAGTTGTGCTTCAGCGTGCGGTAACCGTCGCGCACAACGGCCGTGAAGTGGACGTATGTATCGACACCATCCTCACCGGTTATGAAGCCATAACCCCGCTTATCGTCAAACCATTTCACCCTGCCGACCATACCTCGCTAAAGTTTTGATACTCCAAAGTTACAAATTTTCTCCCAAGTGGCAATACCATAGCGGCTCTTTTTTTCGTTAGATTTGTAGATTCGCAAAAAATAGCATATATTTGTATTGTATTTAAGCATACTAAAATTTAGAAACTATGAACGTTAGATGGAAGATTGCACTTTTGACCCTGCTCGGCTTCTCGACAGCGGCGTGCTGTAGCACCAAGAAGGCATCGAAGAAGCAGGATAAGGCAGAGACCAATATCGAGGTGGAGGGCGTCGACAACCGCATTATGCTTATGTATGGCGTACCTATGCCCGATGGCAGTTTCCCAACGCCTGTTGACGATAACTCGCCCCAGCCCCTGCGTCCTGGAGCTCCGTTCCCCGATGGCCGCCGTGCTGTGGTTATGACCGAGGAGCGTGCCCTCGAGATTCTCGAGAGCGTAAAGGCCGAGGATGCCGCTGCGGAGCTTATCCGCGAGGTAGATGGCGTTCCCTTCCCCGATGGTCGCGTGGCTATCGTTATGACCGAGGAGCGTGCCGCCGAGATTATGAAGGCTATCGAGGAGGAGGAGAAGGCTCGCGCCGAGAAGGAGCAACAGTAACCTCGTATCGCTGTGAAGGGCAAGAGATTAGGTCTCCGCAAGCGCATAGGTCTTAAACTGTTCAACGAGCTTTACGACGGCGTGGTGGAGCGTCACGAGTTGCGTACACTCTTTTGGGAGTGTACGCTTCGTTGTAATCTGAGGTGTAGGCATTGTGGCAGCGACTGCCGCACGGATGCTGCCGAGAGCGATATGCCGCTCGAGGACTTCCTCCACGTACTCGACCGTGAGGTAACGCCCCACGTCGACCCCAGCCGTGTGCTTATCATCTTCTCGGGTGGCGAGGTGCTCGTGCGTCACGACCTCGAGGAGGCGGGCCGCGAGGTGACGCGCCGAGGATATATGTGGGGAATGGTGACTAACGGTATGGGCCTCACGCGCGAGCGACTGCGCAGCCTCGTGGCCGCGGGGCTACGCTCCGTGTCGGTGAGCTTCGACGGCTTCAGCGACATCCACAACCACATACGCCAGAGCCCCTTGAGCTTCGAACGTGCCCGCGCTGCTGTGGGCTACATCCGTGAGATTGAGGATCTTACCTACGATGTCATCACCTGTGTGACACCGTCGCTGATGCCACGTCTCGAAGAGTGGCGCGACTATCTCATCGCCGAGGGTATCACCCACTGGCGCATATTCTCGATATTCCCTGCGGGGCGTGCGAAGAAGGATGAGTCGCTCCACCTCAACGCCGAGCAGTTCCGCACGCTTATGGAGTTCATCCGCCGTACACGTCGCGAGGGGCGCATAAAGCTGAACTACGCCTGCGAGGGCTTCCTCGGGGGCTACGAGGCCGAGGTGCGCGACCACTTCTATATGTGCAACGCAGGCGTGTCGGTGGCCTCGATACGTGTGAATGGCGACATATCGGGATGCACGAGCGTGCGCGGTAACTACACGCAGGGCAACATCTACCGCGACAGCTTCTGGGATGTGTGGCAAAACCGCTTCGAGCCCTTCCGCAACCGAGAGTGGACTCGCGAGGGCGAGTGCAAGGATTGTCGCGTGTGGGAGTTCTGCCGCGGTGGCGGTATGCATCTACGCGACGACGAGGGGCAGCTGATGTACTGCCACTACAATATGTTAAAATAAGATTAGGGGTATCAAGTGATACCCCTAATCTTATCATTATACACAATCTATTTAATTACCACACAGCGGTTTACGGTCGGCGAATCGGGAGAGTTGAAGGCCTTAGCCGTGTCGCCCACCCACTTCGCGGTGATACGCTCCGCAGCGATGCCTCCGTCGATGAGGTATGCCCTCACAGCCTCGGCGCGCTCCTTCGAGAGCTGCTCGTTGCGGGCGGCACTTCCCGTCTCCTTATCGGCATAACCCGTAACCACCATCGGGGCCTTGCTCCCCGTCTCCGACTCGATATATCCATCGAGCGTTGCGCGTGCATAGTCCGAGAGCACGGCCTCGCCAATAGCGAAGAATACGACGCACTCACCCATCTGCACATACTCCGTCACGGGCTTCTTAGCCTTGCAGGCATCCAAGTCGCTCTTTAGGCGCGTATTCTCCGTCGTGAGGCTCTCGACACGCTTGTTCGCACCCGCCAGACGCTCGCCGTTTATGAGCAATGCCTCCTCCAGCTCGACGATTGCTGCCAGATAGCCATCGACCTCCACCGCAGGGTACGCCGGCATCCACTCACGCTGGTTGAAGCGGTAGGCCACGCCGAGCGATGCCGAGAGTGCAAAGGCATAGCGGCCGCCACTCTGAATCTCCTCGGGCAACGACCGCTCGGCAAAGAGCCACGAGCGCAGGTCGAGCTCGATATCCCACTGCGGACTCACGCGGAACTTGTTGAGCAGGCCCGACGAGAAGGCGAACTCGCCATTATACTCTCCAGCCGACTTCTTGGTCCACGACATTGCCGTATAGCCAAAGCCCACGTACGAGATGGCACTATATACACGGTTAGGTCGGTAGCCGCCAATCCAGTTCGACATATTCACGAGGATGTCGCCGTGGGCAAAGATGTATGGCGTCTTGAAGATGCCATCGCCATAGCTCTGCTTCGCGAACGAGTAGTTCTGGAACTCGCCGCCGTCGACCTGCAAACGCATACCGACGATGGGCACCACCCACTTCGTGAGGCTCACGTTGGCATTCCAGCCCACACGGTCGAGGAACTTACCCGGGTCCTTATCACCGCGGTTAGCCACCTGGAGCATAGAGCCGCCACCCGCGACACTAATCTCCCAATTATCCCAAAAACGGTTTGTCTCGTATCCCTGCCAGCGCAACGGGCTACGCTGCTCCTGCGCAACGGCATCGGTTGCCGACATCAACGACATCGCCACAACAACACTCAGTAAAATCTTTTTCATAGGCCTAAATCTTTAAAGGTTCGCACTATCAGTTATCGCCTTAGCCTATGTCAAATACCGAGCCACGCACCACAGTCCCGCCACCACGAGCAACAAAAAGGGCCCACCTTGACGGGTGGACCCAAGAATTATAGAGACTTGGCTATTAGCGTGTTGCGTTGAGTGTAGTAACCTCGGGCTCCACGCACTTAGTCTCGAAAGTCATCTCCGAAGCCTTCACGCGGTTAGACTTCACCACGCGGTTCGAGATGCTTGCATCAACCTCGATAACGTTGCTGTTCTTCTCAGCCACGGGAGCCTCCGATACTACGAGGCTCTGGAGCGAACCGCCGCCATTGTGCCAAGAGTTCCACCAGCCAACGAAGTCCTCAGCGGGACGAACGCCGTCGTAAGAGGGAACGTACTCACGCTTGAAGAGCTTGCTGTACTGACCGTTAACGTCAACAACGATAGCAACGATCACATAGCGACCACCCCAGTTGAGCATTGTGTAGGTGTCGGTAGTAGAGTATGAACCGTGAGTCTCGATCTGCCAGATAAGACCTGAGAGATACTGCGAATCGTCGTACTCGTCGTAGCGACCTGTCCAGTCGTAAATCTCAAGGAAGTAGTCACCGTGGTTCTTCTTCGAGAACTCGATTGAGAGGGGCACGATAGCTACGCCGCTATAAGAGTCGTTACCGAAGAACTCGAGACCGGGCTCCATAGAGATATCAGCGGGATCGTAGTAGCCGAGGTCCTTCAACGTGATATCAACCTCACCGGGAGCATCCGACTTAGTTCTGAACGTTGTGGTCCAGAGCTGAGTGGTAACAACGCCACCATAGAGACCGAAAACATAGGCTACGTACTCGGTATCGGGCTTGATGTTGCTATACGAGATAGTGTGGTCGCCCCACATATACTCGAGAGCAAAGTTGTTCTTGATGTAGTTCATACGAGCGGTGTCGTTATTACCAAACGTATTCCACTCATCAGCAGTAGCGATATGCGTTACATAAGCGTGGCGGTAGTTATCCTCGCTCTTATCGTACGTAGCCTCGATGTTAACCGATGCGCGGTAAGCCGTGATGTCATCAACCGAGATAGAGATCTGGTTATCAGAGGGCTCCACTGCACCCGTTGTGAACTTCACGAACTGAGGAGTAGTCACGCAGAGAGCGTTCTCGTCCATATTGAACGCGAAGAGGTAGTAGTTGGTGTTGGCCAAGAGATCGTATGACCACTGGCTACGAGGTCTGCCCGTTGCGCTATCGGTACCCTGGCAAGTGTTCTGTGCCACGATATCGTAGGTCGAGTAGCCATCGTTGTGGTACATATTACCAACGATGTTTGCCCACCACTTCTTGATATACTCCTCCTTAGTGTAACCAACCGACTCAGCGTAGTTGAGCTCAGCCTCCGACATTACGTCGAAGTAGTAGTCAACGTCGGTCGACGACTTAACATCGGTGTGAACGCGAGGGCCAATGATCTCGTGGTCGAAGGTAAAGTAGTTAGCATCAACATCCTGCATTGCGGGGTGATCAACCGTAATCTCGAAGCGCGAGATATCCGAGAGTAAAGCACCCGAGTCGTAGTCGAAGTAGTAGCAGTAGAAGATGTAAGTCTCACCGGGGATAGCCTTACCAACGGTCAAGTTACGCACGTCGCCCATCTTAGCACGATCCTGCATAATCTCAACTGCCGTCATACCGTGGAACGAGCCAAGATACTCGAAGTAAGAGTAATCATCCTCGTATAGTGCCTGATCAGATTCGAGCTCCCACTCTGCAATATAGCTGGGCGATGCCGACATCACGATGTAGGGCAACTGCTTGTTTGAGGGGAATACGTTTACGGTAAACGTGAAGAAATCGCTGCCGGTCTCAACCTTCTCAACAGAGAAAGTAGCATTGGTCATAGCACCCTGCTTAACAACAAACGTTACATCCTCAGCAAAACGGTAGCTTACGGTAACAAGTGTCTCACGCTCAACATCACCATCGTTAGGAGCAACCTTGAAACTAATAGCACCACTGATTGTTGTATCAAAATCGTAGACCCACTCCTCTGCAGCTACTGCACTAAGCTTCTCGCCCTGGTGTGCGTTCTCAATCTCATACTCAATGAGATACGAACCACCTGACACAGCAGCCGTCACCGTTTTCTTAGCAAGACGGATCGTAGCATCCTTCTCTACGGGAGGCGGAACCACAGGCTGATTGCCATCATCCACATTGTCAGGAGTCTCACCACAACCTGCCAAGAGGGCAACGCTAACGAGGGACATTAGTCCCATCAACAGAAAATTCTTGAAATTTCTCATAAGTTTAATTAATTAGTGTTTTATGTATAAAGTTTTATTCTCTTGCAACTATGTTCACTCGTCACATCACCCGATTGCCACTCTCCGTTAGTTCTGATGCCGCATTTTCCCAACCCGATTGCCACTCTCCGTTAGTTCTGACGCCGCATTTTCCCAACCCGACCGCCACTCTCCGTTAGTTCTGACGCCGCATTTTCCCGACACGACCGCCACTCTCCGTTAGTTCTGACGCCGAATTTTCCCGACACGACCGCCACTCTCCATTAGTTCTGACGCCGCATTTTCCCAACCCGATTGCCACTCTCCGTTAGTTCTGACGCCGAATTTTCCCGACACGACCGCCACTCTCCATTAGTTCTGACGCCGCATTTTCCCGACCGCCACTCTCCTCTGTTACAACCACCCGGGGTCTGACGTTTGCACAAATCTCATTGCATTCCAAAAACAAACCCCGCACTACAACTTCCACTTATATAGCAGCAAGTTACTCAAATAGCCGCGAGGCGGGTGTAGTTAGTAATTTTTTTTATAAAAAACTACCCCTTCAAGTGGCAAATATAGTAATAAAATCCAACTTATGAATTATTTTCCACCTTAAATTTGGCGCGGCTATAATTTTTTTCGTGTCACACAACGATATACCACGAAAATGGGAATACGCGCCAGAGTTAATTATAACGATATTTGCGATATTCGCAACCATAACAAAATCATTTTTAGAATAAAAAACTAATATAGTATCTCTATCTCTTGCATTTTAAATATAATAATCATATCTTTGCGTTGAAAGTAACACCTCGAGTGACAAAACAGAGAACTTTAGATACACGAGAATTATAAATTAAACTAACGACAATGAGAAATTTTTCACTACTCTATGCCCTGATGATCCTTATGGGCGTTGCTACATTTGTAGGATGTACCGAGGACACACCCCAGACACAGACTCCCCCCGATCAGGTGACCCCACGCCTACTGCTCAGCACACAGAGCGTCGACGTTGAGGCCGATGGCGGCAACTACTCCGTGGGCTATGCTCTCGAGAATGGCTACGACGGCATCGGCATACAGATAGCCTGCGACAATCAGTGGATTACGAACATCACCACCGACGAGAATACCATCGCTTTTGATGTCGCAACCAACGCCGACACTGCACCCCGAACCGCAGAGCTTATGGTTAAGTATCCCGGCATCGAGTCGGTGGTAATCACCGTGGTACAGAGGGCTAACGAGAAGTTCTTCGAGATGGCCATCTCGAACGAGACCTCGACGAGCTGCCAGTCGACCGTCCTGCCGCGCGATATGGAGATGCCATATATCGTCTATCTGGCAGAGGTTGACTACTTTGCAGCTGCGGGTATCACCACAGCCGAGGAGCTCTTCGCCGACGACTACAACTACTTCACAAGCCTTGCCGAGGAGTATGACTCGAACCTCGGTCAGTTTATGATGATCAATCAGATATCGTTTATCGGACAGAGCGACATCAGCTGGACGGGTATGACACCCAATAAGGAGTATGTGCTCTACGCCTATGGTATCGAGTTCAATAATGATATGACCGACTACACGATGGCAACGCCCATATCATATATGATGGTGACGCTCGAGAGTGGCACATTGCGCACCGTGGAGTTCGATGTCACGGTGACGGTTGATGGTCCCGAGGTCTTCTACGAGTTTGAGCCTATCAACTGGGACGGTAAGTACTACATCGACATCTACGCCGAGGGCGACTACCTCTACATCCCCGAGGGCGAGAGTCCCAGTGCAGAGTATAGCCAACTCGTTGTGGATAACTGGCTTGCGATGATGAACCAGTATATGATGTCGGGCTATTCTGGCGAGCAGCTCATCAACATTATGTGTCTCCAGGGCCACGACTCTTATACCGAGATTCGCGAGGCTGACCGCCGATATATGATGTCGTTCTACGCCATTGACCTCGTCGATGGCATCCCACAGGTCGTATCGCACCCCTACATCGTGCACTTCAAGACCGACCCCGTGTTGGCGTCGGATATGACCTTCGATGTGGATCTTAGCAACGTATATACGCGTGTTGCCGACATACGTATCACCCCCTCAGCAAACGACCCCTACACCGTTGCTTTGGTACTCTCGGATCAGGTTCCCGAGGGTAGCAACGAGGAGATAATCAAGTGGGTAACAGACTCATTCTATGTATCGCTCTTCGAGGGCGAGATTGTCACACACGTCAACACGCTCGATCCCGAGACCGACTACTCGTTGCTTATCTTCGGCTACTACGGTGGCGTCATCACAACAGACCTCACACGCATCGACTTTAAGACCGACCCCGAGAGCGAGTGCGAGAACAGCGTCGTGCGCGTCGACTTCTTAGGTCCATACAGTCCTATGGAGCTTGCAAGCCGTTTCCCTGATATTCTGAATGGTATGGAGGCTATGTATGAGCAGTATGGCTTCTACGTTATGTGGGCCGAGATCATCACCGAGAAGCCCTCGCAGGATGTGTTCTTCTTCCACTACGACGAGAGCGAGATGGCCCTCGGCGATGGTTACGTCTTCAACGACTTGATTATGTACCCCTCTACACAAATTGCTACGCTCACGGCACGCTCGGGCGTTGAGTTTACGATGTGCGGCGTCACGATGGACTACCGTGGTAATTATAGCGAGATGTGGAAGTCGGAGCCGTTTATGTATGAGTATAACGAGGAGACGAAGCGTCCTATCGAGGAGTTTATCGCTAAGTTCAACACGCCAAATACGTCCGGTAAGATGCTGCTCGTAGCACCCGGCGAGCGCGCAGCTAAGGAGCAGACACTAAGCGTGATGAAGCTCTAATTGAGTAGGCCGCGGCTATTGAACACCAACGCCCACCGCTAAACGGTGGGCGTTGGTGTTTACAAATTAGTAATGAGTAGTGAGTAATTAGTAATAATCATAACTGGAGGTATAACGATTAGGGACAGCACACCCTAATTTTTTGTCAGAAGTCGTGAGATGCGGTGCCAAAGGAAAGAGCCTCGGATGGGACATACTCGAAAGTATTTCTCATTCGGGGCTCTGAGATTTGGGGCCGCAGATTGCGGCTTATCACGAGAAAGACACAATTTCTTGTCAGAAGTCGTGAGATGCGGTGCCAAAGGAAAGAGCCTCGGATGGGACATACTCGAAGGTATTTCTCATTCGGGGCTCTGATGTTTGGGGCCGCAGATTGCGGCTTATCACGAGAAAGACACAATTTCTTGCGAGAGGGGTGCCGAGTGCTACACTCGGCAAAAATCCCGGCGATGGGTAGTACTTAAACGTACGTCCCATTGTCGGGATTTTTTGTTAGGGGCCACAATCGACCCCTTATCACAAGAAATTAGCTGCACTTAGAGTAACCACACGCCATACAAGTCAAGCAACCATTCTGATATGCCATATTCTCCTGACCACACTGGGGACAACGACCCTTGCCACGTGTGCCGTCGGCGATGTACTGCTTCAGCGCGCGCTCAACACCGTTCTTCCACGTGTTGATGGTCTCAGAGTCGAGGTGGAGACCGTCTACGAGCTGCACAACCTTGTCGATAGGCATACCGTAGCGAAGCACACCCGAGATGAGCTTGGCGTAGTTCCAGAACTCCTCGTCGAAGAGTCGCGAGATACCGCCGATGGTGTTGATGTATCCGTAGCGATCCTGATACTGGAAATCGTAACGCTTAGATCCATCGGGCTCGCACACCTTGAGGATGTGGCCACACTTGATGGTCTTGGGGATATACATAGCATCCTCCTCGATCTTACCCGTGAAGATCTCGTAGGGACGCTCATCCTGCTTACCCACGAATGCTATCCAGTCCTCCGAGCCGTTCTTGAAGCGGACGATATCGGCAGGGATAGACTCCGGACGGCGGATAGCCGAGCCATCCGAGCACTTCTTCGTGCCCTTTGACGAGCTCTTGACATCGAGCAACACGCCATCGCGACAGCCATCACGATAGACGGTGATACCCTTACATCCCGACTCCCACGCCGTGCGATATACGTCGGCAACGAGCTCCTCGGTAACCTCGTTGGGGAGGTTCACCGTAACCGAGATAGAGTGGTCGACCCACTTCTGGATTGCACCCTGCATCTTTACCTTTGCCACCCAGTCGATGTCGTTAGCCGTAGCCTTGTAGTAGGGCGACGCCTTGAGCCACTTGTCGAGTTCCTCCTCCGAGATAGACTGCAGACGCGATGTGTCGTATCCGTTGATCTCCAACCACTTAACAAACTGATGGTGGAACACGTAGTACTCGATAAACTTCTCGCCAGTCTCGTCGATGAACGATGCCTGCTGGTCCTTATCCGAGGGGTTGATCTTACGGCGACGCTTATAAACGGGGCGGAACACGGGCTCGATACCCGATGTCGTCTGCGACATAAGCGATGTCGTTCCCGTGGGGGCGATGGTGAGCATAGCGATATTACGACGGCCATACATCTTCATCTCCTCCCTAAGCTCGGGAGCTGCCTCCAAGATACGCTCGACCATAGGGTTACCCTGCTCCTTCTCGAAGTTAAAGACGCCGAACGCGCCTCGATCCTTAGCCATAGCCACCGACGCACGGTAAGCCTCCACGGCGAGGGTCTTATGTACGTTTACAGCGAAGTCGATAGCCTCCTCCGAACCATAGCGCAGGCCGAGAGCCGCGAGCATATCGCCCTCAGCAGTGATACCCAAGCCCGTACGGCGACCCTTGAGAGCCATATCCTTGATCTTCTTCCAGAGCTCGAGCTCGACGCGACGAACGTCGTCGTCCTCGGGGTCCGAAGCGATCTTATTGATGATGAGCTCAACCTTCTCGAGCTCCAGATCGATGATGTCGTCCATCAAGTGCATAGCCTTAGCCACGTGCTCCTTGAACTTTTCGAAGTTGAACGTAGCAGACTCGGTGAAGGGGTTGTCGACATAGCTCAGGAGGTTCAACGCCAGCAAGCGACAGCTATCGTAGGGGCACAACGGAATCTCGCCACAAGGGTTTGTCGACACCGTGCGGAAGCCCTCGTCGGCATAGCAGTCGGGCACGCTCTCCCTAAGGATTGTATCCCAGAACAGCACGCCGGGCTCGGCCGACTTCCAAGCGTTGTGGATGATCTTATCCCACAACTTCTTAGCGTCGATATCCTTAACATAGGTCGGAGTATTCGAGCTGATGGGGAACTGCTGACGGTATGACTCGCCCGCCAGAGCAGCACGCATAAACTCGTCGTCGATCTTAATCGAGACGTTGGCACCCGTAACCTTACCCGTGTCGACCTTAGCGTCGATGAAACGCTCGGCATCAGGGTGCTTGATAAGGAGCGAGAGCATCAGCGCACCACGGCGACCATCCTGCGCCACCTCGCGCGTTGAGTTAGAGTAACGCTCCATAAAGGGCACGATACCCGTAGAGGTGAGTGCCGAGTTCAAAACGGGGCTTCCCGTGGGACGGATGTGCGAAAGATCGTGACCCACGCCACCACGACGCTTCATAAGCTGCACCTGCTCCTCGTCCATACGGAAGATACCGCCATACGAGTCGGCGGGATTCTTATGACCGATAACGAAGCAGTTTGACAGCGATGCCACCTGAAGGTTGTTACCGATGCCGGTCATCGGGCCACCCTGAGGGATGACATAACGGAAGTGGTCGAGGAGCTCGAAGATCTCCTCGTGGGTCAAAGCGTTGGGGTAATTACGCTCGATACGCGCAAGCTCCGAGGCAATACGATTGTGCATATCGCGCGGTGAGGTCTCGTAGATGTTACCGAACGAGTCCTTCAGAGCATACTTGCTCACCCAGACCTGTGCAGCGAGGTCGTCGCCAGCGAAGTACTCCTTCGAAGCGGCCACAGCATCCTCATACTTCACCGTCTTAAGTTGTTCATTTTTAGGCTTTTGAGTCATAGTATTGTATGTTATTATTGTTCGTTCAACGCTTTGTATTGCCTCAGCACAGCGCACACTTGCGCTATTGGTGCGGATTATGAGCATACAAAATTCGTGATTTTTCGCGGGATAAAGC
The DNA here is from genome assembly GCA_017937765.1 of Alistipes sp. Taxonomy (GTDB): domain Bacteria; phylum Bacteroidota; class Bacteroidia; order Bacteroidales; family Rikenellaceae; genus Alistipes. The sequence goes on from JAGBCY010000023.1 coordinate 95,808, forward strand.
CCCTTATCAATCCAAAATTTTCGACACTTTATTCACAAAAAACAAAAAGATGCGCTACATCCATCTGTAACGCATCTTTTATCTTTTGGCTCCCAATTTCAGGCGGAGCACCCACCGAAAGAGCCCGACTCCGACCAATCCCGATACAAGGCCGACAAGTGCGCCGAGGAGTATATCCTGCGGGAAGTGGCAGGCGAGATATATGCGCGAGTAGCAGATGAGCACCGCAACCACCATCATAAGCCATACGAACCACCTGCGTCCCACAGCCACCGAGCTGAGGATGGCGATGGCAACGATCGTCGCCGTATGGCCCGACACCGTGCCATAGATATAACCCGTATCATAGCCATTGGCGAAGAACTCCAGCCCCTCGGGTGTGTGCATCGGGCGTAGGCGCGCGGGGAACGAGGGCCACAGGTCGGCAAGCGGACCTTGGTGCTTGAAGATTCCGGCTGTGAGGTCGGCCATAGCGATAGCCACGCCCAGGCCCACAACAAGAGCCAAGAGCCCTCGCCACGAGTAGCGTCGCCATACCATATATATAATAAGGAGATAGAGCGGCACCCACACCTTCATACCCGAGGCGAGCACCATAGTCTGGTCGAGCCACTCGGGGCCGTCGAAGTTCAGGGCCTCGAAGAGCGGCCAATCCCACGTCACATTATTCATATCCAAAAACATTACAATTAGAATGCAGCATACATCGGCAGACCCGTCTGTGCACCGCTCTCGGCGGCAAGCATAGCGTCACACTGCATAACCATCCATATGGCCACGACGACAAGCAGCCATTGTCCCACGAAGCCGAGGCGCGTTACCACACGCTGCACCCCGAGGTCGAAACCGTGAGGCAGGGCATGCATCACATAGCCCACAGCCATAAGCACCATAGCCACACCCGAGCCCGAGACAAGCGCATCGGCCTCGGCAAACGAGAAGTTGTTGGCGATGCGGCTGAGCATATCCTCCACAACACCCATATCCTCAGCCGTGAAGAGCAGCCAACCGAAGGCCACGAGGTTAAACGTGAAGGCCGTAGCGAGCCACCTCCACACGGGCTTCATATCGCGCCCTAAGGTCTTAGCCCCGGGAACGACCTTCAGCCACACCTTATGCAACGCCAATGCTACGCCGTGGAGCATACCCCACGCGATGAACGTGATACCCACACCGTGCCACAAGCCACCGAGGAACATCGTGATTATCAGGTTGATATATGTGCGGAACGCACCCTTACGATTTCCTCCGAGCGAGATATAGAGGTACTCCCTGAGCCACGTCGAGAGCGATATGTGCCAGCGTCGCCAGAACTCCGTGATCGTGGCCGACTTATACGGCGCATCGAAGTTATCGGGCAAGCGGAAGCCCATCATAAGTGCCACGCCCACAGCGATATCCGAGTAGCCAGAGAAGTCGCAATATATCTGAAGCGTGAAGCCGTAGATGGCCATCAGCGCAACCAGTCCTCCGTCGCCTAACTCGCCATCGAATGCCGGGGCCACGAACAGCACACCGAGAGCCTTAGCTATGACGGCATACTTCACAAGTCCACCCACGATGAGCGTCACGGCACGACCGAAGTCCTCGCGCGAGACAGCGATCTCGCGTGCCTCGATCTGCGGTATAAACTCGCGAGCCTTGACCAGCGGGCCGAGGAACATCTTAGGGAAGAAGGATAATAAAAAGATGTAGTCGGTGAATCTGCCGAGAGGCTTAATCACACCGCGCGCAATATCAACAACATAGGCAATCGACTGGAACACGAAGAACGAGACACCCGCAGGCACCACGACACTCTCCCAGCTAAGCGTACCCGAGCCGTAGAGGTCGTTGATGACGCCCACGAAGAAGTCCGTGGCCTTGAAGTAGCTAAGGATCGCAACGTTCACCACGACACTCAGCGCAACCCATCCCCGAGTACCGCGTCCGTGCTCTCTGCGGCGCGCCACGCGTCTGCCGATGAGGTAGTCGCTAAGTGCCACAGCAAGGAGTAGAAGGACGTACACGCCCGATAGTTTATAGTAGAAGTATAGCGAGAAGAGTACGACGTATATATTCCTAAGATTCACGCTGTTACGCACCAGAAGGTAACCAACGCCAAAAACCAAGAAGGCAAAGAGGAAGAAGCCCGTTGTGAGCGTCAACGGCGATGTAGGGTCGTACTCCAAGAGCGACACCACACGCTGCCATACATCACCATCAAACTTCAGAAAATCCATCATCTCCCTCACCTCTAAGAATCAATCTTTACTCCTCAATCAAGCCCTCGTGATACTCCTCCTCGGTGGCCTCGGCAGCCTCAACAACTACCTCAGCCTCAATAAGCGTATCGAGCAGGATGGTAGTAGCCTCGAGGTTACGGCTGAGCATCATCTCATACTCCATCTGACGACGGCGTGCCGCCTCGGCCTCACGTTCAGCCTCGGCCTCACGCTCGACAAGAAGTTCGTATAGCGATGCGCGGAGCGACAGGGCCAAAGCCTCAGCAACGCGCTTTCCACCCGCAAAGTTGATATGCGTATAATCCTTTGCAGCCCAGCCATTTGCCACGAACTGAGGCATACCGCCAAACTCGGCCATAGCAGCCGAAGTGTTCCAGAAAGCCACGTGTGTACTGTCGGCCGCAGCACGCTGATATGCCGTTAGGGCATCGACCGAGCCGATAGGCTCATACGCACCCGTCTCCTCGTTCTTTATCCAACGATCGCTGACGCCTAACACAAGGATAGCCGCATCGGGGAAGCATCGCTCGGCATAGGCAATCATATCGCGCAGCTGGTCGCGATAGCGCGAGAAGGCGCGTTGGCCCGGCTGCATAATGTTCAGGCCGTACTGCAACACAACGAGGTCGTAGCCGAGCATCTCGTCGATCTGGCGGTTAACCGTAGCTCCCGTGCCGAAGATCGCGTGGCCGTTGTTGCTACGCACCGAGAAGTTGTCGACCATGATGCCGCGCTCGCCCTCGAGCGATGCACCATAGCATAACACCTTGCCCTCGAGCACCTTAACCCTCAGAGCCTCGATTAGTGCCTCGACGTAAATCTCCCTCACGCGCTCGTCGCCCGCAATCTCGAACTCCGAGCTCAGCGAGTCGTTCACCTCAATAAGCACACGGCTCGTATCGCGGCTGTAAAGCAACACGCGGCCGCGCGTGCAACCACCGAGCGAGGGGTAGACGTCGGTTGATTCCCAGCGCGTCGTAGCACCACTACCTCCCTCAGCTAAGTAGCCGGAGATGAAGAACTTATCGCCAAGATGTGAGGGTGTGCTCTTAGGCTTCATCACGCTGTACGCCGTCCATCCCGACGACGTGCGCTTGACGCTCTTACGCACCGTGGCGAATGGTATGTCGCACGCAACGAAGCCAACGCCACGACCGCCAAGCAACTCCTGAAGCTCGCGACGGAGGTCCGACGTAAGGATATCGCCCTCAACAAACGAGTCGCCCATAAAGGCGATGCGCACATCCTCGCAATCAGCCATCTTCTCAATAAGACGCTCATAACGAGATAGTTCCACCGTATCGAAGTCCTCGATGGGAATTATCCTCATATCGCTCACGGGGCGCACCTCATCGCTTCGTGGCAGGCGGCGTTTCACCATAGGCTCCTCCTCGAGAATCCACTCATAGCACACAGGTATCGGCTCGGGCAACGTATCCACCGCTTCGACAGCAGGCGCGCTCATAGCCGCCAACTCCTGCTCCAAGCGTGCGATATCAGCCTCATACTCAACAGCTTCGCCTCCATCAGTATCATCCGCGCGGAGCGAGCTAAGGATGTCTACACTCTCGAAGTGCATACCGAAAAGCTCGAACGGCGGCACGAGGCCCACAGCTGCAATGCCGAGCACAACAGCGGCGGTAAACCAACCTAAGCGAGGCGTATAATCGCGTTTCTTCATCTCTAAATTTCAAGTTAACTATCTAAATATTTGCACATTAGATAAGCGTATAGACATACGCTGCATAGCACACGAGGAAAATCACACCCTCCACGCGCGTGAGCTTATCGCGGCCGATAACGTAGGCCGAGAGCATAACCGCAGCAACAGCGGCAACCGCCACCCACACATCTGTCATCGTAACCTCGCCCATCGTCAACGGCGTCACCGTCGAGCAGGTGCCGAGGACCAGAAGGATGTTGGCGATGTTCGAGCCGAGGACGTTACCGAGTGCCAGCGACGTGCTACCCTTGAGGATCGACACAACGCTCGAGGCAAGCTCCGGAAGCGACGTACCGCCAGCCATGAGCGTGATGGCAATGGTAGCCTCCGAGACACCCCACGCACGTGCAATGTCCGAGGCACTCTCGACAAAGATGCTACCGCCGTAGATAAGCCCCGCGAGGCCCAACACGATCCACACAGGAATCTTCCACACGGCCATCTGCCTGACGCCATCCTCCGATTGCTCCGCCTGACCGCTTGCGGCCATAGCCTTGCGGTCGGCACGGATCGTAAGCCATATCATCACAACGTAGCCAACGAGCAAGATTATACCCTCCACGCGCGTAATATCCTGATTTAGATAGGTTACGCCGAGCAGCGCGAGTGTTGCGAGGATGCACGTAGGGATATCGCGACGGACGTTTGTCTTGGTAAAGACAATCGGTGCACAGAGCGCGCACACGCCCAAGGTGGCGAAGATGTTAAATATATTCGAGCCCACGACATTACCGATAGCCATATCGCCCTTGCCACCGATGGCCGAGAGGAGACTAACAACCAACTCGGGCATCGACGTACCCACAGCCACAACCGTAAGACCCACGATAAACTCGGGCACACGGAGACGCTTAGCCATAGCTACCGAGCCGTCGGTGAGTAGCGACGCACCCACGATGATAAGCACAAGTGAGCCGACAAGAATCAAATAGTTCATATCTACCTAATTTTAATAACGAATAATTGCGCAAAGTTATAAAACAATTCGCAAACTACAACTATGATCGCGAATTAATTATAGACCTCCGGCGGAATGCCACAGAGGGCTTCGACAGCACGCCGTCCCTCGTCGCCAAGCGACAGCGAGAAGTTGTTGACAAAGAGCGCGATATGGCTGTCGATGACGCTATCATCGAGCTCCTGAGCGTGCTCCTTGATATAGTCGCGCGAGGCCTCGCGATGCTCGAAGGCATAGGCTATGCTTCTACCGAGCAGTGCCTCGAAATCAGCCTTGCACCCCTCACCCAAGTCGCGCGCCGCAACGATAGAGCCAAGCGGCAGAGGTAGCCCCACGCGCGCCTCCCACTCGAGACCTAAGTCGGCAACGAGCTCTAAGTTGCGCCTATGGTAGACAAAACGACCCTCGTGGATTAGGACACCTCCGTCATACTCACCGCGCTCAACAGCCTCGGCAATCTCCGAAAAGAGCCTCGGCGTGCGATGCTCAATCTCGGGGAATAGTCTGCGAACCAGCGCATTAGCCGTCGTATGTTCTCCCGGCACGGCGATATGGCCGAGTGCGGAGCTTTCACCACGACGGCGCACAAGCAACGGGCCGTTACCGCGTCCAAGGGCCGAGCCACTATCAAGCAGGCGGTAGCTCGCGGCGATGGCCGGAAGCAGTGCCGTGCTGCACTTCGTGATATCGTACCTACGCTCCAACGCCGCAGCGTTAAGTTGCTCGATGTCGAGGTAGTCGACCTCGATGTCGAAATCGCCCAAGTCGATGCGGCCATTGATGATGGCATCGAACATAAAGGTGTCGTTCGGGCAGGGCGATATTGCCAATCTTACTCTCCTACGCATTATCCTCGATCTTTATAAGTATCTCAGTAAGAGCCTCAAGGGCCTCGTCGACTTTCCACTCCGCAAAGGGTTCGCCTACGCGATTCGAGATGGCGCGCACCTCGACGGCCTCGAAGCCCAAAGCCTCGGCCACGGCGAACAACGTCGCGCCCTCCATATTCTCAACATCGGCATCGGCCACGCCATCCACACCGCGATGCACGCAAGCACTACGCACCGCACGGAGCTCCGTTTTGGCCTCCACGCGATAGCTACGCAGGAAACGCTCGGGGAGCTCCAGACAGCACTCCTCCGTAACCTCGACGACCTCGCCAACGGCAACACGCCCATCATACGCCCCAGCGATACCCGCCAAGACCACACGTCGCCCCTCAAGCGCGCCCGCGCGCGCAAGTTCCGCAAGCGTTGCGGCCGTGGCCGCCATACCCACGCCCGAGACTACCACGTGTGCCGAGGGCCTCAGTCGCACGAAGCGCGCAGCCTCTAACTCGGTGGGAAAGAGATAGATATTCATAATACAATAGATAAGAATGGGGCAAGAGAGCCGAGTCGTCCAGTGACGCCCGAGGCTCTCCCTCCCCATCATTTACATTCGCACGTCGTGCTATACGATACCCTCGACGTTGCCATCCTCGGCAAGGCGGATATTGCCAGCCTGAGGCGTCTTGCTAAGACCCGGCATACGCATAATATCGCCCGCGAGGGCTACCACGAAGCCAGAGCCAGCGTTGAGCTCGATATCCTTGATGTTGATCTCGAAGCCCTCAACCGAGCCGTAACGCTTGGCGTCGGCCGAGAACGAGAACTGCGTCTTGGCGATACATACAGGCAGGTTACCCATACCCCACTTCTCCAACAGAGCAATCTCCTTCTGCGCGCGCGGACCAAAGACAACAGAGCCTGCACCGTAGATGTTCTTTGCCACCTTCGTGATCTTCTCCTTGAGGCTATCCTCGAGGTCGTAGGCATACTTGATAGGCTCCGAGGGCTGCGTCTCGATAAGCTCGACAGCCGCCTGTGCCAACTCAGCAGCACCAGCACCACCCTCAGCATAGGCGTTGTTGATTACGCAACGTACGCCGAGCGACTCACAATGCTCCATAACCATAGCGATCTCGTCGTCGGTATCGCTTGCGAAGCGGTTGAAGCATACGAGCACCGTCTGGCCGAACTTTCTGAGGTTAGCAACGTGACGGTCGAGGTTGGCGAAGCCCTGCTTCAGACCCTCGGCATTGGGGAGCTTGATCTCCGTCTCGGGGACACCACCGTGCATCTTAAGCGCGAGCGTAGAGGCAACGAGCACTGTGAGGTCGGGCTTGAGACCTGCCTGGCGGCACTTGATGTCGAGGAACTTCTCAGCACCCAGATCGGCACCGAAACCCGCCTCTGTAACGGTATAGTCGGCATAGGTCATAGCCATACGCGTGGCAATCACCGAGTTACAGCCGTGAGCGATATTTGCAAAGGGACCGCCGTGGATGATTACGGGGTTGTGCTCCGTGGTCTGCACGAGGTTGGGGTTGATAGCATCCTTCAAAAGGGCTACCACAGCACCTGTCACGCCGAGATCGTTAACCGTGAAGGGGGTGTCGTCGTAGCGAACACCGAGCACGATACGGCCGATACGAGCGTAGAGGTCGTCGACGTTACGCGCGAGGCACAAGATGGCCATAATCTCCGATGCGGGTGTGATGTCGAAGCCCGTCTCCGTGGGGATGCCGTTAGCCGAGCCACCCAAGCCCGACACGATGTTACGCAACGAGCGGTCGTTCATATCGAGCACACGACGCCACATAACCTTCTTCAGACCCACCTGCTTCGAGCGGTTGTGGTAGAGGTAGTTATCCAAGAGCGCAGCGATGAGGTTGTTGGCTGAGGTGATGGCGTGGAAGTCGCCCGTGAAGTGGAGGTTGATATCCTCCGACGGGAGCACCTGAGCGTAGCCACCACCCGTAGCACCACCCTTCATACCGAAGCAGGGACCCAACGAGGGCTCGCGCAGTGCGATGATGGCATTCTTGCCGATGTGGTTAAGGCCCATACCGAGGCCGATGCTCACGGTGGTCTTACCTACACCCGCCTTCGTAGCGGTGATGGCCGTAACGAGGATGAGGTGGTTCTTGGCAACCTTCTTCTCGTCGATGAGCTTGTAAGGTATCTTTGCGATATACTTACCGTAGTTAAATACCTCGTCCTCGGGGAATCCAACCTTTGCTGCTACCTCGCGAATATTCTTAAGTTTCGTTTCACGAGCAATTTCGATATCTGTTTTCATCTCTCTCTTTGTTTTATTGTTGTTATTATTTTGTCGCAAAGATATATATAAAAAAGATATTTAGTCTTATAATTTTATAACATATTTTTATATCTATATAGAAGCCTCTTATAAGTTCGTATAGCTTTTAGACTTATTAGGTAATAGGGCATGTTACCAAATGATGGTTGCACATGCCCTTACACACATAAAGAAAAACTTCTCAAAGCTACTCCTTGCCGACAACAGCCTCGAGCTCCTCTACGGTGAGCGGAAGGAGCTTGTCGCCGATAAAGCGACTGCCGGTATCGGTTACGAGCACGTCGTCCTCGATACGGATGCCGCCGAAGTCGCGGTAGCCATCCAACTTAGCATAGTCGACGATACCCTCGAACTTACCCTCGCTCTTGAACTTGTCGATAAGTGCGGGGATGAAGTAGATACCCGGCTCGTCAGACATCACGGTGCCGGGCTCCACGCGCCACGTAGCGCGGTGTACGCACGTTGCCGACTTCTGGGCACGCTCCAATACGGTAGCGAAATCGAATGAACGCTCGCCGATATTCTCGCAGTCGTGAACATCCATACCCATACCGTGTCCCAAGCCGTGGGGCATAAACATATAGAGAGCACCCGCCTCGACAGCCTCCTCGGGAGTCGACTTGATAAGGCCTACGCCCTTAAGGCCCTCGGCCAACGACATATACGCCGCCTTGTGAATCTCGGGGTACATCATACCGGGCTTAATCATATCCTTAACCTGGCTATGAGCACGAAGGACAATGTTATAGATATCCTTCTGGCGATCGGTGAACTTACCACTTACGGGGTAGGTACGCGTGTGGTCCGAGCAGTAGCCCTCGACCGACTCGCCACCGCCATCAACCAAGAGCAGACGGCCAGCCTCGAGGACGCCATCGTGGTTGTGGTTGTGGAGAATCTCGCCGTGCTGCGTGACGATCGTGGGGAACGATACACCCTGACCATACGACTTAGCGATACCCTCTACACGACCTGCAATCTCGCGCTCGACAACACCGGGACGACACATACGCATAGCCGTCATATGCATCTGATAGCCAATCTTGAAGGCACGCTCCAGAGCCTCGATCTCCTCGGCCGACTTCTTCTCGCGCATCTCCGCCACGGCAAACATCAAATCCAACGACTTGCGCTCGTGGAGCATATCGAGACGTATGCCGAGCATATCGGCAACGCTGATCTTAAGCTCCGAGCGGTAGGGAGGGAGATAGTGTACAGGGCGATTCTGCTCGATAGCCTTGCGTAGCAAGCCACGCACCTCGGCCAGCGGATAGCTCTTCTCAACGCCCACCTCCGCAGCCTGATCGGCGATCGTGGGCATAGGACCTGTCCAGATGATATCCTCCACGGTGAAGTCATCGCCGAAGAGCATAGCCTCGCCCGACTCTGCGTCGATAACGCCAATAAGCGACGGCACGTCGAGGCCGAAGTAGTAGCGGAACGTAGAGTCCTGACGGAAGTAGTAGGTATTGTTTGGATAGTTGTTGGGCACCTCGGGATTACCGGGCAGGAGAATCAAGCCCTTACCCACTCTGCGTGCCAACTCGGCACGACGGCCAATGTAAGTCTCTTTTGCAAACATAGTTATTGTAGTTTTAGTTGTTTTATTTTTTCACTGTTTTCGGATGCTCGGCCCATTGCCTCACCCGTTTTTTGGTCACTGCAGCTGCCTACCTCCACGCCCCGTTTTCTTGGGAGAGTGGTGCAGATGTAGCGGCGGGTCGCAGGCGTTGAAAGCGGAGCATACTCTGACGTATGTGAGCATTTCAACGACAAGCCCGATGCCGCAGATACGCCATTACCACAAGAAAATTAACGCGGAACCTCCTTGTAAACCTTATCGCCTCGACGCACCTCCTCAACGGTCTTGAGCGATATGTAGTCGCCCTGCTTAGCAGACTTGGTGGGCCGCTCGTGGAGCATAATGCCCAATGCCTGCTGCTCGACAACGCCGGTCTTTTCGCCCATAAAGAGGAGCGCATCGCCCTCCTCGATCTCGCACGCCTCGACCAATACCTCGGCCACGCCGATACGCTTGAAGTAGTTGGTGACCTTACCCATATAGACCTTCTTCAACGTCGCCGACGAGCCATAGTGCTGGCTGTGCTCGACCATAGTCTTAGCGGCGTAGTAGCCACCCCAGAAGTCGCGGTTGAATACGGTGCGAAGCCTCTCCTTGATGGGGGCAACGCTCTCGGGTCCATACTCGCCACGCTCCAAGAGGCGCAGTGCCTCGTCGTAGCTCTCAACAACACGCTTGACATACTCGCCACCGCGCGCACGACCCTCAATCTTTAGCACACGCACGCCTGCCTCGATAAACGTATCGAGGAAGTCGACAGTACACAGATCCTTAGGCGAGAGGACATACTGACCATCAATGTCGAGCTGCTGGCCACTCTCCTTATCCGTGATCGTATACTTGCGACGGCATATCTGGCGACAGGCACCGCGGTTTGCCGAGTGGTGTGACTCGTGTTCCGAGAGGTAGCACTTGCCCGACATCGACATACACATCGCGCCGTGGGCAAACATCTCAATCTTGACGAGCTCACCTCGAGGGCCACAGATGTGTTGCTCCTCGATCTGCTTCGAGATATAGCCAATTTGCTCCAACGACAGCTCTCGCGCGAGCACCACGACATCGGCCCACTGCGAGAAGAACCTCACTGCCTCGATGTTCGAGATGTTGCTCTGCGTCGATATGTGCACCTCCATACCCACCTCGCGGGCGTAGAGGATGGCGGCAAGGTCGGTGGCGATGATGGCATCGATACCCTCGGCCTTAGCCCTGTCGATGATACGGCGCATAACATCCATCTCCGTGTCGTAGATGACGATGTTCACCGTGAGGTATGTCTTGACGCCCGCGGCGTGCGCCGTGCGCACAATCTCTGCGAGGTCGTCGAGCGTGAAGTTAACGCTCGAGGCGGCACGCATATTGAGCTGCTCGACGCCGAAATATACCGAATCGGCACCCGCCGAGATGGCGGCATTAAGTGCCTCGTACGACCCCACAGGGGCCATAATCTCTATATCTTGTCTACGTATCATTCTACTTCTTTCGTCCCATAAGGTTACGCGCAAACTCCACTAAACGCACCGCACCCTCCGAGCCTATCGAGAGGGTGTCGAGCACGGCCAGAGCGCGCTCGAAGCGGAGCTCTATCTGCTGCTCGGTGGCACGCTTCACGTCGAGGCGGTTGTATATCTCCTTGACCGTTGCGATCTTCTCCATATCGCTGAGTGCGGCGTTAGTGTGCGTCGTGCGCAGGATTTCGCGCTCCTCATTCGTGGCACGGCTCATAGCCTGCACCATAAGGTATGTCTGCTTACCCTCGAGGATATCGCCTCCGATCTTCTTGCCGAGTGCCTCGTCGCCATAGCTATCGAGCATATCGTCCTGCAACTGGAACGCGAGGCCCAACTCCGTAGCAAAGCGGTAGACCTTCTTGATATCATCCTCCGACGCGCCTGCGAGCGTGGCACCGATGGTTGCCGAGCCCGAGAGCAGTGCCGAGGTCTTGCGCTCGATCATCTGTATGTACTCCACGACCGAGACCTTCTCCTTCGTCTCGAAGTCCATATCGTACTGCTGGCCCTCGCACACCTCCAACGCCATATCGTTGAAGAGCTGCATAACGCGCGGCAGACGGTCGGGCGCAATGCGAGCAAGGTGTTTGTAGGCCGTGATGAGCATAGCATCGCCCGAGAGAAGGGCGACGTTACCACCCCACTTAGCGAAAACCGAGGGCTTGCCACGGCGCACCGCAGCGTTGTCCATAATATCGTCGTGCAGGAGCGTGAAGTTGTGGAACACCTCCACAGCCATAGCTGCCGGCATTGCCTCCTCGATGCTACCACCGAAAGCCTCGGTGGTGATGAGCAACAACACGGGGCGCAGACGCTTGCCGCCACCCGACATTGAGTAAATAATCGGAGCGTAGAGCAACTCCGGCTCCTCGGGGGTCTGCATCTGGCCGAGCGCAGCCTCGAAGAGCTCAAGTATCTGGTCGTTTGTGTGTATCATAATCAAACGGTTATTACTACGTTTCGCCCTCTGTCGACTACCACGCGCCACCAATCAGAGTAGCTTTAGCCGACAATTAGGGATATTATGGCTCAAAAATAGTAATTTTTTTGCATAGATTAAAATAATTTTGGTAACTTTGACCAATTAATTTTTTAAAAACTGAAACTGCTATGATGAAAAAGCTTGCAATGGGTATCGACATTGGCGGTACAAATACGGCATTCGGTCTTGTAGACGAGGACGGTAACGTGGTTGCCGAGAGCAAGATCTCAACCGATAAGTTTAAGTATTTCGACGAATATAAACCCTACATCGCAACACTGGCCGAGGCTATGAAGGAGCTCATCGCCACACAGCCCGAGTGCGAGCTTATCGGCATTGGCGTGGGTGCCCCGAACGCTAACATCCACACCGGCCGCATCGAGACCCCCGCAAACCTCTGGAAGTTTGAGGATCCGGCCGATCCACGTCCCAACTCTATACGTACCTTCGCTTTTGTCGAGGACCTCGGCAAGCACTTCGGTGGTGTTAAGGTGATGATTACCAACGATGCTAACGCTGCGGCCATCGGCGAGATGGTGTTCGGTAACGCTCGCGGTATGAAGGACTTTGCAATGATTACACTCGGCACCGGCCTCGGCTCGGGCATCGTATGCAACGGCGAGATGGTATATGGCCACGACGGCTTCGCGGGCGAGTATGGCCACATCGCTGTCGACTCACGCGAGACAGGCCGCCAGTGCGGTTGCGGTCGCAAGGGCTGCCTCGAGGCTTACGTCTCGGCTACGGGTATCAAGCGTACAGCCTTCGACCTTATGGCCACGATGACCTGCGACAGCGAGCTCCGCTCGATTCCCTACGATAAGTTCGAGGCAAAGATGCTCTCCGACGCAGCCGCTAAGAACGACCCCATCGCTTTGGAGGCGTTCGAGCGCACGGGTAAGGTTTTGGGATTGGCACTCGCCGACCTCACGGCAACAACGTCGCCCGAGGCGATCATCCTCTTCGGCGGCTTGGCAAACGCTGGTGACTACATTATGCGCCCGACGCACAAGTATATGGAGGAGAACCAGCTCTCTGTTTTCAAGGGCAAGGTTAAGCTCCTTATGAGCGGTATTCAGGATAAGAATGTGGCTATTTTGGGTGGTGCTGCTCTTATCTGGAAACAGTACCTCGAGGCCGTTATCGAGAACTACTAACAGCATTGGCCGGAGGTAAATACCGAGGCCGAGCTAAGTGGTGATGCTCGGTGGGGAGAAAAAGCAACAAAGGGCTGTGAACACCGAGCGTTAACACTGATGATCAATAAATTAAGAAAGCGCGGAGCATATTTGTTCCGCGCTTTTATTATGCCATTTATAGGCTACGAATTATCAAAAACCTCGACCGCTGATCACCCTTATTCCACGCTCGCTCTACTATACCTGCGGCGCATAACGTGTGACGGCGTGTCGCCAAAACGACGGCGGAATGTGGCTATAAAATGAGACACGTTGATAAAGCCGCACAACGCCGCAATAACATTAATCGGCAACCGCGCCTCGCCTAAAATCCGAGCCGCGATGTCGAGCCGACAGCGCAACATCCAGCGGTGAGGCGACATACCATAACGCCCACGAAAACGACGCTTGAAGGTCGACACCGAGTAGCAACACATAGAGGCTAAATCCTCGATCGAGACGTTCGACGATATACCGCTAAGTATCGCTGACTCAAAGCGTTGCTCATCCCTATCGGACACCTCGACACGCCCGAACAGCGCATCACGGTCGATGTGCATCAGCACCTTCTCAAAATGTCCCGAGCTACCCACGCGGTACTCCACAACGCGGCTACCGGGCGTAAGGATGTGAATACAATTCTTATCAACCTCCACCTCGGCATCGCCATCGCGATATACGCAGCTGCCGCTCACAACGCAGACAAGATCGTAACTATCGGCGAAACGCTCCACCCGACGATCCGAATCAACAGTAATAAACTCCAATATTGCATTGGTTATTGGCCCATTTTCCTCCATCCTGATATCATTAATTTGAATGTTCTACACAACAAAGATATCGAATAAATTGCTCTACGCAAACGATTTACAGCCGAAGAGAGCAGATTGACCTAATCACGACATTAGGTTGACCTATATGTGATAATTTTGTAGCGGAATGTCCCCTTCTGGCGCAGCAACAAGCCATCATTTTACCACGCGATCGGGTCGATTCACCCACAGGATATGGGTGTTCAACCCAGATGTCAATAACACCGCGCTATCCTTATATTAACTTTGTAATAGGAGACAAAAGAGCGTGTACTCGATCGAATGACTAACATAAACATTTTGCGCTATGAAGAGATTAACGACACTAAGCCTCGCACTGCTCGTGGCAACAATCGCCCTCGCCGAAGGGCCCCGAACCGCCTATTGCGGCATTACACACAGCGGCACATATGCCTACCTCGACAACGGTCAGCGACAGAAACGCCGCAACTGGATAGTGGATAGCAACGGAGAGACGATACATTTCTACTCGATAGTGGGCATCCTAAACTATATGTCGGAACGCGGCTGGGTGCTCGACGAACACTGCACCAGCTACGCAAGCGTGGAGTCTACCCTAACCGAAGAGAATAAGATAAACAGCAAGACGATATGGCTATTTAGGAAAGAGATAACCACGGACGAAGAGATACTGTCGGGCATCACGACACGCCAAATGTGGCTCGACAGCAACGCGGAATAGGGCTACCGTTATTTCATTTAAGTAATAGAATAATAACATCCTCAGATGAGACGAATGAGCAGACGAAAACTGTGGCTGCACACGTGAATAGACAAACGAATATCACCAAAAAGCCAAACCATTAACGCAAATAGATACACAAGACAGGCAAAAACCATATCACGAATACACACAAAACACCAAGCCTGCATCGGAAATATATACACACAAAAACGCCAGAGGGCTAACACAAATATATATCTACACAAAGATCCCGAACCGGTATCACCAATACACAAAAAATACGCCGAACAGCTAACTCAAATATATACAGAAAAATACCGAACCGCTACGCAAATATATACAGAAAAAAGCCGAACCCCTACGCAAATATGCACAAAAAATACGCCGAGCAGCTAACGCAAATATGCACAAAAATAGCCGAACCCCTACGCATATACATACAAAAAAAGCCGAACCCTTATCGGATTCGGCTTGAAGAGGCGGCTACCTACTCTCCCACCTAAATAGGCAGTACCATCGGCGTAAGTGAGCTTAACTTCTCTGTTCGGAATGGGAAGAGGTGGAACCTCACTGCTATAACCACCTAAAAGAACGTTGTTTTA
>JAGBCY010000024.1 GCA_017937765.1 Alistipes sp.
ATTTGTCCTTATTCATTGCTGTCAATAGTTATATGACTGCAAATTTATAATTTCAAATCGTTGCGCCCGAAAAATCTCTGCAACTAACTATATTTCAATAATTTCAAAGAACATCCCCAAATTTTAATGGGACAGTAGTGTTATAAAAAGTTGTTTGTTGTGTATGTTTTTAGCCAAAGCCTATTTGCCAACCGAGGGGAGAGGGACGCAAGTCCCCCCCCCTCAGGAAGTTAGCCAGTGCCGTGTGCGAATTAAGAGTCGTAGTACGGCCTAATATTTATTATTATGCGACAAATATAAGAATTTTTATACAAACCTCCAACGTTTTTTTGCATTTTTTTATAAATAGGTATGACAGAATGATCCGAACTAAATATTTCTTTCTCCTAATAGTTGGCCGCCTAACCACCTATCAGCGAAAAAAATATTTTGTCGGTTCGGAATAAATGTGTATCTTTGCGCGGTTGTGGATATGGCAACCGATTGTATAAGAACATATAAATTAACTAAATAACTATATTTTTATGACAATTACAGCATCAGACATCAAGATCGGTATGTGTGTTGAGATGGACGGCAAGACTTTTATTGTTGTTGACTTCCAGCACTGTAAGCCCGGTAAGGGTCCCGCATTCGTGCGCTCAAAGCTCAAGAACCTCGAGAACGGTAACGTCCTCGATAAGACTTTCTCTTCTGTATCGCAGAAGATCGAGCAGGTACGCGTAGAGCGTCGTCCCTATCAGTTCACCTACGAGGACGACCTCGGTGCACACTTTATGCACACCGAGACTTTCGAGGAGATCAACATCGACAAGAACCTTATCAACAACGCAGACCTTATGGCTGATGGCCAGATCGTTGAGGTTATGTTCCACACCGAGAAGGAGACTGTTCTCTCGGCTGAGCTTCCTCCCATCGTTGATATGGAGGTTACCTACACCGAGCCCGGTGTTCGTGGCGATACCGCATCTACCAACTCTTTGAAGGCTGCTACCGTTAACACTGGTGCAACCATCAAGGTTCCCTTGTTCATCAACACTGGTGACAAGATTCGTGTTGATACACGTACTCGTGAGTATTACGAGCGCATCAAGTAATTTCTTGTGATAAGGGGCCATCTTTGCCCTATCTAAAAAGTAAGACCCCTCGGGCTGTACTAAATGTACTATCCCGAGGGGATCTTCTTTTCAGATAGAACAAATCTAACCCCTTCTGACAAGAAATTGTGTCTTTCTCGTGATAAGGTAGCATCTACCGCCGCTAACAAATTATCTCGTCAATGGGCAGTACGGTAAGTACAGCCCATCGCCTCGAAATTTGCCGAGCGTTGTATCTGCTACCTTCTGACAAGAAATTGCGCTGTGCTATCCAAAACGTTATATCTACAATCATAATTATTCCTCATTCCTCACTACTCACCGCTAATTACTAATTAATTGTTGCTCTTTATCGGCTTTCGTTTGCTCTTTCGCTTTAAATGTATATCTTTGTGGCCGAAACAGTGACTAACCCAAAAATACGTTATAATGAATTTTGAGTGGCTTAAGACTGTCGTGATGGGTAGTGGCGATGCCGCGCACCCCTCGATAGCACACACCGTCTTTGTCTTGGCGGCCGTTATCGCCTCGGGCATAGCTCTCAGTCGTATCAAGATCAAGGGCATATCTTTCGGTATGACGTGGATTCTGTTCACGGGTATTGCCTTTGGTCACTTCCTCGATCCGGGGAGCATTCACCACGATACGCTGCACTTTATCAAGGAGTTTGGCCTTATCCTCTTCGTCTTCTTCATCGGCTTGCAGGTAGGACCGGGTTTCTTCTCGTCGCTAAAGAGCGGTGGTATTAAACTCATCAGTCTTGCCGCGCTGGTCATACTGCTTGGCGTAGTGCTGGCATATGTCATCCACCTTGTAACGGGCGAGCCGTTGCCTACGATGGTGGGCGTGCTCTCGGGTGCTGTGACCAATACCCCCGGTCTTGGTGCTGCGCAGCAGGCCTATGCTGACTCTGGTATGGCCGACCCCGCTATTGCTGACTCAATATCGTTGGGCTATGCCGTAGCATATCCTTTGGGTGTTGTGGGTATCATCCTCACAATCATCATTATGCGCTATGTGCTGCGCGTAGACTTTAAGAAGGAGGATGAGGGTCTTGCTGCCTTGAGCGATGTGACGAACCTGCCGCAGCGTTTCTCGGTGGAGTTCACCAACGAGATGCTCGAGGGTAAGACTATCGCCGTGGCTCATATGCTTATCAATCGCCAGTTTGTGGTGTCGCGTATTATGCACGCCTCGGGCGAGATTGTTATGGCCGACGGTAACTCGAAGCTCACCGTGGGCGACCGCCTGCGTATCATCTGCACCGAGGAGGATAGCGAGGCGATTCTCGCATTCTTCGGTAAGCCTGTGGAGATGACGGCTGACGACTGGGGTGCTACGGCTATGCAGTCTACGCCGCTCGTGTCGCGTCGTATCCTCATCACACGTGAGGAGATCAACGGTAAGAAGTTCTCGGACCTTCGCCTCCGCACGCGCTACGGTATAAATATCACCCGTGTACACCGTGCCGGTGTCGACCTCATCCCTTATCAAGGTATGGAGCTTCAGGTGGGTGATAAGGTTATGGTTGTGGGTCCCGAGGCAGCTGTTGCTCAGGCCGAGAAGGTGCTCGGTAACTCGCTCAAGAAGCTCGACCATCCCAACCTCCTGCCCGTATTTATCGGCATAGCCCTCGGTGTCGTCCTCGGCTCTATGCCTCTGATGAATATCCCGCAGCCCGTGAAGCTCGGCTTGGCAGGCGGTCCGCTTATCATTGCCATCCTTCTTGGTCGTTATGGTCCTCATTTCCACCTCGTTACCTATACTACGATGAGTGCCAACCTGATGCTCCGCGAGATAGGCCTCGCGATGTTCCTTGCGGCCGTAGGTATCGGGGCGGGCGACGGTTTTATCGACGCAGTAATAAATGGTGGTTATAAGTGGATTGGCTATGGTGTGATTATCACCGTTGTACCCCTTGTGCTCGTTGCGCTCCTCGCGCGTCTGAAGTTCAAGCTCAACTACTACACCCTTATGGGTCTTATGGCGGGCTCTATGACCGATCCCCCAGCCCTCGGCTTTGCCAGTGCATCATCTGGTAACGATATGCCTGCTGTGAGCTATGCCACTGTTTATCCAGTAGTTATGTTCCTGCGAGTATTAACCGCTCAGCTCCTAATGCTCGCGGCCCTTTAATTTTTGATTATAAGGCAGCATCTACTGCCGCTAACAAAAAGTGCCGTCAATGGGCTGTGCCTCTATGTACTATCCCATCGACGGCATTTTTGCTGAGCGTTGTATCTACAGCCTTCTAATCAAAATTTATTTTCTGTGATAAGAGGCCTACCTCGGCACATCCCTAAAAGTGATACCCCTCGGGCTGTACGTTTAAGTACTATCCCGAGGGGTATCTTTTTGCGATGCCCACATCTTGCCCCCATATTAACCCATATTAACTCATCGGAACCCATTTTAACCCATCGAAATAAAAAATCTTCCAAAATTCTTGCATAATTAAAAAATATTGTCGTATCTTTGTGATATCAAAATAATATCATTTAGATGGTGGTATTTTTAGTGGAGAGGAAATTGTATAACTCAGTTAAAACCTTACAGCTATGAAGACAAAGAGTTCGTTTTGGAGGTGGCTTGTTGGTGGCTACTCGGTAGGTAAATTGCGTGTTTGGCCGTGGAAAGCGGAGTTTTGGCGTCTACGTACGCCAGAGAAGAGGACCGACGTAAAGCTATAATTGAGTGTCGAAGGTTAAAATTGTAATCGTCTAAAATATTAAAACTATGAAAAATTACACCTATTCGGGCTGGAAGCTAAATGGCTTTGTGGCCCTCGTATTGAACCTATTGTTCGTTGCCGCTTTGGTTGGCTGCATCATCTGGCAGGCAAACAGTGTCGAGGCTAATGCTTTGGCCATTACGGGTATTGTGGTATTCGCGCTTGTGATGCTGATAATGCTCGGCGGTTATATTATGCTCGAGCCCAACGAGTCGCGCGTACTGCTCTTCTTCGGTAACTATCGCGGCACGTTCTACGACACGGGCTTCTGGTGGATCAACCCCTTTATGACGGCAAAGAAGCTGTCGTTGCGCGCACGCAACCTCAACGTAGATCCTATCAAGGTAAACGATAAGGCGGGTAATCCTATCCTTATCGGTTTGGTTGTGGTGTGGAAGATTAAGAACGACGGTGCTTACAATGCGGTGTTCGAGATTGACTCGCCTTCGGAGGTTGGTGCCGTGGGTTCTAATAGCCGTATGAACATCTTGGAGAACTTCGTGGCTGTGCAGAGCGACTCGGCACTACGTCAGGTGGCTGGTATGTATGCCTACGACGAGAATACTAAGGACGATAGCGAGGAGGTAACGCTCCGTTCGGGAGGCGAGGAGATAAACGAGAAACTAACCGACGAGCTTAACGAGCGTCTTATGATTGCCGGCATCGAGGTTGTCGAGGCACGCTTGAACTACCTTGCATATGCTCCTGAGATTGCTGCGGCGATGCTTCGTCGTCAGCAGGCCGATGCCATCATCTCGGCACGCGAGAAGATTGTCGAGGGTGCTGTGTCGATGGTGAAGATCGCGCTTGAGCGTCTCTCTTCGGAGGATGTTGTCGAGCTCGACGAGGAGCGTAAGGCGGCTATGGTGAGCAACCTGCTTGTGGTGCTCTGTGCCGACGAGGCGGCTCAGCCTGTGGTTAATACCGGTACGCTTCATAACTAATCTGATGCCATACCCCTATGGCTAAGGAGTCAACAACACGCAACTTCGTGCTTCGCGTCGATGGCGAGACGATGGATGCCCTCGAGAAGTGGGCAGCCGATGAGTTTCGCTCCGTGAATGGACAGTTGCAATGGATCATTGCCGAGGCCTTGCGTCGTAGCGGGCGCAAGCCTCGGGCAACAAAAAGGGCTAAGGAGGGAGGTCGTGATGAGGCTAAAGAATAGATATAGCATCTGGCATATTCGTTATACGCCGTTTGAGTCGCGGGCTATGCGCCGCCTAAGACGTAGTGGCGGGGGTGATAAGTTCAGCGTGGGCGATGTGTTTATCGCCGCGTCGGTTCTTATGCTTTTTAGTTTCGATATATTTCCCGAGGGTATCCCCTTCCCGGAGTGGGTACAGATGCTCGCAGCTTTGGTCGCGCTGATCGTGGGCCTCATTCTTAACTATCGACGCCTTGCTCCGCGCACCTGTTGGTCGCGTGCTGCGTGGGCCTCGGGCTTGTGGGCGGCAGCGATGACTATCCTTCCCTTCGTGCTCTACTGGACGGGTGAGATTCCAGAGATTGAGATGGCCTATATGGTTGTGGCGGTAGCTGTGGTCGTATGGTTTGTCTGTCTTGGCTGTGTGTTGCGCCTAAGATACATACGTCGTCGTTCACGCTCGGAGATTGCTCTGATGAGGATGAGAAGAAAGAGAGCGATGAGGATAATGTAAAAAATAAGTGCATCAGACGATGCACTTATTTTTTGTTGCAATAGCTGTATTACTCAATCAGCGAGATGCTGCGCTGGATAAAGTCCGTGAGGCTCTTACCCTTAAGCATACCGTTCGAGAGCAGCGCGAGGTCGATAATCTGTCGTACCTTGCGGTTCTCGCGGCCTATCTCCTCGAGGTGTGTGTCGCGCTCCTGGCGAAGCTCCACGACGCGCTTCGAGAGTGTCTCGCGCATATCGCGCTCCTCGGGCGTGAGGTCTTCGGCCTTCTTATCCTTGACGGTCTCCTCAAAGCGGCTCTCCTCCTGCTCCGCTGCCGTGATCTTCTTGCCGATGGTGCGGAGCTTATCGCCATACTCTCTCTCCACCTCGCCAAGAATATCGAGGACGATGGGGTGGTTGCCGTTCACGGTGATGGTGAAGTTGTCGGGCATCTCGGCGTAGAAGCGGCTCATCTCACCTCCGCTCGTTGTGGCCATATCCTTCATACGACGCATAAACTCGTTCTGGGTGATGATAACGGGGGCGGCATCCTTCGACATCGCCTCGAACGATACGTGGTAGTGAATCTTCTCGTCCGTAGGCATCTGGCTCTCGAACACGGGGCGCATAATCTGCTGCTGCTCCGAACTGAGCGACATAGCCTCGCGGTTCTCCTTGCGGATGAGATTCTCCACTACGTCGCTGTCCACGCGTACGAAGCGTACCTTCTCGTTCTTCGACTCGAAGTACTGGATGTAGTGGCTGTCGAGCTGGCCGTTCATCTCGAGGATGTCGTAGCCCTTAGCCTTCGCTGCCTCGACAAAGGCATTCTTGCCCTCAACGTCGTTGACATATAGTGCGATGGTGAAACCATCCTTGTCGGTCTGCAAGTCCTTGATCTTCTCGACATACTCCGCCGAGGTGTAGTACTTACCCTCGATAGACTTCCAAAGCATAAAGTTCTGGGCCTTCTCGGCAAACTTCTCGTCCGTGAGCAGACCATACTGAATGAAGATCTTGAGGTCGTCCCACTTAGCCTCGTAGTCGGGGCGCATAGTGTTGAAGAGCTCCTGCAGACGATCGGCAACCTTACGGGTGATGTAGCCCGAAATCTTCTTTACGTTCGAGTCGCTCTGGAGATAGCTACGCGACACGTTGAGCGGAATGTCGGGCGAGTCGATAACGCCGTGAAGCAGCGTGAGATACTCCGGTACGATGCCCGTCACCTCGTCGGTGACGAACACCTGGTTAGAGTAGAGCTGTATGCGGTTCTTCTGAATCTCGAAGTTGGTGCGAATCTTCGGGAAGTAGAGAATGCCCGTGAGGTTGAACGGGTAGTCGATGTTCAGATGGATGTAGAACAGCGGCTCCTCGCTTGCGGGGTAGAGGTC
Organism: Alistipes sp.; assembly: GCA_017937765.1. Lineage (GTDB taxonomy): Bacteria > Bacteroidota > Bacteroidia > Bacteroidales > Rikenellaceae > Alistipes. The sequence goes on from JAGBCY010000024.1 coordinate 6,862, forward strand.
TGCGTAGAAGGCCTTGTACTCCTCCTCGGTGATGTCGGTGGGCTTGCGTGTCCAGAGGGGCGTGGTGTTGTTGATGATGTTATCCTCGTCCGTATCGACATACTTACCATCCTTCCACTCCTGCTTCTTGCCAAAGGCGATGGCTATGGGCAGGAAGTGGCAATACTTACGCAACAACTTAGATATCTCGGCACGCTGGGCATACTCCGCACAGTCGTCCGAGAGGTGAAGCACGATACGCGTTCCGCGGTCGAGCTTCTCGTCGAGCTCCTCCATCTCAAACTCGGGCGAGCCGTTGCACGTCCAGTGCACGCTCTTCTCGCCCTCGCGGTACGACTGCGAGAAGATCTCCACCTTGTCGGCCACCATAAACGACGAGTAGAAACCGAGGCCGAAGTGGCCGATGATAGCCTGATCCTTGTACTTGGCCATAAACTCCTCGGCACCCGAGAAGGCTATCTGGTTGATGTAGCGGTCGACCTCCTCCATTGACATACCTATACCGCGGTCGGTGATTGTGAGGGTCTTCTTCTCCTCGTCGACGTTGATACGTATCGTGAGGTCGCCGAGCTCGCCCTCAGCCTCGCCCTTCGATGCGAGAGTCTTTAGTTTTTGTGTGGCATCCACGGCATTTGACACAAGCTCGCGAAGGAAGATTTCGTGATCCGAATAGAGGAACTTCTTGATTACGGGGAAGATGTTTTCAGTCGTTACCCCAATTTTTCCGTTTTTCATACTCTTAGCTATTTTAGTTTACGTTCTATTCTCTGTACGTGGGCCATCGTGGCCGCGATTTTGCCTACGACAAACCGTGTGCCAAGCCTCATAAACTGACAAATTGTCAGTCGAGGATGATCTCGGCTGTCAGTCTTAGATACGCCCCGAGTATAGGTGTGTTTGCATATTTTTTGTAATTCCCGAAAAAATGCCTATATTTGCAAACTATTTTTATGATAAGGAAAATAAAGTTGTCATCATAGATGAAGAATATACGTAACTTTTGCATTATAGCACACATCGACCACGGTAAGAGTACGCTCGCCGATCGTCTCCTTGAGAAGACCAACACGCTGAACCAGCGCGAGATGCAGGCACAGGTGTTGGACGATATGGACCTCGAGCGCGAGAAGGGTATCACCATCAAGAGCCACGCCATACAGATGGAGTACAAGGCACGCGATGGTCAGAGCTACACGCTCAACCTTATCGACACTCCGGGACACGTAGACTTCTCGTACGAGGTGTCGCGTGCCATCGCTTCGTGCGAGGGTGCGCTGCTTGTGGTGGATGCTACGCAGGGTATTCAGGCACAGACCATCTCTAACCTTTATCTCGCCCTTGGTCAGGATCTTGAGATTATCCCTGTGCTCAATAAGATTGATTGCGAGTCGGCGATGATTGACGAGGTTAAGGATCAGATTATCGACCTCATCGGTTGCAAGGAGGAGGATATATTGCTCGCTTCGGGTAAGACGGGTCAGGGTGTTGAGGATGTCTTGGAGGCTATTGTCGAGCGTATCCCCGCACCTGAGGGTGACGAGAACGCTCCGTTGCAGGCCCTCATCTTCGACTCGGTATTTAATCCCTTCCGTGGCGTTATTGCCTACTTCCGTGTTTTCAACGGCACGATCCGCAAGGGTGACCACGTCAAGTTCTTCAATACGGGCAGCGAGTATGATGCCGATGAGATTGGCGTTTTGAAACTTAAGATGGTCGAGCGCGGTGAGATAAAGGCTGGCGACGTGGGCTACATCTGCTCGGGCATCAAGAACTCCACGGATGTGAAGGTGGGTGACACGATCACTGCCGTTGCGAACCCCTCGAAGGAGGCTATCGCCGGCTTCGAAGATGTGAAGCCTATGGTCTTTGCCGGAGTCTATCCCGTTGAGGCTGACCAGTATGAGGACCTGCGTGCCTCGCTCGAGAAACTCAAGCTCAACGACGCATCGCTCACGTTCGAGCCCGAGAGCTCACTGGCCCTCGGCTTCGGCTTCCGATGTGGCTTCCTCGGCCTGTTGCATATGGAGATTATTCAGGAGCGTCTCTATCGCGAGTTCGATATGGATGTAATCACCACCGTGCCCAACGTGTCGTACCGCATCACCACGACACAGGGCGAGGAACTTGAGGTGCATAACCCATCGGGCCTTCCAGAGATTACGAAGGTGGCAAAGATTGAGGAGCCATATATCCTTGCGCAGATAATCACCAAGGCCGACTTCCTCGGTAACGTGCTCAAACTCTGTATCGACAAGCGCGGCGTTATGAAGAACCAGTCCTACATCACGCAGGACCGCGTGGAGGTAAACTTCGAGATGCCGCTCTCGGAGATCGTCTTCGACTTCTACGATAAGCTCAAGAGCATATCTAAGGGCTATGCCTCGTTCGACTACCACCGCACGGGCTACCAGCCGAGTAAGCTCGCCAAGCTCGATATCCTGCTCAACGGTGAGGCTGTCGATGCTCTCTCGTCGCTGATATATGCCGACCACGCCTACGACTTCGGCCGTAAGATGTGTGAGAAGCTCAAGGAGCTCATCCCGCGCCAGCAGTTCGATATCGCCATTCAGGCAGCTATCGGTGCAAAGATTATCGCTCGCGAGACGGTTAAGGCTGTGCGTAAGGATGTTACGGCCAAGTGTTATGGTGGTGATATCTCGCGTAAGCGTAAGCTTCTTGAGAAGCAGAAGGCCGGTAAGAAGCGTATGCGTCAGATTGGCTCGGTGCAGGTGCCGCAGTCGGCGTTCTTGGCTGTGCTTAAGATGGATTAAAATTTGCCGAGCGTTGTATCTGAAGCCTTCTCGCAACAAATAGAGTTCTTTGATAAAGTGAATAGTAATGAGTTAGTTGTATTGGTGTGCGAAATAACACTGATAATCTATCAATTACTCATCACTAATTAATTTACATTGCGGTAGTAGCTCAGTCGGTAGAGCATCGGCTTCCCAAGCCGAGGGTCGCGGGTTCGAGCCCCGTCTACCGCTCAGCGTGCTGAAGGTCCGACGGGCTCTCAGCCGCGACCCTCGAACGCCCCTCTCAGGGGCTGGGGGTGTAAACATAAAAAACGGGCGCGTAAGCGCGGGTTTAAGCCCCGTCTACCGCTCCCTTTGATGTGATAGTGTGTCTCTGTGGCACCAAGCTCATTGCCCCGAATGGGGAAATACGCCGAGTATTACCCCATCCGTTTCAATTTCGACTTGGCACCGCAGCTAACGCACTCTGACATCAAAGCATTAGAGGTGATAGTGTGTCATCTGTGGCACCAAGCTCATTGCCCCGAATGGGGAAATACGCCGAGTATTACCCCATCCGTTTCAATTTCGACTTGGCACCGCAGCTAATACACTTTGATAACAAATTACTGTCGATTGTTTTCAAGACCTTACAACTCAACACCGAAATAAACCTATAACTATGAAAAAACTTATCCTTTCCATCGCTCTTGTTGTAGCGGCGATAACCTCGCTCTCGGCGCAGAGCTACGAGCCTACCAAGAAGAATCTTAAGGCGCGTGAGGAGTTTGCCGAGGATCGCTTCGGTATCTTCATCCACTGGGGTATATACAGTATGTTTGCTCAGGGCGAGTGGTATCTGCAGAATGCGGGCCTCAATCGCGATGAGTATGCCAAGGCGGCAGACGCCTTCTATCCTCACCGCTTCGACGCTAAGGAGTGGGTGGCGGCAATCAAGGCATCGGGTGCACGCTATGTGTGCTTCACGACGCGCCACCACGACAGCTTCTCTATGTGGGATACCGATGAGTCGGACTTTAACATTGTAGATGCTACGCCATTCAAGCGCGATGTGTTGAAGGAGTTGGCACGAGAGTGTAATAGGCAGGATATCAAGCTCCACCTGTACTACTCGCACGCCGACTGGATGCGCGATGAATACCCGCGCGGTCGCACGGCAAAGGATGTAACGGGACGCGACTCTACGCTTATCAACTGGCCGGCGTACTACGACTTTATGAATCGCCAGATCGAGGAACTCCTAACTAACTATGGCCCCGTGCGTGCCATCTGGTTCGATGGCTGGTGGGACCACGACGAGGATCCAACGCCGTTTGACTGGCAGCTCGACGAGCAGTATGCTCTGGTGCACAGACTGCAGCCCTCGTGCCTCGTTGCGAACAACCACCACCAGTCGCCCTTCGAGGGTGAGGATATCCAGATCTTCGAGCGAGACCTGCCGGGTGAGAACACCCACGGATTGTCGGGTCAGGAGATCAGCCGATTGCCGTTGGAGACCTGTCAGACAATGAACGGTATGTGGGGATATAAGGTTGTGGACCAGAACTATAAGAGCACCGAGACACTTATTCGCTACCTTGTGAGCACGGCGGGTAAGGGTGCCAACCTGCTCCTCAACGTAGGTCCTCAGCCTAACGGTGAGTTGCCCGCTGCGGCCATCGAGCGTATGGAGGCTATGGGCGAGTGGCTTACAGAGAATGGCGAGACAGTCTATGGCACGGTTGCCGGTGACGTTGCGCAGCAGGAGTGGGGTTGCACGACACGCAAGGATAAGCGACTCTACGTTCATATCTTCGAGCTCGAGAGCGAGGAGCTGATGTTGCCGTTGGAGTGTACGGTGGTGTCGGCAAAGGATTTTGCTACGGGCAAGAGGGTCGATTTCGAGACGACAGACGAGGGTGTTGTGCTCAAGGTTGGCAGAGTTGTTGATGAGGTTGACCATATCGTTGAGCTGGTTACAAAGTAGCCGATAGCGCGAAAATATTGAAAATTCTTAATAATATCGTAATAATATCGCAGTCCACGTTTGGGGATTGCGATTTTTTTGCTATCTTTGCGCGATTAACGCGCGAACGTGCAAAACATTATGCACTTTGTGCGCTGGGAGTTCGGCACCAAATGGTGGCCGAGTGGGGTATGAAAATACATAAACAATAAATAACAAAACTTTTTTAACAAATGCAGAGTAAAGGAATTATTAAGGGTCTGGCATTGCTGTTAGGTCTTGCCAGCATCTTCCAGCTCTCGTTCACCTTCGTTACACGCAGTATCGAGGCCGAGGCTGAGAAGCAGGAGAATCCCAATGCTTATCTCAACGAGCAGTGGGACGAGAAGGTTTATCTTGGCTACACCTATGGTGAGTGCAAGGAGAAGGAGTTGAACTTGGGTCTTGACCTCAAGGGTGGTATGAACGTTATGCTCGAGATTAAGGCCGAGGACGTTATCCGCACCAACGCTTTCAATAACGTTGAGGTTCGCTCGAACGTTATGCTCACCGAGAGCATCGACGCAGCCTTGAAGCAGGCTTCTAAGATGGAGTCGCCCAGCGAGGTTGTTGATGCCTACGTAGCTGCAATGTCGAAGGAGGATCTCGTAGCTATCTACGGTACTGACGATGCTGCTACTATCGCTCGCGACTTGAAGGATCACATCGACGGCTCGGTATCTAAGATGAACGAGGTGTTGGCTACACGTATCGACCTTCTCGGTGTCGTTCAGCCCAACATCCAGCCCATCACCGGTACTAACCGTATTATGGTTGAGCTTCCTGGCGTTAAGGAGCCCGAGCGCGTAAGTAAGCTCTTGGCTTCTACGGCTAACCTCGAGTTCTGGGAGGTGTGCGACAACGACGACGTTACAGCTATCCAGCAGGCATTGTTCGCTGAGGCTGATGCTATCGTTCGCGACTACCTCTTGGCTGAGGGTGCAGACGAGACAAAGGTTAGCTACCGCCCCTTCAGCGAGTTGCTTATGTCGACTTATCCCGCTATTGGTGCCGATGGCCAGGAAATGAACTTCCCCATTAGCACTCCTTTGGTGGCTGCTGCAGATAAGAGCAACATCAACCGCATCAACGAGTATCTCCAGATCGACGGTGTTGACGCTCTCATCCCCGCTGACGTTAAGCTCGCGTGGTCAAACAAGAGCTCGATGGATAGCTCACAGGGTACTTTCCTTCTCTACGCTTTGAAGGGTAAGAATGGTGCTATGATGCCCGTTTTGGATGGCTCAGGAATCACATCGGCTCGTGCTCAGGGTGGCCAGTATGGTGGCTTCGAGGTGTCGATGACTATGGATGCTAAGACAGCTATCGAGTGGGGTAACATCACTGGTGCAAACGTAGGTAAGTCTATCGCTATCGTTCTTGATAACTACGTGTACTCGGCTCCCCGCGTAAACGATCGTATCGACGGTGGCCAGTCTTCAATCACTGGTAACTTCTCGGCTCAGGAGGCTGAGGATCTCGCAAGCGTACTTAGCTCAGGTAAGTCGCCCGCGCCCGCTACTATCATCTACTCGGAGGTTGTAGGTCCGTCACTCGGTGCTACCTCTATCAAGGCTGGTTTGATCTCGTTCGTATTGGCATTCTGCCTTGTACTCCTCTATATGGCATTCTTCTACAAGACGGCTGGTTGGATGGCTAACGCTGCACTTATCTGCAACGTATTGCTCCTTATGGGTGTGCTCGTATCGTTCGGTGCTGTGTTGACACTTCCTGGTATCGCCGGTATCGTTCTTACGATGGGTATGGCCGTGGATGCTAACGTCATCATCTTCGAGCGTGTTAAGGAGGAGTTGCGTGGCGGTAAGGGCATTATGCTCGCTATCAAGGATGGTTTCTCGAACGCTTACTCGGCTATTATCGACGGTAACCTTACTACTATCATCACTGGTGTTGTTCTCTTCTTCTTCGGTACTGGTCCTGTTAAGGGCTTTGCAACAACCCTTGTGCTTGGTATCATCACATCGCTCTTCTGCTCTATCTTCATCACTCGCGTACTTATCGAGTCGCGCGTAGCACGTCGTGGTACAATGGCATTCTCACGTCCTTTGACCGAGAACTTCTTGCAGAATGTTAAGTTTAGCTTCATCGCTAAGCGTAAGGTTTCGTACATCCTCTCTGGTACGTTGATCGTTGCGTCGGTTATCTCGCTCCTCACCCTCGGTCTTAACCGCGGTGTAGAGTTTACGGGTGGTCGTTCGTATGTTGTTAAGTTCAACGAGACTGTTGATGTAGATAAGGTGCGTCAGAGCCTTGAGGCAGAGTTCGAGGCTGTTGCCGATGCTGCTAACTCTTCAATCGAGGTTAAGCAGTTCGGTAGCGACAACCAGGTTCGTATCGTTACTCAGTACCAGCCCACAGGTCTTGAGGGTGAGGAGGCTAACGATGCAGTAGACCGTCTGTTGTTCGCTGCTCTCGATGAGTTCTTTACAATCGACGACTTCGGCTTCGAGGAGTTCCGTACGGCTGGTGAAGGTATCGCTCAGTGGGGTATCGCTTCATCGGAGCAGGTTAACGAGTCTATCTCATCGGAGATGACCGTGAACTCAATCATCGCCGTTCTTATCTCGCTTGTAGCTATCGGTATCTATATCGCTATCCGTTTCCGTCGTTGGCAGTGGGCTATGGGTGCAACCCTCGCTTTGGCACACAACGCCATCCTCGTTATCGGTATCTTCTCGATGCTCTACGCCATTATGCCCTTCAACTTGGAGGTTAACCAGGCGTTCATCGCTGCGATCCTTACCATCATCGGTTACTCTATCAACGATACAGTGGTTATCTTCGACCGTATCCGTGAGTACCTCGGTCTCTATCCCAAGCGTGATATCAAGACTAACATCGACAACGCTATCTGCGCTACATTGGCGCGTACCGTCAACACGTCGGGTACTACGTTGGTAACGCTCTTGGCTATCTTCATCTTCGGTGGTGAGACTATCCGTGGTTTCGTCTTCGCGTTGATCCTCGGTGTTGTTATCGGTACTTACTCTTCAGTATTCGTGGCAACGCCTATCGCTTACGACCTTCAGCGTAAGAAGGCAGCTAAGGCTCTCGAGGCAGAGACTAAGGCTGAGTAGTGAAGAAAACTGATTATCGGTAAAAAATAGGTCGCAATCTCTTTGAGGTTGCGGCTTATTTTTTTAACTTTGCGGATGTTAATGTTGAATAACCTATGGAGAGAATAAAGAGATTTTTCGGTTGGCTTCGGGGGTGGATATCTCCCGCCTATATCACGATGCTTGTTGCGGCCTTTGTGCTGTGGTATATCACCAAGTTAGGTGAGACCTATACCACAGATCACAGCGTCACGGTCATTGTCGGGGACGATGAGTTCGAGGTCGACTGCACCATCCGTGGTAAGGGTACCAACCTCATAAACTACACCATCTCGTCGCGTCGTAGCCGTTTCGATATCCCCGAGTCGGAGCTTACGTTCGATAGGGAGGTTACCGACAACGATGGTGTCACCTTCCGTCATATCACCTCGCTCTCGCTCCAGCAGGCACTCACAGCGCGTATGATCGACGTCGATGTCGTTGCTGTGGGCTCGGTGCCGCCACTTAAATCCAAGGAGCAATAACGCCTAATATATAAGTATATGTATAAGGTTGGTATCACAGGGGGTATAGGCTCGGGCAAGAGCTACGTGTGCTCGATTCTTGGCGAACTCGGTGTTGCGGTCTACGACTCAGATAGCCGTGCTAAGGAGCTTATGCTCTCGAGTGCGGAGCTTCGTGAGGCTCTGATGTCGCGCTTCGGTTGTGAGGTGTTTACGGCCGAGGGTGTCAATCGTGCCTATCTTGCCGAGCGTGTATTCTCGAGCGAGGAGGAACTCAGGGCTCTCAACGCCATTGTTCACCCTGCGGTTATGGCCGATTTTGATAGGTGGGCCGAGGAGCAGGAGGGGGAATATGTGGTGCTTGAGTCGGCGATTCTTTTTGAGGCGCATCTTGAGGATCGGGTCGATTGTGTTGTTGTTGTTATGGCCCCCGAGGAGCTGCGCTTGGAACGTGCTATGAGGCGCGATGGAGCATCTAAGGAGCAGATCGAGAGCCGTATGCGTAACCAGATAACTGACGAGGAGCGTGCCGATCGCTCGAAGTATGCGATAGTGAATATCGACGCCGAGGAGCTTCGCGAGGATGTCGAGCAGTTGCATAGGAGATTGAGTTATGATGCTGTCGCCCAACGAGATTAATCTCGCCGATAGCCACGTTATGGCTATCATCAACCTAACGCCCGACTCGTTCTATGCGGCCAGTCGTCGTGCGACGTTGGAGGATGCGTGCGCGGCTGTTGAGAGGGCCTGCCGCGAGGGAGCTTCGATTGTCGACCTCGGCGGCTACTCATCACGCCCGGGTGCGGCGGATGTAAGTGTCGAGGAGGAGTGGCAGCGTGTGCATCGTGGCTTGGAGGCTGTGCGTAGGGTAGAGGCTGGCGTTGTCGTGTCTATTGATACGTTCCGCTCGGAGATTGTGCGGAGAGCATATGAGGAGTTTGGTGAGTTTATCGTGAACGATATCTCGGCTGGTGAGCTTGATTGCTCGATGGCGGCGACGGTTGCTCGCGTGGGACTGCCGTATGTGGCTATGCATATGCGCGGTACGCCCGAGACTATGCAGTCGATGAAGGATTATGAAGGTGGCGTTGTCGGCGATGTGTGTGATTATCTGGCTCGTCGCAGCGAGGAGTTGCAGTTTGCGGGTATTGCGCGCGAGAGGATTATCCTCGATCCGGGCTTCGGGTTTGCAAAGAGCGCGGAGCAGAACTTTGAGCTATTCAGAGGACTTGATGCTGTTCGCGAGTTGGGGTACCCCGTGCTTGTGGGCGTGTCACGTAAGTCGATGATATATAAGACCCTCGGTATATCGGCCGAGGAGGCTCTATCTGGCTCGTTGGCGTTGGCGTGGGAGGCATTAAGGGGTGGTCCTGCTATCCTTCGTGTCCACGATGTGGCTGCTACGCGTCAGGTCTTAGAACTTAGTAAACATTATTTTCAATCACGATGATTGAGGTTCGTAATATAGTAAAACGCTTCGGCGATTTGGAGGTGCTGCACGGCGTGTCGATGAGTGTCGATAAGGGCGAGATTGTGTCGATCGTTGGCGTTAGCGGAGCGGGAAAGACTACGCTTCTGCAGATCATAGGCTCGCTTATGTCGGCCGACGAGGGCGAGGTGCTTATTGATGGTGTGTCGCTTAGCGGTATGGGCGACGATGCACTGTCGGAGTTTCGCAATCGGCACATAGGTTTCATCTTTCAGTCGTACCACCTATTAGCGGAATTCACTGCTCTTGAGAATGTTATGATGCCGATGCTTATCGGTGGTGTCGGCCGAGCCGAGGCCTCGAAGCGCAGCCGTGAGCTTCTCGATCTTGTTCATATGTCGCACCGTTTAGAGCATAAACCCTCGGCACTCTCGGGCGGCGAGCAGCAGCGTGTGGCCATCGCCCGAGCACTGGCAAACAACCCTTCGGTGGTCCTTGCCGACGAGCCTACGGGAAATCTCGATACGGCTACGCGTGACGAGATACAACGTCTATTCTTCGAGCTCCGCGATCGTACGGGGCAGACATTCATTATAGTAACCCACGACGAGGCACTCGCCGAGATGTCGGATCGTAAGATACAGATGAGCGATGGCAACATTATATTGTGATATGGGTCGCGATGAGATGTTCGAACTCTTGGAGCGTCTCCACGATGAGTTCAACCGCGAGAGCTTCATTGAGGCCGACCCTATAAGTGTGCCTCACGCCTTTAGTGCGACAGAAGATCGCGAGATTGCGGGCTTCCTTGCCGCCACCATTGCGTGGGGTAATCGTCGTGCTATCGTGAAGAGTGCCCACCGTATGATGCGTTATATGGATAATGCGCCCTACGACTTCGTGCTCAATGCCTCGGAAGAGGAGATCGCTCAGCTATCAACCTATGTCCACCGCACCTTTAATGGCGGTGATTTCCAGACTTTTGTGCGCGCACTGCGCCATATATACACCCGCTGGGGAAGTATGGGCGCGTACTTCGAGTCGGGTTACGAACGTCATCACGATCTTCGCCCCGTGCTCTCGGAGTTTAGGCGCGAATTCCTATCCTTGCCGCACGACACGCACGCCGATAAACACCTCTCGTCTATCGACAAGGGGGCAGCCTGCAAACGCCTATGTATGTACCTTAGGTGGATGGTCCGCCGCGATGAGCGCGGTGTGGACTTTGGCCTCTGGACGAAGATACCGATGTCGGCACTCTATATGCCGCTTGACGTCCACACGGGTCGTATGGGCCGTAGTATGGGACTCCTTAGCCGAAAGCAGAGCGACTGGAAGGCTGTGGAGGAGCTCACGGCGTCGCTTCGTAAGTTCTCGGCCGACGACCCTGTGCGCTACGACTACGCCCTCTTTGGAGTGGGTATCACGGGTATGTTCGATTAAACGATGCAATATGTTTAGGTTCAAGCACTTTGCGATAGACGATAGCCATTCGGCGATGAAGATCGGAACGGATGGTGTCCTGCTGGGTGCTTGGGCACGTGTGGAGGGGTGCGAAAGTATCTTGGACGTCGGCACTGGCACGGGACTCATAGCCCTTATGGCGGCACAGCGCAGTGCCGAGGCTCGGATTACGGCCATTGATATAGATGCTGCGGCAGCACGCGAGGCGCGCCATAATGCCGATCTGTCGCCCTGGGGTGAGCGAATCACTACCGCTCGGGCAGATGTGCGCAGCTATACCACGGAGCAGTCGTTCGACCATATAGTCTCAAATCCCCCCTTTTTTGTTGATGCACCTCTGTCGCCCGATGCGGCACGTAGCGTCGCGCGCCATACGACGACCTTGAGCTTCGAGGAGCTTGTGGCCTCGGCCGAGAGGTTGCTCGTGGATGGTGGACGCCTTAGCGTTGTGCTTCCGGCGGATGGTGCGGCACGCTTTCGTCGCGCAGCCTTTGGTCACTTGTGGCTCGGCCGCGAGACCGATGTCGTGACTGTCGAGGGTGAGGCTCCGAAGCGCACACTTATGGAGTTTGTCCGCACGTCGCAGCCCCTGATGCCGCGGTGTGATACGCTCACGATACAGCACCGAGGAGGTGTGTATACCGATGAATATCGCCGTCTTACCGAGGAATTTTATCTCGCGTTTTGAGATTTGCGAAATAATGAGTATATTTGTCGCATTAGCCTATAAATAACCGATTATGAAAAGAGTAATATTCATATTGACAGCTCTTGTGCTCTCGGCCGTTGTCTCGGATGTAGCGGCTCAGCAGGTCGTGAAGAAGCGCATTGGAGTGTATAAGGAGGGGGGTGATGTGGTAGTGGCTGAGGCTGTCACCACGTTGGCCGTAGATATCACCGTCGAGCACGAGGTATTTGTTGCCGGCCCCTATGCTCGCTATGCCCAGAAGCTACTCGGCAAGCGTGCCTCGTTTGTCGATCGAGATCAATACACGATTGTCTCGGCCGATGTTGCAGTGCTGTCGCACGATGCCTATGTTGCGTCGGATGCCTGCCCCGTGTCGGAGGAGGTTGTAGTGTCGGAGGAGCTGCCTCTGCAGATTGACCGTATGTCGGCTGTCGAGAAGAGCCCTGAGGTTGCGGCAAGTGCTGCTGCTGAGCAGATTATCGCTCTGCGTCGTGCACGCCTCGAGCTTATCACTGGCGAGATGGGCGATGGTGTCTTTGGTGCTGGTTTGGAGAGCGCATTGGCCGAAATCGGCCGCTTGGAGCAGGCCTACCTCGAATTGTTCTATGGTAAGAGCTATGTTACACGCTCTTCACAACGTGTTCTACTACCTGTGAACGAGTCGAATAAGACATATGTTGTTGCGCGCTTTAACCCCAATAGCGGTATCGTTGCTAAGGATGACCTCACGGGTGAGCTGGTTATGCTCAGCATCCTGCCCTCGGAGTGTGAGTATCCTGCGGGTGATGCCAAGGGTGTGGTGGCGTATCGCTATGCCAACAATGCCGAGGTGTCGTTGACGCTCGGTCAGGAGCTCATCACACGTCGCGTGTTGCCTATCTATGAGTTTGGTAAGACGGTGATGTATCTTCTTCCGCGATAGAGAGTTACGACTATGGACAATACCCAGAGAATGATATCGTTGCTCGGCCGTCTGCGTAAGCAGATGAATGGAGCTGTGGCCGAGAGTATGGCCGCACACGGCCAGCAGTATGGTCTGAATTATGGCGTGAGCATCGCCACGATCCGCGAGATTGTGGCTACGGAGGAGCGCGACTATGACTTCGCGAAGTACCTCTATCGCCAGCAGGTGCGCGAGCTGAAACTTGCAGCGTGCCACATTGCCGATCCTAATAGGGTCGATGTCAACGAGTTTCCGTTTTGGTCGCGTGGCATCGCCAATGCTGAGTTGGCTGAGGAGTTGGCCTTCGCGCTGCTCTCGAAGATCTACGACATCAACTCGCTTATGGGCGTGTGGTCGACCGAGAGCAACGAGATGATTGCCTACGCTGCACTTATGGCCGCCTCGCGTAACGAGCGCACAACGTCGGAGGTTGCGTTCGTCGCATCGGAGAAGGCCGTTAAGGCGAATCCCGATTCGGTCTACATAGCACAGGGTGTTGTGGCTCTTATGTGCTACGTCGCTTCGCGCGATAAGTCGGTGAGGGTGGGTATCCCCTCGCTCCTTGAGTCTATGCCCGAGTGCCGTGCTAAGAGCATCGTAAGCGAGGAGCTCGAGTGGCGAATGGAGTATCTTTAGTAGATTACTGGTAAGCAATAGATTGTGGCGTGGTTGGTAGGAACCACGCCATTTTTGTTGGGTGAGGGACCTCTCTAAAACTTAAGCAGAGAATCTCCAGAACTTAGAAGGAACCTCCCCAGAACTTATTTGTAGCCGTTGGCGCGTTCATAGTGGCGAATGATGTCGCATAGCTGATTGTAGGCGATGATCCCGCTGTCGCGCCAGAGGGGCTCGCTGCGACGGAAGAGTATGAACGTCGGCACTGAGACGATGTTGTAGTGGCGGACAAGCGGTATACTCGATATCGCCGAGGTGTCGACACGGATGAGCGTGACAAGGTCGCCCATCGCCAGCGCGAGGCGGTCGAGCGTGGGGTCCATAGCGCGGCAGGCTCCGCACCACGTGGCGTAGAAGTCGATGAGCGTAAGTCGCTCCGAGGCGACTATGTTGTTGAAGTCGGATGTTTTCATACGATATATATATATATAATACTCTCGCTGTCGGTTATACAGCGAGAGTATATCAAAATCCATACCATTCGGCCTCGATCAGAACAGAGCCTTTGGCAACTGCTCGATGCTCGAGATAAAGACTACCTCGATACCCTTCGGACACTTTATGCCTTTCTCCGCGAAGCTCGAGACGACGATACGCTTGAAGCCGAGACGCGCAGCCTCCAAGATGCGCTGCTCGGTGCGGGGCGCGGGGCGCACCTCGCCCGAGAGGCCTATTTCGCCGGCACAGCAGACGCTCTCCATAAGCGCACGGTCGTAGTACGACGATATGATGGCGGCAACGACAGCTAGGTCCATACCCGTGTCGGCAATCTTGAAGCCGCCGGCAAAGTTTAGGAATACATCCTTTTGAAACATCTTCATTCCCACACGCTTTTCGAGCACGGCGAGCAACATATTCAGGCGTCGCTGGTCGAAGCCCGTGGTCGAACGCTGTGGCGTACCATAGGCAGCACCGCTAACGAGTGCCTGTACCTCGATAAGATAGGGCCTAAGACCATCCACCGCAGCACCTACGGAGCAGCCGGCAAGCGGCTCGTCGTAGTGCGTGAGGAGTATCTCCGAGGGGTTGGCCACCTCCTTGAGGCCCGAGTCGCGCATCTCGAATACGCCAATCTCGTACGTCGCACCAAAGCGATTCTTTATGCCGCGGAGGATGCGGTAGGTGTGGTTGCCGTCACCCTCGAACTGGAGCACTACGTCGACTATATGTTCCAAAATCTTGGGGCCCGCAATCGAGCCATCCTTCGTGATGTGGCCGATGATGAATATGGCGATACCGTTAGTCTTCGCAACCTTGAGGAGCGTTGCGGCACACTCTCTAACCTGCGTTACGCTTCCCGGCGACGACTCCACCAGATCGGTCGATATGGTCTGTATTGAGTCGATGATGACGATGTCGGGGCGTTCCTCCTCGATCTCCGCTACGATATTTTCGAGCAGCGTCTCGGTATATATGGTGCACTCCTCGTTGTGAATGCCTATGCGCGTAGCTCGCATCTTTATCTGCTCGGCCGACTCCTCGCCCGAGACATAAAGCGTGCGGAGCTTGTTGTCCGTAAGGGCGAGTTGTAGCGATAGGGTAGACTTACCGATGCCCGGTTCGCCACCAAGAAGAATCAGCGAGCCGGGGACAATGCCGCCACCAAGCACACGGTTAACCTCGGCATTGCCCGTGTCGATGCGACGCACGGTCTCCGACGTGATATCCTGTACCTTGCACGGCTCGGCCTTAGGCACCGAGGCAACACGTCGTGCTACCGACGTCGACTCCTTCTGTACGATGTGCTCGGTTATGGTGTTCCACTCGCCGCACGCGGGGCAGCGGCCCATCCATTTCGAGGTCTCGTTTCCGCACGAGGTGCAGAAGTATGCGCGCTTTACCTTTGCCATAACGGTATTAGCTAAAGAGACGGATTATGTCGTTGGCGTTGGCATATATCATAAGCGCGAGCAGCAAGAAGAGACCGATATACTGCATAATCTCGAGGAACTTATCGCTCGGCTTACGGCGCGTGATGATCTCCCAGAGGGTGAATAGCGCGTGTCCACCATCAAGACCCGGGATAGGTAGAATGTTTATAATGGCGAGCACCACCGAGATAAAGGCCGTGAGCGACCAGAAGTTCACCCAACTCCACTCCTCGGGGAAGAAGCTGCCGATGGCGATGAAGCCGCCGACCTGCTTGTAGCTCTTGGTCTCGGGGTTAACGATCATCTTAAGCTGCTCCCAGTACGAAGCCACCTGATTCCACGTGCGCTTAGCACCTGCGGGGATCGACTCCCAGAAGCCGTACTCAACGGTGCGGGGATCGGGCATCTCGACCGTCACACCCATTTTTGCCTCCTTGTCAATCGCCACACTAAGCGTGATGGTGTCGGTAGCGTTACGCAGCACGTCGACCTCGACCTGACTATTTGCCGCGGTCTTAAGCAGCTCCTTGCCCTGTACAAAATCGGTCACGGGCGTCGAGTTGATGGCGAGGACCTTGTCGCCCACCTCGAGGCCAGCCTCGCGGGCACTATCCTCGTTAATCTTGCCGATAACGAAGGGAAGGTTAATCTGGTAGAAGTCGCCAATCGAACCATCCTCGCGCATAGCCACGAGCTCCTGAAGCGAGATGGTGATATCCTGCTCTACGCCATCGCGTGAGATTCTTATGGTGCGGTCGCTGTCGGTGATAATCAGACGCTCGCGGATCTTGTTTACCTTGCCAACCTTCTCGCCGTCGATAGCGATAATGCGGTCGCCATCCTTAAAGCCGAGAGCCTCAGCGCGCTCGTTGAAGATGTAGCCATTCACGATGTCGTCGTTGTGGTAGTAGCTCTCGCCCGTGGTGTAGATGATGCCTGTGTAGATGGTTATGGCAAGCAGAATGTTCATCACGATACCTGCGAGCATAACGATAAGCCTCTGCCACGCGGGCTTCGTGCGGAACTCCCAGGGCTTGGGCTCCTCCTTCATCTGCTCGGTATTCATCGACTCGTCGATCATACCCGAGAGCGACACGTAGCCACCCATAGGCAACCAGCCGATGCCGTACTCCGTCTGGCCAATCTTGCGCTTATAGAGTGTGAACCAGGGGTTGAAGAAGAGGTAGAATTTCTCGACACGTATGCCAAAGATGCGTGCCGTGATGTAGTGGCCAAACTCGTGGATGAGGACGAGTAGCGATAGCGATGCAAAAAATTGTAGAACCTGAATCAATGTTCCGCTCATAATCTTTTTCCTTTACTTAAGTTTATTATTTTGTTTACGTTTTATCTATTTAGGTACCTCTGGGCAAGGTCGCGCGCCTCGCGGTTCGAGAGGTCGTAGTCCGCAAGCGTGGGGCGGGTGACAAACGACGCATTGTCCAACGCATAGCGTATTGCCCCCACAATATCCGTATAGCGACAGCGGTGCTGAAGGAAGGCGGCGACGGCCACTTCGTTGGCTCCATTCATCGTGCAGGCTGCCGTGCCTCCGCGCTCGAGACACTCATAGGCGACATCCAGCGCGGGGTACTTCTCGCGGTCGGGTGCCGAGAATGTGAGGGTGGGGTAGTCGAGAATCGATAAGTGTTCCATCGCCTCCTTCGCACGCTCGGGATAGAGCAGGGCGTAGCTTATCGGCGTGTGCATATCGGCATTGCCGAGCTGTGCCTTGACCGAGCCGTCCGTAAACTCGACCATCGAATGGACGATAGACTGCGGATGGATAACCACCTTGATGCGCTCGGGCTCGATGTCGAAGAGCCAGCGCGCCTCGATGACTTCGAAACCCTTGTTTACGAGCGTCGCCGAGTCGATTGTAATCTTTGCACCCATCGACCACTGCGGGTGCTTCAGAGCCATCTCGGGCGTCACATCCGCGAGCTCCTCGCGCGGAATGTCGCGCAGTGCTCCTCCGCTGCAAGTGATGATTAGGTTGCGTATGCTCTGGCGGCGTTCGCCCTCTAAGCACTGCATAATCGCCGAGTGCTCCGAGTCGATGGGAAGTAGTTCGATGCCCTTGCGTCGCGCCGCTCCCATAATCAAATCGCCACCTACGACCAACGTCTCCTTGTTGGCCAGTGCTATGCGCTTGCCGCTCTCGATGGCTGCAGCCGTGGGGTGCAGACCCGAGTAGCCAACGAGGGCATTCACGATGGTGTCGCTACGGTAGCTGCGTGCTACGTGGGTGATAGCTTCGCTGCCCGCCATCACCTCAATCGAGGTATCCGATAGAGCGGCCTTAAGCTCCGAGTAGTGGCTCTCGTCGCCGATAACGACGCTCTCTGCACCAAACTCGCGAGCCTGTTCAGCAAGCTCTCTCCAGCGGCTGTGGGCCACAAGCGAGGTGATGTGAAAACGCTCGGGATGACGACGTATGATGTCGAGGGTCTGTACTCCTATCGAGCCGGTAGATCCAAGTATTGTAACTCTTTCGATTGCCATTGTTCCAAACTAAAACAGAATATAACGCTCGGGGTCGACGGCTGTGCCATCCCTCCATAGCTCGAAGCCGAGCTCCTTGCTCGTTTGCTCGCTATCCTCGGGCGTAGAGCTGTGCAGACGGCCTATCACCGTACCATTTTGTAGTGCCTGACCTTTGCGAACGAGGATCTCGCCGAGGTGCTTGTACACCGAGATGTAGCCGCCGTTGTGCTGGATGGTTATGCTCTTAAGACCCGATGCCTCGCTCTCGGTGGCTATGACCGTACCATTCTCTATGGCCATCACCGAGCCATCGCTCTCGAGTGGTATGATGGCTATGTCGTAGCTCGACTCCGGGGCGTCGAAGTTACGTGCGATGGTGCCTCGCATAGGTGCGCTAAACATTGCGGCCTCGCTCTTTAGTGGCTTAGTATTTGAGAGCGAATAGTCGCCCGTCGTGCTCTCCAGCGCAGCGCGCAGCAGCGAGTCGGCACGCGTGGGGAGTATGCGCGACTTGTCGTAGCGTATGGTGTCGGTGAGCACGGTGGAGTGTAGCGTCGGTGTGCTGCCACCCATAATCGTGGCAACAGCCTCGTTGTAGGCAAGTAGCTCGGCCATATTACGCTCCATAAGGTCGATGCGCATAACGCTCTCGACCAGTGCCTCGCGCGTGCGCTCCGACTTTGTGCGGTAGCCGGGTAGTATATCGAGAATCGAGGTGTAGGCCATAAGTAGCAGTAGCAGCAGAAAGACGAGAAAGACGAATGCCGTCACCACACCTGCAAAGCCGATGGGCGATAGGTTGACCTTCCAATGCAGCTCCTCGGTGTCGCGGTCGCGCATCGTGAGCTGTCGTTTATCTGTGAGATATTGCCAAAATCCTCGTAACATATCCTTTACTATTTCTCAATACTTATTACTCGATACTCATTAATGAGTATGTATAACCCGACAAAGATAACGAAAATGGTTGGATACTTGGTATTTTCCGATAACTTTTTTACCTTTGTGCTACGAAATAGACTTTAAAAACGAAATATTGTTATGGTAAAACCTACTCTTTTGGTCTTAGCAGCGGGTATGGGCTCGCGCTATGGATCGCTCAAACAGATGGATGGTGTAGGCCCTAATGGCGAGGCTATCATCGACTACTCGGTCTACGATGCTATACGTGCAGGATTTGGTAAGGTGGTGTTTGTCATCCGTCACTCTTTCGAGGCCGACTTCCGCGAGGTGTTCAACGCAGAACGCTTTGGCCATAAGATCGAAGTCGAGTATGTATTCCAGGAGCTCGACTATCTCCCCGAGGGCTTCGCTTTGCCCGAGGGTCGTGTTAAGCCGTGGGGTACAAACCACGCCGTGATGATGGCCTCGGGCGTTATCAACGAGCCCTTCGCCGTGATCAATGCCGACGACTTCTACGGCCGCGAGGCTTATGCCGCTATCTGCGACTATCTCAAGACGTTGGAGGGAACTGAGGGTCGCTACTGTATGGTTGGCTATCAGGTGAATAAGACCCTCTCGGAGAACGGTACGGTATCGCGCGGTGTCTGCACCGTTGATGAGGATGGTAACCTCCGCGGTATGGTCGAGCGCACACAGATAGAGCGCGTCAATGGTACCATAGTATTCCACGATGGTGGGGCAGATGAACCTCTTGCGGAGGATACTCCCGTGTCGATGAACCTCTTTGGTTTCACGCCCGATTACTTCCGCCACTCCGAGGCATACTTCAAGGAGTTCCTTGCGGTAAACATCGAGAACCTGAAGGCCGAGTTCTTCATCCCTCTTATGGTGAATAAGGTGATTAACGAGGGCACTGCGTCGATGCGCGTGCTTAGAACTCCAAGCGATTGGTTTGGCGTGACTTACAAGGAGGACAAGCCTATGCTTGTTGCCAAGATTGAGGAGCTTATTGAGCGTGGGGTTTATCCGCGCAACCTCTGGTAATTTCTTGTGATAAGGGGTTATTCTCGGCACATCCCAAAAGCTTAAATGGCCACGGGCTGTAGCTTTAGTACTATCCCGTGGTCATTTCTTTTGCGATGCACCAAGCCTAACCCTTTCTGACAAGAAATTATGGCGTGCTGTCCCGAATGTTATATTCCCAGCTCGCCCGAGCCAACGAATTTATTGCTCACTACTCACTACTCACTGCTCATTACACTCTACGCGGCATTATGCTTTAGGCAGCGTGAACGTGAACTCCAAGCCGCCAACCTTGCGATTTTCAACCGAGATATCGCCGCCGTGGAAGAGCACTGAGTTCTTGACGATCGACAGACCGAGACCCGTGCCGCCGAGCTTGCGCGAGCGACCCTTGTCGATGCGGTAGAAACGCTCGAAGATGTGGTCGATGTGGTCATCGTCGATACCGATACCGTTATCGGCAAAGGAGATGGTGTACATAGTCTCATCCTCGCCCACGAGTTTGATGTAGATATCGCGGCCGCCAGAGTAGGCTATGGCGTTGTCCGTCAGGTTCTTCATTATCGACATCAGCAACGTTGAGTTGCCCTTGATGGGCATACTATCGGGCAGGCTGATATTTACGCGCATACGCTTATCATCCGGCAGCAGTGCTACCTCCGATGCTACCTCGTCGACAATTGCGCGGAGGTCTACCGAGTCGCGCTCGATACGGTTGCTACCATCCTCGAGGCGTGTGATGGTCGACACGTCGGTGAGCAGCTGTGTGAGACGCTGGCAGTGGGCATAGCACTTGGCGATGAACGACTCGCGCTCCTCCGCAGTCATATCCTTCGACGTAATCATCGTCTCGAGATATCCCTGAATCGCAGCCACGGGGGTCTTAAGTTCGTGGTTGATGTTATTCGTGAGTTGACGCTTGATGCGCAGTTTCTCCTGCTGCTCGTGTAGCGCGTTGTCGTGCTCGCGCTCGACATCCTCCGATGCCTCGCGCAGACGACGATACAGGTCGATGATATGGCGTGCAATATCGCCGAGCTCGTCGTTGGCGAAGTTGGGGATCGACTCGATGTCGGCACCATTCTCCATAGCCGTTGCGGCACGCTCGAGGCTCTTGATGTTGCGATTCAGACGCACGGCAAGCATCAGAGCGATGACGATAGAGACGCCCGCAACGCCAATGATGGCGAAGAATATACCCTCGTCGATGCCGTTGATCGTGCGGTTGTGGCTCAAGAGCGAGAAGTGGTAGGTAATGAACCCGCCGATGAGCGCGATGATGAGTATTGCCAGCAGCAGATACATACCACCGCGGTAGCTGATAATCTTAGATTTTGAATCCATAGCCATATCCTGTTCGTGTTACTATGTTATTGCCATACGCACCGAGTTTCTTGCGTAGGCGTGTTATGTTTACGTCAATCGTGCGGTCGAGGACTATGACCTCGTCGCTCCATACGCACTTCATAATCTCCTCGCGCGAGAGTATCTTGCCGCGCGCCGAGAGCAGGAGCACGAGGATGTCGAACTCCTTGCGCGTGAGTGCCACCTCGCTGCCATCCACCCGACAGCTCTTGTCGAGGTTATTAACCACAAGACCCTCATACGTGATCACTTCGCTGTGATCCGTAGCGGTCTCCTGCTGTTGGAGTCGCCTTGTGCGACGCAACACGCTGCGCACTCGTGCCATCACCTCAGCCACGGAGAAGGGCTTTGATATATAGTCGTCGGCTCCGATATCGAGGCCCTTGATTTTGTCGGCCTCGGAGTCTAAGGCTGTGCAGAATATTATCGGTATCTCGGCCGTGTCGGGGCGTTTACGAAGAATGCGAGCAAGTCCCAAGCCGCTCAACTCTCCCATCATAATATCGAGTATCAGGAGGTCAAATGTCTTGATATCCAGCATTAGAGCCTCCTCGGCACTCAGTGCTGTTGCCACCACATAACCCTCACGCTCGAGGTTAAACTTCAAAATCTCACACAGTGACTCCTCGTCGTCAACAACCAAAATGCGATAGGTGCTCATAACGTAATCTTTAGCTTCAAATCCTTGTCAAAGGTACAAAATTTGGAGCATATCCCATTCATTGTTACTACAAATTTAATAATAATTTAGCAATGAAACAACACTGCAACATCTTTTCTTGCTCTTTTTCGTTCAATGTGGCGATTAAAAAAATACAATTATCATCCATACGATGCGAAAATATTGTGTGTTTATAATAATTTTTATGTATCTTTGTCCCACAAACTGATAAATGTATGGATCTGTTTATTGTTATCACCTTGGCAGTTCTTGCCATGATGGGTATCATCGTCGGTGTTTCGAACGATGCCGTAAACTTCCTAAACTCAGCCTTCGGATCGAAGGTGGCCAAGAAGAATATTATCCTCTCGGTCGCTGGCATCGGTGTGATGGTGGGTGTTATGACATCGAGCGGTATGATGGATGTGGCACGTAGTGGCGTGTTCTACCCTGCAATGTTTAGTTACGAGGAGATTATGATTCTATTCCTCGGTATGATGCTCTCGAACATCATCCTCTTGGATATCTACAACTCGCTCGGCTTACCAACCTCTACGACCGTGTCACTCGTCTTTGGCTTGCTCGGCTCGGCAATGGCCCTCGCACTATATAATATATGGGGCGGTACCACCGAGGCATCGCTCGGCGAGTTCATCAACTCGGGTAACGCCTTGGCTATTGTGTCGGGTATCCTGCTCTCCGTAGTCTTGGCATTCTTCACGGGTCACCTTCTGATGTACATCTCGCGTATAATCTTCTCGTTCCGCTACCATAAGCTCTTCAGCCGTTTTGGTGCTCTGTGGTGCGGTATCACGGTTGCGGGTATCATCTATTTTACGGTGTTTAAGGGCTTGAAGAGCTCGGGCCTTATCCCTGAGGTGGTGACCAACTACGTGAACGATAATACGGCTATATCACTGCTTATCCTCTGGGTCGGTAGCTCGCTCCTACTCTGGGTGTTGCAGCGTTGCAATGTCAATATTTTGCGCGTCTCTATCCTTGCCGGTACCTTCTCTTTGGCGTTGGCATTTGCGGGTAACGACCTCGTGAACTTTATCGGTGTTCCTTATGCTGGCTACGACTCATATATGATTGCTCAGGCATCTGGCGCAGCACCCACCTCTATGGCTGCCCTTTCGGAGCCTACGCAGGCAAACTTCTGGATTATGTGTGCTGCGGGCTTGGTGATGGTGGTTACGCTCTTTACCTCGAAGAAGGCTATGCGCGTAATCGAGACCGAGCGCAAGCTCTCGTCGCAGAGCGAGGAGGCACCCACAAATAGCGAGGCTACGGTGGCGTCGCGTGGTATTGTACGCGGCGTGCGCCGTATGAACGATGCCCTCGCAGCCATCACGCCTAACGGTGTCAAGAGGTTTATCAACAGCCGCTTCGAGCAGTTGCCCGAGGATGAGCGTGGCGATGTGAACTACGACCTTATCCGCGCTACGGTGAACCTCACGGCAGCCGCAATCCTTATCTCTATCGGTACGCAGCTCAAGTTGCCTCTCTCGACTACCTACGTCGTATTTATGGTGTCGATGGGTTCATCGCTTGCCGACCGTGCGTGGGGACGTGAGAGTGCCGTTTACCGTATCACGGGCGTCACAACCGTGATTATGGGTTGGTTTATCACGGCCGTGGGTGGCTTTGTTATCGCTCTTGTCGTAACCCTCGTCCTTGCTTATGGTGGCACGGTTGCTATCATCGGCGTCACGGTGGTATGTCTCTTCCTGCTCATCAAGAGTAACTTCTCGAAAGATAAGGCGGAGAAGGAGCGCGAGGAGTCGGCCGTATCGAAGATTGGCGATACGCTCAAGCAGAGCCCCGAGGAGGCACTCATCGCCTATACCGAGCACGTATGTTCGTCGATGGAGAAGGTTACGATGATCTACGACCGTACCATCGTTGCCGTCTTTAAGGAGAACCGCAAGGTGTTGCGCGATATGGTGCGCGAGGCTGAGGACTTCTACCACTCTACACGCGAGCAGAAGTACGAGATCATCCCGCTGTTGCGAACCCTTGAGGAGAGCGATGTAAGCACGGGCCACTTCTATGTTCAGGTTGTGGACTATATCTCGGAGACGAGTAAGGCGTTGCTCCACATCACGCGTCCCTGCTACAAGCACGTCGATAACAACCATACGGGTCTCTCGAAGGAGCAGGTTTACGACCTCAAGCGTATCAACGACCGTGTGGAGGAGATTTTTGGCGAGATTAATGGTATGCTTCGCTCGCGCACGTTCGACAATATGGAGTCGATTCTTAACAAGCGCGACGAGATGTTCGACCTTATCGACGAGGTTATGCAGAACCAGCTCCGTCGTCTCCGCGACACTGGTGGCTCATCATCGGCCAATATGCTCTTCTTCAACATCTTGACGGAGACAAAGACGATGGTGCTCCATTCGC
Source organism: Alistipes sp. (assembly GCA_017937765.1). Lineage (GTDB taxonomy): Bacteria > Bacteroidota > Bacteroidia > Bacteroidales > Rikenellaceae > Alistipes. The sequence continues at coordinate 31,097 of JAGBCY010000024.1, forward strand.
GAAATATTATGAAGTCGCTCGAGCACTTCGTTCATTCTTCGTGATAAGAGGGCATCTTCGGCACATCCCAAAAAGGTAAGATGACCACGGGCTGTACTTCTTGTACTATCCCGTGGTCATCTCTTTTGCGATGCACTAAATATGCTCCCTTCTGACAAAGGATAAGGGTGTGCTATAAGAGGAAAACTTCTTGCCGTAGGAAGTTCTAATGGCCGCTTTGTTTGAATGGTGCTTCGCTCGAAAAATTATTACCAACTACTCACTACTCATTACTAATTAAAAGTAAGGCTCACCAACGGGTGAGCCTTCTTGCGTGTGTTACTTCATCTCGGCGAAGTACTTGTAGAAGTAGGGTAATGTCTCCAAGCCCTTATAGAACTGGTCGAGACCGTAGCTCTCGTTGGGCGAGTGGATGGCATCCTTCGACAGACCGAAACCGAGCAGGATCGACTTGATGCCGAGGATGTTCTCAAAGCCTGAGATGATAGGAATCGAGCCGCCAGAGTAGAAGGGTAGCGGTGTAATGCCAAATGTAGTCTCCACAGCCTTCTCGGCAGCCTTGTACGCGGGCAGGTCGGTAGGTGACACGTAGGGTGCGCCACCGTGCAAGAACTCAACCTTCACCTTCACGCTCTTGGGTGCGATACGGCGGAAGTGCTTCTCGAAGAGCTTGGCGATCTTCTTGAAGTCCTGATTAGGAACCAGACGCATAGAGATCTTAGCGTATGCCTTCGAGGGAATTACGGTCTTGGTGCCCTCGCCAGTATAGCCGCTCCAGATACCGTTAACGTCGAGTGACGGACGGATACCCGTGCGCTCCATTGTCGTGTAGTCGATCTCGCCGGCTACGTCACCGAGGTCGAGAGCCTTCTTATACTCCTCGAGCGAGAAGGGAGCCTTGTTGAGGGCCTTGCGCTCGGCATCCGAGAGGATGCGCACGTCGTCATAGAAGCCGGGGATAGTCACACGGCCGAACTCGTCGGTGAGCGACGCTACGAGCTTAGCGAGCACGTTAGCGGGGTTAGCAACAGCACCACCGAAGAGACCAGAGTGCAGATCCTTATCGGGACCTGTAACCTCTACCTGCATATATGTAAGACCGCGCAATCCCGCTGTAATGGTCGGTGTTTCGAGACCAATCATAGAGGTGTCCGAAACGAGGATGATGTCGGCCTTGAGGAGCTTCTTGTTGTCGGCGCAGAACTTATAGAGGCTGGGCGAGCCAATCTCCTCCTCGCCCTCGAGCATAAACTTAACGTTGCAGGGGAGGGTGTCGGTTGCCACCATCGCCTCGAAGGCCTTAGCGTGCATATAGAGCTGGCCCTTGTCGTCATCGGCACCGCGACACCAGATACGACCATCCTTAATCTCGGGCTCGAAGGGGTTTGTCTTCCACTCGTCGATGGGGTCCTCGGGCATCACGTCGTAGTGGCCATAGACGAGGACGGTCTTTGCCTTCGGGTCGATGATCTTCTCGGCATATACCACGGGGTTACCCTCCGTAGGCATCACCTCAGCACGGTCGGCACCAGCCTTCACGAGCGACGCTGCCAACCACTCGGCGCAACGCACCATATCCTCCTTGTGGAGCGAGGGCTGCGCGCTGATTGAAGGTATGCGTAGAAGGTCGAAGAGCTCCTCCAAGAAACGCTCTTTGTTCTGGTTGATGTAGTCGTTTGCAAGTTTCATAATATGTATAGTTTTAAGGTTTGATTATTTAAATTAGCAATGTTCCTTACTGGGATGTCATCAGGATAAATGTCCGCATCAACGAAAAATCATCTCTAATTTCTAATTGTTCGATATTTGTTCTATTTCGGAAATGAATCGCTTGGCTAAAGCTTCGGCCTCGGCCATCGTTTTTGCCTCGGTATAGACGCGGATAATAGGCTCGGTATTCGACTTACGGAGGTGTACCCAGTTCTCCTCAAAGTCGATCTTTACGCCATCAATATCGTTGACTCTCTCGTCTGAGTATCTGTCTTTTATGGTTGCAAGAATCTTGTCGACGTCAATCTCTGGCGTAAGCTCAATCTTGTTCTTCGAGGCGTAGTATGCAGGGTATGTACCGCGCAACTCCGACATAGTCATATCGAGGCTTGCGAAATAGGTCAAAAAGAGAGCAACGCCCACCAGTGCATCGCGGCCATAGTGAAGCTCGGGATAGATGACTCCGCCGTTACCCTCGCCACCGATTACTGCCCCCGTCTCCTTCATCTTCTTCACGACGTTCACCTCGCCCACGGCAGCTGCTGCGTAGGTGCAACCCTCGTAACGTGCCGTGACGTCGCTAAGGGCACGCGACGATGATAGGTTTGATACGGTATTACCCTTCGTGTGCTTGAGGACGTAGTCGGCCACAGCCACCAACGTGTACTCCTCGACAAACATCTCGCCGTTCTCCATCACAAAGGCCAAGCGGTCGACGTCGGGGTCAACGACAATGCCGAGGTCGGCACCCTCGCGGCGTACCACCTCTGATATCTCCGTGAGGTTCTCGGGCAGAGGCTCAGGGTTGTGGGCAAACTCGCCCGTCGGCTGGCAGTTGAGCTCGATAACCTCGCAGCCGAGCTCGCGAAGGAGGGTGGGTATAACCTCGCCACCTATGGAGTTTACGGCGTCGACAACGACCTTGAACTTGCGCTTACGCACCGCCTCAGCGTCCACGAGCGGCAGGGCTAACACCTGCTCTATGTGCTTGGCGTTGAAATCTTCGCGAAGGATTACCTTGCCGATGTTGTCGATGGTGGGGTAGCTGAAATCAACATCCTCAGCCATAGCGAGAACCTGCTTGCCTTCTGCATCGTCGAGGAACTCACCGTGCTCATTCAGAAGCTTCAGGGCGTTCCATTGGCGCGGATTATGCGAAGCGGTGATGATGATGCCGCCATCAGCCTTGTGTGTTATCACGGCCATCTCGGTGCCGGGGGTTGTACACATACCGATGTTGATCACATCGACACCCGTGCCCAGAAGCGTTCCTTCGACCAACGAGTCGACCAACGAGCCAGATATGCGGGCGTCGCGACCAACGACAACGGTGATGCGCTTCTCGGGATTCTTATCTTTGATAAGACGGGCGTATGCCGTAGTAAACTTGACGATGTCTATGGGTGTGAGGTTATCCGCGGGGCAGCCACCTATGGTTCCACGAATACCTGAAATTGATTTGATGAGTGTCATACTATCTCAAAAATTGTTATCGTTACGTAAAAAACGGTGCAAAAGTTTTGCTATTTCTGACAAAATTATTAATTTTACGCGAATATTAAAAATAAATTGAACATAAATTATCGCGACATATGAGAACAATACCCTCTTCTGAGCTGATTATCAATGCAGATGGCTCTATCTTCCATCTCCATCTGAAGCCCGAGCAGCTGGCCGATATCGTTATCCTTGTGGGTGATCCCGGCCGTGTGGCTATGATTGCGGAGTATTTCGACGAGAGAGAGTGCGAGGTGTCGAATCGTGAGTTTAACGCCGTGACCGGAACCTATAAGGGTAGGCGTATGACGGTGCTTTCGACCGGTATCGGCATCGGTAATATCGACATATGCGTTGCGGAGCTCGATGCGTTGGCCAATATCGACTTCGCCACGCGCCAGACTAAGGAGGAGTTCCGTCGCCTCACGCTCGTCCGCCTCGGCACCTCGGGAGCTATTCAGGAGGATATCAACGTGGGCGACATTGTCTTCTCGCGTACCTCGCTCGGCTTCGACGGCTTGCTCTCCTACTACGAGGGTAGGGACTCGGTCTGTGACCTCGACCTCGAGCGTGCCTTTATGGAGCACACGGCGTGGTACGAGAAACTGCCATACCCCTACTTCGTGAATGCCTCGGAGGAGCTCTTCGAACTCTTCAAGGATTCGACGCTTGAGGGTATCACCATTGCGGCTCCCGGCTTCTATGCGCCTCAGGGCCGTTGGGTGCGTCTGCGTCCTCACGATATGGAGCTTAACGCTAAGATCGAGTCGTTCCGCTTTGGCGAGCGTCGCATCACCAACTTCGAGATGGAGGGCTCGGCACTTGCTGGCCTTGCACGCCTCCTCGGCCATAGGGCTACGACCATCTGTACGATCATTGCCCAGCGCGTGGCAAAGGATGCCTGCACCGACTATAAACCCTTCGTGCGTCGTATGATCGAGATGGCACTCGACAAACTCGCAACATTATAACAACCAAGCAAAATAACAAAATAAAAATATAAACGATTAACATTATGAAATTTACAGTATCAAGTTCAGCACTACTCGCGTTGCTCGCAACAACAGGTAAGGTTATCAGCAACAAGAACACACTCCCCATCCTCGACTTCTTCCTCCTTGAGCTTAAGGATAACGAGCTCACCGTTACGGCATCGGACCTCGAGACTACGCTTATCGGCCATCTTCACGTCGATAACGTGGAGCGTGAGGGAGTCATTGCTGCCCCTGCAAAGCTTATGCTCGACTCGTTGAAAGAGTTTCCCGAGATGCCTCTGGAGTTCGATGTGAACGACACGACGTGGGAGATTCGCGTGAAGTGGGCAAGCGGCTCGCTCTCGATCCCCGGTGCAAGTGCAGTAAGCTACCCCGCGATGCAGACCATCGGTGCCGAGCATAAGGAGATACTTATGGATGTAGATATGCTTATCGCCGGCATCAACAAGACCATCTTCGCTACGGCCGACGACGAGCTCCGTCCCGTGATGAATGGCGTGTACTTCAACTACGAGGAGGGTAAGATTACCTTCGTGGCAACCGATGCTCACAAGCTCGTGCGCTCTACGGCTGAGTGTGCCGACGTGGACTTTAACTCGTCGTTCATTCTTCCCAAGAAGCCTGCCAACTTGCTCAAGGGCGTGCTTCTCAAGGAGGAGGATCCTATCCGCGTGACGTTCGATGCCAAGAACGTAATCTTCGACCTTAAGAACCACAAGCTCATCTGCCGCCTTATCGAGGGTAACTATCCCAACTACAACGCCGTGATTCCCACGGCTAACCCCAACAAGGTGTTGGTTGACCGCGTGGAGCTCGTCAACGGCATCAAGCGTGTGGCTGTGTGTTCTAACCCCACGACAAACCTTATCCGTATGGATATCGCGGGCAATAAGATCAGTCTCGCAGCTCAGGATATCGACTTCTCGGTATCGGCTAACGAGACCATCTCTTGTAGCTACGACGGTCAGCCTGTGACCATTGGCTTCAAGTCGACATTCCTCGTGGAGATCCTCTCAAACATCGACACTCCCACCGTGCAGATCGAGCTCGCCGACTCTACCCGTGCCGGCGTATTTAAGCCCGTTTACGATGATAAGCACTCGGGTGAGGTGTTGATGCTTTTGATGCCGATGATGATCAACGCATAATTTGTTGTGATAAGGGGGGCTTTGAATCTTTGCTTGCCTGAAAAATGCTCATTTACCTCGAGTAAACTCCGCTTTTTCAGCCTGCGACGAATCTCCACATCTAACCCCTTCTGACAACAAATTGGGTTGTTTGCTGAGCTAAGAGGTCACCTTCGACATCTGGCTTGCCGTTGAAGGCGGAGCATATTTGACGTATGGGAGCATTTCAGTGGTTGCAGTCATAACCCCTTTTAACAGCAAATTACCCGTGCGTCCCGTTTGGTGGGATGCTGTTGTGGAGAGAATGTTTTACTCTTTGAGAAAAAGGTTTGCTCCATAGATTACTAATTGATAATTACATTTACTTTGAACTTAAAGCTTAAACGTCCGATAATATTCTTCGACCTCGAGACCACAGGTGTCGATACGGCGAAGGATCGTATCGTCGAGATATCGATGATAAAGATTGCGGTGGATGGCACAAAGACCGTAAAGACGCGTCGCGTAAATCCCGAGATGCACATCCCCGAGGCGGCCACGGCCGTGCACGGCATCACCGACGAGGATGTCAAGGATGAGCCCACCTTCCGACAGCTGGCCAAGTCGTTGGCACAGTTTATCGAGGGGTGCGACTTTGGCGGCTTCAACTCCAATCGCTTCGACCTGCCGGTGCTCGTCGAGGAGTTTATGCGTGCCGGTGTGGAGTGTGATTTCCGCAAGCGCAGGTTTGTCGACGTGCAGACAATCTTCCATCGCAAGGAGCAGCGCACGTTGGTGGCTGCCTATAAGTTCTATTGCGATAAGGATCTCGAAAATGCCCACTCGGCCGAGGCCGATACGATGGCTACGTACGAGGTGCTCGAGGCGCAGATAGAACGCTATCCTGACATTGGCGATACGGTGGAGGCGTTGGCCGACTTCTCGGCAGGAGCCCCTATGGTTGACTATGCCGGCCGTCTGTCACTCAACGACAAGGGCGAGGAAATCTTTGCCTTTGGTAAGTATAAGGGGCGTCGTGTGGAGGATGTATTCCGCGATGATCCGAGCTACTACTCGTGGATGATGAATGGCGACTTCCCGCTTTACACAAAGAAGGTGTTGACCGAGATACGACTACGCAATAAGTAGCGTTTGTCGTGCGATTTGCGAATAAATGATCAGATGATGAGACGACTGCGTATATTGCTCGCGGCAATGGCTGTGCTCGTTGTTGCCGTGGCTATGGCCATAGAGCCATCAAACACTATCGTTACCATTGACGGTAAGAGCTACTACAAGCACACGGTCGAGAGTGGCCAGGCGCTCTATGCCCTGTCGAAGGCCTACAACGTCACCGAGACTCAGATTGTGGAGTGTAACGAGGGCCTAAGTGCCGAGACGCTGAAGGCTGGAAGCGTTATACTCATTCCTCGTGTCGAGCAGCCAACGGGTGTCAAGGGTAAGATATTGGGCTCGGGCTCCACGTCAAAGACCGGTAAGGAAGATGCAAAGTTTATTACCTATGAGGTTAAGGCGGGTGACACGATCTACTCGGTAGCCCGCAAGTATAAGATATCGGTGGAGGTGCTCGAGAAGGATAACCCCTCGATTGATATCGAACATATCTCGCCGGGTATGAAGCTACGCATACGTCGTTCGGAGAGTGGCTCGGTGACAACTGAGGATATCGAGCGCGAGCGTAGAAAACGAGCCGAGGAGACGGAGCTCAAGGATGGCGAGCATAGGGTGCAGGCTGGCGAGACGGTCTACTCGCTGTCGCGAAGCTATGGTATGACCGAGGAGGAGTTTCTGGAGCTTAATGGACTAAAGAGTGCTGCCGAGCTTAAAGCAGGTATGGTAGTGCGCACCAAGCCTCAGGCTGCAGAACAATCTACACCAGCTAATTCTACAACCCCTGCTACGCCTTCAGCTCCTGCTACTGCAGCTACCCCCGAGCGTGCGGAGTATCACGGCGTGGATGCTGTCGTGGATAGTGCCGTTGCGGCGGTGTCCGAGGACGATGTAGCCGAAGCGAGTGCAAGTAGTGGAAATGCGTTTTATATGGACGACGCGATGCTTAACGACGTCTATGTCCAGCCCCTCGACGTTGCATTCCCGCCGCTTAGTATGCACCACACGCTGAAGGTGGCTCTTATGCTACCGTTCCATTACAACAATAAGGTGAACCCCTACTTTGTCGACCTCTATCGCGGTGTGCTTATAGCTATGGAGGACCTTAAGGCTGAGGGGTATAACATCGAGCTCTCGGTGTTCGATACGTGTGGCGATGGCAACCGCATCAGTGATATTGTCTCATACGAGTCGGGACTCTTGGAGGCGCAGCTGATAATCGGCCCGGTCTACGAGGCGGAGTTCCGCTACGTGCTTGGATATGCCGAGGAGAATGGCATCCCGGTGGTGTCGCCTCTTGCCGACATCGAGAAGTTGCAGAGCCCCGTGCTGTTCCAGATGCCAGCGGAGGATGACAACAAGTATGATAAGATGGCCGATATCTTCGACGGCAGTCGCGAGATTGTGACCATCTACGCTGGCAATACCGATAAGGGCTTTGCCTCGGAGATTCGCTCGCACTCGGCACAATCGCCCACGCGCGACCTCAACTTCGTCTTTAACCGCGAGTCGTTCTTCTATCGTCGCAATGCCGATGGCTCGAATGGCGAAAAGATAGATATCTCGGCACTTATGCGCACGAAGAACGAGAAGGCATTTGTGGTTGTTGCGGCTAACGAGACAGACGTAGACCGTATCCTCACGACGCTATCCTCGACGAAGTCGTCGATCGAGGGTCGCGGTATGACCTATGGCAGCTACGTCGTTATCGGCAACCGTAAGTGGTTGCAGAGCGATAACATCGACCGCCAGTCATTCTTCCGTAACAATGCCATCTTCGTCGTCCCGTATCACGCTAAGCGTAGCAGCGATAGTGTCCGCCTCTTCGATGGCCGCTATGTCAAGGCTTATGGCGTGTTGCCCTCGATGTATTCCTACCGTGGCTACGATGCCGCTATGATCTTCTGTCGCAAGATGTTCACGGGAATTGATGGCTCGATGCTTACCGAGACATTCACGCCGCTTGCTACGAGCTACAACTTCGACCTCGTGGGTGGCCTCTATGTAAACACTTGCTGGGTGAGGGAGGATTATAAGAGTAACTTTACCATCGAGGTTAAGTAGTACGCAACCAGCGCAACAGCAAAACACAAGCAGAAATCAGACTTATGGCGAATATATCATCCCCAATCCCCGAGAAGACCATCGAGCGTCTCAGCGAGTATCGTCGCACGCTGCTCAAGTGCCACGCTCAGGGTATCACCCACATCTTCTCGCACGTGCTTGCCGGTATGCACGGCATCACGGCGGTGCAGGTGCGTCGTGACCTTATGCTCATAGGCTTCTCGAGCGATACGAAGAAGGGCTATGACGTGAAGGTGCTCATCGACTTTATCAACGGCATATTGTATAGCGAGCAGCCGATGAATATGGCCATAATTGGTATGGGCCACTTGGGTCAGGCCGTGACGAAGTATTTTAACGGCAAGGGCCTGAAGCTGCGCATCACCGCTGCCTTCGATGTCGACGAGCGCAAGGTGGGCTCTACCATCGACAATATCCCGTGCTACCATATCGACGAGTTCGAGCAACGTGTCGAGGAGCTCGATATAAGCATTGTCATCGTCTCGTCGCCCACGTCTGTTGCCTCGACTCTCGTGCTGCCGATCATCAATGCAGGCATCAAGGGTGTGCTTAACTTCACCTCCGCTCCGCTCAACTTCCCGCAGGGTATCGTCGTCGAGAACTACGATATCACAACACTTCTTGAGAAGGTGGCCTACTTCGTTAAGGTCGCCGAGGAGAGCAATACTACGCTATGAAGATAGACTACGGCTTCGATATTGCTGAGCCCGCACGTAGGGTCGTTACCATCGGTTCGTTCGATGGCGTCCACTTGGGCCATCGTGTGTTGCTCGGACATCTTAGGAATATGGCCTCACGGCTCAATGCCGAGAGCGTCGTTGTGACGTTCGATCCCCATCCGCGCATAGCTATGGGACGTGCCGAGGGTATGCAGCTGCTTACTACCGTCGAGGAGCGAGCTCGTCTGCTTGCTGAAGCGGGTGTCGACCGTGTTGTCGTTGCGCGCTTCGACGATAAGTTTAGAGCACAACCCTACGAGGAGTTTGTACGCCGTGTGCTTGTCGATAGGCTCGGTATGGTGGGTATGATCGTTGGCTATAATCACCGTCTGGGGCAGGGTAGCGAGGGTAACTACGAGCGTCTGTGCCCCGTTGCCGAGGAGTGTGGCTTCGAGCTCGAGCGTGTCGAGCAACATACCGCCTCGGGCGATAAGATAAGTTCGACGGTTGTGCGTAATGTGATTGCTGGGGGCGATATGCGTCGTGCCGAGGAGCTACTCGGTACGGGATATAGGGTGTGCGGAGTGCTCAGCGATGGAGTGTTGCGCGATATCAACAAGCACAAGATGTTGCCACCGGCGGGTAGTTATCAATGCTCCATAGCGCGTGGCGACGTACGCACAAAACATATTGCCACAATTGAGAATCGTAGCATATATATCCCTAATGCGGAGGATGGCGAGGTGGTGCTCGTCTTCTAATCTATTTGCGCTTAAGTGCCTCCTCGGCCCACTCTCTATTCTCGAGATACCAGCGCACCGTGCGCCTCAGTCCCTCGTCGAACGATGTCTCGGCGTGCCAGCCTAAGTCGCGTTGTAGTTTCGATGAGTCTATGGCGTAGCGTAGGTCGTGACCTGCACGATCCTCTACGTAGCTAATCAACGTCTCGCTCTCGCCCTTCTCGCGACCAAGTTCCTCGTCGACAATAGCAATCAGCCTACGCACGAGGTCGATATTGGTCCATTCGTTATCGCCTCCGATGTTGAAGGTCTCACCCTCAGCAGCACGATGAAATACTACATCAAGTGCTCGGGCGTGGTCGCCCACATAGAGCCAGTCGCGGATGTTGAGGCCCGTGCCGTAGACCGGAAGCGGGCGGCGGTTGACGATGTTATATATAAATAAAGGTATCAGCTTTTCGGGATACTGCCTCTCACCGTAGTTATTCGAGCAGTTGGTGATTACCGTGGGTAGGCCGTAGGTGTCGTGATAGGCACGCACGAAGTGGTCCGACGATGCCTTCGATGCCGAGTATGGAGAGTGGGGATTGTAGCGTGTCTCCTCGCTAAACTTGCCGCCGTCGAGTTCGAGGGCTCCGTAGACCTCATCGGTGGAGATGTGGTGGAAACGCTTGCCCTCATAGTTACCCTTCCACGCCTTGCGTGCGGCCTCGAGCAGCGTTAGCGTACCCGTGATATTGTTGTGAGCAAATACAAGCGGCGCACTTATCGAGCGGTCGACGTGGCTCTCGGCGGCGAGGTGAAGTACACCGTCGATGCCGTGGTCGCGAAATATTCGCTCCACGAGTACCGCATCCGTGATGTCGCCCTCGATGAATGTGTGGTTCGGTGACTCTAACACGTCGGCAATGTTTGCCGTGCTACCTGCGTAGGTCAGCTTGTCGAGTGTCACGATATGGTAGTGGGGGTACTTCTCGACGAAGAGCCTCACAACGTGGCTGCCGATAAAGCCGGCACCACCAGTAATCAGTATATTGCGTCGTGTCATAATGACTCCTTTATTATATCCATTACCTCCTTGAGACGCTCGCGCCAGGGTAGTATCCTAATGCCCGAAATCTCGCCTATGCGCCTTGTGTCGAGCACCGAGAATGAGGGTCGCTCGGCCTTCATCTCGCGCTCGCGACTGCTGCACGCCACCACGCGGCAACTATCAATACCAGCCTCCTCGACTATCGTACGCGCAAAATCATACCACGTACATTCGCCGCCGTCGGCGTAGTGATAGATGCACGACATATCATCCGTCGTGCCGCTGTCGATGATGCCAACAAGTGTCTCGGCAAGACCGAGTGCCGAGGTGGGTGTGCCTCGCTGGTCGTTGACAACGCTTATCTCCTCGCGCTCGCCAGCGAGACGTAATATAGTGAGCAAGAAGTTCTTGCACCACGGTGAGTATAGCCACGAGGTACGTATCGTAATCGAGTCGCGAGCCTTGAGTGCCTCGAGCTCACCCTGTGCCTTGCTCTCGCCGTAGACGTTTACAGGCTCGGGTGTGTCGTCCTCGGTGTAGGGCGTGTTACGCTCCTCGTTGCCACCGAACACATAGTCCGTGGAGATGTGTATGAGCTTTATGTCGTGGTTGTTGCACACCTCGGCAAGCGTAGTTACCGCATTGCGGTTGATGGCATATGCCTCTTCGCTATGTTCCTCGGCACCCTCTACGTTGGTGTATGCCGCGCAGTTTATTATCGTGTCTATCTTATTCTCCGCAATATATCGCTCCACGGCCTCACTGTCGCAGATGTCGAGGTCTTGGTGTGTTGCGAATAGGTAGCTATTGGGGCTCGTGCTCGATTTAAGGCGTATCGCTCGGCCTAACTGTCCACTACCTCCGGTGACAAGAATCCTACGCATAGTAGTCTGTGTTATAGTCAAATAGCTCGCCACACTCGCCGAGTGTCAAGCTCTTTAGGTCCTTTGTCGATAGTGTCGCCTTGTTGGAAGTGATGCCCCAGTCGATGGCGAGCGCAGGGTCATCCCAGCGAATCGCACCCTCACACTCGGGAGCGTAATATGCGTCGCACTTATAGGCTACGATCGACTCCTTGTGTGCTACGAAACCGTGGGCAAAGCCGCGAGGAATGAATAGCTGGCGATGGTTTTCGTCGCTGAGCGTCACGGCCACATAGCGACCAAACGTCGGCGAGCCGCGGCGTATGTCGACCGCAACATCCAGAACCTCGCCCTCGATGACGCGCACCAGTTTCGATTGTGCGTGGGGTGGTAGCTGGAAGTGCAGACCGCGAACTACGCCTGCCGCCGAGCGCGACTCGTTATCCTGAACAAAGCGTGTCTCGATGCCCGTATATTCTCGAAAGCGAAGCTCGCTGAACGACTCGAAGAAGTATCCGCGATCGTCGGCATAGACTTCGGGTTCGAGGATGACAACGCCATCTATATCGGTGTGTATCAGTCTCATAACTTGAGTAGGTATTGACCGTATTGATTTGCGCGCATAGGCTCAGCCAGGCGGTGCATCTCTTCGCGTGTTATCCAGCCGTTGCGCCAAGCTATCTCCTCCAAACAGGCGATCTTCTGTCCCTGACGCTTCTCGATGACCTCCACAAATATCGAGGCCTCGGCCAGCGAGTCGTGCGTGCCCGTATCAAGCCAAGCAAAGCCTCGGTCGAGGATCTCGACGTCGAGTTCCCCGCGCTGGAGGTACTCCTGATTGACGCTCGTGATCTCCAACTCACCGCGTGCCGAGGGCGTAACCGTACTGGCAATGTCAAGGACGCTGTTGGGGTAGAAGTATAGTCCTGTCACGGCGTACTCCGAGCGTGGGTTTGCGGGCTTCTCCTCGATTGATAGCGCGCGTCCCGCATCGTCAAACTCAACGACGCCATACCTCTCGGGGCGGTCGACACGATAGCCAAATACCGTGGCACGTCCCTCCGACTCGGTGCGCCGTACCGCGTTGCGGACGATATTCTCGAGACCTGCACCGTGGAAGATATTGTCGCCAAGAACAAGGCACACGGGGGCATCGCCCACAAATTCGCGGCCGATGATGAATGCCTCGGCAAGACCGTTTGGCTTGGGCTGCTCGGCATACGAGAATTCCATCCCTAACTCCCGGCCATCGCCCAAGAGTCGACGGAACGAGGGTAGATCATCGGGTGTAGAGATTATGAGCACCTCGCGAATGCCAGCCATCATAAGCACCGAGATAGGGTAGTAGACCATCGGCTTATCGAAGATGGGAAGTAGCTGCTTGCTCACACCCTTCGTAATCGGGTAGAGCCTCGTGCCACTGCCTCCTGCAAGTACAATACCTTTCATATGTTAGTTTGTTGCCTTGTTGTTTTTGTCTTATACGCCGCTACGCGCCTGCACTTGTGCTTGGTGTTAAACTTTCTGCACACTATGTAGTAACTATCCTGCCATAGTATAACGCGCGCACCCGTGCTGACGTATGCGTTAATCATACAAAGTTACTATTTTTATGCTGATATTCCAAATTTGAGAGCCTATGGAGGGAAGAAAATATATCCGACCGAAGAAGTTTTGGCGGTAATTCGAGCGAAACGAGCTTGAGAAATAAGTGAGAGATGTAAATTTATTATTTAGTTTAATGTGTTGGTTTGCAATGTGTTGATATGTATGCGTCGTATTGAACCGTGAAAAAGCAGAAATATTTTTTATAAAAAAGTTTGCAGAATTAAAAAAAGTACTTATCTTTGCACTCGCTTAACCAAGGTTAG
>JAGBCY010000001.1 GCA_017937765.1 Alistipes sp.
AGCGCCACGTGATGGTAAGTTCATCGAGAAGTTGGGTACATACAACCCCAACACGAATCCTGCTACAATCGATTTGAAGTTCGACCGAGCTTTGGATTGGTTACTTAAGGGCGCACAACCTACGGATACTTGTCGAGCTATCCTCTCGTACAAGGGCGTAATGTATAAGAAGCACCTTTTGGGTGGTGTGGCTAAGGGCGCATTCACTGAGGCTGAGGCTGAGGCACGCTTTAACAAGTGGGCAGCAGACAAGCAGTCGAAGATCGATGCTAAGAACAACAAGCTCGCCTCTGACGCTAACGCTGCTAAGAAGGCTCAGCTCGCTGCCGAGACTAAGGTTAAGGAGGAGCGCGCTGCTGCTATCGCTGAGAAGAAGGCCGCTGAGGCTGCTGCTGCCGCTGAGGCCGCTGCACAGGCTGCCGCTGAGGCTGCTGAGGCTCCCGCAGAGGAGACTGCCGAGGCTTAATCTCGAGGTGCGATGATCGCCGTGGGACGCATAGGCCGTTTGTTCGGCACTGATGGTGGCGTGATGATCACGCTCTATGCTAACTTCCCCGACGATTTCCAAAATGAGGAACCGCTGTTTGTCACCATTGACGAACTCGCGGTTCCTCTGTTTTGTTCTTCGTTTGAGCGTCGCGGCAAGGCTGGTGCTGTTGTTCACTTCGACGACATCGACACCGAGCGTCGTGCCGAGGACTTCCTCTTGGGTCGCGAGATATTCATCGAGGAGGACGAGGATGAGGATGATGACGAGTTCTATATGGAGGACCTTATCGGCTTCGAGGCTATCGTGGGCGACCGCCGTGGCGAGATTACCGATTACTACGACAGCGAGGCAAATCCCTTGTTCGAGGTTACGATCGAGGGTCGCGAGCATCTAATCCCCGCTGCTGAGGAGTTCATCGCAGGCATCGACTTCGAGGAGGGCAGAATAAAGTTTGTACTTCCCGAGGGTCTGCTCGAGCTTTAGGATAAGAGTATAACCGACGTACCTATAAAAGAATCAGTGTCGTTTCTGTGTGGGAGACGACACTGATTCTTTCTACCTATTTCACCTTAGAACGTCGCGATGGCACGCACCGAACAATCAGTACCGCTCTTCTGATTGGCACTCTTCTGGCCGTTGAGCATACGTACGCTCCACACGGCATAGGCCGCCGTTTGGCGTTCACCATCTTCAGCACCGTCATACTCGGTCGATGATATATGCCAGTGGCTCGATATCTTGTTGCCGCCGTTCGACGTGAGCGTGGGGTTAATCTTTGACCTTACATTATATATGAGCGTAAGCTCGTTAAGCGCGGGGAGATACCACCCATCACCCATATCGAGACACCAGCTCGCCGCAGGGAAGTTTGTGATGCCTGCCGCCTCGCATAGTTCGGTGTTACGCTTTCCGCTCTTTATGTCCGATGCGCCGAGAGCGCGGGCATTGGCATAGTAGGCCGGAGTACACCAGCCACGGCGCGTAACCTCGCGCAAGCTCACAATCTTACCGTGGCGGCCTCCGTCACGCACCTCGATAACCACGCCCTCCTTACCATCAACGTTATAGTAGTCGCCCACGCGATATACGCCATCGCGACCCAAGCCCTCGGCAACCATACGCTCGATGCGTGCCGCCTCGATATCCTCGGGAGACTGCACAGGCTCGGGAGCCTCGGTTGCGGCAGACTGGGGTGCATCCTGACTCTGTGCAGGTGTCACGGGGGTTGTAGCCGCAGGTGTACCTGCAGCAGAGGTTTTCGTAGGCGCGGGGGGCTCTTGCTTGTTCGTAGCAGACGACTTTTTGTTCGTCGGTTCGGACTTTGCCTGCGGAACAGTTTCGGGGGTTATATCTTCGTCGGAGTGTACTTTGGTCTCCGGGTCATCAGCCTCCGAGCCATCATTCTCTACACTCTCCCCATTCATTTCTGGCTCGACAATCTCCTCTGGCTCAGCGAGTTCTACAAACACACCATTAATCTCAACCGACTCTGGTTCGTCAACCGCCCCAACATACTGGACCGTCTCCACATCAGGCTCAGCTACAGGCTTCATAAACACAAAGTATGCAGCAACAGCACCGCCAACAAGCAGCAACAGCACAAGGATAATAATCCACAGCTTACCACCGCGACGCTTCGGGTTCTCGTTGCCGCCAGTGATAATATGCGTCGCCACATCGTCAGGATAGCGCGTGCCGTACATCACAGGCGTAGGCTCAATATCAGCATTCAATATACGAAGGAACTCAGCTACATCGCGCGGACGATCCTTACGCCTATACTGCATAGCCGTCTCAACAGCAGCACACAGCGAAGCCGACAGATGGGCCGACATCGACGGCATTCCATTAGCATCAATCTCGTTGGCACTCGGCGGGCGATGACCCTCGACCAAAGCATAGAGCGTAGCACCCAACGAGTAGATATCTGTCTCGGGCGTAAACTCGCTAACGCCACCCCTCACATACTGCTCCGTGGGGGCATAACCATCGCTATGACCTCCGAGCGAGTTTGTGGTCTCCGAGCCACTCTCCTCGTCGTAGTGCTTCGAGAGGCCGAAGTCGATAAGTATCGCACGGTCGTCCTTCTGCGAGAGCATTATGTTATGGGGCTTAATGTCCAAATGCAGGAGGTTATGTTCGTGGATGTAGCCGAGCGCATCGGCCACCTGCCCGATATAGCGGCGCGCCGTGGCCTCGCCAAGAGCACCCCCCAAGCGCACAACATCGTAGAGCGACTCGCCCTCGATATACTCCATCACATAATAGGCCGTATTATTCTCTTCGAAGAGGTCAAAGACGCTGACTATGTTGGGATGGGTGAGTCGAGCAATCGCGCGCGCCTCCTTCAAGAACTTGGCCTTGACGCCATCCATCATTGCACGGAAACTCTCCGCAACAGGGCCAACAGCTTGAGTATCAACATCGCGACAATAAAAGTCCTTAGGGAAGAACTCCTTGATACACACCTTGCGGCTCATAAGCATCTGCTCGGCAAGGTAGGTAATGCCGAAGCCTCCACGGCCAAGAACCGAGATTATACGATAGCTACCATTCCTAAGCATCGTGCCCGGACGTAGCTCGGTAGTTTTGATATCCATTAATGTATCCATAGTAGCACAAAGGTAATAAAAAAATTTTTGGGATTAAACTTTTTGTACTACCTTTGTGTTATAAAATGGATAAATATTCGACTATGACACTCAAACCAGGAACTACCCTACAAGGGGGCAAATACGAGATTCGCTCGATCCTCGGCCAGGGAGGCTTCGGCATCACCTATCTCGCCGAGCACGGGATGATGAATAAATTGGTATGCATAAAAGAGTTCTTCCCTCGCGAGTACTACAATCGCGACAACGACTCGCGCAACGTATCGCTCGGCTCGAACGGTAGCGCGGAATTGATGGATGCCTACCGCAAGAAGTTCTTAAAGGAGGCACGAACAATCGCACGCCTCGAGCACCCTAATGTCATAGCCATTCACGACGTATTCGAGGAGAATAACACGGCCTATTATGTGATGGAGTACATCGAGGGTGAGTCGCTACAGAACACTCTCGACAGACGCGGGGCTTTGGATAACAGCCTCGTAAAGAGCATCATCACGAGCGTATGCGACGCACTGCGCTATATCCACAGTCGCAACCTCCTGCACTTGGATATCAAGCCGGCGAATATTATGGTACGCAAGGCTGACGGTCGTGTCACGCTTATCGACTTCGGTCTGGCCAAACAATACGACAGCGACGGCAACCAGACGAGCTCGACGCCCGTAGGCATCAGCCACGGCTACGCACCGCTCGAGCAGTATGAGGCAGGCGGTGGCAATACGTTCACACCCGCGACCGACATCTACGCTCTCGGTGCAACGCTATACAGCTTAGCCACCGGCAAACGAGCACCGCGTGCCAGCGAGGTAATGGAGGATGGTATGGAGAAGAATGTCGCATCCCTCTCGCCCGAGTTGAAGCGCACGATTCTTGCCGCTATGCAACCGACACGCAAGAAGCGTCCGCAGGATATCGACGCATTCCTCCGCTTACTCGGAGAGAACGACGCGACCATACAGTCTCCGACACCAACACCGACCCCCGTCGTGAAGCCGGCACCCGCCGTGAAGCCAGCATCGGAGACCAAGCCGAAGGGTACCAGCGTCTGGTGGAAGGTGGCAGCGATTATATTAGGCGTGATAACCTTCTTGTTTGTCACACTCCTTATCATTGGCTCGCAGGTCGACGACATCGAGTTCGACGGTTCGAATGGTGCCTATGTCGACGAGCTTGCAGAGTATGCCTTCTCGGAGGTAGTGGATATCGGTGACGATATGTACATAGTAGATGCTTACCGCACGGGCAATATCTTTACCGTAGAGGTAATTATGGCCGAAGAGGATATTGAGGACTATGGCGAGGAGGGTCTCCGCACCTTCCAGACCATCATTTCGTCTGAGTCATATATCGACAATATGGCCTCATCGTTGGCCTCGGAGATCGACAGCGACATACTCGTTAAGGAGCTTATGACCCACGGCTACACTTTCGAGTATGACTACTACGACTACGACGGCAACTATATGGGCACTGCTACTATCACGCCCGAGGACTATGCCGAGTACTTATAAACAACTAAAATAAACACAATTATACAAATTATGGAGGATTTCACACCAAACTATAAACGCGAGGATATATACGACAGCAAGAGAATCGAGGAGCTGATGGGCCACTACCGCGAGATACTACGTCTCTTGGGCGAGGACCCCGAGCGCGAGGGACTCATCAAGACCCCCGAGCGTGTGGCCAAGGCTATGTCGTTCATCACCAAGGGCTATGCCCAGGACCCCATCGCCATACTTCGCTCGGCGATGTTCAAGGAGGAGTACCAGCAGATGGTCCTCGTCAAGGATATCGAGCTCTTCTCGGTGTGCGAGCACCATATGCTTCCGTTCATCGGCAAGGCCCACGTGGCCTACATCCCCAATGGCTACATCACGGGGCTCTCGAAGATTGCCCGCGTTGTGGAGTGCTTCGCCCGTCGCTTGCAGGTACAGGAACGTCTCACCGTGCAGATTCGCGATAGCATACAGCAGGCCCTCAACCCCGTGGGCGTTGCTGTGGTTATCGAGGCAAGCCACACCTGTATGCAGATGCGTGGCGTGGAGAAGCAACGCTCGGTGACAACCACCTCGGCATTCACGGGCATATTCCTCTCCGATCCCCGCACGCGCGACGAGTTTATGCAGCTTATCAAGTAACCTACCACTAACCTATGACACAACAAGAGTTTCAGGAGCGATACGTCTACGACCCCAATAGCGACTGCCTCGGCCGTGGCGGCTTCGGCGCCGTCTACCGTGCCCACGACACGTTGCGAGGCCGCGACGTAGCACTTAAGATATCGGAGGTGAGCAACGAGCGTTTCCGCCTCAAGCACGAGGTGGAGATTGCCAAGAGTCTCCCCGAGCATCGCAACATTGCCCACTACGAGGAGTGTTACACGCTGACGAACTTCTCGGGCGTCTTTGATATCGCCATTATGCAGTTCTACGAGGCGGGTAGCCTCGAGCACCTGCTCGCACACGAGACGCTGACGTTGGAGCAGCGCGCAGATATCCTGCGCCAGATTCTTGCGGGCATCGCGTTCCTGCACTCGCACGACATCATCCACCGCGACCTCAAGCCGCAGAATATCCTCGTGGATAGGTATCGCGACAAGATCACGGTGAAGATCACCGACTTCGGTATCTCGAAACACCTGTCGTCGGGCGAGAACTCCTTTGTGTCGAACTCGATTATGGGTGCCGGCACCCTATCGTACGCCTCGCCCGAGCAGCTCGCTGAGCGCAGCATTCGTCGCAATACCGACCTCTGGAGTTTCGGTGTCTTGGCTTTCCGCGTACTCACGGGCGCGCTGCCCTTCTCTACGGGTAGCTTTTCACCCACAAGCGAGCAGGGACGTAGCGAGCTTATGCGTCAGATAAATGCCGGATGCCTACCCTCGTCTGTTACAACGATAGCCGCTCCGTGGCGCAACGTCGTCGAGGCCTGTCTTGTGGTCGACAATAAGAGCCGTATCCAGTCGGCCGAGGAGTGCATCGCGCTTCTGTCGAACGTCGCACCCGCCGACGCCACACGCGTGGAGGATAACTATGGAGCCTCATCCGTCGATAATGTAGGCTCGGACGATGCGGAGGCTACGCGCGTGGACGATGGCGCGGACCGCAACGCTCAACACTCTTCGGAGCGCGAAGAGAATATTTCGAACCGAGAGTCGGACGTCGCACACGAGCCACGCAACCACAACGAGCCACGCCGTGACGATAACGCTGCCGCACAGAACAACACACCCGCAGCAACTCCTAAGAACGAGACACACATCGCCACCCGAATTATATACTCGTTGATAGCGGTTATTATGCTGATGACCATAATCTACATTTACGCAGAGCCAATGGTAGGTGAATATGGTTTAACATTTTATGACATAGCATACTCGCTTACATTGTATATAGGAGTAGCATGTATCTGGGTATTAGCAGCATATCTATCAATATTCGTTAAAAAAGCACCTGCATATGCGCACTTCACGGCATTTTTTGCAGGGGCATTATGGTGCTCAGGTGATGGATTCATAGGGATAATATCTATCGGTGGAATGATATACGCTGCGTTAGCCCTAATTGTCGGCTGGAACAAGAGAAGAGATAGCAGGACAAACACAACAATGTAAATAATTGAGTATGAACGCTTTGACTTTTATAATATTCTGCATAGTTGCCGTATTGATGTTCCTGTTCCTATTGAATAAGAGAGCCGAACCAAATGGCGAAGAGGCAAAAAACAGCGACTCGGCGACACAAAAAATCGGAGCATTTAGCAAGTTTACATACTTCTGCGCAATGCTATGTATGCTGATTTTTCCGATCCAACTTATGTGCTTCGATATAGACGACATATTGTGGTTAATGGTTGCCTCGACCCCATTCTTTGTATTCCTTATAGTCAACCTGTTAGCAAAGAATCTATCGGGCATTAAGACCTCGACACACATTATCGCGTGGGGCGGAGCCGTTATGGGTTTTGTCTTTGCCATCGCAACGATATTATACCAAGAAGAGTTATGCCGCGGTGTATGGGAAGGCGTGCTCACAATGGTAGCGGGGGCAATGTTCTTCGTCGGCTGCTACGCCTTTATCAGTTGGATTATTTCGGTTTCGGAGGCTGAATAGTGACCTATGCGCGTAGTTGTTGGACTTTCGGGAGGCGTGGATTCGTCGGTGGCAGCGGCACTGCTCAAAGAGCAGGGGCACGAGGTCATCGGACTCTTTATGCGCAACTGGCACGACACCACGGGAACGCTCGAGGGCGACTGTCCGTGGTACGACGATCAGGTATTTGCCGAGCTCGTGGCCAAGCGTCTCGACATAGAGTTTCACTATGTCGACCTCTCGGAAGAGTATCGCAAGCGTGTGGTGGAGTATATGTTTGCGGAGTACGAGGCAGGACGCACGCCAAATCCCGACGTGCTCTGTAATCGCGAGATTAAGTTCGACGTATTCCTCAAGGAGGCACTCAAGTTGGGTGCCGAGCGCGTAGCTACGGGACACTACTGCCGTCGCGAGGAGTGGACCGATAGCGAGGGTGCCACACACTACAAACTTCTGGCCGGCAGCGACCCAAACAAGGATCAGAGCTACTTCCTCTGCCAGCTCACGCAGGAGCAGCTCAGCTACGCAATGTTCCCCATCGGCCACCTCCTCAAGCCCGAGGTGCGCCGTATCGCCGAGGAGAATAAATTAGCTACGGCCAAGCGCAAAGATTCGCAGGGCATCTGCTTCGTGGGCAAAGTCGACCTACCACAATTCCTGCAACAGAAACTCAAGGCAAAGGAGGGCAACGTCCACGAGATACTACCCCACTCGCCACGCTTCGTGCGCAACTGCGCCGAGGATGACTATAAGGCTCTCGCTGAGCCCTATCGTCTCACGGTGCGCGATGGCAAGAAGATCGGAACACATCAGGGTGCACACTTCTACACCATAGGCCAGCGCAAGGGCTTAGGCATCGGCGGACGCAAGGAGTCGCTGTTTATCATCGGCACCGATATCGAGGCAAATGCCATCTTCGTGGGCGAGGGCGACAACCACCCGGGCCTCCACCGTAAGGCTTTACGCATACGTCTCGAGGATATCCACTGGGTCGACCCGACGGAGGCTATGCACGAGGGCGAGCGACGCAGGTATATGGTACGCATACGCTATCGCCAGCCACTGCAACGTGCCGAACTCATAATGGACAACGACGGACTATATATCCTCTTCGACGAGCCGCAGCGTGGTATCACTGCGGGGCAGTTTGCCGCGTGGTACGATGGCGAGGTGCTCGCAGGAAGTAGCGTCATCTTTAAATAGATGTTATATCGACAAACGTCCGCGCGCTACCTACCAGCCATTCGTCGTAAATAAATCGCGCTTCGCAGGCAGATTTAGCGCATAATTATTGCAATTTCAAAAAAAAATATTTACTTTTGTAAGCTATTCGGGGAGAAGTCATTGCTCGGGTAGCTATTGCATATAGACAATTAACACATTAACTAATTATAAAACAGACGATTATGGCAGATGTAAAACGTGTCTACACCTTCGGCAACAAGGAGGCTGAGGGTAATGGCAAGATGCGAGAGTTGCTTGGTGGTAAGGGTGCCAACCTCGCCGAGATGAACCTGATTGGTATCCCCGTACCTCCGGGATTCACCATCACAACAGATGTATGTACTGAGTACTACAAGGAGGGTAAGGAGCGTGTTATCGAGTTGTTGCGTCCCGAGGTAGAGGCCGCTATCAAGAACATCGAGAACCTCACCGGTCGCAAGTTTGGCGACACTACTCTTCCCCTTTTGGTTTCGGTACGTTCGGGTGCTCGCGCATCAATGCCTGGTATGATGGACACAATCCTCAACCTCGGTATGAACGACGAGGCTGTTGAGGCTGTTGCTAAGCTCTCGGGTAACCCCCGTTTCGCTTGGGACTCATACCGTCGTTTTGTACAGATGTATGGCGACGTTGTGCTCGATATGAAGCCCGTATCGAAGGAGGATCACGATCCGTTTGAGGTGATCATCGAGGCTCAGAAGGAGAAGCGCGGTATCAAGGCCGACACCGACCTTACGACCGACGACCTCAAGGAGCTCGTTGCCGCATTCAAGAAGGCAATCAAGGAGCAGACAGGCAAGGAGTTCCCCACAAGCGCGTGGGACCAGCTCTGGGGTGCTATCTGCGCAGTATTCGGCTCGTGGATGAACGAGCGCGCCATCCTCTACCGTAAGCTGAACAACATCCCTGAGGCTTGGGGTACAGCTGTATCGGTTCAGGCGATGGTATTTGGTAATATGGGTGACAACTCTGCTACGGGTGTTGCATTCTCACGTGATGCCGCTACCGGCGAGAACATCTTTAACGGTGAGTATCTTATCAACGCTCAGGGTGAGGACGTGGTTGCAGGTATCCGCACTCCCCAGCAGATCACCATCGAGGGTTCAAAGCGTTGGGCCGCTGCTCAGAACATCTCTGAGGAGGAGCGTAAGGCTAAGTACCCCTCATTGGAGGAGGTTATGCCCGAGGTATATGCTGAGTTGGATGGCATCCAGCGTCACTTGGAGCAGTACTTCACTGATATGCAGGATATCGAGTTCACTATTCAGGACGGTAAGCTCTGGATGTTGCAGTGCCGTAACGGTAAGCGTACCGGTGCCGCAATGGTGAAGATCGCTATGGATATGCTCCGCGAGGGTCTTATCGACGAGAAGACTGCCGTGTTGCGCTGCGAGCCCGAGAAGCTCGACGAGCTCTTGCACCCCGTATTCGACAAGAAGGCTATCAAGAACGCTAAGGTTATCGTTAAGGGTCTTCCTGCATCTCCTGGTGCAGCGACCGGTCCCGTAGTATTCTTCGCAGACGATGCCGAGAAGCACCTCAACGCTACGGGTCAGAAGGCTATCCTCGTTCGTATCGAGACATCGCCCGAGGACTTGAAGGGTATGTTGGATGCTGCTGGTATTCTCACCGCTCGTGGTGGTATGACCTCACACGCTGCCGTTGTTGCACGTGGTATGGGTAAGTGCTGCGTATCGGGTGCTGGTGAGCTCGAGATCGACTACAAGGCTCGCACAATCAAGGTTAACGGCTACGAGATTAAGGAGGGTGACTGGATCTCATTGAACGGTTCTACCGGTGAGGTTTACCTCGGTCAGGTAGCTACTCAGGCTGCAAACCTCGACGGCGACTTCGGTCAGCTTATGGAGCTTGCAGGCAAGTACTCTAAGATGAACGTTCGCGCTAACGCTGATACTCCTCGTGATGCTGAGCAGGCATTTGCATTCGGTGCTCAGGGTATCGGTCTCTGCCGTACGGAGCATATGTTCTTCGAGGGCGATCGTATCAAGGCTATCCGCGAGATGATCCTTTCTGACGACGAGGCAGGCCGTCGCGTGGCTCTTGCTAAGCTCCTTCCTATGCAGCGTGGCGACTTCGAGGGTCTGTTCAAGGTTATGAACGGCTACCCCGTTATCGTACGTCTTCTCGATCCACCTTTGCACGAGTTCGCTCCTAACACCGATAAGGATCAGCAGGAGATGGCTGAGGCTATGGGTATCCCCGTAGAGAAGGTTAAGGCTAAGGTTGAGGCATTGCACGAGGTTAACCCGATGCTCGGTCACCGTGGTTGCCGCTTGGGTAACACCTACCCCGAGATCACCGAGATGCAGGCACGCGCCATCATCGAGGCTGCAATGAACGTTAAGGCCGCTGGTACACCCGTTAAGGTTGAGATTATGGTTCCGCTCGTTGGTAACCACAAGGAGCTCCGCTACCAGAAGAACATCATCGACAAGACGGCTAACGCAGTATTTGCCGAGCGCAACGACCGCATCGACTACCTCGTAGGTACGATGATCGAGGTTCCTCGTGCTGCTGTTACAGCTAACCAGATCGCTGAGGTTGCCGAGTTCTTCTCGTTCGGTACTAACGACCTTACTCAGATGACTCTCGGCTTCTCGCGTGACGATATCGCTAAGTTCTTGCCTATCTACCTCGAGAAGAACATCCTCAAGAACGATCCTTTCAAGATTTTGGATCGCAATGGCGTAGGCCAGCTTATCCGCGAGGCTGTATTCAAGGGTCGCACTACTCGTCCCGACTTGAAGTGCGGTATCTGTGGTGAGCACGGTGGTGAGCCCTCATCAGTAGAGTTCTGCCACTACGCTGGCTTGAACTACGTAAGCTGCTCGCCTTTCCGTGTGCCTATCGCACGTTTGGCTGCTGCTCACGCTGCTCTCAACGAGAAGTAATAGTAGATTACTATCATATTCGAGGGGCTGTCTCGGTTGCGAGGCGGTCCCTCGGTTTATGGTATCGAGCGGCAATTTGGCGCATAAAATGTGATTAAAGCAATAATAAATACATTTTTTTAAAAATTAATCTCAATAAGTTTGGCGGATTGAAAAAAATGCATTAATTTAGTAGTGCGAAACGAATTTAATATTAACTTAATATTTGAAAAGTTATGATTATCACATTTAATGAACTGCGCCGCATCAAGGATAAGTTGCCCAGTGGCAGCTCGCAGCGCATAGCAGATGAGTTGGGTATCGATGTTGACACCGTTCGTAATTACTTTGGCGGTAAGCATTTTGAGGCTAAGGAGGGTGTCGGTATTCACATTGAGCAGGGTCCTGATGGTGGCGTTGTTACTCTTGACGATACTACAATCTTTGATGCTGCAATGCGCATCCTTAACGAGCAAAAATAATAAGTCGGCACTAAGCCAAAGCTAAGGGGTCATCCTTCGGGATGCCCCTTTCTGTTTATAATATCTTCTCTCGGCCGATAATGTTGCTCGCTAATAGGCTACAATCGCCCTTGACACCTTTCGTCTGTACACCCCATCGTCACAAGGATACTACCACACCTTACGAACCACGCATATCACCTGCTCTTTTGACACCCATTTTACTGCTAACCCCGAGCATTTATAAAGAATCTTTCGGAGATGATTTTTCAGCCTGGAGATAACTATTTTTCAATTTTATTCGTACCTTTGCCATCATTAGATGGTCCTGCTGTATTGTGGTTCTACAACATCGCAAGCATCAAGTGATGGAAATTTAAATCTTTTTTGTATCTTTGCGCGTTATATTACTGCACACGAAGCAAGAGTGGAGCTGATTACCAACATACTCATCGAATACCTAAAGTACAACAAACGCATTGTTGTGCCTAAGTTGGGTGCGTTCATCGTCAAGCAACAGTCGGGAGTGATCATCTTCTCCGACCTTATGCGCAACGACGATGGCGTGCTGCGCTCGTTGCTCATAGCCTACGGTATGAAAGAGTTGGAGGCGACGGGAATGCTCGACCGCTTTGTCTTCGACATACACCACGCCATAAGTCGCGACCAAGTGTTCACGATTGAGGGCTTGGGCGACTTTAGCAAGGGTGAGAACAATACCATCATCTTCAAGCACAAGCGCGAGCCGTTGGTCATTGGCGGTAACATCAAACCTCCAGTCGAGGGTCTCAACATCGAGAAACTCAAGCTCCAGCGCATCATCGAGGGCCACTCACAGAGGCAGCGCACCACAACAGAGAGAGGCGACAGGCGAAACGAAAAGCGAAACGAAAAGCGAAACGAAAAGCGAAACGACAGACGCGAGGCACAAAGGGATGCAAATCGAAGCGAGAGACGCAACGATAAGCACGAGGCATTAAGAGCCGACAAGCACGACGCCAAGAGTAAGAGGCAGGCGGCCAATCGCGAGGAGGAGATCGACACGCTGACATTGGGTAAGCCCGATGCCTACCTCCGTGGCTTGAAGTACGACAAGAATAAGAACAAGAAACGTAACGAGGAGCGAGCCGATGTGAAACGCCATAAGGGTCCATCACTGATCTTGATAGTGTTCATCGCTCTCATTGTCGGTGGTGGTGTGTGGGCCGGCTGGCAGTGGCTAAGTAGCGATCGTGGAGATACAGCCGCACGAGAGAGCACAAAGCACGATGAGGCTATCACAGCAATTGAGCAAGACACCACGATGGTCGACACTCTGACAGGTGCAGATATCTCCGTTGCAAACGACGCGGAGAGCAACACGAACATAGAGTACGATACGACTGATGTGAACGAAAATAGTGTAACCCAGTAAGTATATGACAGCTAACGAACTTCTTTCGGTAAAGCAGCGTTTCGGTATCATAGGAAATACCGAGGCACTCAACACGGCCATAGAGGTAGCTATGCGTGTAGCTCCCACAGATCTGTCGGTACTTGTCACCGGAGAGAGTGGCGTGGGTAAGGAGTTTTTCCCACAGATAATACACGCCTACTCGGCACGTAAGCATAATAGATATATCGCCGTGAACTGCGGCGCGATACCCGAGGGCACCATCGACTCGGAGCTCTTCGGCCACGAGAAGGGCTCGTTCACCGGCGCGATAGATAGCCGCAAGGGATACTTCGAGGAGGCCGATGGCGGAACTATCTTCCTCGATGAGGTTGGCGAGTTGCCCATATCTACACAGGTGCGCCTGCTCCGCGTATTACAGACGGGCGAGTTTATGCGCGTAGGCTCGGCTAAGGTACAGAAAACCAATGTACGAGTTGTTGCCGCCACGAACAACGACCTTATGAAGTCGATTGCCGACGGCCGCTTCCGCGAGGACCTATACTACCGTCTGAACACCGTGCCCATAAGCGTACCGCCGCTGCGCGAGCGTAAGGGCGACATATACCTCCTATTCCGCAAGTTCGCCAGCGACGTTGCCGTGCAGTACAAGATGCCCGCCATCACGCTTGATGAGTCGGCACGTACACTACTCGAGAGCTACCACTGGCGCGGGAACATCCGCCAGCTAAAGAACGTCGCCGAGCAGATCTCTGCCATAGAGCAGAGCCGTAACATCACGGCCGACATCCTACGTCGCTATCTTCCAGATGAGGGGTATAGAGTGCGTACGGTAGGTGGCGAGCGTAGCAACAGCTACGACGATATGACCACCGAGCGCGAGTTGCTGTACAAGATACTATTCGATATGCGTAACGACATCAACGACCTAAAGCGTATGATGACCGAGGCGATGATGGGTAGCGAGCGGCGAGCTCCCGAGCGTCCCTCGCATAGCGATGTTATGGGCCTACTTCCCGAAAAGACTCACACGGAGCAAAGCAGCTACGACTATGCCGACATCGAGGAGGTTGACGACATCCCCGTGCGCGAGATAACGACAAAGGACGATATGCAGCGTGAACAAATCCTGCAAGCTCTGCAACGCAACAACTATAAACGCAAGGATGCGGCGCGCGAGCTCTTTATTTCGGAGCGCACACTATACCGCCGTATGAAGGCGTTAGGCATTGACGATAACACAAAGTAGATATGAGAAAGATAAGTACAATAGTTACGAAGCTCTGCCTCCTGATGACCATCGCTCTGGTCGCGGCAGGCTGTGGATATAAGGTTACGTACAACCTCTCGGGTGGCTCAATCCCGCCTGAGGCTCAGACATTCTCGGTGGCCTACTTCCCGAATAACGCTCCGATGGTGGCACCCACACTTAGCAACGTCCTCACCGAGGCTCTGCGCGATAAGTTCTCGCGCCAGACACGCCTCCAGCAGGTTGAGGAGGGTGGCGACTTTGCCTTCGAGGGAGAGATCACGAACTACACCTCGACAACAGCATCGGTCTCGAGTGGCGACTATGCCCTTATGAACCGTCTGACGATCACGGTGAAGGTCAACTTCCAGAACGCCGTAGACCAGACCCTGTCGTTCAACAACAAGACGTTCTCGCAATACGCCGACTACGACTCATCGCAGTTGCTTGTCGATGTACAGGATCAGCTTATCGAGGAGATTGTCGACGCGCTGGTGACGGATATCTATATGGCGGCAGCTGGTAACTGGTAATAGCTTGCGCGAGGGATGAAGGAGAAGATGGAGATAAAGAATATCGTCGACCGCTACCCCTGGTGGGGCGGTGCGCACGTTATGCTTATGCGCGAGGCTGGAGCCGACAAGGCAAGCCCTGCAACCGAGCTTGTCGCTATGCTTCACCCCACGGCGATCATCGCACCGCGCCCCATTGACACCACACGACTTACGCATCTAAGTACCGACGACCTCATCGACCGCTTCCTCAAGCGCGAAGAGTATCGAATAGTTGCCGAGGAGGGTGCTGCCGACGACCTCGCACAGGTAGATTTCGACGACGAAGAGGATATGGTAAGCGAGGAAATTGCAGAAATTTACGTAAATCAGGGGTTATATAACGAAGCAATTGACACTTATCGCAAATTAAGTTTGCTAAATTCAGAAAAAAGTATTTACTTTGCAGGACTTATTGCAGAACTTGAAGATAAAAAGGATAGAAACTAACACTGAAAAATTAAATTTATAAGCTTTATGTATACATTTAGTATTATTATGATCGTCATTGCAAGTATCTTGTTGATACTTGCCGTATTGGTTCAGAGCCCCAAGAGCGGTATGGCTGCTAACTTCGGTGCTGCAAACCAGACTATGGGTGTTCGTCAGACCACCGATTTCCTTGAGAAGTTTACTTGGGCAATGGTTGCCGCTATCGTATTCTTCTGCCTCTTGTCTGTTATCTCGCTTCCTAAGGCTGATGACCAGACTGCTATCATCGGTACAGAGGAGATTGCTGCTGGCGTAGAGGATGTCACTAAGGTTGTTGAGCAGGATATCACCGTTGGTGAGGATGGCCTTGCTATCGAGGCTGACGCTACTGCTGAGGCTGCCGAGGAGGCAGAGGCTGCAACTGAGGAGGTTGCAACTGAGGAGGTTGCCGAGTAACACTTATAGGTCGAAAACCAACAGCCCCACCTTTTCGGTGGGGCTTTTTTCGTGCTCGACTGAAGGCGAGGAAGTATTGGAACGCTATTTGCATCGTATTGAAGGCAGTAACAAAAATATATGCTGCTATGAAACGATTTCTAAAATATGTGCTTCCTATCATTCTCTGCTTCGGCGTAGGCTGGGCAGCGATGCTCTTCCAGCGCGATGCCCTCGTGGAGTGGTATCCCTACTTAGAGAAGCCGAGCATCACACCTCCGAATGCCGTGTTCCCTATAGCGTGGAGTATAATATATATATGTATGGGTCTGTCACTCGGCCGATTATGGGATTTGGGCATTCGGCGATATCGCGGGCTATGGTTTCTGCAACTCGCGCTCAACTTCCTATGGAGCCCAATGTTCTTCTTTATGCAGTCACCCATTTCCGGACTTACAATCATACTGCTCTTAGACGTCGCGGTGCTTAGCTATACGATATTTACGTGGCGCGAAAGCCGACTCGCATCACTGCTTATGCTACCCTATCTCGCGTGGCTGTGTCTGGCGTCGTACCTCAACTTCTACATATGGCTATTTAACTAACAATTAAAATAATAACGGCTATGAAAAAGTATATCTGTACGGCTTGCGGATATGTCTACGATCCCGAGGTAGGTGATCCCGAAAACGGCATCGCAGCCGGTACGCCCTTCGAGGCGTTGCCCGAGGAGTGGGCCTGCCCGCTATGTGGTCTTGGCAAGGATGTGTTCGAGGTTACGGAGTAACCACCTCATCGCGACAACCTCGGGATTAAGACGTTAAAAGAGATGGCTACCGCGATATGGTAGCCATTGTTTTATCGTGATAAATGGGGAAAATCAGACGAAAAAAGCACGATATAACTTGCTAATTCAAAAAATATTGCTACCTTTGCACCGCATTATGCAAAAACAATTAATTAATTATTAGACGTATGAACAATTACGAAACCGTTTTCATTGTCACTCCCGTCCTTTCAGACGCACAGGTAAAGGAGGTTGCTGACAAATTCCAGGGCGTAATCACCGAGAACGGCGGTCAGATTGTGAATATGGAGAACTGGGGCTTGAAGAAGCTCGCTTATCCTATTCAGAAGAAGACTACCGGTTTCTACTTCCTCGTGGAGTTCACCGGTGAGGGCTCAATCATCAACACTCTCGAGACGCAGTATCGTCGTGACGAGCGTATCATCCGTTTCTTAACTTTCAAGCAGGACAAGTTCGCTGTTGAGTACTCTCAGAAGCGTCGCGCTAAGCTTGCTAACAAATCACAGGAGGAGTAAACTATGGCAGAGAACACACAGCAGGGTGCATCTGAGATCCGCTATCTCAACCCCGTATCAGTAGATGTTAAGAAGAAGAAGTACTGCCGCTTTAAGAAGCTCGGTAT
>JAGBCY010000025.1 GCA_017937765.1 Alistipes sp.
AGCCTTACCATCGCTATTACTATCAGCATAGGTGTGTGTACCATTTCTATAACCTTTTATAAGACCCCACGTTACTCGCGAATCCCACGGT
This sequence comes from Alistipes sp., assembly GCA_017937765.1. Classification (GTDB taxonomy): domain Bacteria; phylum Bacteroidota; class Bacteroidia; order Bacteroidales; family Rikenellaceae; genus Alistipes. The sequence continues at coordinate 92 of JAGBCY010000025.1, forward strand.
GCTTTAATTTCATCAAGGCTAACAATCTTACCGTGGCGGCCATCATCCCATACCTCAAATACAACGCCCTCCAAACCATTCTCATTATAATAGTCTCCAACACAATATTTATGCTCACTAAAAGCTAAAACAGGCTTTGGATCAGTGGGAGATTCAGAGATGTGTAATCGTGGAGTTGTAAACTCGGGTCTGGGCTTTGGCTCAGGATCAAGTTCGGGCTCAGTATCAGTCTTAATATACGGATGTTTAACAATTACTTCGTCCAATTGAGTTTCAAACTTTGATTGTTCCTCCATCACTTCACTCTTAACCATCTCCAAGCAATCCTCCGCGTGGGCAAGGCGTCTTGTGGCATCCACAACCAAGCACTCTCTAATAAGCCTCTGCCACGGCTCGGGGATGCTACGCAACTTCTCGGGAAGCACACCCGACATCATCTGGCGAAACTGCTCCTGACGACCCTCCTCGCTCGTTGGTGAGAACGTGCCCGAGTTAAACGGCAGCTCGCCAGCAAGCATCTGGTAGGCGATAACGCCAAAGCTCCAAAGGTCGGTATTCTTGCGGATGGTCGACTCCTTGAGCTGCTCGGGCGAGGCGTAGGCACGCGTGCCTCCAAGCACCGAATTGCTAACGGCAGAGCTCTCACCCTCAGCGAGTTGCTTCGAGATACCGAAATCGGTAATCAGCGGCGAGTAGACACCGCCGAACTCAACGATAAGGACGTTCTGCGGCTTGAGGTCGCGGTGGATGATGCCCTCGTTATGCAGGTAGGCGATACCCTCGAGTATCTCCTGAAGAAGAGCACAACGCTCCTCAATCGAAAGACGTCCCGAGGCCATAAGTTTGTCGAGGCTTCCCGACTCGTAATACTTCATAACGGCAATATCGGTCTCACCACGGTAGTCCGTGAAGGTATAGCACCCCTTATAGCGTGCAATATTCTTATGCAGATGGCACTGCACCTTCTCAACCTCGTTCCTAAGACGCAGGTCGGGATAGTGCGGATCGACACTCTGAATCTTCAGTGCCACGTACTCGTGCTCGTACCTATCGTATGCGCGGTAGACACGGCCAAAACCACCCTCGCCGAGAAGGTCATTCGTGGGGTTGTAGGTATATCGTTTTACAAATTCCTCTTGAGTCATATGATGTTCGGAAGTATAGCTACGCAAAGATACGAAAAAGAATCTATTAATTAGCAGTTATTCCATATTTTTTTACTACCTTTGCCCCGTTGATACTATACCTAAAGGTATAGAGCTAAGAATTAGGCATAAGATTAAAACCAAGATATGAAGATAGCATTAGCTCAGCTCAACTTTACGGTGGGCGACATCAAGTCAAACACCGAGAAAATCATCTCTGCAATCGAACACTCGAAGAGTATAGGTGCCGACCTCGTGGTATTTGCCGAGTTCGCCGTGTCGGGAACGCCCGCCTACGGTCTACTCACAAAGACCACGTTCCTCACCCTCTGCGAGGAGGCTGTCGAGACCATCGCCGAGAAATGTCGTGGCATTGCCGCTATCGTAGGCACCCCCTACCTCACCGACGAGGGCCCGATAAGTGCTGCGGCATACATCGACACAAAGGGCAACATCGAGTACATCGGCAAGCGTTACGTCACGGCACGCCGCGAGATGGGTTACATCGTGGGCTCGTCGATCGGCAGCCAGACCATCCACCTCAAGGATAAGGCCTTCAAGGTAGTTGTCGGCGACGACCTCAGCCACGTGGACGAGATCGACGAGGATATCGACGCAGTGATTTCGGTGAATGCACGTCGCTACGGCAAGGGCATCCTCACTCGTCGCTTCGACAAGATGAGCCGTCTGGCATTTGCCGAGGGCACGAACCTCGTGCTCATCAACCAGGTGGGTGGCTCGGGCGATATCGTCTACGACGGCACCTCGGGCGTACTCAACCGCGATGGTCGCCTTATCCTGCTTCTCAAGAGTTTCGAGGAGGATATCAAGATCATCGACACGGAGGCCAAGAACGAACCCTTCGAAGTACCGTTTACCACCTACAACGACCGCACACGTATGATCTACGAGGCGGCCTGCTTGGGTCTGCGCGACTACTTCCACAAGAATGGCTACACAAAGGCCTGCATAGGTCTCTCGGGCGGCATCGACTCGGCCGTGGTTGCCTGCTTGGCGGTGGGCGCACTGGGCAAGGAGAATGTCCGCGTGCTGCTTATGCCCTCACCCTTCACGCCCAACGAGAGCGTCGAGGATGCCAAGCGTCTGGCCGAGAACCTCGGCGTGGAGTATAGCGTGCTCCCCATCATCGAGGCCTACAACGCTATGGTAGGCACACTGCAGCCCGTCATCGGCGGTACGGAGTTTGACGCCACGGAGGAGAATATCCAGACGCGTATCCGCACCACGATGCTTATGGCCCTTCAGAACAAGACGGGATATATGCTTCTGAACTCGTCTAACAAGAGCGAGAACGCCCTCGGCTGGTGCACGCTCTATGGCGATACGGGCGGCACGTTCAGCCCAACGGGCGATCTATACAAGAGCGAGATCTACGACCTCGCACGTTACATCAACGCAACCTACAACGAGGTTATCCCCGAGAGCATCATCAACAAGGAGCCCTCGTCGGAGCTTCGTCCCAACCAGAAGGATAGCGACCACCTACCACACTACGAGGTTATCGACGCCATCCTCTTCCGTATGATCGAGAAGAAGCAGCATCGCGAGGATATCATCAACGCGGGCTTCGACTCGGAGGTGGTGGAGAAGATTCACCGTATGGTTATGCAGAACGAGAAGAAACGCTACCAGTTCCCGCCGGTGTTGCGTCTGTCGCCCTGTGCCTTTGGTCACGAGTGGCTAATGCCCCTTGTTAACCACTACTGCGAGTAAACAACCATCAAGAGCCAACAACGCACTATGAGCCAGAGCATACAACATAGAGGCCGTGTCGAGCGCATCGAGGGCGATAAGGTCTACGTGCGCGTCGAGCAGCAGACAGCCTGCTCAGGCTGCCACGCTCGTGGTATGTGCGGCGAGAAGGGTGCGGAGCGCATCATCGAGGTTCAGACGCCCTATGCCTCGAGCTTCGAGAGTGGCGAGCGTGTGGTTGTAGCTCTGCTACGCCCCTCGATGGGATGGTCGTCGGTGGTTTGGGGATATGTCCTCCCGCTTGTCGTCCTGCTCGTAACGCTCTTCGGCCTCAAGGCCGCAGGCAAGGAGGATGGCATTGCGGCTGTGGCATCTATCGCGGCTGTTGCGATCTATTACGTGGCGATGTACCTTATGCGCCACAAGTTTGAGAAACGGATACAATTTACAATTATAAAGGAGTCATGAATAGTTTGGTATTAACAGTCCTTACGCTCAGCGTTTTGGGCGTACTCTTGGCTGTGGTCTTGTACTTCGTGGCACAGAAGTTCAAGGTCGAGGAGGATCCTCGTATTGACGATGTGGAGAAGATGCTTCCGGGTGCGAACTGCGGTGGCTGTGGCTTCGCAGGATGTCGTGCTATGTCTGAGGCATTGGTTTCGCGCGACAATATCGGCTCGCTCTTCTGCCCCGTGGCAGGTGGCGAGGTGATGAAGTCTATCGCCGACTTCCTCGGCAAGGCAGCCCCCGAGAAGAGCCCTATGGTGGCGACTATGCGCTGCGGTGGCACGTGCGAGAAGCGTCCAAAGGTCAACCACTACGACGGCGCGCTCAACTGCGCCGTGGTAAACACCTTCTACGTAGGCGAGTCGGGATGTGCTTTTGGTTGCATCGGCTATGGCGACTGCGTGCACGCTTGTAAGTTTGGAGCCCTAAGCCTCAACCCCGAGACGGGTCTTGTAGAGGTCGATGCTGACAAGTGTACGGCGTGTGGTGCCTGCGTTAAGGCCTGCCCTAAGGGTCTCTTCGAGCTTCGCAAGAAGTGGCCCAAGAACCGCGCCATCTACGTTGCTTGCCGCTCGAAGAACCGCGGTGCTGTGGTATCGAAGGTCTGCAAGGCGGGATGTATCGGCTGCGGTAAGTGCCAGAAGGTGTGTGCCTTTGGTGCCATCACGATCGACAGCCACTTGGCCTACATCGACCCCGAGAAGTGCAAGCTCTGTCGTAAGTGTGTGAACGAGTGCCCCACGGGTGCTATCCACATTGTGAATATGGAGCGTCTACCGAAGGAGCCCAAGGCCCCCGCAACTAAGGCAGAACCAAAGGCTGCCACTCCAAACGTGGCGACGAAGGTAGAGAACAAGGTTGAACCCGCTAATAAGTAGTAAGTTAAGACTATGAGAACATTTCCAATAGGCGGTATTCATCCGTCGGATAATAAGGAGTGGAGCAAGGATCGCGCCATTGAGGTGTTGGCACTTCCCAATGAGGTTAAGGTGCCTATGATTCAGCATATTGGAGCTCCCTCGACGCCTATCGTCCAGAAGGGCGACAAGGTGCTTACGGGTCAGCTCATCGGCCAGGCCGCAGGCTTCGTATCGGCAAACATTCACTCACCAATCTCTGGTACGGTGACATCGGTCGACGCCTATCCTAATGGCCAGGGCCAGCGCAGAATAATGGTCGTCATCAAGCGTGAGGGCGACGAGTGGATGGAGGATATCGACCTCACACCGGAGCTTAAGCGCGAGTGCTCGCTCTCGGCCGAGGAGATCATCGCTAAGGTGCGTAATGCCGGCATCGTGGGTCTTGGTGGCGCACAGTTCCCCACCCACGTGAAGCTCTCGGTGCCCGATGGTCAGAAGGCCGAGGTGCTCATCATCAACGGTGTTGAGTGCGAGCCCTACCTCACGTCGGACTACCGCAATATGATGGAGCGCGCCGAGATGATGCTCACGGGCGTGGAGATTCTGATGCGTGCCGTAAAGGTTGAGCGCGCAGTTATCGGCGTTGAGAACAACAAGCCCGATGCTATTGCCCATCTTCGCGACCTCATCGCTCGCAACAACTATAAGGGCATCGAGGTTATGCCTCTGAAGCTACGCTATCCGCAGGGTGGCGAGAAGCAGCTCATCGCAGCCGTTACGGGTCGTCAGGTGGCACCCCCACCGGCACTTCCCATCTCGGTGGGTGCCGTGGTGTGCAACGTCTCTACGGCTATCGCAGTATATGAGGCTGTGCAGAAGAATAAGCCGCTTATCGAGCGCGTAGTTACAATCACAGGTAAGACGCTCGGCTCAACGCATAACTTTCTCGCTCGTATGGGCACGTGCGTTGGCGAGATTATCGACCTCGCGGGAGGTCTGCCCGAGGGCGATGTTAAGCTCCTCAACGGTGGACCGATGATGGGTCGTGCCGTGGTGGACATCACCGCACCGCTTATCAAGGGTTGCTCTGGCATCACAGTGCTTGCGGGTAAGGAGGCAGCACGTGGCACGGAGCTCGCCTGCATCAAGTGCGGAAAGTGTGTATCGGCCTGCCCTATGGGCTTGGAGCCCTACCTTCTGTCGAAGCTCGCTAAGTTGCAGAAGTGGGATATGGCCGAGCAGCACAACACAATCGACTGTATCGAGTGCGGCTGTTGCTCTTACACCTGCCCCTCGTACCTGCCGCTCTTGGACTACATCCGCATCGGCAAGCAGACGGTTATGACCAACATACGCGCACGCGCGAACGCGAATAAGAAATAAGTATAACGAAATAGTATAATAGTACACAATATGGCAACCAGACTTTTTGCTGCACCCTCACCCCATATCCACGGTGGTGAGAATACACGCCGAATTATGGGCGATGTGGTGCTGGCGTTATTGCCCGCATTGGCAGTCTCGACCTATGTTCTGGGCTGGCGAGTGCTCTTTATTACGGCCGTGGCGGTATGTAGCTGCGTGGTCGTTGAGTACCTCATCGGTCGTTTTCTCTTCAAGGGCCGCACAACCATTTGCGACCTCTCGGCAGTAGTCACGGGCGTATTGCTCGCCTTCAACCTCCCCGCAGGTATTCCGTGGTGGATTGTGGTTATCGGCTCGGTGGTGGCCATCGCCATCGGTAAGATGACCTTCGGAGGCCTCGGCTGCAACCCCTTCAACCCTGCACTCACAGGTCGTATCTTTTTGCTTATCGCCTACCCCGTTCAGATGACCGACTGGACCACGGGTGTGCCCGACACGCTCTCTGGTTCGACGATACTGCCCACGATCAAGTATCAGCCCGAGCTCGTCAGCCAGCTTGACTTTATGCAGATGTTCGGCGGCCAGATGAATGGCTCGATGGGTGAGATTGGTGCTTTGGCCCTCATCCTCGGCGGTCTCTATCTGCTTTGGCGTAGGGTCATCACGTGGCATATCCCCGTTGCGATTCTTGGCACTATGGCCATCTTCGCAGCGTGTGTAGGTGCAGGCTACGGTGGCGCGCTTATCTACGAGCTGCCTTTGTTCCACCTCTTGGCTGGTGGTGCGCTGCTCGGTGCTATCTTTATGGCTACCGACTACTCTACCTCGCCAATGACGCACAAGGGTATGATTATCTACGGCGTTGGCATCGGTGTGATAACGATGATCATCCGTCTCTGGGGCGCATATCCCGAGGGTATGTCGTTTGCGATATTCATTATGAATGCCGCCACGCCACTCATCAACAAGTATTGTCGTCCTAAGCGTTTCGGCTGTTAAATTGTGGAGGAAATAGTATGAAAAGTTCATTGAAGAATATGGTTGTTGTGCTACTTCTGATCAGTGCCATCTCGGCATTCCTCGTAGCACTTGTCAACGATGTCACGAAGGATACCATCGCTCTGAGCAACGCTAAGGCTAAGAATGCAGCAAAGTTCCTTGTTCTGGGCACCTCCGAGAGCGAGGCACGCATCACGCGCGACACAACCTGCAAGATTGGCGATTTCGAAATCACGGTGAGCACCGTTACGCGTAACGACGACAACGCCGTTATTGGCTATGCTGTGGAGGCTCCGAGCATCACCAAGAGCGGTTATGCCGACCGCATTACGCTTATGGTAGGCTTCAAGGAGGAGGGCGACCGTGCAGTTATCAACGCCGTGGAGGTGCTCTCACAGAAGGAGACTCCGGGTCTTGGTGCTAATATGACTAAGGAGGGTAACAGCCTCGAGCGTAGCATCGTTGGTGTCGACCCCGCGGAGCTAAAGTTTGCCGTAAGTAAGGAGGGTGGCTCGTTTGATGCCCTCACCGGCTCGACAATCTCGTCGCGTGCCTATGCCAATGCCGTAGAGACAGCCTATGCGGGTTATCTCTGGGCTACGGGTCGCCTCAACACGGAGGCTGGCGCAGAGACCGTGACGGGCAGCACGCAGCAGACCGATAGCAACCTATTGTAAAACAGCAAGAAAGGAGAATAGTATGAGTAAGTTACAGATCATAACAAAGGGTATCATTAAGGAAAATCCCACTTTCGCGCTGGTACTGGGTATGTGCCCCACTATCGGTGTCACCTCGTCGGCAATCAACGGTATGGGTATGGGCGTTGCCACGATGGTCGTGCTCATTATGTCGAATATGGCTATCTCAATGATTAAGAACGTCGTGCCGGACAAGGTGCGTATCCCGGCGTTTATCGTTGTTATCGCCTCGTTCGTTACGATCATCGAGATGCTTATGCAGGCCTACGTGCCCTCGTTGTACGCCTCGCTCGGCGTGTTTATCCCGCTTATCGTGGTTAACTGTATCATCCTCGGTCGTGCCGAGGCCTTCGCCTCGAAGAACTGCATCTTGGACTCTGCACTCGACGGTATCGGCATCGGCTTGGGCTTCACGCTCTCGCTTACTGTTATCGGTGCTGTGCGCGAGGTATTGGGCTCGGGTGCAATCTTCGGTTACACCTTTGCCGATGGCGTTATGCCGCTTCTGTTCATCCTTGCACCCGGTGGTTTCTTGGTGCTCGGTTATTTGATGGTGTTGTTTAATAAAATTGCAAAACGATAGTACTGGCTATGAGAATGATGAATATACTTATTGGAGAAAATATCTCGGCAGAGGTTCTCGACGGCTTTGCCACGGGTAGTGTCACGGTTCAGGCCATCACACTCTTTGCCATCGTCATCGGCGCAATCTTCGTTAACAACGTGGTATTGTCGCAGTTCTTGGGTATCTGTCCTTTCCTCGGTGTGTCGTCGAAGGTCGAGACGTCGCTCGGTATGGGTATGGCCGTGACCTTCGTTATGGCTCTCTCGGCAGTTGTTACGTGGTGCTTGCAGACCTACGTGCTCAACCCCTTTGGCATCGGTTATATGCAGACCATCGCCTTTATCTTGGTCATCGCCGCGTTGGTGCAGATGGTCGAAATCGTGCTTAAGAAGGTTTCGCCCGCGCTGTATCAGGCACTCGGTATCTTCCTGCCGCTTATCACCACAAACTGCGCCGTGTTGGGTGTTGCCATCATCACCATCCAGAAGGATTTTGACCTCCTCACTGGCGTAATCTACTCGGTGTCAACGGCCTTAGGTTTCGCCCTTGCATTGGTACTCTTTGCCGGTATCCGCGAGCGTTTGGAGGTGGAGGATGTACCTCAGCCCTTGCGCGGTGTGTCTATCGCGCTCATCACTGCAGGACTCCTCGCTATGGCGTTTATGGGCTTTGCGAACGTTGTTCCCCTGCCCTAACCAGCTGTGATGTGCCGCACTCTGCGGCATCAAAACTCAGAGCCTCGGATGGAAAATACTTAGACGTATATCCCGTCCGAGGCTCTCTCTTGTGTCACCACACCTCACTGCTTCGCGCAAGAGATTCCATCACCCTTGCACGTAGCAAATCCTACGGCTCACCTATCTACTCCCGTGGGCGAATGTAGTTAGCATAGGAGCTCCAACCAGCATCGCTCTTGTACGCCTCAACACTCTCGACAGGGACATAGACTCCAAGCGAATCGCCACAACCATCAAAGATATTGAGCTCAGGAAGCTGGGGTGGCACGACAGAGTAAAGCTCCAAGCGCGTAAGCGATGGGCAATAAGCAAAGGCACTGCCTTGAATCTGCTTAAGGTGCTCGTTACGCACCACGGCACGCTCCAAAGAGTGGCAATAGGCAAATGCAAACTGGTTGATATGTGTAACCGTGGAGGGTACATCAATCTCCGTAAGGCTTATGCAACCCTCAAATGCAAGGTCGCCCACCACCTTCAACTTCGAAGGAAGCACCACACTCTCCAAGCTCTCGCAACCTTGAAAGAGACCACTGCTAAGCTCGGTAATGCTCTCTGGGATGTTCACCTCACACAACAACGAGCAACCGAAAAAGGCGTTCGTCCCAAGCACTTCGAGCGACTCGGGTAGCGATGCTCGCTCCAATTTGGGGCAGTCGCCAAGGCAGTTCTGACCCATCAGCGTAACGCCCTCGGGGATATCAATCTCGGTAAACTCTTGGCAACTCATAAAGGCATACTCACCTATCGACTTCAATCCTTCGGGGAGCGTAATGTCGGGCAGAGCAGCACAGGCACAGAAAGCGTAGCAATCAACAACCTCCAACATTGAGGGGATATTTAGCTCTCTAAGGGAGGTACACCAATAGAACGTGCTATTCTGTATTGTGGCGATATTATCCGAAAGGCGCACACGCACCAAAGATGTGCAACTATCGAAGCACAGCGCACCAAGCGAGGTTACGCTATCCGACATCGTAACACTTCGAAGCCCCTTGCACCCAAGAAAAGCACCATCGCCAATTGTCTGAACGCCCTCGGGAATAACAATATCGGTCAACGATCCACACTCCGCAAATGCCGACTCGCCAATAGCACGCAGCGACTGAGGAAACGTGACATCTTCAAGGAGGAAGCATCGGTAGAATGCTGCCTCGCCAATGCTCTCTACGCCCTCTGGCAATACAATCGACTTTAGATTACTAAAATAGGGGATATAGAAAGCCTCGTCGTGAATTGCCGTCAGCTTGTTACTAAACTCGATAATTCCCACGCCATCGAGATATAAGTTGCTGGTAATCGCCGTGTTAAAAGCACTGCTATTAGGTTCGAAGATATTGCCATCGGTCGTCGTATAGCGGATAATATTCTTATCGCTCGGCTGGCGAACGGTGAACTTTACCGACATTACTGGGTTCGCAATAGAGCGCACCACAACCTCCGCCTCGCGGCTAACATCCGTTGTATTGGGCTGGGTCATAAGTTTTGCACTACGCTTACCTAAGGCTCGCGTATCAGTAGAGAGCCACCCCTCCGCCTCAGTGGGAATGACCACCTCGCACTCAATATTTGCCTCGTAGTTAAGCACCACCTCGCCACCCTCGGGCATAACCCAGTGGATGTCGGTATCCGAGGTTGTGAGCTGTGGCACCATCTTCTGACTTACGCGAAGCTCAAAGACCTCGCCGCCAGCGTGAAACCTATACGTAATGCTGCGGTCATTATCAGCCCTGTCGGCCGTAAAGGTCACAACCTCACCCGCGGCACTGCCACGACCACTCTTAACGGAGGGCTCGCACCACGTGGTATAGCCCGTAAGCTCCCAACGGCAGTTGCTAACGACTCGCACCTCGGCCACGCCACCCTCTGCGGGGATTGCGACATCGTAGCTATCGAGTGAAAATTGAACCTTCTCCGAATCATCGCTACACCCTACAACGAGTAGGAGCATAGCAGCAAACAGAAATCTGAGACGTGCCATAACGAAGTGATTTTATTCTACAACAAAGATAATAGATTTATCCTATCGACGTGCCCCACTCTATATTTTTTTTCTAATGAGTAGTGAGTAATTAATGATGAGTAATACCTGCTATTATTATAAGAGCTCTCACGGGGTAGCACGACCAATTTCTTGTCAAAAGTCGTGAGATGTGGACTATCGCAAAAAGAGAACTCCGAGGGGATAGTACCTTAGTACAGCCCTCGGAGTTAGCTTTAGGATAGGCCGCTGATTGCGGCTTTTCACAAGAAATTTTTAGATGATACCCTGCTCAAGCATAGCCTGTGCCACCTTCATAAAGCCGGCAACGTTAGCACCCTTAACGTAGTTGATAGTACCGTCGGGCTGCTGACCGAACTTAACGCAAGCCTCGTGGATAGACTCCATAATGAAGTGAAGCTTCTCGTCAACCTCCTTACCAGACCAAGAGATGTGCATACAGTTCTGAGTCATCTCGAGACCAGAAGTTGCTACACCACCAGCGTTAACTGCCTTACCAGGAGCGAAGAGGATACCTGCTGACTGGAATGCGTGGATAGCCTCGGGAGTACAACCCATATTAGAAACCTCAGCGCAGCACCAAGTACCGTTAGCCAAGAGCTCCTTAGCGTCAGCCTCGTTCAACTCGTTCTGGAATGCGCAAGGAAGTGCGATGTCACACTTAACCGACCAAGCCTTCTTGCCTGCTGTGAACTTAGCAGCCTCGGGGAACTTAGTAGCCATATCCTCAACCTTGTTGCGGTTAGAAGAACGCATAACGAGCATATAGTCGATCATCTCCTTAGTGATACCAGCGGGGATCTCGCATACGCCGTCGGGACCAGAGATAGCAACTACCTTAGCACCGAGCTCAGTAGCCTTAGTTGCAGCACCCCAAGCAACGTTACCGAAGCCAGAGATAGCAACAGTCTTACCCTTAAGATCCTTACCAGCCTTAGCCAACATATGCTCAGTGAAGTACAAAGCACCGAAACCAGTAGCCTCGGGACGGAGGATAGAACCACCCCAAGTCATACCCTTACCGGTCAAAACGCCAGTGTGGTACTTGCGAGCAAGCTTCTGATACATACCGTTGAGGAAGCCGATCTCACGACC
>JAGBCY010000026.1 GCA_017937765.1 Alistipes sp.
AAAATACAATTTGCATCTGACATACATTTGGAGTTGTCGGATAATTCAAGATTTATAAAGAGCGAGCCGTTTGAGGCTACTGGCGATGTTTTGGTCTTTGCAGGTGATACTGGTTACCTTCGCGATAGTACGCTGCCAAATTTGAAGTTCTGGAAGTGGGCATCGGCAAACTACCGAGAGGTGTTGTTGGTGCCCGGCAACCACGAGTTTTATGGCAATGGCGATGTGTTGGCCTATGGCGACAGTTGGAGCCGTGAGATATTGCCGAATGTGCATTACCACCAGAACAAGGTTGTGAGGATTGATAATGTTGATTTCATCCTCTCAACCCTTTGGTCACACATTCGCCCTGAGGACGAATATTTTGTGCATCGAGGAATGAACGACTTTCGGCAGATTCTGTACAATGGTCGCCGCTTTACCCCTGCCGACTTTAATGCCGAGCACGAGAAGTGTCTGGACTTTATCAAGCGGAGTGTCGTGGAGAGTACCGCCGAGCGTATCGTGGTTGTAACCCATCATCTGCCGACAATGGCGGTCGTTGCACCAGAGCATAAAAGTAGCCTATTGAATAGTGCCTTTGCAACGGAGCTGGGAGACTTCATCGCTGATAGTCGTATCGATGCGTGGATTTTCGGACACTCGCACGCCAATATTGATGCAACAATCGGCAATACGCGCATTGTCTGCAACCAGCTCGGCTATGTCTACTACCGTGAGAATCTTGCCGGCTTCGATGGCAGGAAGTTTATTACTGCATAATAGTTGCAAATTGAACTATTATCGCCCTATTTGTTCCATAATAGTTGTAAATAGAACTGTTATCAGAAATGTTTAGAGCATTCTGCAATCCAAGACAAATCGATGCAATTCAAATTTCTCTTTTATAAAAATAAGGGACGCCCTACATTAGGAGTATCCTCTTTGAGAGGTGTACAGCAGAAATACTCGTGATGGCCTACATACCAACACAGTACACAAACAAATGTGAAACGATTTTGCCTGTAAAACCGTTTATCGCATTTCTGAACAGAAATTCAGGTAAAAACCGAAGAGAAAAGCATAATCGGGAATCATTAAAGGCAATAAAATAAACTAAATTTAAGTATAGTTTATCCCAGAAAATCGGGCTTAACATAAACTTTAATATAGTTTATAATGGGTTGTTTGTAACAACTTTCGCAAATAATGTTTATCTTTAATATATTTAATATACGAGTGAATGGTTTATTAAATGTTTAATATATGGGGGGGGTAATTAATAAAATTCTAATAATCACTTGCTATTTTTAAATTTATAAAATAACGGTTAAAAAAAGCTCTTTTTTGGTCGCAAAATGTAGCAAAAAGATGCTTGAACTTATCGGTTAATTACTATCTTCGCAAAGCTTAAATGCGATTTTATTGATTTGTGTGTGTTTAGTTCGAGGGAGAATATCTCATGGAGTTGTCGTGGCTGACCATACATTATTAAAATTAACCGACGTATTATGCTTATAATTACAATTTTTTAAAAAATAACTTACTATTAACAAAAAAAACACCATTATGAAGAAGTATCTATTTGGATTGGTTGCCATGTTGGCGCTTGGTCTCACTTCTTGTTCGTATGACGACTCAGAGCTTTGGGATAAGGTAAACGACCTTGATAACCGTGTCAAGACTCTTGAGGGCTTGTGCCGCGAGATGAACACCAATATCGAGTCGTTGGAGACTATTTTGGAGTCGCTCAACAAGAATGAGCATGTGAGCAATATCGCCCCCATCACCGAGGATGGCGAGGTTGTAGGTTACACCATCACATTTACCAGTGGCGAGAGCGTTACTATATACAACAACGAGGCTGGTGGCTCTACCCCCTCACTTGGCGTAGCTAAGGATGAGGATGGCCTCTACTACTGGACTCTCAATGGCGAGTGGCTTTTGGACAACGCTGGCAACAAGGTAAAGGCTGAGGGTACCGATGGCTTGACTCCTCGTCTTAAGGTTGAGGATGGCTACTGGTATGTATCATACGACAATGGCGCAACTTGGGTTGAGGCAGGTGCAGCAACTACCGAGGGCTCTGGCGACAACCTCTTCAAGGAGGTAAGCTACGATGATGAGTATGTATACCTCACCCTTGCTGATGGCACCGTATTGGTTTTGCCCCGCGCCAAGGAGGAGACTCCCGAGGAGCCTGTAACTGGCAATAGTGGCAACGCTATCGACTTGGGTTTGAGCGTTAAGTGGGCAGACCGCAATGTTGGCGCAGATAGCCCTGAGGCATATGGCGACTACTACGCTTGGGGTGAGCTTACAACAAAAACCGACTACAACGAGTACAACAGCACAGCTTACGGCAAGGATACTGGCGTAATCTCAGGCAATGCAACCTACGATGTTGCAACAGCTACCTGGGGTGATGGCTGGCGCATGCCTACCGTTGAGGAGATTAACGAGCTAGTCGCAAACTGCACCTGGACCTGGGTTGAGCAGAATGGCGTTAATGGTATGAGCGTGAAGGCTGCAAATGGCAACACCATTTTCTTGCCTGCTGCAGGTTATTTCGATGAGGCATCGGTTAGCTTGACAGGTTCTTATGGTACATATTGGACTGGTTCGCCCTACGACTCTTGGAACTATCAGGCAAACTCTATCGACTTCGGTAGCAACGGTCAGGGTCAATATCCAAACTACCGCTATGAGGGTCGCGTAGTTCGCCCTGTAAAGGAGTAAGTAGATAAGTATTAGAAAGTAACTGAGAGAAACTGTCATGAAAAGAGAACTCTTTTATATCGCAATAATGCTCTTTGGGCTGTTGCTTGGTGCTTGTTCGCCAGATGAGCCTACCAATGAGCCAATTGACGAGCCAGTGGAGGCTACTGAGCTGACACTCGCGCTCTCGACTGCCGATATCGAGATAGGTGAGACACTTGAGATTGAGTACACTATCCTCCCTGAGGATGCCGACAACACGACCATCACTTGGAGCTCTTCTAACGCTGAGGTTGCTACGGTTTCGGCAGAGGGCATAGTTAGCGGTTTGGCTCGTGGCTCGGCAACAATCACCGCTGAGCTTGGCACGCTGAAGGCTTCTTGCGAGGTGAATGTGTGGAGTGTCGCTGACCAGGTTATCGAGTCTGAGTTCCTCGATATCCGCTATTGGGGCGACTACTACAATACGGGTTATGACAACTTCACCGTTTCGTTTGGTACTGTCGAGTTTGCAGATATGAACATATCGAGCACAGGTGATTTCTTCCAGCTCTCGGCAAACACTACCAAGTTTACCAACATCGCTGCGGCATATCTCTACCCCGGTGTCTACACCTTTGATGAGGAGTCGCCATACGAGGAGATGACTATCACAGGTCGTCAGCAGAGTATGAGAATCCGCTATTCGGATGATACCAACGATGATGGCCAGATGGAGGAGCTCTATAACTTTATGCTCGATGCCTATATGGTTATTGAGTACGACGAGGTTGAGGAGGTGTGCATCTTTGTTGCCGAGGTAAAACTCGACACCGAGGAGGTTATCCGCATCCACTATCGTGGCTCGGTATTCTTCACCAACCTTATCGAGCACCTTATTCCCGACCAGATTACCGAGGAGCTCGACTTCGTATGCGAGTATGCCACAGCATCACACTTCGGCGATGGTGTATACCTTATCGATATGCAGGAGACCGAGAATGGCTGGATAGATACACAGATGATCACTATTACGCTTACTACCGAGCCTAACGACGATAGCATCAAGGCTGGTGTATATCCTATCTCTGCAGAGCCTATCGATGGTGGCTATATGAGCAATGGCTACTATGTAACATCTTCAGGTAGCACCTACTATCAGGGCTCTTATGCCTATATCTTGCGCTCTGACTACTCGATGAGCTACGCCTTTATTGACGAGGGCACACTCACAATCTCTTACGAGGGCGATAATATCACCGTTGAGTTGGAGGCTAAGGATTTGGGTGGCTACCGAGTACACACAAAGTATTCTGGTCCTCAGATTTTGCAGAAGCAGCAGTATTAGTAGGGCATCATATCCTACCCGCCGTTAATCGGCAATAATAGGTGGCGTTAATAGGCCTAATTAAAACCTTTATGCTATGAAGATTTCAAAATCCACCCAGCAACGTATCGTTGCGCTTTTTGTAATAGTTTGTTTGATGTTCCTTCCCGATTTGATTCTTTCTGTCGTGCGTGTTGTATTCGACGAGGATTGGAGAACGACAGAGAACATTACATATGTCGGCACATTAGATGTCAACCGTCCAAGCTATATGCGTGCCGATGGTGAGCAGAGTTTTAATACTCCAACCATCGTACGTTCAGCTACTGCTGACGAGCCTGCGATTGTTGTCGAGCCATCGCAATATATTGTTTACGTTACTGACGGCGATTACGAGGTCGATACTACGGCGGCTAAAATACGCACTGTATTGCGCTATATTTTGATGATAGCAACTGTCTCATTGATAGGATTAGTGCTTGCTATTGTATATCAGGCAATTTGCGGTTTTCGCACGGGCAATTTTTTCACACGTGCATCTGTTATCATGCTCCGCGTGATGGCTGTGGCCTACTGCATTCGCAGTTTGATAATGTCGAATCTCGGAGCTTTGGAGGGAAGCGTTGCAAGCGAATTGTGTGGCACACTACGACCTGAAGGCTTAGGTGGTTCATACATTTTGAATACTGAGTCGGTCGTTGTACCTTTAGTGCTGCTGGTCGTAGCCGAGTTGATGAACATAGCACGTCTGTTGAACGAAGAGGAGACCGCAACTTTGTAAATCCGTAAAACTATGATTATTACCAATTTAGATGTTATGCTTGCACGACGAAAGATGTCGTTGCAAGAACTCTCGGAGCGCATTGATATTTCGGTTGTAAATCTTTCGAAACTCAAAACGGGCAAGGTGCGTGCAATACGCTTTTCGACGCTCGATGCCATTTGTCGTGCGCTCGATTGCCAGGCGGGCGATATTCTCGAATTTCGTCCTGATACCCCCGAACCAAAGGAGTAATGATAGAAAAATAGGCCGCCTCTGGCGACCTATTTTTGTAAGAGTAGAATCTGAATTGTAGCGACTTGTCCAACAATGAATTATAACTCTTTGTTCTATTGAGGCTGGAATAGGGAGAAAGATTTGATCAAAGATGATAGCCGATAATGAATAAATAAAAGGTCGAATAATCTGTTCTACGCGCATCATTGTACAGCTTTTGTGTATATCTTTGCAACACGAAAGTTGAAACCCCAATGAAACCACTGAGTAGAAACGCAATCATAGGCTATCCCGCCGGCATTATTACCGGTATCACATACGGACTCAATCCGCTGTTTGGTATGCCGTTGATGAACAACGGAGCCGCCATAGAGTCAATACTATTCTTTCGCTACGCCTTTGCCGTGGTGATTCTGGGTGCGTTCCTTTTACTCACCAAACAGAGTTTCAAGATTACGGCAAAGCAGGCTGGCGTATTGCTCGCGCTCGGCCTGCTATACACATCGAGCAGCCTATTCCTCTTCGAGGCCTACAACTACATCGCATCGGGCTTGGCCACTACGCTGATATTTCTCTACCCCGTGCTGGTGGCGATTATTATGGTCTTTTTGCGTGTCGTACCTTCGTGGCCCGTGTGGCTTGCTATTGCCGCGACATTTGGTGGCGTACTCGTTATGACACAGGGCAGTGGCGGCGAGACTATAAACCCTATGGGCGTTGCACTATCCTTAGGCTCGGCATTGGTCTATGCGCTCTTTATCGTCATCATCAACCGCAGCAAGGCTATCGCCGACATATCCAATACGCTGCTCACGTTCTACGCACTAACGGTTGGAGCTGTGGTATTCTTGGGCAAGATCGCCTTTTCGGATACCGCCATCACTGCGGGCATTACCGCGGGTAGCGACTGGCTAAACTTGGTGGGATTGGCTCTGCTGCCAACAATCGTCTCGACAGCAACGCTCGCCATTGCAACGCGCAATATCGGTGCAACAAAGGCCTCGGTGCTGGGCGTCTTTGAACCTATTACCGCCATCCTTGTCGGCACATTGATGTTCGGCGAGCCACTTACAACCAACATCGTGGTCGGCATCTGTATCGCCATCGTCGCCGTAAGCTTTATGATATCGGTAACAAAACGATAATGTTGTAGTTGTGGGGTGTCACAACGCCTCTATACCTCCGCCATCTTACGGCCGGCATCGTAGGCTCGCTGCAAGTCCTATCAAGCTTTTCAGGAATTATGTTTAACTTTGTAGGAAACAAACTCCGAGAATTATGACTCCACAACAATTTACTCTGAAGTTTCGCGAGGCCTTTGGCGAGGCAGCACCGCTACCTATCGCATTCTGGTATGGCGATGTGGCTGTGAACCCCGAATGCCGAGTGCCACGATGTATGATTGGCGCGATTCGCAAGGTGTGCGACGGCAAACCGCTGACCCTCACCGCCGAAAATGTACAGTGTGGAGGTGGCGGACTCTACACCGCCTTTCGTCCGATGGCAGAGCGCGTGCCGTCGTTCGTGTCCGAGACGGAGCACTACAAACAGAGGCCAGAGCAGGTGCGCGCCTATGTCGAGAGTCTCGGCATCGAGATCACTACGAAGCCATATCTGAACTTCGTGCGCGTCGACGAGCTCACGAGCTGGGAGGCTGTCGAGGCCGTCGTCTTTTTCGCCACGCCAGACATACTCTCGGGCCTCACGACGTGGGCCTTCTACGATAACGACAACGAGGATGCCGTCGTTACAAAGTTCGCCTCGGGCTGCGCTGCCGTTGTTACCTTTGCCGCGGTGGAGAATCGCAAGGGAGGTCGCCGCACGTTCCTCGGTATGTTCGACCCCTCGGCACGACCTTTGGTGCCAAAGAATGAGCTGACGTTCGCAGTACCTATGAGCCGCTTTAAGGAGATGCTTGGCACGATGCCCGACTCGGCACTCTACGAGCACGCCTTCTCTGTTGTACGCCGCAGGATCAACGGGGAGATAGGATAGAATAAACCGATAAAAATGAGATAATTATGCGAAAGAATTTCGGGACGAAGAGCTGGCTGTATCCAATGCCAGTGCTGATTGTGGCAGCCTATGACGAGGCCGGCAAGCCCAACGCAATGAATGCTGCGTGGGGTGGAATTTTTACCGACGACCATATCGGTATTTGCCTGTCGGAGGGGCACAAGACCACGAAAAATATCCTCGCAACGCGCGCCTTTACGGTGAGTATGGCCACCGTCGATAGGCTCACGGCGTGCGACTTTGTGGGCATCGTGTCGGGGAACAAGGAGCCCGACAAATTTACGAAGGCAGGCTTCACGGCTACCCGCTCGGAGGTAGTCAACGCGCCTATTATCAACGAGTTGCCGATGACTTTGGAGTGCGAGATGGTGTCGTACGACAAGGAGAGTAACCACCTCGTGGGCCGCATCGTAAACGTGAGTGCCGACGAGCGCATCCTCACCGACGACAAGATCGACTACCGCAAGCTGCGCCCCATAACCTACGACCCCATCAACCACCACTATATCGAGCTCGGGGCCATCGTAGGTAACGCCTTCTCGGATGGCAAGCAGCTGAAATAGAGCGTGATAGCGACTAAATAGAATAAGAGTAGTGCGAGAAAAAATAAGGATGCCCGCGAGATAGGACAAGGGCAGCAGCGGAATGCGCGAAAGAGAATAAGGGTGGCTAATATCTAAATAGCCACCCTAAACTATGTTAAACGACTGGAGCATAGACAGTTGCCACACCGACGCATTTTATCTCTTTGTCGACGTCCTCGGACACTCTGCCACGCCTATCTCTTTGTCGAGGCTCGCAGGCCCTCGATCACGCTCGGCGTGAAGCCGGCGGCCTCCATAGCGTTTAGGCCACGGATCGTAAGTCCTCCGGGGGTAGTTACACGGTCGATCTCCGCCTCGGGGTGTGAGCCGTTAGCTTCGAGAATATCGGCCGCACCACGCAACGTCTGCATAACTATGCGCTTGGCATCGTCGGCCCTGAAGCCGAGCTCGACGCCTCCCTCCATCGCCGCGCGTATGTATCGCAGGGCATAGGCTATGCCGCACGACGCGAGCGACGTTCCGGCCGGTATCAGCCCCTCGTCCACCAACATAGCCTCGCCTAACTCGTTGAATATGTCAAGCAGCTGGGCATCCTGTGCTGCGGTCGAGCGCGCCGACGCAATAAACGTCATACTGCTCATCGTCGCGATGGCGGTGTTGGGTATGATGAGATATGTCGCGGGCAGCACGCCATCGCCCTTGTCGAGCCACTCGGTGAGCTGCGCAATGCCGAGACCACCCACCATCGAGGCCACAGCCTGACGCGTGTAGTCCAACCGCGGCTTAATCTCCTCAACGACCTCCACCACCTTCCACGGCTTTATGGCGAGGATGACGATGTCGGCAGCAGCGGCCACGGCACAATTATCTGTCGAAGTGTTTATCTCTGGGAATTCGCGCTTTAGCACCTCGAGCTTATGGGTCGAGGGGTTCGAGATGTAGATGTCCGCCGCGGGGACGATGCATCCCTTAGCCAATCCGCGCGCCACAGCACCTCCCATATTTCCAGCTCCGATTATCGCGATCTTCATATCCTAAGTTTTTCATTGTTCCTAAATCACATACAAAGATAGGAAAAAGAATTGAACTGACATCACTTGATGCCTTTGGTGTAGTAGGCCTTCGATGTAATAGGACCGTCGTTACGACGGCAAAGATACTAAAAAGTACTGAACTGACATCACTTGATGCCTTTGGTGTAGTAGGCCTTCGATGTAATAGGTCCGTCGTTACGACGGCAAAGATAGGGAAAACTGCGAGACTTGGAGCTTGAGGCGCAAGAAATGAGTGGAACACTTCAGTGTCACGGTCTAAAATCAAGGCATATATCTTCCGTCGCCGAGGCATACCACAAAAGCAAAGACCCCACAAAACAATGTCCGTGGAGTCTTTATCGCTTTTTCTGCGGCGCGCACTATATAGATAGCCTCTCGATTCAGCGACCTTAACGTTTATAGTTGTTTCAGCGGCGCATCACACCCATCCATAGCGGCGGCGCATAACACCTCTCCATAGCGCACCACGAGCCGTTATCCTCGTCAGCGGCTTCAGTGGCGCGTGTCGATTAGAGCAGCTTCTCGATGGCCTCGGCAACAACCTGCATATCGGTCGTGGGCTCGAAGCGCGCTACAACGCGACCCTCACGGTCGATGAGGAACTTCGTGAAGTTCCACTTGATGTCCGACGACTTGTCGTAGTCGGGGTTGGCCTCGCGCAAGATCTTATCGAGCACCGGGCCGAGCTTATGGTCCATATCGAAGCCCTTGAATCCCTGCTCGGCCTTGAGCCACGTGTAGAGCGGAAGCTCGCCTGAGCCATTGACCTCCACCTTCTTAAGCTGCGCGAAGGTAGTGCCATAGTTCAGCTGGCAGAACTGTGTAGTCTCCGAATCGCTCTCGGGCGACTGGCCGCCAAACTGGTTGCAGGGGAAGTCGAGGATTGCAAAGCCCCTATCGCCATACTTCGCGTAGAGCGACTGGAGGTCGGCATAGTGGGGCGTGAAGCCGCACTGGCTGGCGGTGTTCACCACGAGCACCACGTCGCCCTTGTACTTCGCCAGCGACACCACGCTCTTATCCTGAGCCATAGCCTCGAAATCGTATAATCTCTTCTCCGATGCGCTCTTCGTGCCCGACGAGCAGCAGCACTTCATTGTTGTCTTCATAGTCGTATAGTATAATTAATCGTTATCGTTTTTTGTTATTCTATCAATTTTTGTTCCGCTGCAAAGGTATAAAAAAATTATTACACGAATCATTTTTCGCTCCTTTTCTTTCATAATATATTCTTATCGGGGCATAAGCTAAAGATATAGCGACCACAGATCGGGCTACAATTTACGACTTCCAAGCCTAAGTATAAGGTAGTTACACCGCCATCAAGCACAAAAAATCCGTCGCGGCGCGTGCCACGACGGATTTATATTTACCTCCTCGTCGGGTGGGGACCCACCCTCGGAAGGGGCCTCGGGATTACAAGCCGAGCTTCTTGCGGATGTCCTTAGGAATAGCGTTCTTGTGAACGATGATGTTCATCGTCTTGTAACGAACGAATGCCTTTGAAGCATACCAGATACCCTTGTAAGTACCAGCCTCGCCCCACGAGTTCTTAACGATGTAGTACTCGGTGCCGTTCTGATCCTTAGCGATACCGTAGATCAACATACCGTGGTCGTCGGTAGTCTCCCAGTTGTCGTAAGCGATCTGACGCTGCTCCTGTGTGCACCACAACTCAGCTGCGGGCATAGGATTGTTCTTGCGCTCCTCCTCGCTCAAGTTGAGCCATCTTGCCATATCCGAGCCCTGAAGGTCGTTACCCGTAGCCTCGAGAGGAAGAACAGCCATACCCTGACGAGTAAAGCCCTTCTCGCTCACGTCGCTACCCCAAGCGATGGTGTAGCCCTCCATAATAGCGTTGTCGAACACCTCCATCAACTCGTCGATGGGGAGGTTGTACGACTGTGCCCAACGCCAGTTATCCTGAATCTCGAGAACGAAAGGCTTGTAGAAGGGGTGGTGAGTGTACGATGTCAACGACACGTAGTCCGCAGCGTTCAAGCCCAATGACTCGTAGAACGAGTGGGGAGTGTACTCCTTGCCCTCGTAGGTGAAAGTCTCGGGACGCACGCCGAGGTAGATGTCGTGAACAGCCTCGATAGCCTTCTTCCAGAGGGGCTCGCCCTCGGGGCTTACCTGCAAGCTGCGGTGTCTACCCTCAGCGATAGCAGCAACGATAGCGTCGCTCACAGCCGAAAGCTCGTTGTGAACGCTGAGCTCCTTGCCATACATCACGCCGGGACGCATCTCAGCCTCGGGAACGAGACCAAATGCCTCCATACCATAGATCACGTCGTAGAACGAGCCACCCTGCGAGAACGACACGTCGCCGTGGGTACGCACTGCCTTGTCGGCACGGTCGAGGTAGGTGTTGTGAACGATGAACATCTCCGAGAAATCGTACTCGCCCTTACCCATACGCAAGAGCTCCGACTCGATGAATGCCAACGACGAATAGCACCAGCAGGTACCTGCCTGGTTCTGATTCTTGATGCTTGTGATGGGATTCTCCTTCACAACAGTGAATGTGTACTCGGGAGTCTCTGCCTCCTGAGCCATTGCACCCGTAGCCAAGATGAGGCCGAGTGCCAAACCAAAGATTTTCTTCATAACGTTAGTTTCTGTTTTAGTGTTGTTTATGTGTTGTCTATTTCTTACTCTTAGCGATGATTCGCTGGCAGTCGGTATAGGTGAGGCTATCCACCTTCGTGCCCTTGGGCAGGCGGTAGTTCTTGCCGTTATAGGCGATATAGGGACCATACTGACCGCTCTTGACGACCATAGCGGCATCCTCGGTAAAGGTACGAATCGGCTCCGAGGCGGCACGCTGCTTGGCGATGCTCTCCTCCAAAAGTGCGATGGCACGCTCGCGGGTGATGGTATAAGGATCGTCGCTCTTGGCCAGCGATGCGAAGGTCTTGCCGTGGCGGACATAGGGGCCGAACTTACCCACGCCGACCATAATATCCTCGCCATCCTTATCGCCGAGGTTACGCGGCAGGGCGAAGAGCTCCAACGCCTCCTCCAACGTTATCGACTCGATGAGCTGACCCTTCTTCAGCGATGCGAAGTGGCCCTTGCTGCCATCCGTCGACTCGAGCTCCACCATCGGGCCATAGCGGCCGATGCGTGCCTTGACCGTAAGTCCCGTCTTGGGGTCCACGCCCAGCACCCTTGCCGACTGCATACTGCGGTCGCTCTGTGTGCCGATGGCGGCATCCACGAGCTTATGGAACGGCGTGTAGAAGTCGTTGATCATCGAGGTCCACGTGATCTCGCCATCGGCCACACGGTCAAACTCCTTCTCGACGTTGGCGGTGAAGTGGTAGTCCATAATCGAGGAGAACTGCGACTCGAGGTAGTCGTTGACGATCATACCTATATCCGTCGGAGCCAGACGGCTCTTCTCCTTACCATAGCTCTCGCTGACGATCTTCTCGGCGATCTTCTCACCCGAGAGTGTCAGGTGCAACGTCTCGCGCTTCTGGCCATCGCGGTTCTGCTTGACGACATAGCCGCGGTTGATGATCGTGGTGATTGTGGGTGCATAGGTCGAAGGACGGCCGATGCCCAACTCCTCGAGACGCTTTACCAGCGCGGCCTCGTTATAGCGCGGAGGTGCCACGCTATAACGCTCCGAGGCGGTGATCGTCGTGGCGCACACGCTATCGCCCACAACCATCTTAGGCAGGATGCCACCCTCGCCCTCGCTCTGCTGATCCTCGTCGACGGTCTCCGAGTAGAGGCGCATAAATCCGTCGAAGCGGACAACCTCACCCGTGGCGATAAACTGCTCCGAGCGGCGGCTCATATCTATGACGATCTGCGTGCGGTCCAACTCCGCGGGCACCATCTGCGATGCCACCGTGCGCTTCCAGATAAGGTCGTAGAGACGCTTCTCTGCAGCCGTACCCTCGATCTCGTGACGCTCGATATACGACGGGCGAATGGCCTCGTGGGCCTCCTGCGCACCCTTCGACTTGGTCTTGAAGTTGTGCGGATAGGAGTACTTGGCACCGAACAGGCGCGTGATCTCGTTCTTGCACTGCGCGATGGCCATATCCGAGAGGTTCACCGAGTCGGTACGCATATAGGTGATAAGACCCTGCTCGTAGAGTCTCTGTGCCACGGACATCGTCTGCGACACGCTCATACCGAGTCTGCGGCCCGCCTCCTGCTGGAGTGTCGAGGTGGTAAACGGCGGTGCGGCATAACGCTGCACGGGCTTCTCCTCGGCCTTCGACACGGTGAACTGCTCGCCTATGCAGCTACGCAAGAACTGCTCGGCCTCGTCGCGCGTGGCGAAGGGCTGCGAGAGCGATGCCTTGAAGAGTGTCTTCGACGCATCCCCCACGGCATAGAACTGCGCAACGACGCGGAACATAGCCTGCGGCGTGAAGGCGATGATGTCGCGCTCGCGCTCGACGATGAGGCGCACGGCGACGCTCTGCACACGTCCTGCCGATAGTGCCGGGCGCACCTTCTTCCAGAGCACGGGCGAGAGCTCGAAGCCCACCAGACGGTCCAACACACGGCGTGCCTGCTGTGCATTCACGAGGTTAAGGTCTATGGTGCGGGGATTCTCGATAGCTCCGAGGATGGCGCGCTGCGTGATCTCGTGGAACACGATACGCTTGGTCTGGTCGATAGGCAGGCCGAGAACCTTAGCAAGGTGCCATGCGATAGCCTCTCCCTCGCGGTCCTCATCGGATGCCAACCACACGGTCTTTGCCTCGCGTGCGAGCCTCGAGAGCTCGTCGACAACCTTGCGCTTATCCTCCGGAATCTCATATATGGGTTCAAACTCGTTATCGAGGTTGATACCGAGTCCCTTTTTAGCCAAGTCGCGAATATGACCGAAGCTCGATTTGACCATATAATCTTTACCGAGGAACTTCTCGATGGTCTTAGCCTTGGCCGGAGACTCTACAATAACTAAATTTTCTTGCATCCCAATTCTCGTTTCTTATACAAACAGCGAAACCTAAGTTGTAAAACTTAGGTTCGCTAAAATGTTATCTATATAGTATTATCACTCTAATTTACAATAGTATAGGTTATCTCTAACTTCATCGGTGCCGACATAGTCACACCCTCCACGTCGCCAGCCATACCCTCGATCGTCTGACGCTTGAGGCCAAACAACGAGTAGGCTCCGGGGCCGAGGTAGAAGCGGCGCATACCCACGAACGACTCTCCCGCGGTGTAGTCCTCTGCAAACTTTGCCAAGTGCACACGGCCATTGCTATCGGCACTCTTTGCCGCCTCGAGCATAAGCGTCTGCACGTAGGTCGACACATCCATCGTGTACGAGGCGAGCGAGCGGTTGAGCACACCTCCGTACGCGAGCGTGTAGCTCGACTCCACGGCGTAATTATAGTCGGCAATGGCAATGAGGTTGCCATAGTCGACATACATACCCATACGATCCATAGCGTCGTCCAAGAGCGGCGTCACCGTCACGGGATTGATTTGCAGGTAGTCGTACATCGAACCTGCGGGGTACACATCGTCCAGATAGATGTGTATAAGTGCCTGATTCACCGACACTACGGCATCGCCCGCCTCGAGCACTATGTCGGCCAACGACTGAATGCACTCGTCGGTAAACGACACCTCGGTGACAACGCCACCCATACCCTCGACATAGCCCACGTTAACATCCACCTCCGCGTTGATATCCTCGGCATTGAACGCCGCGTGGGTATAGTCGTGGCTCACCGAGTTGATCGACACATTGCCCGCCTTAATGTCGTAGTTTCGCGGGCTGAGGTAGAGGTTGTAGACCATATAGGTCGTATCGCGAATAATCGTAGGATCCTCCTCGTAGCGGCCGCGCGAGTAGAGCAGCAGTGCCGTGTTCGACAGGTCGGTCGCAAACATCGCGCCCTCGCCCTCGATGGCCTCATCCACGGGAGCGATGTAGATGCCGCGCACCACGTCGAGGAACTTGAGTTCGTTGCCGTTGACATAGATGCTATCCTTGTCCAGCGCGAAGCCACCGTTATCCTCGAGGTCGGTCATAAGCATCAGACGCTCGATGTACTCCCTCGTTGCGGGGGTCTCCTCGAGGAGCACCTCGCAGTTCTCGGGGTTATCCATATCGCCCACATAGACGCCCTTATCGGGGTTCGGGAAGTCGAACTCGAAGATAGGCTCCTCGGATATGTAGGGCGTGGGGTCGAAGTTAAGGTAGAACGACGTGTCGCTGCTTAGCTTAAGGTAGTCGTTCGACGTGATCTCGTAGACGGCAAAGCGGTGCTTACGCGTGGTATCGCCGTGGAAATCGGTGACGTATAACGACAGCTGCATAGAGTCGAAGATAGGTCTATAACCCCAGCCGCGCTCCTCGGGGAGCGACAGACTGAAGATCATCTGCGACATAAAGCCTGCGCGACGTGTGCCGAAACGCTCGCTGCGCTCCAGGCCGAAATATCCATCCTCGATGTTCGACGAGGCGATGGAGTCGGTCTGGTGCAGGCGCGTAGTGAAGAGTGAACAACCTCTCTGGCTGTCCCCATCCGTCACAACGCCAAGCTCATAGACACGGCGGCGAAGCTCCATATTTTGATTTGTCGGGATGAACTCCGAACCCATAGTATAGTCTGCCTCGGTGGTACACCCCACAACGGTGAGGGCCATACACAGCACGGCCACCGCAAAGACTATCACTCGCTTACAACTCGTCATAGAACCTCTTATACTTATCGAAGACCTCCTTTGCCTCGCCCTCAGCATAGTCGAGCACCTTCTTGCCGCGGCTGCGGGCGTACTCCACAATCTCAGGATCGGCATCTGCCGACGTCACAATGACACCATCGGCATAATCAATAACGAAGCGATAGAGGTTTTGGTATGATGGCTCCTCCAAAATCTTCATATTGCTATCCATAATACCCTCACCCTCGAGCTTCTGCTTGAAGTCGGCAGCGAGGCTACCGTCGAACTTATCGTCGGAGAGCGACAGCACGATCTTCACATCGCGGAAGAGCGGATCGTCGTAAAACACCTTCTTCAGATACATAGGCACAATCGCCGAGAACCAGCCGTGGCAGTGGACAATCGTGGGCGACCAGCGCAGCTTCTTGACCGTCTCCAACATACCGCGAGCGAAGAATATCGCGCGGTCGTCGTTATCCTCGAACATCGTGCCATTCTCATCCTTGAGGATCGCGCGACGCGAGAAGTAGTCGTCGTTGTCGATGAAGTATATCTGGATGCGGGCCGCGGGAATCGAGGCCACCTTGATTATTAGCTGGTGGTCGTTATCGTTGATGATGAGGTTCATACCCGACAGGCGGATCACCTCGTGGAGCTGGTTTCTACGCTCATTGATACAGCCATAGCGTGGCATAAACGTACGCACCTCGGCACCACGTTCCTGCATCTGGCGTGCCATCTCGATGCTCAGCTTCGAGAATTCGTTTTCAGGAAGATAGGGAGATATCTCCTGACAGACGTACAATATCTTGTTTGTTGCCATAATATTTGTACTTTACTATGCAAAAATAGTAAATTTTTTCTACAAAATCAACATCGCATCGCCATAAGTACCGAAGCGATAACCCTCCTCGCGTGCCAAGTTATAGGCGTTCATAACCAGATCGTAGCCGCCGAACGCCGCCACCATCATCAGCTGCGTAGAGTAGGGCAGGTGGAAGTTCGATACGAAGGCATCGGCCGCGGTAAACTGGTAGGGATGGAAGATAAACTTGTTGGTCCAGCCATCCATAGGCTTGAGCATACCACCCACCGACACGGCAGTCTCCATAGCGCGCATAACGGTTGTACCGATGGCCACGACCTTATGTCCGTCGCGCTTGGTCTGGTTTACCACCTCCACTGTCTCGGGCGTGATGATAAACTGCTCCGAGTCCATCTTGTGCTTCGACAGATCCTCGACATCCACCGTGCGGAAGTTACCGAGACCCACGTGCAACGTAAGGAAGGCACGCTCGATGCCCTTGATCTCCATACGCTTCATCAGGTGCTTCGAGAAGTGCAGGCCGGCCGTGGGGGCTGCCACAGCACCCTCCTTATCGGCATATATCGTCTGATACCACTCGGCATCCTCGGGCTCGACCTTCTCCCTCACCCAGCGGGGCAGCGGTGTCTCGCCGAGGTTGTACAACGCCTCCTTGAACTCCTCGTACGAGCCGTCGAAGAGGAATCTGAGCGTACGGCCACGCGACGTGGTGTTGTCGATAACCTCGGCACCCATAAGCTCGTCGTTGCCGAAGTAGAGCTTGTTGCCGATACGTATCTTACGCGCAGGGTCAACCAACACATCCCACAGGCGCAGCTCGCTGTTGAGCTCGCGCAGGAGGAATATCTCGATATCGGCACCCGTCTTCTCCTTGCAGCCCTGCAAGCGCGCAGGAAATACCTTCGTGTCGTTGAACACGAACATATCCTTCTCGTCAAAATACTCGATAATATCCTTGAAGATGCGATGCTCGATCTCGCCTGTTGAGCGGTGTAACACCATAAGGCGTGCATCATCACGATTCACCGTGGGATACTTCGCGATCATATCCTCGGTGAACTCATAACCATACTGCGATAACTTCATATGTTGTTCAAAAAAAACGTGTAACAATCAAACAATATACGCAAAAACCTCTATTTTGTTTCACACTCGCGTAATTTTTCCATAAATAGGTCGAGCGTGTGGGCCTCCTCGACCCTGAAGTCACCACTGCGCGTGCGGCGTAGCGACGTAAGATACGCGCCACTCTGCAACGCCTCGCCAATCTCGAAGGCAAGCGAGCGGATGTAGGTGCCCTTGCTGCACTCCACCCGAATCTTTATCCTCGGCAGGTCGTACTCCACAAGCTCCATAGCATAGATGTTTATCTGTGCACGCTTGAGCTCCACCTCCTCGCCTGCGCGCGCAAACTCATAGGCACGCACGCCCTGCACCTTCTTTGCCGAGTAGAGCGGCGGCAGCTGCTCGCGCTCGCCCGTGAGGGACTGGAGTGCCGCCTCAACCGCCTCGCGCGTGATATGGTCGGTGGGATACGTGGCATCGACCTCGTGCTCCATATCGCCGCTGGGCGTCGTGGCTCCGAGCATCAGCTCCGCAACGTACTCCTTACGCTCGGCCTGAAGGCTCTCCACACGCTTCGTGGCGCGACCTATGCAGACGATGAGGATACCCGTAGCCAACGGGTCGAGCGTGCCGGCGTGGCCGATCTTAATCTTCGGATGGCCACACTTGCGCAGCTGGAACTTTATCTTGCGCACGACATCTGCCGATGTCCACTCATAGGGCTTATCAATGACGGCAACATAGCCTTCGGGGAAGTCGACCCCGGTCAACGTGAAATTCTCCATACTTATAATATATATGAGCCGATGGCCACCACGCCGACGATGGCGCAGTAGATGGCAAACCATATGAGTTTGCCGCGCTTAACAATGTCGATCATAAAGCGGCAGGCCAAGCATCCCACGACAAATGCTGAGATGAAGCCCGCCACGAGGGGCATTATACCGATGCCCGTAATGGCCATACCGCCATCCAAGACGTCGAGCAACGACTGTCCGATGATGGGGGCCAAGACCATAAGGAACGAGAAGGTGGCGACGGCCGCCTTGTTATTGCCCAGCAGCAGGCCCGTGGCGATTGTCGTGCCCGAGCGCGAGAGGCCGGGCATCGAGGCTACCGCCTGGCTGAGGCCGATGATGAAGGCATCGCGGTAGGAGATGGTCTGCTTCTGGCGCGGGTGGGCGTAGTAGGCAAACGTGAGCAGCAGGGCCGTGAGCAGGAGCATACCTCCCACGATGGCCATAATATAGTCCGAGCCGAGCATCGCATCTATCTGGTCCCTAAAGAGTAGGCCCACGATGCCGATGGGTATCATCGAGATTATGAGCTTCAGGATATAGCTCTTCTCCTCGTTCATACCGCCTCTGAAGAGGCCCTTGAGCAGACCCCATATCTCGCCCCAGAGGATGACGATGGTGCTCAGCACCGTAGCGGCGTGGAGCATAACGTCGAATGTAAGGTTCTCGGCGATCTCAACGCCGAGGAGCTCCTTAGCCAACTGCAAGTGGCCGCTGCTCGACACGGGCAGGAACTCCGTGAGGCCCTGCACCGCACCCAAGATTATCGCTTCAATGATGTTCACTTTTGTTACTCTTTATCGTCCGACTTAAAACGTTTCATTATGCCGAAGCCCACCACGACGAAGCCTACGACCACGACGATGGGTGCTACCGTTATACGGCGAGCCGAAAAGATCGACTCGTCGAACTCCGTGGCAGTATGCTCCGCGCCTCCCGACATAAGCACAAAGCCAAGAATTATTATCACCACGCCAGCCAACATATAGGCGTAGTTGCGACGCGAGAAGGGCATACGTCCGCCCGACTCGTTATTTTTCAGGTCCTTATTCTCCATAGCGATATTATTAATAGAGGTATATCTTGTTCGACTTCATATTCACGAATTTGTTGACCGCCACCGCGCTGAAGCCCACCGTGATGACGACACCGAGGACGAGCTGCATAGCGATGATCGTGCCCACCTCGCGGAGCGCAAGCATCGAGAGGCCCTCGGGCTTGACCATCTCCGTGCCGTAGACAATGCCCGCAACCATAGCCCCCGCGATGATGCCCGCAACGACGCCCTGCTTAAGAGCACTGGCCAGCAGCGGTCGCATAATATACCACTTCGTGGCACCCACGAGCTTCATCGTGTTTATGAGGTATCGCTTCGAGTAGATAGCCAGACGGATGGTGTTGTTCAGCAGCACCACCGAGATGATGAGCAGCACGCCGAGGAAGATGAGCAGGCCAAAGCTGATGTGCGTTATTGTCGTGTGCATACGCTCGACAACCTCCACAGGGGGCACGGCGACATACTCCACGTCGTCGAGTTCGGCAACCTCGCGAGCGAAATTCTCGACATCCTCACGCGAGGCGCGGTTGGCATCGAGCGTCACCTCGTAGCTGTCGCGCAAGGGGTTTTCGCCGAGCAGCAGGTCGAGGTCTATCTCAAACTGACCACGGAATGCCTCATCCGCAATCTTCTCATCCTTCGACATAAAGGCAACCGAGCCACACTCCTCCATCGCCATAATAGCCTCACGTATGGCCTCGTGGCGAGAGTCTGTGAGCGAGTCGGCCACCTCCACCGAGACGGTCACCCTGCCGCGCAGGTCGGCAGCAGCCGTGAGGGCCGAGAGAGCCACGTAGCTCACCACGCCCAACATAAAGAGCACCAGCGCGATGCTTATTGTCGATATGAGGTACGAGCGGCGTACCTTGCGTCTTATTCTGCGATCCTTTCCTTCCGACATACTATCTTCGTTTTCTGTTGTTCAATATAGCGAGCACCGCCACCGCGACACACCCTGCAAGGATTAGTGCCGAGGCGATGCCCATAACTGCCGATGTAGCCCTCCACGCCGGCGCACGGAAGCTCCACTCCACCGTATGCTTACCCGCCGGGAGCTCCATACCGCGAAGGATATAGTCCGCAGCGAAGTAGTCCGCCTCGCGGCCATCAATCGTCACGCTCCAGCCCTCGGGGAAGTATATCTCGGAGAAGAGGCACAACGCCTCGCTCGGAGCCTCGTACTCATACTTCAGGCGGTTCGGCGCATACTCCACAAGCTCGATTACGCCCGAGGCATCATACTCTGCCTCGAGACCCTTAACCGACTCCGCAACCACAGCCACCGAGTCGAGAGCCACGCTACCGAGAGCCTCCAACTCCTCACGAGCTGTCGCCCGACGCTCAACGCCCGATACGAACCACGCGGCACCATAGGGCTCGACGCCCGTAACAGAGGCCGCAGGCATAGCCTCGCCGCCATAGATCACATATCGTGTATTGAGGGCAGCAAGCACCTCGGGGTTAAACTCCGAGAGGTAACGGTCGATAACCTCCTGATAGCGGCCGAGCTTCGCGCCGTGGTAGCCACCCACCGAGCGGTGGAAGTACGACGCACGGGCACTGTTGAAGGGGTCGGTCGAGAGGTCGAGCACGCGGAAGCCGAGGTCCGTGTCGGCCATAATCGCGCGGTCGGCAGCCGTGGGCGTAAGCTCCATAGGTCGCGTCTCCACCCACTTATCCTCATACATATAACGATCGGCAACGCCCATTAAGTCTACAACAACGAGGCCTCCCACGATAGCGACCATCGCAGCACCGAGCAGCGACTCGCGGCCGAGGCACTTCGCGCCCTCCTCCTTAGCTCGACTAAACTTCCCGCGGAGGGCAACATATCCGACGAGCACCGCCGCCGTCACCGTCACGTAGCCGAGCGTACGCCACAGGTCGCTCATCATAGCCGCGTGGCGCGAGTTATAGGCCGCCTCCCTGAGCTGCTCGACCCAGAGCGCATCGCCATATTTGTCATATATATCCGCAAGGCCATAGTCCGCCGCGATAGCCATAGCCACAACGAGTACCACAACCGTCACATAGGCTACCCCCACACGTACATAGAGTCCACGCGGCGCGAGATCCGAGCGCAGCAGCTGCCACAGAGCCACAGCCGCCATAAGCGGTGCGCCCCACTCGATGATTACCAGTGCCATAGAGACCGTGCGGAAGCTCTTATATCCGGGCAACAGGTCGTACATCACCTCGTAGAAGCCCATAAAGTTACCTCCCCACGCCAACAGCAGCGCGAAGAGCATCACGCCCAGCATCCACCAGCGGCCACGCGACGGCACGAGCACAAGGCCCAAGATCGCCAACATCACGACAACGGCACCCAAGTAGGTTGGGCCTGCGGTGTAGGGCTGCGTGCCCCAGTAGTTCGAGGCATAGCCCGCGAGCTCGTCGAAGCGCGCCTCGTAGATATATTTCAGCTCGGCAGCCAAGTTCTCATCACCGGCATTTATGAAGTACTCCACATCGGCACGCTGAAGCTCGGGGATATCCTGCTGCAACGTGCGCGTGAGCTCGTCGATAGCGTCGTCCACGATGGCACTCTGCACACCGGGACTCTGCAACACCTCGATAACCTCGTCGCTCACATCGCCCGACCAAGCACCCATATACGAGGGAACGAGCATATTGAAGCTCTCGCCAATGCCGTAGCTCCACGCCGTGTTGTAGGCGATCTTCTCGGCACGTGCATCGCCCTCGGCCTTAGCCTCGGCAACACCACGCGTCGTGTACTTCTGGTGCTCGAGCGTGTACCACAGCGGCGAGAAGTTCGAGCCCACGGCCAAGAGTGCCGCCACGACGAGCAACAACGTGCGGTGGATAAACTCGCCCCACACGCGCGCCTTCGCCGTAAACCATATCTCGCTGATCCACAGCGCAAGACACACCAGCAAGAAGTAGTAGGTTATCTGCGGATGGTTCGCACCGAGCTCCAACGAGCCAAAGAGCGCGGCAAATGCCGCTCCCACCCACATATTACGCCGCAGCGCGTACCACACGGCCGCAACCATCGGCGGCGCGTAGACCAACGCCCACATCTTCGTGATATGTCCCGCGTCGATGATAAGGAAGAAATATGTCGAGAGGCCATACGCCAAGCCCGCAATTATGCCGA
Organism: Alistipes sp.; assembly: GCA_017937765.1. Lineage (GTDB taxonomy): Bacteria > Bacteroidota > Bacteroidia > Bacteroidales > Rikenellaceae > Alistipes. Next base: position 22,140 of record JAGBCY010000026.1, read on the forward strand.
TCCACGGATTTACGCCCATCATCACCACGGCAACCATCATCAGCACCATAGCACATAGCGTCATATTCATAGGGCTCTCCACAGCCTTGACCACCGAGCCCACCCAACGCTTGACATACTGCGCGGGGTACTCCACGTCGATAAGATATGCCGGCATTCCCGAGAACATATTTCCCGTCCACTGCGGGTCCTCACCCTCCACGGCGCGGTGCTCGCGGATATCCTCCGACATTCCGGCATACTGCGCAATATCGCCCTGCGAGAGCGAGCGGCCCTCGAACTGCGGAGCGTAGAAATGGTGGCTCACCATCCAGAAAATCAGAACTCCTACCACCCACGGTGCCAGGTCCATAAGTCGACCTATCCACCCCTTGTTGCATATGTTGTTGTTACAGCCTGCCTGCTCCATACCTTAATTATAAAGAATTAATCGGACAAAGTTACTAAAAAAATATCAAAGGAGAAAAAAGAATATCCCAAAAAGGGGGCAAAATAGCGCGGTTTCAGCATTTTGGGGGCACCTCAACCCAACTTGCAAAGTTAGATTTTACATTACGTAATACGCTGATTATTAATATTATATCGGAAGTATTGCCAAAAACAAGAAAAAATATTTTAAAAAATATTTGGCAGATTCGAATAAATGCCCTACCTTTGTCCGTTGGAGAGGTGGCAGAGTGGTCGATTGCGGCGGTCTTGAAAACCGTTGAGCTGCGAGGCTCCGGGGGTTCGAATCCCTCCCTCTCCGCAGTAAAGGGTGTAAATCAAGTAGTTACGAGATTTACACCCTTTTTTACACCCAAAAATCAGAGTTGGGTGTATTTTTTTGAATTTTTAAGATAAATGCTGGCGAAAAAAGAAGAATGAGCGTCTTTCTCTCTTCGTCAGCATCTTTTTTTTAGCTGCCGTCAAAGCAAAAATAAGTTTAGTCCAGTTTGGGTATATAGCCAATGGAATAAACTAAACCTATTGGTAAATATGCCAGCACATCTACTATTCTCAGAAGTCCTACAATA